>CATWQA010000014.1 GCA_958352815.1 uncultured Eubacteriales bacterium
TTATACTATCAAGTATAAATAAAATTACATGGGTATAGTATAAAAGTAAAGTTTTTAATTATTACGCAGTAATAGGGGTTTTAGGGGACTTAGTCCCCCCTAAACCTCATTATATGTCGGGCACAGGTGATTTATTGGGCACTCGGCACACTTGGGTTTTCTGGCGTCGCAGTACGCCCTGCCGTGATACACAAGCTGGTGGCAAAACGATGTTTGATACTCCTCCGGCACTATCTTTAGCAAGTCAATTTCAATCTTTTTCGGGTCGGTGTTCTTGGTAAGCCCCAGCTTATTTGATAAACGGGTAGCGTGGGTGTCAACCACAATTCCGGGAATACCGAAGTAATCCCCCCGCACCAGATTTGCCGTCTTTCTTCCCACTCCCGGCAGCTTTAAGAGATCCTCCATTGCCTCGGGCACCTGGCCGCCGTAATCCTTAATCAGCATTTGGCAGCAGCCGATTATGTTCTTAGCTTTGTTGCGGAAAAAGCCTGTGGGCTTTATATCCTCTCTGAGCTCCATCTCATCCGCATTGGCAAAGGCGTACACATCGGGATATTTCTTATACAAATCCTTCGTCACAATATTAACCCGCTTGTCCGTGCACTGAGCCGCAAGCTGGGTGGAAATAAGGAGCTGGAGGGGATTGTCATATTCCAGCGTACAGTCTGCGTCACTGTACACCCGGTTAAATATTTCTATTATTTTCAGCACTCTCTCTTTTTTATCAGCAATTTTTTCTCTCATATTCAAAATACCTCTTGCAAAATTCTTTATTTACTATTATAATATTGTTATGTTGTTTTTTCAACCCAAATTTGAAAATTAATAATTATATATATGGAGGATTTTTAAATGTTTGAATTTGAACACCTGAACGCTGTTGACCCTGAGGTTCAGGCAGCCATCGAGAAAGAGATTAACAGGCAGCGCAACAAGATTGAGCTTATCGCTTCCGAGAACTTTGTCAGCCCCGCCGTTATTGAAGCCATGGGAACTCCCCTTACCAACAAGTACGCTGAGGGTTATCCCGGAAAGCGTTACTACGGCGGCTGCGAATACGTTGATATTGTTGAGGATCTGGCAAGAGACCGCGCAAAGGAGCTGTTCGGCGCGGAGTTTGCCAATGTTCAGCCCCACTCGGGCGCGACGGCAAACTTAGCTGTGTTCTTTGCCTGCATGGAGCCGGGAGATACATACCTGGGCATGAGCTTGGCAGAGGGCGGCCATTTGAGCCACGGTTCGCCGGTTAATATCTCGGGTAAGTACTTTAACGTTGTGCCCTACGGCGTTGACCCTGTGACTCACAGAATTGATTATGATAACGTTCGCAAGCTGGCTCTGGAGCACAAGCCCAAGCTCATCCTTGCCGGCGCAAGCGCATATGCAAGAGAAATCGACTTTAAGAGGTTCCGCGAGATTGCCGACGAGGTTGGCGCATACCTGATGGTTGACATGGCTCATATTGCCGGTTTGGTTGCCGCAGGTCTCCATCCCAGCCCGGTTCCCTATGCGGACTTTGTTACAACCACAACTCACAAGACCCTGAGAGGCCCCAGAGGCGGAATGATCCTGTGCAAGGAAGAATACGGTCCCATGATTAACAAGGCTGTGTTCCCCGGTAACCAGGGCGGCCCCTTGATGCACGTTATTGCGGCAAAGGCGGTATGCTTTAAGGAAGCTCTGTCCGACGAGTTTAAGGCGTACCAGGCGCAGGTTAAGAAGAACGCTTCCGTTCTGGCTTCCGCTCTTCAGGAAAGAGGTCTTGAAATCATTTCCGGTGGAACGGACAACCACCTTATGCTGGTTAGCCTGCTCAAGCAGGACATGACCGGTAAGGAAGTTGAGAAAATGCTGGACGAGGTTGGCATTACCTGTAACAAGAACACCATCCCCAACGACCCCAAGAGCCCCTTTGTTACAAGCGGTATCAGACTGGGAACCCCCGCCGTTACAACACGCGGCTTTGTTGAGGAGGACATGGTTGAGATAGCTGAGCTTATCTCCATGGTAATCAAAGATTTTGAGGGCAACAAAGCAGAGGTTGCAAAGCGGGTTCAGGCTCTTTGCGACAAGCACCCTCTCTATGCTTAAGCACAATAAACCCTTAGCGGATAGGTTAAGACCCACAACCCTGGATGAGGTTGTGGGTCAACAGCATATTTTAGGCAAAAACAAAATCCTGAGAAATATTATTGAAAGCGGGAATATTCCCAACATGATATTTTACGGATTGTCCGGCACAGGCAAGACTACGGTTGCCAATATCGCCGCTAAGTCGTCAAACAAAACACTGTATCGCCTGAACGCAACAAATGCGTCCGTGTCGGACATAAAAAACATAGTTAAGGAGAGCGACGGGCTGTTCGGGCAGAACGGCATTTTGCTGTATCTTGACGAGATCCAGAACTTCAATAAGAAGCAGCAGCAGTCGCTTCTTGAATACACCGAAAACGGAAAGATTACCCTTATCGCAAGCACCACCGAAAATCCGTACTTTTATGTGTACAATGCGATTTTAAGCCGCTCCACCGTGTTTGAGTTTAAGCCCCTTACCACCCAAGATATAATTTCCGCTCTCAACAGAGGGCTTGAGATTATTATGAAAGAGGACTTCCCGAATACCGAAATGATTATAGGAGAGGGCGTTGTTGAGCACCTGGCAGAAAAGTCGGGAGGCGACCTGCGAAAGGCGCTGAACGCCTTGGAATTGGCGGTTATGTACGCAAAGCCCCAAGAGGACGGAGCAATCCACATAACCTTAGAGCTGGCGGAGCAGTGCACCCAAAAGAAAGCCTTTCAATTTGACAAAAAGGGCGATAACCAGTACGACGTTATGAGCGCTCTGCAAAAGTCTATCAGGGGCAGCGACCCCAACGCCGCCGTTCACTATTTGGCGCGGCTTATTGCAGCGGACGATATTCAGTCCATTTGCCGCCGCCTTATGGTTATAGCCTGCGAGGATATCGGGCTTGCCTATCCGCAGGCGATTTCCATAGTAAAATCCTGCGTGGACAGTGCGCTGATGCTGGGCTTCCCCGAGGCGAGAATACCTCTTGCCCATGCCGCTATCCTGCTGGCGACCGCTCCAAAATCAAACTCCGCTTATATGGCGATCAATCAAGCCCTTCGTGATATCGAGACCATAGACACGGGTTCAATCCCGCGTCAGCTGCAAAATATGCACTATGACGGGGAGGGGAACACGGTTAAGGGGCAAAACTACCTCTATCCCCACGACTTCCCCAACCACTATGTTGAGCAGCAATACCTGCCCGACAATATTAAAGATAAGGTGTACTACGAATTCGGCAACAACAAGAATGAGCAGGCGGCTAAGGAATATTGGGATAAAATAAAGAACAAGAAAGATTAAAACTATGAAGTACTATAACTTTATATATCTGAACTCGGTTATTTTGACAAAGGCTTTATCAAAATTATACCATAGTTCTTGGAGAGGAACTCTAAAAACTACTACTTTCATTATACGAGGAGGACAACTATGTTAAGCTCAAAAGGTTTAAAAGGACTGATTTTATCGTTTGTATTACTGATTTCGTTATTTACTGTAACGGCGTTTGCCGACAGTCCGATTTCAGTTTATCTCGACGGCGAACTGCTTCAATTTGACGTAGCTCCCCGGACCATTAACGACAGAACAATGGTTCCCATGCGGAAAATTTTTGAGGAACTGGGAGCTTCCGTTGAATGGGACGGAGACACCCAAAAAATCACCGCAATTAAAGACGACACCACAATAGTTATGCAAATCGGCAACGATCTGTATTTCTGCGGACTTGAACAAAAGCATATGGACTCTCCGCCTGTTGAAATAGACGGCAGAACTCTTGTTCCCGTCCGCACCATATCGGAAAGCCTGGGATGTGCCGTTGATTGGGTTGAAGAGACCCAAACCGTTATCATCACAACTCCCGGTTTCAGCGGCGAATTGCCCTCATTCAGCGCCAACAGCGTGCTCATGAACGATACATATATCGGCAATGATTACAGATTTGCAGAGGACAATGTTCAATACTTTGACAAGTATATTGTCGGCGGCGGAAGCTGGGTAATTCATCCTGAGCCTCTGTCCGATGAGAGCGCAAAGGCATACGCAGAGGTTGTCAATTCGGTTGCGGACGCGCTTCCGGGCGTCAATGTTTATAACATTCTTGTTCCCACCTCTGATGAGTTTTACGCTCCCCTCTCTCAATATCAAAATCAGGTTGGAGCTTTCAAAACAGTCTGCCAAAACCTTAACGATAACGTTACAGCGGTTAACGCAATTAAAAATCTCTATCAGCACGCCTCGGAATATATTTTCTACAGAACCGATCACCATTGGACGCAGCTGGGTTCATATTACGCATATCAGGCGTTCAAAGCTGCAAAGGGCGAGGCTGCTGACCCAATTGATACCTTTGAGACCGAAGTTTTAGAGGGCTTTACCGGCTCGTACGCAAGCTCGTTAGAAGGGAAAATAACTGTTGAACCGGACTTTGTTCAGTCATACTTCCCCAAGGTGGACACTGCAGGGGCGGTATATTTTGACCAGACCATGCAAGAGGTAAAGTACCAAAACGTCAGTCCCGTACACAAGGGTCGCAATACATACGGCAACTATATCGGAGGCGATAATCCTTTAGTGGTATTTACCACATCGGCAGGCACCGGTAAAAAGCTGGTTATTATTAAGGACTCGTACGGCAATGCTTTCTCAACCTGGACGGTAAACGATTACAGCGAGGTATATGTTATAGATCCCAGATATTTTAACGGCAATAACGATAACAATTATCCCATGAGCCTGACATCTCTGTATAACCAAATCGGCGGTTTTGACGACCTGGTAATAATCTCATATCCGCCTATGATGCAATGGGCTTCAACAAGAAAACTGATAACTGACATGATATAACTAAAAGCAAGATGTACCCCGTCTCTGCGTCGTTTCTCCTCTATCCCCAAAAATCGTCGATTTTTGGGGAACCCTAGGGCGGGTTCCACTTACTTTTTTCAGTGGGAGCTACAATCTCCCGCTGAAACGCTGAATGACGGGGCAAAGCCCCTTATTGAACATAAGTTAAGCGGGAATGCAATGATGTGCGTTCCCGCTTTAGCTTAAAAAATTTCTTAAAATTGAGCACGCTTTTCAGAAGTAAGGTGTTGAAATTTTCTTTTGTTTGTAGTATACTTACTACCGGACATAGTAACCCTCCGTGATATTTTTGCGTTTTGTTCATTAAATTTTTTTATTATATCACTGTTTACTATGTCTTTTCTATTGTTTTTTCTGTCCGATTTCATTTTACCATGAACCCTTAAATTTATTATACCAACTTTTAATCAAAGTGGCAGGGTAAAACCACAGCACAAGGCAAGGAAAATCAAATTTAAGTTGTTTTTAACTGTGTTCATCTTGACAAATCGCCGCTTCAGTGTTATTTTTATTGGAGAGATATATTTAAATACAGAGTTTGCCGTAAAGACGCAGGTTTAAGCGGCAAAGGCGTATTGGTAATACAGCCGAGAACGGTCAACATATAAGGAGGCTTGGCATGAACTTATCAAAGGACAACATTAAGAAAATGTGCGGAATAATTCTGTTCACCATTGTGGCTTTTCTTTCCATACAGAATTTGGACAAGGTGATTGCGGGGTTACAGTTTGTTTGGGGGATTCTATTTCCATTTGTGTTAGGAGGAATATTTGCCTTTATACTTAATATTCCCATGAGAAGCATAGAGAAGCTCATTCTCAAGCTGAGCAAAAAGAAAAAGAAAAGGACAAAAGCTGTTGTACGCTCTCTCAGCTTGCTTATAACCCTGTTTCTGGTTATGGGGGTTATATCCGCCGTTATGTTTATTGTAATCCCTCAAATCGGGGATACCGTGCGGGAGCTTACGAGGGCGGCGGAAGCCTTCTTCCCCAAGGTTCAGGTTTGGGCGGAAGATATGTTTAAAAACAATAAGCAGATATATGACTGGATTTCCGGCATACAAATCAATATGGACAGAATTATAGAGACTGCGTTTAACTTTCTGCAAAACGGCGCAGGGGACGTAATCGGCAGCACATTTTCCGCCACAAAGGCGGTGGTATCGGGAATAATGGCATTCTTTGTCGGTATCATTTTTGCGTGCTACCTCCTTGTAACAAAGGAAACTCTGCAGCGGCAGCTTACCATGTTAATGAACGCCGCCCTGCCTGAAAAGGCCGTGGATAAAATACTACATATTGCAAAGCTGAGCAGCAACACATTTTCAAGCTTTTTTACAGGGCAATGCCTTGAGGCCTTAATTTTAGGCTCGATGTTTTTTGTGGTAATGACCATAATGCGTATGCCATACTCGCTGCTGATAAGTATTCTCATTGCCTTTGCCTCGCTTATTCCTATATTCGGAGCCTTTATCGGCTGCATAGTGGGAGCGTTTCTTATCGTTATGGTCAGTCCGCTCCAGGCTCTCATATTTATTATAACCTTTTTGGTTATTCAGCAGATTGAGGGCAACCTAATCTATCCCAAGGTGGTTGGAACCTCGGTAGGTCTGCCGTCTATGTGGGTGCTTTTTGCCGTAACCGTAGGCAGCAGTCTTATGGGCGTTGCGGGAATGTTGTTTTTCATTCCCTTTACTTCGGTTCTCTATTCCCTTATTCGGGAATGGACTTACGGCAGGCTTGAAAAACAGGGCAAGCAAAAGGCGTAACCGACTTTCGGAGTATTCCCTCTTTACTATGACCGAAACTTATGCTATACTAAGCATAGACCCAACTAATTGATTGAAGGTGAAAAATAAATGCCTATTAAGGTAACGGATAATCTACCGGCTACGGAAATATTAAACTGTGAAAATATATTTGTTATGACGGAAACGAGGGCGATTTCTCAGGACATTCGTTCTCTTGAAATACTCATACTCAACCTAATGCCCAAGAAAATCGAAACCGAAACCCAGCTTTTGCGAGTTCTGGGCAACACGCCGCTCCAGATAAACATCAGCTTTATGCACACAAAAAGCTACGAGTCGAAGAACACGCCCAAGAGCCATATCGAAACGTTCTACGACACCTTTGATGCATACAAGAACAGAAAGTTTGACGGGCTGATTATAACGGGCGCACCTGTTGAGCAAATGCCCTTTGAAGAGGTTGACTATTGGGACGAGCTCTGCGAAATCATGGAGTGGTCAAAGACCAACGTGACTTCAACCTTTCACATATGCTGGGGCGCACAGGCAGGGCTTTACTACCACTACGGCATTCCCAAATATGATATGGACGAAAAGGTTTTCGGGGTGTTTGAGCACTATGTTGTGCCGGAGAAGAAGCATAAAATCCTGCTCCGAGGCTTTGACGATAAGTTCTACGTGCCCCATTCAAGACATACGGAGGTGCGCGAGGAGGACATTGACAAGGTTCCCGAGCTTGAAATTCTGGCTAAGTCCGATGAAGCGGGAGTGTACATCGTTACCGCAAAGAGCGAGCGGCAATTCTTTGTTACGGGTCATTCAGAGTATGACGACATAACTCTTGCCAACGAGTATTTCAGGGACAAGTCCAAGGGGCTTGACATAAAGGTCCCGAGAAACTATTTCCCGAATGACGAGCCTACAAGAAAACCGCCGGTAGTGTGGCGTTCCCATGCGAACCTGCTGTACTCAAACTGGCTCAACTATTTTGTATACCAGACAACCCCTTACAAGCTGAGCGATATTACTTAGCTCTGATTTACAACCGAAAAAATGAGGTGATTATATGTATTGTTCAAAATGCGGCACGGATATGGGCAGCGCAAGCTACTGCCCGAAGTGCGGAGCTCCTGCGGATATTCCCGAATACAACGCCGAGGTTGTGGGAGGCTCTTCCGCCCGTACCTACGGCACAGGCGTCAAGTGTCCTCACTGCGGCAGCAATAACTGCCAGCCCATGCAGGAAACCAATGTGACGGGCGGAGGCTACAATGCGGGCAACGGCTGCTGCGGCTATCTGCTGTTCGGTCCTATCGGGCTGCTCTGCGGCGCATGCGGAAGCGATACAAAGACAACCCACCGTGACTATTGGGTTTGCCGTGACTGCGGACGGCGGTTCAATGGATAACCAAAGGTGGATAAAGCTGATGGAGCTGGGGAAGCGTACGGGCTGCCACCAGGATCCCGAGCGCAGCTTTTTTATAGGCAACGCCCAGTTCCCCCTGTGCTCCCGTTGTACCGGCGTTATATTGGGCTGGATTTTTTCGACTGTCCTGATATTTTTCTATCAGCCGAGCATTGTTGTGATTTTGGCATTTTGCGCTGTGATGTTTTTGGATTGGCTGCTTCAGGCAAAGGGAATTATCCAAAACAATAACCCCCGCCGTTTGATAACAGGGCTTCTGGGAGGCTACGCGCTAATGAGCCTGTATCTTAAAATTATTATCTTTATCGTAAAATTAATATTTAATTAAGTATCAACAACAATACACGATATTCGCACAAATATCGTGTATTGTTATTTGTTACGCTCTTCGAGAACCGCAATAACTTTAATGTTCATACAGTGCAGCGGCGCAGCCGGCTCCGGCATGAACATCAGGCATAAGCCGTATTTTCGCCCCGTTTTGCAAAACGGGGTATGCAAGCACGGCAGGTCGCCTGAGACCCAACTTCTTTGAAGTTGGATGGCTCGCAGTATTCCAATTGAGCCATAGTAACTAATGTCAATAATATTCCTTAGTTTTTGCCGGAGCAGGTGCCACGTGAGGCGCGCAGGCATCGCCGCTTTAGCGGCATATTTATATCAACTTTACTCTAACCCCCCAAACTAATATTTTAGTAAAATTTTTTGAAAAATTTTCAAAAAACTATTGACAAATCATTCTACTTGATGTAGAATACAATTGTCTACACAGTGTAGAATAAGGAGGCGATAGACAAATGAAGATTTCGGACTCTGAAATGGAAATCATGAAGGTGATTTGGAGCAAGGGCGAGGCGGTGACGACCGCACAGCTGTTGGAGGAGCTGAACACTTCGTGGAAGCACACAACAGTGCTTACGTTTTTAAAGAGGCTGGCAGACAAAAAGGCGCTCAAGGTTCAGCGGACTGGCAAAACCAATCTGTACTCCCCGCTCATCAGCGAAATGGAATACAGCAACATGCAGGCCCGCGAATACCTGAGCGAGAACCACTCCGGCTCCGTCAAAAACTTTCTGGCGGCGCTTTACAACGAAAAGAAGCCGTCCCGTGATGAGCTTGAAGAAATCAAACAGTGGTTTGAGGAGGTGTGACCTATGACGGATTTGCTCCATAACCTGTTAATCTGTACGGTGAACGGAAGCATTATGTTTCTGTTGGGCGCTGCCCTTAATCTTGTTGTGGGCAAGCGCAGCATGTCACGGTGGTACTACATGGTGATTGTTATGTCCCTCATCATGATGGTATTGCCGCTCGAGAAAATTATCGCGCTACCTAAACTGTTTAAGGTCAGCCTGCCCGAGAGCATTGCAGCAGAAACAGGCGGTATTGTTCCCGCTGTATCGGGCGCATCCTATGCTTCACCGCAAATTTCGGTTATCGGCATAATTTTCTTTATCTGGCTGGGCGTGACCTTAGCTCTTGCAATAAGGAATGTTATTTTATATTTTAAGGCGTCGAGAACTATCAATAAAATGAGCTGCCCCTGCACAGACAAGGTCGCTCTTAACATCTGCCGAGATATGGCAAAGCGGCTGGGCATAGGCAAAAGAGTGAATGTTATGGTCGAAAAGGACGTATCTTCTCCCTTTTTGTTTGGAATTTTCAAAACGAAAATTATTATTCCCGACAGGAGATTTACGGACGAGGAGCTTAAAATGGTTTTTGCTCATGAGTTGACCCACCTCAAGCATCATGATTTGCACATTAAGCTGCTGGGCGTGGCTGTTGGATGTCTGCACTGGTTTAATCCCCTTGTGCATATCATAAGGCGCTCCCTTAACACCGCCTGCGAATGGTGCTGTGACGAAGCCGTTCTGCGCACTCTCAAGCTCAACGACCAAAAGGATTACGGCCGGCTTATCATATCGGTTATTGAGGGCAGCAGCATCGGTATTGCCCCATACTCCACCTCAATGGCGTCGGCAAAGAAGAACATCAAAAGGCGTCTGTCAAAGATAGCGGGCTTTAGAGAGGTTACAAGGCTGCTGAGAACCGCAGGCATTATGCTGGCAGCATGTCTCTCTGTGTGCAGTCTTACGGTTTTCGGCTTTGCTCAGGCTGCCACAATGCTCCCTGAGGAGATTGCTCCCATATTCGAGAGCTCGACCCCAAAGACCGTTACCTCACGTTTTTCGGCAAAGCCATTGCCTACGCAAACGCCGTCAGAGCCAACTCCGACGCCGCTTATCGAAACTGTTGAGGAATATGAGGCAGTTTCCGCGAATGAACCTGTGACTTTGGAAGCTGCCGAGCCCCAAACCGTTCCCGAATACGAAAATCGGGGCGATTATACCTATGCCTATGCAGAGCATGAGGAAGCCTACCCAACGGACGCACCGACTTATGAAGCGGAGCCCACAAGCACTCCTATTGAGCTTGTGTTGAGAGATGCGTTGGTGGAGCCGGAGAAGCCAACACCACCAACAGAAACGGAAGCGCTCATATCGGCGACGGTTAAAATCCCATCTTCCTCCGCTTATGTTCTCGATATTAACTACGGAGAAGACGGTTTAGGCTTCTCCCCTGTTTTAGAGGCCGCTTCAAGCGGAAGCATACGCATTAAACCTATAAGCACACTCTCTGAGATTTATATTTATAGGTGCGATAAGGTGGGGAATATAGGTGAATGTATATATAGCCGCAGCAGGGATATTCATTACAACATTAATATGGCGGTATCACAGGGTGAATACTACATTATCACAATTAAGGACAGCGACCCGCAAGCCACAGCAAGCAAAATGATTATTGAATAATCAAAACAAAAGAAAGGATGGATTATATGAAAAGGTTTGGAAAAATAATAACATGGGCAGTAAGCGCAGCAATGCTTATAACTGCCTTTGCAGGACTGAACGTTTACGCCGCCTCGGATGTAACCGGGGCACAGCTTAAAGCTCTTGCCGAGGCAAGAACCCTTGACCAAAGCCCCTATGTCAATGAAATTCTGAATGCAGAGTATTTAGGCGAGGACTACAGCTTAAGCGTTGGCAAGAACCAAGAAAAAATCGGAGATTACGTTGACAGCTCAAAAGCATATATGGTATTGAGCGATGTATATCTCACTCAATATTTTAAGCCCGATAAGGGAGGCGCAAAGAGCTTTAGCGAGGCTCATGCTTTAAGAAATGCGGAAACGGGGCAATACATTTATTACATGCCCACAGATGGCTATGACGAGCGGGGTAACAGAAAAGCCTATTCCGTAGAAGTTTATATCAACAAAAGCGACGGGGAAAAGCATGTATATGCATACCTTTATAAGGACAGTCAGATACCCGACTACGACAAAGAGTATGACAGGGTTGCAGAGCTTATAAATGAAAATGATTTGGGAACCCCGTCAGAGGTATTCTTGTTCGATTACGACAATGCAATGGGTATCACTACTCCAAAGGGGAATTACATGGTGCTCTTTAATGAATGGGATAACGGCTTTGCCGCATATTTGGGCAAAGAGGCGGTTAAGCTCAGCCCCTATACCATGTACACAGTTGAGGAATACAATGAGTTTTACGACAGCTTTCAGGAAGACCAGGAAAACGCACGTAAACTGTTTTACGAAAGGCTGCGAGAGGCAGCTCCCGAATTTAAAACCTATGACCAAGTTCGGGAGGCGGAAGAAAGCGTAGCCCAAACAGACAGCTTCTCAAAGTATATAGGCACGGCTCCTCAATATTCGGATATAACAGAAAGCCAAGCCGCTGTTACCAACCAGCTTACAGACCTGGGTGTTATCACGGGAAGCGACGGAATGTTCTATCCCGACAAGCAAGTAACAAGGGCAGAGGCATCGGCAATGCTGTGCCGCCTGTTTATGGTTGAACCGACGGACAGCAGAGATTTCCCCGATGTTGCGGCAAGCCACTGGGCAGCAAAGTACATAGGCGCTCTGAGCAGCGAGGGCGTAATTAACGGATTTGAGGACGGAACGTTCAGACCGGAGGAAACAGTGACCTATGAACAGGTTTTCAAGATGGTTGAAATCCTGCTGGGGCACAGCAGCGATGGGGAATACAATCCTACGGAAATCCTCATAACCGCCTCACAGCTCGGTCTGACCGACGACCTGGGAAACTTTAATTCGGGAGACCCAATAACCAGAATAGAGCTCGCCTGCGTTCTCAGCCGCACGCTTGACTCTCATATGGTGGGGATTGAATACTATATCGATCCCTTCGGCTTAAAATTCTTCATAATGAACGACATAACCCTGAGCGACTACAGAAACGGCAAAGAGCCTGTGGGAAAGCTTGTGCGCTTCGGGTACGCCGAGCTCGAGAAAGAAGTCGAGCAGGAGTTTGCAGAAAAGTGCGGAGCGATTGTTGACGAATTTAACCAAAAGGCCGGTCTTGATCAAGCTAAGAACGTCAGCGGTGGCATAGGCGCAGCCAAAACCTCAACCTCCTCCACCCCAAGAATAACCTCAGATTAGAAAAAGGAGCCTCGCGGCTCCTTTTTATTCAAAATATTTTTTCAGGCTTGCGGATATTGTTGTCTCAATTTTTTCCGCTTCCTCTTTTGTCTCTGCGCTGACCGAGATATAGGTCTTGAGCTTTGGCTCTGTTCCCGACGGGCGAACCACCACCGAGCAGTTATCCTCAAGGAGATACTTTAAAACATCCGACTTAGGAAGCCCGTCCAGACCCTGAGAGTAATCCAGGCATCTTTCAACCCTCTTTGAGCCTATACTCTCTACGCCCTTGCGGAATGATGCCATAATCTGCTGCATCTTCTCAAAGCCCGCCGCCCCGTCAAACTCATAGGAGTGCAGCGTGTTCAGGCAATAGCCGTACTTTCCGTAAATCTCGTTCAGCTTATCCAAAAGGCTTATTCCCTTTGTCTTATAGTAGGCGAACATTTCACATATCATAAATGCGCCGTCAACTGCGTCCTTATCGCGGACGTAGGAACCGGTCAGGTAGCCGTAGCTCTCCTCAAAGCCGAATATGTACGAGTTCGCCTTGCCTTGGCTCTCAAGCAGGCCAATCTGCTCGCCGATAAACTTAAAGCCGGTCAGCACATTGATAGTACGCACTCCGTAGCTCGCGGCGATCCGCTCTCCCATATCCATTGTTACTATGGTCTTAATCATACACGGGTCGCATGGCATATTATTCTGCTCCGTCCGCCTTGCGCAGATATAGTCAAGCAGAAGTATACCCGTCTCGTTGCCCGACAGCAGCACATATTCACCCTTGTTATTCTTTGCGGCAATTCCCACACGGTCGCAGTCCGGGTCGGTGGCAAGAAGCAGATCCGCATTGTTCTTTTCCGCATACTCCATTCCCAGGGCCATTGCCTCTTTTATTTCAGGGTTCGGGTAGGGACAGGTGGGAAATCTGCCGTCAGGCTGCTCCTGTTCCTTTACGACGGTAATATTTGTATAGCCGCTCTCCTTTAGGGTACGCAGAACAGGCTTTAACCCCGTGCCGTTGAGGGGCGAATACACGATTGCCACATTCTTATCTATAGCCGTACCCTCGTCAACCATTGACTGGTTCTTTACCTCCTCCACAAAGGCGGTGTACACATCATCGGAAATGTACTTGATTGTTCCATTTGACAGACAATCGTCGAAGTCCGCCATGGTAACATCGTCAAAAATATCCAGCTTTTCAATCTCGGCAAGTATCTCCGCTGCCGCCTGAGTTGTAATCTGGCAGCCGTCTGCTCCGTAGACCTTATATCCGTTGTACTTTGAGGGATTGTGGGAGGCTGTTATCATAATTCCCGCAGAGCAGTTAAGCTCCCTCACCGCAAAGGACAGGCAGGGCGTGGGCATGAGCTCCGCATACATATGCACCTGTATTCCGTTTGCCGCAAACACGCAGGAAGCCACCCTTGCAAACAGATCGGACTTAATTCTGGAATCATAGCTCACAGCAATGCTCCTGCTTCCCTCGGGAAAACTTTTGTTCACGTAGTCCGCCAAGCCCTGAGAAGCCTTTGCCACGGTGTGAACGTTCATGCGGTTTGTGCCTGCGCCTATAACTCCTCTGAGGCCGCCGGTGCCAAACGCCAGATTGCGGTAAAACGCATCCTCTATTTTATCCTTGTCCCCTGCAATTTCCTCAAGCTCTTTCACAACATCTTGGTCTGCTGTGGCCTTTTCCAGCCACAGCTCATATCTGTTCATTATTTCTGTCTCATTTATTTTATTCATAACACAATTCTCCAATCCCGTCAACAGCTAACCTTAAGCAACTGCATTTTCCCATGAATTTTCATAGGAATGGAATTTGCGGGGATAAATATGCAGTCGCCTTTAAAGAAATTCAATATCATTCCCGCTTCACCGAAAATCACTCCGCAGCCGTCAGTGCAGAGCAAAACCTGAAAGGAGTTGCTCCCGGTCTGAAAGTCCACCAGATCCCGCTGCTTTTCGGTATTAATCAGCATTCTCTCAACCTGAAAATATTTACATCTGCAAAGAAGCTCCGACGCGCAGCCTCGGGTGTATTTTATAACCCGCATGGGCTGCCTTGGCTCCTTACTGCTCTTTAGATTGGCAACATCAAGAGCCTTGTCTATATGGAGCTCTCTCTTGTTTCCGTTCTTGTCCTCACGGTTGTAGTCATACAGCCTGTAGGTCAAGTTTGAACTCTCCTGTATTTCGGCAATCAAAGCGCCCGCTCCGATTGCATGCACCGTTCCCGCCTCAATATAGAACACGTCGTCCTTCTCAACGGGAACCTTGTGCATATACTTTTCAACCGTGCCGTTTTCCAAACTTCTCCTAAGCTTCTCCCTGCTTATGTCGTTGTAAAATCCGTATACTATTTTCGCGTCCTTGGCGGCGTCCAAAACATACCACATTTCTGTTTTGCCCAAGGAGCCGTTTTCATGCTCCATAGCGTACTCATCATCAGGGTGGACCTGAACCGACAAGTCCTTTTTTGCATCAATGAACTTAATCAAAATCGGCAGCTCGCCTTTGGTTCCGGGATGAGTTCCCAAAAACTCCGGGTGACTCTTTAAAACCTCCGTTAAGGTTTTTCCCTTAAATTCACCGCTTGCCACGGTGCTGGGCCCGTCAGGGTGCGTGGAGCACTCCCACGTCTCCGCCAGAGGGTTCATGTCAATCCCCTTTGAGAACTCATCGTTAAGCCGAGTTCCGCCCCACAGGGAGTCCTTTCCCGCAGGCTTCAGCAAAAAGGGACGGGGCAAATCAGTTTTCAAGCTCATACTTTTTCTTGTCATGAACGCTAATCTCCTCACCTAACTGAACCTCAATCACCTTAAGCTCCGTCTCCGCAATAATCGTATGCTTGCAGCCCGCCTGCATTGTTATGACGTCCCCCGGCGAGACAGGCTGTTCCATTCCGTCCACAATGGTCTTGCCTTTGCCGGATATTATAGTCCAAACCTCGTCACGTCTTTCGTGGCTGTGATAATTCATACGGTTGCCTGGGTTCAGAGTAATCTTTATAGTCATGCTCTCGTCCTCGACATCAAGAACCCTAAAGCTGCCCCAGGACTTTTCCGCAAACATAATCTGCTGGTCAATTTGGTCAACGTATGGCTTGATGTAACTGGACTGCTCCTTGTCGGAAACCAAAACTCCCTCGGGGCTGGCAGAAACAACCACATCCTTAAGACCCATGCACAGCACCGGTACTCCCAACTCGTTAATCACGTGGACGCCGCTGCATGTATCGTTACACATCGCCTCGCCCACAATGCTTTCCTCCATTGCCTCGGTCAGGGTGTTCCAGGTTCCCAGGTCCTTCCACTGCCCCTTAAACCGCATAACCTGAATGTTGTCCTCCTTTTCCACCACCGCATAGTCAAAGCTAATCTTAGTAAGAGTGGAATATTTTGAGTACAAGTCCTCATAATCGGTAAAATCAATCAGCTCATGGGCGCGATCTAAAACATATTTCAGCTTATAGGCAAATACTCCGCCGTTCCACAGAGCGCCCTGACCGATGTACTCCTCTGCGGTTTTTGCGTCAGGCTTCTCTTTAAAGGTTTTAACTCTGCTGACCTTTTCCTTGTCGGCGGGGATTATGTACCCGTATTTTTCACTGGGATAGTTGGGCTCAATTCCCATAAGAACCAGGTTCGCCTCGCCCTTTTCGGCGAGCTTGCCCAGCTCCTCAAGAGCCTCAAAGTATTCATCCTCAACATAGGGGTCAACAGGGCACACCACAACGGCTTCATCCTCCGAAATCCCCTTTACGTCATGAAGATATGCCGTTGCAAGAGCAATGGCGGGAAAGGTGTCTCTCCTGCAAGGCTCAACGCATATGCCGACGCCCTCGCCCAGCTGGCTGTTAATGGCGGACACCTGGGTTTTTGAGGTGGCAATGGTAACGGTTGCATCCCTGTCCACCGTTTTAATCTGGCGGTATACCCTCTGCACCATGGATTCATACTCATCGTTTTCAGTCTTAAAAATTTGAATAAACTGCTTGGAGCGAATATCGTTGGACAGCGGCCAAAGACGCTTGCCCGAGCCTCCCGATAAAAGTACAATATTCATACATACTATCCTTTCTCAATCTGTTTAAATACACATATGACCGCCAAAGTATCTCTGTGATACAAGCGGTCATACCAAGCCAAACCACAGTCCTGCTGCGGTCGGTTTTATCTCTCTGCTCTCATTGGGTTGTTTAAGAAGTCCTCATAGGACAATCTTATTCCCTCCTCAAGCTCTGTTTTGTAACGCCAGCCGAGAGCCGCGCTCTTGCTCACGTCAAGCAGCTTGCGGGGGGTGCCGTTGGGCTTTGAGGTGTCCCATTTAATCTCGCCCTCATATCCCACAACCTTTGCCACAAGCTCTGTCAGCTCCTTTATGGACAATTCTTTTCCTGTTCCTGCGTTGACGGTTTCGTTTCCGCTGTAGTTATTCATAAGGAATATGCACAGGTCCGCCAGGTCGTCCACATACAAAAACTCGCGCAGGGGACTTCCGTCTCCCCAGCAGGTAACCTCGGTGAGCCCGTTCTCCTTAGCCTCGTGGAAGCGGCGGATTAATGCGGGCAGCACGTGACTGTGGGTGGGGTGATAGTTATCATTGGGGCCGTACAGATTTGTGGGCATAACGCTTATGTAATCCGTGCCGTATTGACGGTTTAAGAACTCACAGTATTTAAGCCCCGAAATCTTTGCCAGAGCGTACGCCTCATTGGTCTTTTCCAGCTCAGATGTGAGCAGGCAGCTCTCCTTCATGGGCTGAGGCGCCATTCTGGGATAGATACATGAGGAGCCCAAAAATTCCAGCTTCTTACAGCCATTCTTCCAGGCGGCGTTAATAACGTTCATCTCAAGTATCATGTTGTCATACATAAAGTCGGCAAGAGCCTCTGAATTTGCCACAATACCGCCTACCTTGGCAGCGGCAAGGAACACATACTCCGGCTTTTCCTCTGCGAAGAACTTCTCAACCTGATCCTGGCGGCACAAGTCCAGCTCGCTGTGGGTACGTGTTACAATATTTGTGTAGCCCTGCTTCTTAAGGGCACGGACAATTGCGGAGCCAACCATTCCACGGTGTCCCGCAACATATATTTTTGCATCCTTTTCCATCATAATATAAAAATCTCCATTCCGCCGTCCGTAACGGCAAAAACTTAGTATAAACTATTTCTGCTCGGCAGTCTTCATTGCCGCTTCCTGCTTTGCTAAAGCGCGGTCGTGAGTTGCCATAATGTTTACAAGCTCCTCATAGCTTGTCTTTTGCGGGTTCCAGCCCAGAACCGTCTTTGCCTTGGTGGGGTCTCCCCAGAGATTGTCAACGTCTGTGGGGCGGAACCATTCGGGATTTACGCATACCAGCATCTTGCCCGTTGCAGCGTCATAGCCCTTTTCGTCAAGACCTGTACCCTCCCAGCGAATGTCGATTCCGTTTGCCTTAAACGCCTTTTCGGTAAAGTCTCTGACCGTGTGCTGCTCGCCTGTTGCGATAACAAAATCCTCCGGCGTCTCGTGCTGCAAAATCATCCACATGCACTCAACATAATCCTTGGCATAACCCCAGTCACGGAGAGAATCCATATTGCCCAGCTCCAGATGATCTTGAAGCCCCTCTGCAATACGTCCGGCAGCAAGGGTAATCTTTCTGGTAACAAAATTCTCGCCGCGGCGCTCGGACTCGTGATTAAACAAAATACCGTTTACGGCAAACATGCCATAAGCCTCACGATATTCCTTGGTAATCCAAAAGCCGTACTGCTTTGCCACAGCATAGGGACTGTAGGGGTGGAAAGGCGTTGTCTCCCTCTGAGGTACTTCCTCAACCTTGCCGTAAAGCTCCGAGGTTGACGCCTGATATATCTTGGTCTTTTTGGTTAAGCCCAAAATACGAACGGCCTCTAAAATACGCAGCACGCCTATGGCGTCAACGTCTCCCGAATACTCGGGAACATCAAAGGAAACCTGAACGTGAGACTGAGCGGCAAGATTATAAATCTCGTCGGGCTGAACCAAATTGATAATACGTATGAGAGATGATGAGTCGGACAAATCACCGTCATGGAGAGTAATCGAACCAGCGGCAATCAGATGGTCTATGCGCGCGGTGTTTGAAATTGATGCACGGCGCGTGATACCGTGAACCTCATAACCCTTTTCCAGCAGAAACTCCGCAAGATAAGAACCGTCCTGTCCGGTGATACCGGTAATCAATGCTTTTTTCATAAAGTACCTCAACTTTCTAAAAATAATATCGGATAATATTTTATATGATTAAACGAATTTTTTCGAGTGTTTATATTGACAATAATTAGCACAATATTGACTTTTTCGCAAAAAGCTTTTAATTTTGCAAAAGGTAAATCGGAGAAAAGTGAACCTTTCTCCGACTTATAAGGTTATTCCAATTCAATTTCTATAGAATCGCATATGGGCTCCATACGGTTTATGCTGTCCCACAGGAAAACTTTTACGAACCTACCGCCGTCTACCTCCGACATATCAAAAGTATATTCCCCGTCTGAGCTTATACTTTGAGCAGGCAAGACATCTTCTATTAAGTTCTTACCTGCATACACCACCGCAAACAGCTGTCCCGGCTTAACCAAACCGTTTACCGTGACGTTTATACTGTCTCGCGCAACTTCGCCGGTTATCACATCTGTTATTTCCCAACCGTAACCGTTTGCCAAGGCATAAGCGTGTGCCGCCGAGTTTAAGGGAGAATGTATTGTAACATCGCTTTTGTTTCCGATCTCCGGAAAAATTGAAAACAGACTTTCCCCTATACTCGTAACCGAAGCCGGTATGTATAAATCTCTGACGTTATCGCAATAAACAAACGCCTTGTTTCCGATTTCCGTAACGGTGTTGGGAACTTTTATGCATTCAAGACCCGTGCAGTGGTCAAATGCATAGCTTTCTATTTTCTGCAAGCCCTCGGGCATAACGATATTTGTTACGTTTTTACAGTTTGAAAATGCACCACTTCCGACTACTTTCGTCTTGCCGCTCAAAACAATTTCTCCCTGCCGTCCGGGAGGGCAGCATATAAATTTTGTAATATCCTTTGAATATGCCATTCCGTTTGACGATGTATATTCGGAGCCAACGCTAAACTTAATTTCTTTTAAGGCTTGGCAATCCTTTACAAAATTAGGCGTAAAACTCATTTTCTCTCCAAAATGTATCTTTTCGAGCCCTTTCATATACAGATGCATCGAGTCAAGAGAAAAATTATCATGAAAATACAGCTCGGTTATTTTATTGCAGCCGTAAAATGCTTTTGAAGAATCCACTGATGTAACATAATCCGGCACTTCAAATACACCGGTTGTAGCTCCGGGAATCTGCAAAAGAACATCTCCCGACTTTGACAAGAGTAAGCCGTCAACAGAGGAAAAAACTTGGTTATCCTCACTGACATTAATGCTTTTTAAGGTATCTGCCTCTAACGCAGGTATATATGTGGGAAGATATCCGGTTCCGCTTGAATCTGTACTGCTATAACCGAAACCCTCAAAAACATATTTGCTTAATTTGCAATCCAAGAAGCCCGAAATCCGCTCAACTCCGCTTCCTATATTCAAAACCTCAAGATTATCAAACCGTGTCAGTGCATTGTACCCTAATATTCTAACGCTGTCGGGAATGTTAATAATGCGCACATTATCCTCACCCTTTATTTCAAACTCATCTATGGCAGCAACATTGTAGCCATTCAACACCTCAGGGAATGTGTACTCCTCCGGCAAATCAAGATATGTTGATTTGATTATAGCCTCTCTGGACGAATTTAAAGTCGAATTTAAATAGTAGGCATATCCCCCATAATTTGCTATTGCCCACGCCGAACAAGCAGGCATAATAACTACCATGGCAGTCATCAAACATATAATCTTTAATAAGACTCGCTTCATTAAACACACCTCTCTCACCAAATACGTACAGCCCTTTGTTTACTCTAATTCTATTTCTACGGAGTTGCATATGGGCTCCATACGGTTTATGCTGTCCCACAGGAAAAATCTGACTTTTTTTGCATTTGGCTCTTGGCGCACGTCAAACTCATATCCGTTATAATATTCTAAAGCTACATTTTCATTTAGATTTGCGGGAACCGCAATCGGTTCTGTTGAGGACAGATATCTGCCGCCTCTGTCATAGCTTGCCATAAACAAAACGCTGTCTCTCCCAATGCCTGCGGGACAAATCTTAATATGTGTATCATCCACCCATTTATAATATAAATATTTATACTCTTGGGGTCCCGAGTCCACAACCGCTATCGTTCCCGAGGGCTTGTGAGAAAGGAAAATTTCTTCCGGATCATCAACAACTGCAACAAGAGCCGCTCCCTTATCGGTTATATCATAGATTTTTGTTTCATTTCCGAAATACCTCCTACTTGAAAAATCCCGGATAAAACTTCCACCTACAGGAAAGGATAAATCATAGTGTGAATACGGAAAATCAAGTCTATATATAGATGGCAATTGGTACTCCTCAGGCACGGCTACTGTGTTACCCTCACTGTCGCAAAGAGAAAAATCAAAGAAGTTTACGCTGTCCTCTGCCCCGACATACTTATCAATAAAGGAACCAAATCTCTGCTGTTTTTCCTCCTCATCGGAAACATAATCTATTTTTAAGTTTAAGTCCCCGTAAGGCTCCATAGCATAGGAATTGTATCCCGCGTATAGATGAAACTCATAATCCTCCGGAATAGTTTTATAATCTATCGGTGTTTTTTGGGGATGATACCACTGAAATTCTTTTTTAAGCAAGCTATAATAGTCTACACGCCCCTCGTTTTCAATTTTTATTATTATTCTATGACCATCATTTTGTGATGAAGTCATAGTTGGTCTCCATGATTTTGTTTCTGAGGGAGTATCCGACATATATTGCTCATCTTCAATCATACATCCAAAATACACCTTAGCGCTTTCAGGTTGATTTTTAACAACTATTTCCCATCTTCCTGTCAAAGCCGAATTTTCAAATGCATATATTCCATTATCTATTGTAATATGTTGAACCTCATTATTGTACGTATTAATTATATCAATTTCTAAAGGAGGCTGAACAGCATCAACCTCACGTAGCGGAATAAGTATCAAAGAGAATACAAGAAGCATAGACGCTATTCTTTTTACGTTTTTCATACGATCAACCTCCTAACCTAATTTACCATCATCTATATCAACAAATTCCGTCAGCTTATATATAGGCAGTCTAAATGTATCAGCGGGAGTAGCCTCTGTTATTGTCTCGGGAGCTTCCAGCGTGCTGCTTAATCGGTTTCCGCCCAAGGAGGAAATCTGCCCCTTAAGATACAGATTATTCACCGTGTTGGTCTGAATAATATTACTATTTACAAAGGGGAAAACTTTTAGTCTTTTACCCGAAACCTCCCAGTCAACATTATAAACCGTATTTGAGCTGTCCCTGAGATACAGACTGTTTGCCAAAGATGATGACGATATATTATTGCTGCTGTAGCCTATATCATCATTACTGCATTTTGTTAATCCAAAAGACAGTACAGGAAACAAATTTAAGACTTTTTTCATAATTTTCCTCCTCTTTTAGTAAACTTTGCTCCGACAATGCAACTCTTTGTTTATTCTAATTCAATTTCTACGGAGTTGCATATGGGCTCCATACGGTTTATGCTGTCCCACAGGAAAAATCTAACTTTTTTGGCATTTGGCTCTTGACGTACATCAAACTCATACCCATTAAAAATTACTGAATTATTCCCCAAATCACTGGCAGCATTTAGCTTTGCGGGAACGGCAATCGGTTCTGTTGAGGACAGATATCTGCCCCCTCTGTCGTAGCTTGACATAAACAAAATGCTTTCTCCCTGAACACCTACGGGCATAATTTTAATTACATTTTCGTCTATCCATTCATACTTCAAATATTTTGCCATTTCCAAACCCGAATTTACTACCGCAAATGTTCCTGATGGTATATGATTAAACTTAAGCGTTTTCAAATCTGTATATGTTTCGCCGTCAATCACCGCGAGCAGTTTCGAACTGTCATCTGTCATGTCATAAACCTTCGCCTCATTTCTCCATCGGTATATTCTGGGAATCGAAGAAGGCCAACCGCCGCCGACAGGAAAATTATACATGTGGCTTGCGGGAAAATCAATTTCATACGTTGTCATTAATTGGTATTCTTTCGGTACGTCTACAACGTTACCGTCACCATCACATAAAAATAATTCAAAAAAACTAACAGTATCTTCTTCTCCCACATACTTATCTATAAAAGAACCGAACCTCTGTTGTATTTCTTCTTCATCAGTAATACATTTCGCACCATATTTCAAATTGCCATATGGTTCTAATAAATCTGTATATGCACCTGCCGCATTGTGAACCTCGAATCCCTCCGGTACATTTTTATAACTGAGCAATTCATTCTTTCTACCCTCAAACCGGAATTGATCCTTAACTAAATTGTAGTAAAAAACCTCTCCGTTATTTTCAACTTTAATTATTACTCTAAGTGCACTATTAGAACTGGTTTCCATAGAATACGAATTGCTCTCTGATGGTGTATCGGGAAAATATTCGCTTCGACCATTTGTGGTTCTCTCAATATAACCAAAATACACATTTGCCGTTTCAGGCAAGTTTTTTACGGTAATTGTAAACGAAAATTTACGGCCGGTAGTAGCAAAAAATAAACCTCCCATATTGTAAAAACCATTTTCAATTTTTACATTATTTGTTTTATCTACTCCATCAAATATATCATCTCCGATAATCTCTGACTCAAAATCAAACACCAAAGGCGGTTGGGCAGCATCAACCTCACATATCGGAATAAGCACTAAGGAAAACATGAGAAGTAAAGACGCTATTCTTTTTATATTTTTCATATTATATCCCTCCTAATCATATCCCAACTTGCCATCATCTATATCAACAAATTCCGTCAGCTTATATATAGGCAGTCTAAATGTATCAGCGGGAGTAGCCTCTGTTATTGTCTCGGGAGCTTCCAGCGTGCTGCTTAATCGGTTTCCGCCCAAGGAGGAAATCTGCCCCTTAAGATACAGATTATTCACCGTGTTGGTCTGAATAATATTACTATTTACAAAGGGGAAAACTTTTAGTCTTTTACCCGAAACCTCCCAGTCAACATTATAAACCGTATTTGAGCTGTCCCTGAGATACAGACTGTTTGCCAAAGATGATGACGATATATTATTACTGCTGTAGCCTATATCATCATTACTGCATTTTGTTAATCCAAAAGATAATACAGGAAACAAACTTAGGACTTTTTTCATAACTTTCGCTCTCCCTTTTACTTGTTTTTTATATATTATACCCCTCTTATAAATGACTGTCAATTATTTCCAACGTATTGAACAATTTTTTGGTAATATAATTTTGTTTGATTTTATTTAAAAGCATCAAAAAGCCCGCAGCAGCGGGCTTCGGAGAGCTTTTCAGAAATTATCTGTCTTTTCGGAATATAAAAATTATGCCAAATATCAAGAGACGGTTGCGCGTCCAAATCGCTTGTCCTCCGTATTTTGCGGTGCCCCTACGAAATTAATAAGTTACGTATATTTCAAACCGTATACATTAGTAAAAACCGCTGCTGTTCCGGCGGGGCGTATAGAAATCCGCCCCTACACCGCAGCCATTTACATGTATACCAATCCGTCTGCAAAATGTACCTGATGCGCAAATTCGCAAAAAATCTAATAATTTTTCGCACTGTCAAAATTACTCTTATATGCCGTTCCCCACTCGGTCATCGAATCAAGAATAGGTTTAAGGCTATAGCCTGTTTCCGTCAGGGTGTATTCCACACGGGGAGGAACCTCCGGATAGACCTTTCTTGTCAGCAGCTTATCCTCCTCCATTGAGCGCAGATTAGCCGTCAGCACCTTTTGAGAAATATTTCCCACAGACTTTTTAAGCTCGCCGAAACGCTTTGTGCCTCCCAGCAGGTCACGGATAATAAGCACCTTCCAGCGGTTAGAAATCAGCATTAACGTCGTTTCCACAGGGCAAGCGGGCAAATCCTTTTTCATATGTAATCCTCCTCGATAAGTATCTCTCGGATACTGATATAATTCAATCTTATGTTTTTATTTAAATCGGAGCAACGCTTCGCTTTGCTCGCAAAGAGCGGAGCTTGCGAACGATTGCAATATACAAACGGAGCTTTAGCTCCGCGGCGTTACAGTGGGGGTTACTACTCCCACTATAACGCCGGATAGCATCCGCCGCTTAAAAAGGCGGATGCTATATTTGTTTTATTATAAAATGTGGAAAAATTTTTGTCAAGATAGTTTCCTGCGGGTAACTATGCCACAATATAGTGCGTACTTTACAAAAATGGCAAGCGGTTTTATAATAAAGATAGTGGCAAGGAGGCTGTTAATATGACGCAAAATGAAAGATTGCATTTTTTACTTGACTATCTTATAAAGGAATCCCAAGACTATTCGGATATTGATATTCCCTTTGAAACGTCAAAGCAGAAACGACTATTGCGCTCTCTAATGAACATACGCCCGCCCAAAGCAGCCGCTGCGGAATTTTTAAGAATACAAGATGAATACTTAAAGCATGAAATACAGAGCAGGGGCATCACTGATGCCGCTAATCTTGTTCCGCTCCGTGACAGAATGTGCGTTTGGCAGGGGGATATAACAACTTTAAAATGCGGAGCAATTGTCAACGCCGCTAACTCGGCAATGCTGGGCTGCTTTGTTCCCTGTCACGGATGCATAGATAACGCAATTCACACCTATGCAGGAGTTCAGCTTCGCGCCCAATGCGACAGGCTGATGAAGCAACAGGGGCACAGCGAACCTACGGGACAGGCAAAAATCACTGCGGCATACAACCTGCCCTGCGACTGTATTATTCATACAGTGGGGCCTATTGTTCAAGGAGCATTAACCGAAAGGGACTGCGCCTTACTCAAATCCTGCTATATTCAATGCCTTAAGGCTGCGGAGGATAACAATATTAAATCAATAGCATTTTGTTGTATTTCAACGGGAGAATTTCGCTTCCCCAATAAAGCGGCTGCGGAAATCGCAATTAATACAGTTACAAAATATTTGAAAAATTCCGAAATAGAAAGGGTGATTTTTAATGTTTTTAAGGACAGTGACAAGGAAATCTACACAGAATTACTCGGATAATATAAAACGTCTGAAAGAAGCTGCAGCTGCTGCCGACGCAATTGTGATAGGCGCAGGTGCGGGGCTGTCCACATCTGCCGGGTTTGAATATTCGGGGGAAAGGTTTTATAAATACTTTTCGGATTTTAATAAGAAGTACGGAATTACTGATATGTATTCAGGCGGCTTTTATCCCTATCAAACCCTTGAAGAGTATTGGGCCTGGTGGTCACGGCAAATTTTTATCAACCGCTATGATGTTGAAGTCGGAAAACCGTACAGGGATTTACTAACCCTTGTTAAGGATAAAGACTACTTTGTGCTCACAACAAATGTGGATCATCAATTTCAGCTTGCGGGCTTTGATAAGAAGCGTCTGTTTTACACCCAAGGCGATTACGGATTATGGCAATGCTCTAAGCCGTGCCACAATAAAACCTATGATAACGAGGATTTGGTACGCAGGATGTACAATGAACAAAAGGATATGAAAATTCCGTCGGAGCTTGTGCCCAAATGCCCTGTATGCGGAGCCCCCATGACCATGAACTTACGTTGTAACGACACTTTTGTCCAGGACGACGGTTGGTACAATGCTGCGGAACGCTATGAGTATTTTGTCCGCCGTCATAAAGGCTTAAATATTCTGTTTCTTGAATTGGGCGTGGGAAACAACACCCCTGTAATTATAAAATATCCCTTTTGGCGGATGACCGCGCAAAATAAAAACGCAGCCTACGCCTGCATAAATTTAGGTATGGCGGCAGCACCTGCAGAAATAGAAAAACAATCTATTTGCATTGACACAGATATCGGCGGAGTTTTATCCGAATTGCTTGCGTAAAAAAACACTGTATTCCGTTTTAGGAGTACAGTGTTTTATAATTTCTCAAAAAATTCTTGAAAATTTTTTGTTGCCGTTAAATCCCACCGCTGCGCAAAAGTCACCTTTCGGAAACTGCCCAAAGGTAACCTTGGGGTAACTACAGCACAAAAAAGTGCGTACTTTACAAGGTTTCAGGGCGGTGTTATACTGAAACCACAGAAAGGGAGAGGCGAGCGGACGGCGTCTTTACCGACTTAAAAATTCAGTTTAACAGGAGGAAATTATCATGAACAAAAATTCATTTACAAGAGTAAATTTAGCAAAGGGCGAAATGAACGTATATGACTTTGGCGGCATTAAGCTCCACGCCTATAAAACCAATGATTTTATTGACGATGAGGTATTTATCCTCGAAAAGAACGGCAAGGCGGTAGTTATTGAGTCACCCTGCTTCTTTGACAACAACAAGGAGCTTGAGGAATATATAAGCGATCTCAACGTTACGATAGAAGGTATGCTTATAGCGTACCACGGCGCGGGCGCCCAGTGCCTTAAAAACATCCCCAAGTATGCAACGGCAAACGCAAGGGAATATTCCCAAAACGGCGGCGGCAAGGCTCTCATTGATAATTTCACGGCGGCATTCGGTGAGATATTTGATAACTCCATTCACGAGATAACAAATATTATAGAGGCGGGCAGGGTAACAATAGGCGGCATTGACTTTGTAATCACTCCGACCTCGGAAGCCTTTGATATTGAGATCCCCGAAATCAACGCGGTTTACACACACATGCTGGGACACGATTGCCACTCAATTGTTGCGGGCGCAGGTCATGCAGACGGGATTATCGCCCAGCTTAAAGATTATATCAAAAAGGGATATGATTTAATTTTAACCTCCCATTATACACCCGAGGACTTAAAGGACGCCGAGACCAAAATAGCATATATTGAAAGCCTAAAGGAAATTGCAGCGGCCTGCGGTAGCGCAGATGAGTTTAAGAAAAAAGTAAACGAGCGTTACGGCGAATATTCCGGAGGAAACTATTTGGATATGACAGCCGGATTCTTCTTTAATTAAAACGCAAAGCCGATAACCTGCCTCACGCAAGTTATCGGCTTTCTTAACCACAAGTTTACAAATTGCGGTTTTAGTCTACACTGATCACCTTATTCTTAAAATCAAGTTTTTGCTCGTCCGAGGCTTTACCGCAGTAACTATCAACGAAACGGCAATATTCATCCTCAAACAAGGGTTTGGAGAAATAATATCCCTGAATTTTGTCGCAGCCAATCTTGCCTAAAAGATCTATTTGATACTGGTTTTCTACACCCTCTGCAACAACGTCAATATCAAGCATGTCCGCCATGCGTATAACCGTAGAAACTATAGCCGCACCTTTCTCCGAGTATTCTATGTCGTCAATAAACTTTTTATCAATCTTCAAAACATCAACGTTAACATCCTTGAGAATATTAAGCGATGAATACCCGCTTCCGAAATCGTCCATAAGGACATCGAAGCCCAGGTCTCTGAACTTTTTGGTTACTGAGACGATCTGTTCCTTATCAGTGGCATACACTGTTTCGGTAATCTCTATCTTAATCATGTCAGGGGTTAAACCGTACTTTTCGACCAGCCCCAAAACGTTTTCGCAAATCATAGGCTTGTAGCAATCAAGCCTTGAGAAATTCACAGACACAGGCAGCATACGACAGCCTTTGTCCAAACGCTTTTTCTGGAGCCTGCAAACCTCCTCCAAAACATACCAGTCAAGATTTGTTATAAACTTGTTATTTTCAAGGACGGTAATAAACTTCACCGGCGACACAATTCCGTTTTGGGGATGAATCCAGCGAACTAACGCCTCTGCCGAAACAGGCTTACCCGTCTTCAAACTGAAAATGGGTTGATAGGAGACCCAGAACTGCTTGGTTGCAATAGCATTCTCAATTTCATTGATAATTGCCTCTTCATCCAAGAGCGTCTGACGCATTTCCGAATCATAATATGCGTAACGGTTCACATAATCCGACTTTGCTCGCTTCAGCGCCATATTGGCACGGTCACACATCTGATCTACAGGAATTTTCTCATCCGCTGTAATGTTATATATGCCTGCAAAGATCTTTAGATTATAATCTACCACCGAGGAATTGTTAAGCATCGAATCCATCTCAACAATAATTGAGTTAATGTCACACATGGAGGTTGGGATACAAATCACAAACTTATCCGACTCCAATCTGCCATATACCCCTTTGCCGCCGACAATCCCCTTAAGCTTTTGAGCGATAAGAACCAAAATCTTGTCACCCACATCGCTGCCGAACAACTCGTTCACTATCTTAAAGTTCTTAATATCCCAAATAACTATGGAATACCTAACGTCCGGTTTGCCCCTCAGCAGCTTCTCAGTCACATTATAGAACGTAGCCCGCTTATATATTTTTGTCAGACTGTCATATCTTGAAACGTGCTTTAGTTCATTCAGCACCTTGGTGACTTGTTCGATACGCTCCTTTTCAAGCATTTCGTTTTCAAGAATGATCCGTTCTATAACATTTTTAACTCTGGTTCTCACTATGTCGGGATTATAGGGCTTTTCAACAAAATCAACCGCTCCCGCAGTCAATGCCTTTATCTCCGTATCCGTCGCCTTATCGCCCGTGGTGACAATAACAGACTTATGCTTTAAAACTCCGTCGGCGCTCATCTGCCGCAGCACCTCAAATCCGTCAACCCTGGGCATGACTATATCGAGGAGCACAAGATCAATATCCTTATCTTTGCGCAACAAGTCAAGGCAAACATCACCATCGTCCGCCTCAACAACAGTGTATTCTTCCTTTAGAATTTCTGACAATATCATTCGGTTTTGTTCAACATCGTCAACAATAAGAATTTTTCTCTTCTTAGCCTTTTTCATTGAACATCACCCCATTTAATAATAAACTCTCCGCTGTATACCAAAGCTGTCACTCACCGCTCCTCTTCAATTAGGGGATTTGTCCCGTCATTCAAAAATTCGGTGGGAAACCGTAACTCCCATAGAAAAAGTAAAAAATACTCTCTCCGCTATACCAAGTATTATAACACATAATGTATAGTAAAATCAAGTGTTTTTGTAAAAATTATGCAAAATTCCTGTAACTTTTTTGAAAAGCATGCAAAACCCGCGCCGCTTAAATATGGATTGCGCCGCGGGTTACTTAATATTTCATTTTATTTTAGATGTCAGTCAAAAACCAAATTTATGCACTCTCAGCCGACTGCTTCAACAACAGGTATGCGCTGCCGCAATGCTTCGTTATACTCTGCGTATTGCCGAAATATATTTATCATATTGCAAGCGGAGCAATCAACAGAGCTCATCACAAGGTCAATCTTCCAGCCAATATCGTAATGGACTTGGCTTAAAGGCAGGTCTGAAGCTTCTACCGCCTCTGTCAGCTCCCGAAGATAATCGGCAAGCAAGTCTACGTCCTCCTGCTCAACAGCCTCGTTGCCGCCGTCATGCTCAAGAATATAATCAAGCGCCTTATCTACCTTAAGGACTGCTTCAAATGTCGGCTCATCAACGCCGTCAGGCTTGTTTGCCTGCATTGAATATACGCATCCACCCGCAACCGACACTGCGGTAACCGCCAAACTAACAACTCCTATTATCACCTTTCTTAACTTCATCTATTGCCCCTCCTTTCAGATAAATTATTTTTGATTTCACTCCGTTTTGATAAAGGCTTTGCCGACTTTGCCGCCACGGCTTGGAGTGGCGGAATATGGGCTCGGCATTGGTTTCAAAGGCAAAGCCTTTATCAAACTTTACACCTAAATTATAACAATAATAATCCCCCTTTTCAATACGTAATTTATCACAAAAACACAGTATATTTTTACGCAAATCTCACAACTAAATAAAACATGCTTCTTAAATAATTTATATTATTTTAACAATAACTTAACAAAAGTGCGGAACAGTCTTTCGGCCGTTCCGCAAATCTGTTTTTAGCTCAACTTCAGGAAGTCGTCGCCTTGTTCCGCAGTGCTTCCCGCCTCGGGAATAAGACTTATTCCGCCGAAACTTTCAATATTGCTTACAATCACGGGAGTTATTACAGGGTATCCCTCAGACTTAATTCCCTCAATATCGAACTCAATCAGAGTGTCGCCGACCTTAACCTTCTGTTCCTTTTCAACCAGGCACTTAAAGTGTTTTCCGTTCAGCTTAACCGTGTCAACACCAACGTGTATGAACAGCTCAACGCCGTCATCGGAAATAAGACCTACAGCATGAGATGTGTCAAAGGTTGCTCCCACCTTGCCGTTTACAGGAGAAATAACCTTGCCCTCTGAAGGCTCGATTGCCGCTCCCTGCCCCAATATATTTGAAGCAAATACGTCGTCCGGAACATCGGACATGTTTACAACCTTTCCCTTTTCAGGAGCCTTAATAATTATAGCTTCTTTCTTCTCCTCCTTCGGCTCCTCAGCATGTATCTGCGGTCCCGCCGCCTCCTCTCCCGCCGTTTCAAACATGTTCTCAACGTCATTCGCGATTGGGCTTGAAAGGAAGTCCTCTAAGTTCGACTTAACAACCGTTACCGACGGACCGTAAATTATCTGAACACCGTTGCCCTTTATAATAACCCCGGCAGCGCTGCTCTTTTTAAGCACGTCCTCTCTGACGCTCTCACTGTTGTAAACGGTTATGCGAAGCCTTGTAGCGCAGCAGTCAACATCGCTGATGTTCTGAACTCCGCCCAAACCGTGAGTTATGAGTGCGCTCTTCATATCGTTGTCGCTGAGACCCGATAGGGCAGCGTTTGCCGTATTCTTTGCATTCATATCAGCTCTGGTATACAGCTTCGGCTCCTCAAAGTCGCTCTCTCGACCGGGCGTATTTAAATTGAGCTTTGTTATTAAGGTCTTGAACAGGAAGTAGTAAATCACAAAGTATACAACTCCCACTATCACAATCCAAATCCAGTGGGTCTTATCATTTCCCTGTAGAATACCAAACAGGGTAAGGTCAATCAAGCCTCCCGAAAACGTCATACCAACGCCTACGTTGAATATGTGCATCAGCATGTATGAAACTCCCGCCAGAACACAGTGAACAACATAGAGCAGAGGTGCGACAAACAGAAACGTAAACTCAATAGGCTCTGTAATACCTGTCAGCATTGAAGTCAGCGCAGCGGACAGCAGCAGACCGCCCACAACCTTGCGCTTTTTTGTCTTTGCGCATCTGTACATTGCGAGAGCCGCTCCCGGCAGACCGAAAATCATAAACGGGAATTTGCCCGCCATAAACCTTGTTGCCTCAACGCTAAACTCCGAAACCGACGGGTCGCCCAGCTGTGCAAAGAATATGTTTTGGGCTCCTGCAACCTGCTGACCCATTACTTCCATAACGCCGCCCAAGTCCGTCTGCCAGAAGGGCATATAGAATACGTGGTGCAGACCAAAAGGAATGAGGGCTCTCTCTGCAATACCGTAAATCAACGTGCCCAAATAGCCGGACGCCTTAACCAGATTGCCGATTGCACCGATTGCCGTCTGAACATAAGGCCAGATGAAAAACATAAGTATGCCCACAAACAGATACACCACAGACGAAATAATCGGCACAAACCTTGAGCCGCCGAAAAACGACAGCACCTGAGGCAGCTGTATCTTGTGGAACCTGTTGTGAAGCGCCGCAACACCAAGCCCGACGATTATACCGCCGAACACGCCCATCTGCAAGGTAGTAATACCCAGAACCTCCGCAGTCGAACCTATCATTGAATTGGCGGAGCCGGTAACCTCAAGCATTGCACTGATAGTCGTGTGCATTATCAAAAATGCAACAGCCGAGGATAGCGCCGCAACCTCTTTTTCTTTCTTTGCCATACCAATGGCAACACCCATTGCAAACAGCAACGGTAGGTTGTCAAACACTATCGAGCCCGCGTTGCTGAGTACCTTTAGGAAGGAATAAATCCATGTGCCCTCTCCCATAATGCCGCTGAGACGATACGCGCTCAACATCGTCTCGTTGGTGAAAGAAGAACCTATTCCCAAAAATAAACCAGCAACCGGAAGTATTGCAATAGGAAGCATGAACGAACGTCCGACACGCTGCAATACGCCAAAAATCTTGTCTTTCATATTAAACCTCCTAAGTGAGTATACCTTTGCTCCGCAGAAACCGCGATATTTCCGTTTACCGCCCAAATAAACCGCACTAACACTCAACATGTTTTCAATATGTAAATTATAACAAGATTACGGCATTTTTATACACCATGCATATTTCCAAAAATTTCTGAATTACAATTTATCCCTTTAAAGCAATCTCTAACCCACTTTAAAATAAGGCTCATAAATGCAATTAACAAAGCTAAATCGCCGGCAATTACAGTGCAAATCAATTAATCTTGATACCATCGGAATAGCGACTTATGATTTTATTGCCATCTAAGTCTACCTCATCATCCATCAAATCTATCATATAGACACCAAATTCATTTAACGAATTTATACACTTATTTTTGTCAACCATTATATACTTTGGTGTACTCCCCATAAATGAAGCCCATCCTGAGAAAGTGCTTGGCGGCCCAATTAAATACGAACATTGACCCATTAGAATCATATCCACTATGGGGGACTGATTTGAGAATACAATATGGGAATTAATTCCGTTTAAATCACATTCACTAATGTTTTCATCGCTGAAAATAACAAATGCACAGTCGTCAATCAATCGCATTACATCTCTCATGCGTTTAATATAACAAGAAGTATCAAAAAAATATCTCCCATTCATCCACGTTTTGTAATCACTCTGCCGTATATGTACACCTATCACATTCTTATTCTTAATCCCCCATTCGCTATAAATTTTATTTGCCTGCTCTATGTATTCGCTTTTAGGTTTGATTTTTTTCCGTATAACAGCTTGATGCTTATATAATGAATAAAAGTCAAGATAAGGCCAGCAGTGAAATAGCTTATACATCCTTCCACTGGATTTTTTAAATTCTTCAACAGCACATTCCGGCATGTCAATAATTTCCACAACACCCGGTGCGCAACCAAATAACTTTTTTGCTTTCCAAAAATACTTCGTCAAAAATCTGTCCAAACCTTTTTTATAACAATTACAAGCACCACTTCCGGGGTCATGACTCTCAAAAAATTTTTCCGCCTCGAATGAGATATTTTTATATCCGATTCCATATTCTATACTGCTTGCCATCATATTAGCTGCAAACATCAACTGATTACCCAATCTCCCTCCAGATGTAATTGCCAATAACATATCGTTCCTCCTATATTCTTTCCATTTTCCACGACACATCTTTTTTTACAGTTTTAGCCGGTATTCCCGCCAAAATTGAATTCGGTGTAAAAACTCCTTTTGTAACAACACATCCTGTTGCCAAAATAGAGTCATCGCCTACCTCGACCCCCTTTAATATTGTACAATGCTGACCTACCCACACACGATCGCCTATCGTAACATCTTCCGCCGGATTTATCCTTAGCCCATCATTGTTTACAATCGAATGACTATCGCCTGTCCTAATAACAATCTCGTTGGAAAACAGACATTTTTCACCAATCACAATCCGCTTTCCTTCGGTACAAGCAATATGTGCCTTTCCTGTTAAATTACACCCGTCTCCTATCGTAATCCCATTTCCGTTATCTTCCACGTGGAATTCCACATTCTGCAACAGAACATGATTGCCGATTATTATCTTTGAACCTACTCCTTTAAAATAGAACGAACAGTTATAAACTCGACTATAGTCACCAATCACAATTTCATTATTTGCGCCTTTATCTCTTACGCAAGTATGCTTAATTCGTACCCCACCCAACAATTTTAACGCAACTTTTCCCTTTATTTTATTAAATGCAAATAGTCTATAAAGTGCAGTTACTAAATTCAAAATAAAACGATTATTTTTAGTTTTTGATATAATCTGCTTCATAATCTATCCCTCTCCTTGTTTATTTATAAATCGAAACGTGTATATAGGAGCTAACAACTCATATGGCACTATTGATAATGTTGTACCGATTACAACTCCGATCCAATTACCGGTAATTTGAATGCACAGATAAGATAACGGTATACATATAACAGCTGCAAAAGTCATCCAAATCATCTGGGTTTTAAAATACGATATACCATTTCCGATAGCTGTATTTACATTATGCAATACAAATATTGTACCGGAAAAGGCAAAAACAATAGCGGCAGACGTAGACACTAAAATTGAATCCTCACCAAGCCAAATATTCATTAATGACTGCAAAAACGGAACAATTGCTATTTCAATTGCCAAGCAAACACAGCTTGCCGCTAAAAAGAATTTATAAATCTTTTTGATCCATACGAAATCATAATTCGCTTGTGCCTTAGTTACGGCTGACCAAATTGGTGTCAGAGCAAGAGAAAATATCATACTGCCGGTTTTGAAAATCTTATAATATGCTTGATACTCCACGACATAATTAGGGGACGTGAAATTTGATATTAAAAATTCATTTGTTGAAGAAGTCATCATAAATACTAACTGTAACCACAAAAGAGATATGCCGATTTTTGCTATATCACCGACACAGTTTTTATTGAAGTATGATAACCTTGGAAATGACTTCTTTATTGCCTTCCCATACACCCAAAATGACACAACAATATAAGGAAGACACATAGCCACAACATTGATAATAGCCATGGTGTACAGGTTGCATTCCATCGTGGATGATGGAATCGTCACAAGTGCAATGACAATAAGTGCACTTGAAATAAGGGACATTAAATTGACAACTGCCGATTTTTGCAAAGCATACAGAACCGATGAAACAAGCTTTACAATAAACTGCAATAAAATCCCGTAAAAAACAATCAGCACGCAATGCGTAAGTACTGTGTTATTCACTAAATGGGAATCAACATTAAAGATGGTATTCCAATTCAAGGCCGGAATCAAAAATGACCCTAATATTCCCATAACAACTACGAGAATAGCCATCGAAAAGTAAGTTGTTGATATCAATTCTTTTACTCTCGTGTCATCCTTCTCTTCCAACGCCTTAGGCAACATATTTCTTAACCCATTGCCCAATCCTAAATCGAAAAACAGAATCCAATTTAGTATGGAAACGATTGTAAACCATACCCCAAGTACTGTCTGATTTTGAAAGAACCGAATATATGCCGGCATTGTAAACAAAGACAAGCACAAAGACAGTCCCTTCACCATAAAAGCTCCGGACATATTTATAATTACCGTCTTGTTTTGCAATGATATTTTATCAAATCTAGACTTGAACATCTGATACCTCTTATAGTAATGATTTAACGTCGTTCGATATTTTTACAGCTATTACGATAGGAAAATAAAAATAAACATTATGCAGATGACTTTCAGCAATATTCATCAAGGCAAAGACAAACAAAATCAGCATACAAGTTTTAATTCTTCTATCCCTTAATGTACCCTTCACGCGTCTCGCCATATTCGCAATCATAAAAGCAAATGCCGAAAGGGTTACTATCCCGCCTTCTAATAGTATATCAAGTACCAAATTATGTGCATACCAATAATAATAATTCCTTAATATAATGGAACCTTTATTTGTACAACCCCAACCGAGCCAAAACTTCTGTTTGATCATTTCTATTGATGATGTCCAAAGTTCAATTCTTCCGGTTAAAGTCAGATCTTTTCCCAATATATTGATTATCACAAAAGAAAACAACTTCTGAATATTAAAATAATACACACCAACAAACATTAAAATAAAGAAAAATGCAATATAGAGGGGCTTAATCTGTATAAAGCTCAAATTCACTTTCATACAAAATTTATAAATTAGCAAAGCACTCAGTCCCACTAAACTTGTAGCACTAAATATAAGCAAAGCTGATGCAGTACATACCATCCAGCAACCATAATAACACAACTTCCAGACTTTTTCCTTTGATTTTTGTGTTATGTACAATTCATTAAGCAGCAATAACGACATCATGAATGGTCCATACATATTATCCGTACACAGAAAATTGCATCGTGAAGCATATTTGTTTAAACCATCATATGCACTAACATAACTTTCAAAACCATCTGGGTTGAGAATTAGCATTATAAAATTTATCAACGCTAACAGTAAAAAATATTTGTAAATAAACCTAACTATTCTTTCTGTATCAAATGCATCAAATAATAACGCTATCCCACAAATACTGCAAAATGAAACCAACCATGTATTTACATCTGCAGGAGTATAATGCGAAACTAAAGTACATAAAAAGAACACAAGCCAAAATATATGTAACGTTATAGTGAAGGAATTCCACCTCCTGTTGGAAATACATTTAAATAAAATCAAAAACCACGAAATACATTTCCATGCATTAACAACAGTAGTTATCCCCGGAAAAATAATGGTCAATGATGCCGGAAAAAACCACGGAATAATTATAGGCAAAATATAAAATGAGGAAATTTTTATTTTCATTTGGAATCTCCCATACTAAGTATCAAATAATAAAGCTGATAGTTTTTTTGTAAATTTTTCTCTCAGTTCGTCAATTTTCTTGATAAACACCAACGGTGACTTTCTATTTACTCTCTGTATCGCCTCCGAAACACTTTGAGCCGTAAAATCCTCAGCAAATTCTATTAGGTCTGACAATTCAGACTCCACGATGCTACCACCTTTTGTGCTAACCACCGGCAATCCGTATCCCATATATGTTAGAATCTTGGACGGAAAAACAAAATCACCTAAAACTCCTTCTCGTTGCGGATTAAGTGCTATATCCGCAGTCAAAAGCAATTTTTCATATTCGGTATTACTTAGCATACCCATGTAAACACAAGCTTCTCGCCTACACTCTAAGTTCACATTCTTTAGTGACGTATAGAACTGTTCTTCAGCATCTTTTGACACCGGTCCGGACAAATACAGGGTATAATTCGGCGGCAAATATTTCATACACTCTATCGAAAGAAAAGCTCCGTTACGCACAGTTTCAATCATACCCGTAAACACTAATATTATATTTTCACCTGTTAATTTGGGAGGAATTGTTCCCTCATAAATTTGATAATTTCCATACGAAACGATCGGATTTTTTATATCTAACTTTTCCGCAAGCAGTTCCGATACAACCAAAGAATTATCTTTCCCATACGCAAGCAGAAGATTCTCTTTCCACCTCTGAAAGGGAGATAGCTTCCACACCATAGAATACTGTTCTTCTATTTGAAGTACGAGCTTGAACCCTTTAATTTTTTGTGCAAGCACAATTGCAATTGCATCCGCATAATTATGGTAAACTATGACACAGTCATTTTTTCCGCAATTTCTCAACAAGTAACGAAACAGCCATAATCTTGACCCTATTACACGCTGTATGCGTCTAATCTTATTAGTCGCTCTATTGCTCGGAGCAAGTACTAAAGTAATCCCATCACGGATCATCTCGGTTGTTCCTGATATTTTACCATGTCCCTTTTGATTAGAATAAGCTGCGGACACGAGATTTACATCAAACCCAAGTTGAACCAACTCATTACAGATGAAATCCATTTTTCTGGCAGCAGCAAGTGAGTATACTCGCTCCTGTTTTCCATTTCTAAGTAAATCGTAATGTCCTACATAAGTGATTTTTTTTTTCATTATTGTCTTTCCTTACATACTACTTAAAATATTGTATCTCCCTAGATCTCCATTAAAGCTCTTTCACGGTTAATGATCTTGTTGCATTGAAATAACAAATAAGCCTGTCATTTCAAATCGCCCGTCATAAAAAGATACAGACGCTCGTATTCCTTAACAAGTCGTTCTCTGTCAAAATGTTCCCGCGCAAACCTATAACAGTATTCCGAATAGGCGTTCTTGCCATTATTCCGTATCAAGTCAACAGCAGCTTTTATTCCGTTTATTCCCTCATGTTCATCAACAACAATACCGCATTTTTTATCCACAAGTTCAGGAGATGCTGTATTATTATAAATGATCACCGGCGTTCCACAGCTTAGTGATTCTGCTGTAACCATGCCAAATGTTTCATATCGCGTAGTATTTACACATACATCCGCAGCCGAATAAAACTCCGCCAATTCTACAGCATTGTCCGTATGTTCAATATGTATCACATTGTTAGGGAGAGGAAGCTTGTTTTTGTTCTTCCCTACAACCACAATCGCAGTATCGTCTTTTGCCGCGTCGGCAATTCCGACCATTTCGCTATATCCTTTTTTATATGAGATATTACCGGCAACCATCAAAATCATGAATTTGCCTTCGATATTCAGTTTCTTCTTTATGTTATTCTTTCTTGGTCTAAATACATCGCTGTCCACCCAGTTATATATCGTTACCGGGTCTGTGTGCCCCAATACAGACTGTTTTGCTTCTCCTGTTATCCACATTGAAACTCCAATCGTTCTGATTCTCTTTAATTCTTTGTACCATCTCTCTTTATCATCAATACAACGTCTTGATGTATCAAAAAAGAACGTTCTGTTCACATTATCTGTATGCAATTGCGGACATTTCCCGCACCCAGATTTCCACTTTGTGCATTTTGACGCTGTAGGGTAGGTACATTTTCCGGTAAAAAACCAACAGTCATGTAAAACCAAAACAGTAGCAATATTCTCCTGGGCAAGATATTGATACAGCAAGGGCTGACAAATATAATTACCATGTAGATTACAAAGCTGTACTATATCAGGCTTGTAATTGTCAATAAATCTTATTAGCTTATACGTGGCACGCTTGGAAAAATACCCCTGCAGTCCGGTCACTCTGGACATTATAGCATGTATATTATGATCTTGAACATTACCTATTTTATAGCAATTATGGTAGTTACTTTTTCCATGCGAATACGCAAACACACATTCATGCCCTTTTTGTTCGAGTGACTCAGCTAATTCCTTAGTAAGTCTTCCGATACTACCTGTACCACAAGTTTGGTTTACAAATAGTATCCTCATATTATATACCCTCCTGCCAAATATCGATTATACAATCTATTTTTATTATTACATCAGTTATCTATCCATGTTACATAGTCTTTGAAAATTATTATAAACGATTATGAAACTATCGTCACTACTTCAACTTCACTACCGTTTAATCCACTTAGATATCTCCAAAACTCATCTGACCCCTACACGGCTTCCTCTGCAGTCATCTTCATCGCTCATTATAATAATGCGGTTCTTTGAAAAAACTGCCTAGCAGGTGCTACGCCACTACATCTTTTATCCTCTATCTGTATCAATATCTATGCATTATCCGAACATACACCTTCCTTGCCACAGCATAGATTCCCAGTCTAAAGCAAACATTACGCGCCCAATGCTCTGCTTTTACACGGAATGTGTCTGGAAAATATTTTTCAAATAGCCGAACACCATCCATTTGAGCAGCGTCCTTAAAGAACTCTGTTCTCTTCTCATTGGACCGGACAGATTCCATCATTTCCTTTGATCCGGACACAAGTTTCTCAGGAACCACTTCAACATAGATAAAGTCTGATTTGATTTCATCAAAAATCTTCCGGGCCTTATCTGTATGTACTAAAACTCTTGTCGCACCCCCATCGTTATCCAGTTCCTTTGAAAATCGTCCGACTTGGAAACAATCCCAAATAGTGAAATCACTCACTCTGTACCGCTTTCTGAACTGACAGTCATGACAGGAAGGTCTGTCGCATATATTTGAAAAAAAAGCCCGAAGCCATGGATCAGATTCAACACCCTTATGATAATTTCCATGATTTCTGTCTGTTACAACATTCATTGTTGAATATTTATATCCGTAATGCTTGTCGCGGAAACGCACTGTTTGGATTTTATCTTCAAGGGTCTTTTGCTGATACTCCAAATATTTTCGAAAAATAAGTGGTGAAGGCACAGCCCTGCAAACCACATCCACAGTGATTAAATTCTCATAATCTTTCCCAAGATAATTCTTTAATCCTTCTATCTGACACGGAGTGCCGCTGAAACATACGGTTTTTCCTTGGTTCAAAAAGGACTTAATCCTATGGTATGTACTCCTCCTCACGCAACTTTGGACATATTTGCTGTTACGAAAGCGTGATAACTCCGCTTCGGTTTCTATATAGACATGGTGGGCGATCATTTCTTTCGATAATTCAACACCGAAAACCACACCGCCTCTGTTTATCGCATATTTCGCAATGGCAGTAAACGCCCCGCCTGCCGTACTTTCACGCAAAACCGTTGCATCCTTATTCTGCACAATGTACCCGTCCTGTTTAAAAGGGACTTCCTTTTTCTGATTGATGATCGGGCACACTTCCTCACACATTTTACAGTTTATACAATCTTTTTTATTTATAACCGGATAAAGAAACCCCTCCATGTCCTCTTCCATCTTTATGCAGCTTTTCGGACAGATAGCCACACATGCAGCACAGCCACAACAGTCCTTTTTTTCAGCTAAATTCATATTTAAATCCCCTTATTTTTTATTGAAACAATACACCTTTTCAAATACACTCGAGTTGCAACATAAACAGTATATATAAGTGTATTCAATCTGCTTGAGTCCAACTTTTCCATCATTCTTCTTGCTTCAACAATCTTGGATTTATATGTATTTTGCGAAACTCCTCCAAGTCTGAAAATTCCAAAAATACCATCTATTCTTTTTTCCTTGGCATTTTGTTTATGAAATCTAAACAATAGTTCTCGATCCATGGAGCATTTAAAATCCACATCATAATATCCAAATCTCTCAAAAGCATCACGTCTTATATAGGTTGCCATATGACAGACTTGAAAATTAAATGGTAATTTCTTGTACGTCATAGTTGGATTAAGAACATATTCTTTTCCGGTTTCAAAATTTCTGATTATCTCTGAACCTCTAAAAACATCAATACCATCTTCATATTGTTTTGCAAATAATTCAAGTGCATCCGCTGCCATCATATCATCAGAATTTACTATGCACACTATTTCACCGGAGGCACGTTTTATTCCCTTATTAAAAGCATCGCTAATACCCCTGTCCGGCTCTGCAATAATCACATCAATTAAATTTCTATACCTCTCAATTATGCCCGGTGTATTATCAGTTGAACCACCATCTACAATGATGTATTCCTTATTTTTATATGATTGCAAAACCACGCTTTTTATTGCATCTTCTATATACTTTTCACTGTTATAGCACACTGTAATTATAGAAATCTTTGGTTCCATATTTCTCTATTTCTCCAATGCTTCATATAAATATTTTTTTGACATCTCACGAAAAACAGTCAGTTTTTCACTTATATCATCTAAATCCATATTTCTGTTTAAGATTTCTTCAACATTTTCATTTCCTGCAAGCACTCGATTTCTAATTCCAAAAATATCAGCCAAGTTATATATCCTCGAATTCGTCGATAATTTTTCCGTATCACTATGCCTGGTAAATGTAAAAAAAATCTTCTGATTTATAATCGAGAAAACTGTGCCATGGAACGAGTCAGTCAACACGTACGAAGCATTTCTAATAAGGTTTACAAAATCATCCGGACCCACATCAAACGGTGTTTCATCCGCATACCCATCGTCATTCGAAACATATTGCTCACAATGAAGCAAAGCTACTATTTTTAAACCTGTTCTCTTTTTTAGTTCTACGGCAATCTCACGATGTCGCTTTATTTTACCGAGAAAATAGCAAAATATATATCCACCTTTTACAATTGACTTTGGCGGAATAGCTTTTAACCACTCCTCTTTAGACAACAGCATTGTCGGGTCACAAACTAAAGAGCACTCTCTTCCTGTTATGTTTTTAAATATTTCCTGACCGGTGGTTTCTCTCACTGATACTTTTTGAAATCTGTCCAAAAAAAGTTTTGTCTGCTTATTCATACTATCAGGAAATTTTGAAATACCGAAGCTCGTAGCAAATGCTATTTTAGAGATATTGTCCGGTACAAAAGATAATGTATAATAATCTGCTACAATGTTCGACGGCAGCCAAAGCTGATCACTTCCGACTATTACTGCACTACATTGATTAGTATACGCAGTAAGGCTTTCCCAATCAGGTAATAATTCCGATATCTTAATATATTTTCTTCTGAATAGATCTGTTTTGTCAGCTCTTTTCTTCAAAAGACAAGCATATTTTTTATTTATTTTTCGAAATATACTCTTTTTTATTCTACCGGCTTTATTCAAAATTACAGAAAAGTCTTTTGCCACTTTTATATAATATTTTATTTTTCTGTTTTCAATTTCTTTCTTAATGCCATCTATGCAAATGTTCTCTACCTCATATCCGAAATCTTCAATACCTTTTTGAAGCGCATAAGTTTGTAATAAGCTTCCATAATTAGACATAAAATAGCACGACGCTATTGCAACTTCCATTTTTCTCAACCCCATTATCTCCGTAATTATCCGACTTTTGCTAACATGTACAATATTGACCGATCGCAACTAAAATCTTTTAATATTAGATGTCTCATAATGTGATTTTTAATTTTATCATATACATTTATTCGTTTATAGGCAACGTTAAAAACGACCCTATTTCACGGTCATATTCTTCCTCCTCAAACGGCGTAAAACCACTTCCGGGAGAAAAAGTAAGTTCACCAAAAAGGACCTGACCGTCTACTTCGTAAAAGTCTGTCCTGCAAAAGGGTATACCATTTGATAGCATTTCTCCTAATTTTATCATTTCATCAAGCTTCTGTGGCCTTGCGGGCAATATTTCAAATTCTGCATAATCATTTCTCGTGTACTTAGCAGGTCTCCAATCCAACGTCACAAAATTGATACGTGCCGTTGAGTGATCGGTTAAACCTTGAGAAAGGTACAAAAATCCTGCTTTTCCGTTAAAGCAATATAGCTTATAGTCTTTTAACTCTATGCCGGGTTCATCTTCTAAATACTTTTCAGCAATTATCCTCGGTTTTACATTTTTATAAGGCCATTCTCTGCCAACCCAATAAAAATTACATTTTAATGAGCGTTCAATTTTTTTCTTTGCTTTCTTCATATCCAACGTGCTCTTATCCTTACAAATCACAAGTCCGCCGGAATCATGTGTGCACTTCAACACAAACCGGTTTGGCAAAGAATCAAAGTCTATTTCATTAAAGTGATCCCACACCCCCAGTGTCGGAATTATATACTCATCTCCAATTATCGAAGCTACATACTTCTTTACCTCATATTTATCTACCATCATAGTGTATTCCGGTCTTCTGTCATGTAATTTCAGCCACTGTAATTTTTCATTAAAAGTCTGCGGATTATTTAGATCTAATTTTTTCCCCATGCGAAGTCTATACATAAGTTTCAAATAAGGCTCGTCCGGAATGAAGCTAAAAATTTTCATCAAGCTGTTAATATTCTCACGATTCTTAACAAGCTTTTTTATATTCATTTATTTTCACCTCATAAAGATATAATAAAAAATGAATTGTAATCATATTCTTTTCAACTCTTTTAAGTACGCCTCAACAACAATTTGTCGATCATATTCACGCACCATCTTTTCTCTACCTGCTAAGCCCATTTGTTCTCTTTCACTATTTGAAAGAGAAATAAAACTTTTCATTTTTTTGATAAGATCTTCACTGCTTCTTTCTTTAACTAAAAATCCACTTATCCCGTCATCCACCGCTTCTCT
>CATWQA010000015.1 GCA_958352815.1 uncultured Eubacteriales bacterium
AAGTTGCTGGAAATCAGAATATCCATGGACGGGGATACGCTCTGATAGAACTCCCTGTTCTTGTCATACTCTCCTGTCTTGATAAAATCTGTCAAAACATCGTTTTTGTTTGAAGCGCAAATCAGCTTATTAACCGGCAGACCCATCTTCCTTGCGTAGTAAGCCGCAAGAATATTTCCGAAGTTACCTGTGGGAACGCAGATGTTAATCTTATCGCCATTGTTAATTTCTCCGCCCTCGACCATGTCACAGTACGCAGAAATATAGTAGACAATCTGGGGAACCAGCCTGCCCCAGTTGATTGAGTTTGCTGAGGAGAAAGCATATCCGTTCTTATCAAGCTCGGCAATGATCTTGCTGTCTGTGAAAATCTTTTTAACGCCGGTTTGAGCATCGTCAAAGTTTCCGCAAATGCCCCCAACGCAAACATTTTCGCCCTCCTGGGTAATCATTTGCAGTTTCTGAATGTCGCTGACGCCCTCACTGGGATAGAACACAACAATCTTTGTTCCGTCAACATCCTTAAAGCCCTCAAGAGCAGCCTTTCCCGTATCGCCCGATGTGGCAACCAAAATCACGATGGTCTTATCCTCTCCGGTCTTTTTCATGGAGGTTGTCATAAAATAGGGCAAAATCTGGAGCGCCATATCCTTGAAGGCGCAGGTGGGACCGTGCCACAGTTCCAAAATATATTGGGAATCGTTTATCTTAACAAGAGGAGCAACCTTATCGCTGCTGAATTTTTCACCGCCGTAAGCGCCCTCTGTACACTTTGCAATTTCTTCCTCGGTAAAATCGGTTAAAAACTTCGACAGAACAAAGTTAGCTCTCTCGATATAGGATTTGCCCAAGAGACTTTCAATATCCGCCTTTTTTAGCCTGGGAAAAGATGCGGGAACAAACAGACCGCCGTCATCGGACAGACCCTTCTTAATAGCCTCGGCGGAAGTCAGATTAAGCTCTTTATTTCTCGTGCTGATATACTTCATTTTTATCAAACCTTTCAGTATAATTTATATTCAAATGCATTTACACAACAGAATAGAGGCTGTGAAATGTCACAACCTCTATAACAATAACATAAAATTAAAATTAAGTCAATATTTAAAAACAAATTTTAGAGTTAGTCCACATATTTCTCAACGTTGGGACCTGCCGATGAAGCCTCCGCGCTGACCATCATTGTGAACGAAACGTTAAACTTATCCTCAAGCTTTTCAAGATCGGCAATGAACGGCTCGATTGAAGTCATATCTCCGCCTGGAACACTCTTGAAAACACTGTCGATAAAGATATGAGTAACATCAAAATCCTGTGCGATAATGCCGCAGATCAGACCCTCAAACATATCAAAGTTCTTAATGCTAAAATCCTCTGTGTTAATCATTCTGACCTTTCTGTCTATGTCATGAATTAAACGGTTTCCGTCGGTAATACACACAACATTTCCGTGCTCAACATTGACAGCATTATTTACTGCTTCAATAAGCTTCTTTGTCTTACCGCTGCCCTTTAATCCGATATGTATTTTAATCATAATAATTACCGCCTTTCTGCTAATAAAAATTTAAACAGCTAAAACATTTAACGTTTTAAGTTATTCTAACACAGTTACTCAAAATATACAAGTGTTTTTTAGAAAAATTAAAATTATTTTAATCTTGCTTCAAGAGCTTCCTTGTCTGCCTCATATCCGGGCTTGCCCAGCAGTGCGAACATGTTCTTCTTATAGCTCTCAACGCCCGGCTGGTTAAAGGGATTTACGCCCAGCAGATAGCCGCTAATGCCGCATGCTTTCTCAAAGAAGTATACAAGCTGACCGAAGGTGTACTCGTCAAGAGACTCAAGCTCAACAATGAGGTTGGGAACTCCGCCGTCTGTGTGAGCAAGAAGCGTACCCTCAAAAGCCTTTTTGTTTACAAAATCCATGGTCTTTCCTGCAAGGAAATTAAGACCGTCAACATTGTCCTTGTCAATAGTCATCTCAATGTCGGACTTTGAATTCTTAACGTAGAGAACCGTCTCAAAGAGCTGTCTCCTGCCGTCCTGAATGTACTGACCCATAGAGTGCAAATCTGTTGAGAACGACGCGCCTGCAGGGAAGATACCCTTCTTATCCTTGCCCTCGCTCTCGCCGTAAAGCTGCTTCCACCACTCAATGAAGTACTGAAGCTCAGGCTCATAGTTTACCAGCATCTCAATTGTCTTGCCCTTTTGCAGAAGAATGTTTCTGATTGCCGCATACTGATAGCACTCATTTTCCTTAAGGCAGGGCTTTGAGTACATCTCTCTTGCGTCAGCAGCACCCTGCATCATAGCGTCAATATCAGCGCCCGAAACAGCAATGGGGAGCAGACCGACAGCTGTCAAAACAGAATATCTGCCGCCTACATCGTCAGGAACAACGAACGTCTCATAGCCCTCCTCATCGGCAAGGTTTTTAAGAGCGCCTCTTGCCTTGTCTGTTGTAGCGTAGATACGTGACTTAGCTTCCTCCTTGCCGTACTTCTCCTCAACATAGTTCTTTAAAATTCTGAAAGCAATAGCGGGCTCGGTGGTTGTTCCCGACTTGGAGATAATATTTACGGAAATATCTTTACCCTCAATAGCCTTTAAAATGTCGTTCAGGTAATTGGGGCTGATGTTGTTTCCGCAGAAAATAATCTGGGGCTTTTGGTTCATGTTGTAGAAAGGTCCGCCGAGAAAATCACAAGCAGCCTTTGCGCCCAGATATGAACCGCCTATACCAACAACCAACAGCACGTCACTATCATTTCTGATCTTTTCCGCAGCGGCCTTAATTCTGGCAAACTCTTCCTTGTCATAGTCAACAGGAAGGTCAATCCAGCCCAAAAAATCATTGCCCGCACCGGTCTTGTTCATCAAAACCTTGTCCACAGCCTCAATCTGGGGCTGCATGTTGTCAATTTCCTCCTGGGAGAAAAAGCTTAAGGCTCTCCGATAATTAAACGTTACATTCTTTTTCATAACTTTTACTCCTTTGATTTATTAAAACTAATTAATTTTACTAAATTTATTCTACCATAACTAATAATTTTGTGCAATACCTATTATGTAAAATATTTAAAAATTTTTACTGATTAAGTGACATATTCCGATTAAATTTCGGTTTTGCACCACAAATTGTTTAACACTCGATAGAAAACATTTACAGGCGCTTTTTTAATAATTTAAAATTTTTCGGGGAATAATGTGTGTATGTGATAAAGTTTGTTGAAAAAGCTCGATTGTATTTCAGATTTAAATCTGAGTGCAGATTAGAAGAGACTTTATAAAAGATGGAAAGCTCGCCAAAGATCATAAGACTTTCGGCTAAATAGAAAAAGTAACACGGCAGAGTCTGTTCCGGCAGCGTACCCATAAATTACTTGTATAACAAACAGACTAAAATCACAAAATACTATTGCAACACAAAACAGAAAGAATAAGGAGTGAAAATAAAATGGCAAATTCAAATAATTCTTCAAACAACCTGGTAGTTCCCCAGGCAAAGGCAGCTATGGATCAGTTCAAAATGGAGGCGGCGTCAGAGGTAGGCGTTACTTTAAACAAGGGCTATAACGGCGACCTGACATCAAGACAGGCAGGAAGCATCGGCGGCCAGATGGTAAAGAAGATGATCCAAAAGTATGAGCAGGACATTGCAAATCAGCAGGGCTAAAGGGCATAAAAAGGTCGTAAACCCGATTTTATGGCAATTTATTTCACACACAGAGTTTAACGATATAAACTCTGCAAACTAAACAAAGCGGCGCAGAGTTAAATCTGTGCCGCTTTATATTACTCGTGATGATGGCCGCAGCCGCAGTCATGGTCATGGTGATGACGGTGAGACTCGTACTCCTCCGAGGTGATAACGCTGTCAATCTTTATTTCACGATAATCCTTGCCCGTTTCAAGGCATTTGCCGCAGTTGTCGCACATTTTAAGCGGGTTCAAGTCGCAATACAAGCACTCTCCGCAGTCGTTGCAAATCCTGTCGTACAGAACGCACTCCTTTGCCATATCATATCACTTCCTTAATCTGCTCTAATCAACAAATTCGCAGGCAGCCTTTAAAATTCCGACTTTCGCACTGTCGTAAATAACCCCGCCCTGCATATAGGCAATGTATGGCTCGCAAATCGGGGCGTCTGCCGACAGCTCTATGGAGGCTCCCTGAACAAAGGCACCCGCCGCCATTATTACCGGGTCGTCATAACCCGGCATATCCCAGGGTTCAGGTGTTACGTAGCTGTCTATAGGCGAGCCTTTCTGGATCGCCTGGCAGAATTTTATTACGTTTTCCCCGCTGCCGAACTTAACAGCCTGAATTATATCGCTTCGCTCAGCGTCTGCCGCAGGGCATACCTCAAAGCCCAGCCGCTCAAAAATCGCCGCGCACAGGACTGCGGTCTTTATGCTTTCCCCGACCACGTGAGGAGCGAAAAACAGACCCTGATACATATTCCTGTTCATGCCCAGACTTGCGCCCACATGCTTGCCCAGCCCCGGAGCGGTCAGCCTATAGCCGACCCGTCTGACGCACTCTTTTGTACCTGCAATATAGCCTCCGCTGAGAGCAAGGCTTCCGCCGGCGTTCTTTATAAGAGAGCCAACAATCAAATCGGCTCCAACCTCTGTGGGTTCCTTGGTTTCAACAAAAATACCGTAGCAGTTATCCACAATACACAGGGTTGAGGGGCTGACAGTTTTAACAAGACTGATTATTTTACCGATTTCGGCAACCGTCAGAGAATCTCTCCAGTCATAGCCACGGGAGCGCTGAATAAGCACCGCTTTGATTTTCTCGGCTTTAAGCAGACTTTCAATTCCGTTATAGTCAACAAATTCGCCGTCAACCAAATCTACCTGCCTGTATTCCACGCCGAAATCCTTGAGAGAGCCCATGTCGCTGTGCTCTCCCTCCCTGATTCCGATAACCTCCTCCATTGTGTCATAGGGTGCGCCCACAACAGACGCCAAAACATCTCCCGGGCGCAAAACGCCGAACAGGCACGCGGAAATAGCCTGGGTGCCCGAAACAATGTTATGTCTCACCATTGCGTCCTCCGCTCCCAGAATGTCCGCATATACCTTATCAAGGGCGTCTCTGCCCATATCGTCATATCCGTACCCCGTTGTTTCGCCGAAATGAGCATAGGATATTCTGTTTTCCTGAAAAGCCTTTAACACCTTTGCCTGGTTGTACGCAGCAACATCGTCTATCTCCGAGAACCTGCCCCTCAGGCTCTCGGAAACAGATTTGTATATTTCCAAAACGGAGGTCTTAATGCCAAACTCCCGCTTTAAAAACTCCAGTGAATTATTCTGCATAATCTAAGTTGTTCACTTCCTCTTTCGAAAGAACAATCACGCCGTTGCTCTTAAGTGTTTCGATTGATAAGTCAAGATCGCTTGTCTTTAACACAATAACCGCCTTGCTGGACTTCTCGCCGATAAAGGAATAGATGTACTCAATACTGATGTCCTTATCCTTTAAAAGCTCAATAACCCTGCTGAATGCGCCGACGCTGTCGTCAATGGAGATTGCGATTACGTTTGAGACATTGGCTGTCATGTCATTGCTTCTGAGCACCTGCTCCGCCTTAACCTCGTCGTTTACAATCATTCTCAGAATACCGAAATCGGTTGTGTCGGCAATGTTTATTGCCCTGATGTCAATACCGTTATCTGACAGAACCTTTGTTATCTCCGCAAGTCTGCCGGGGCGGTTTTCCATAAACACAGAAATTTGCTTTACATACATTGTTACTTCCTCCTTGATTATTTTTAATAATTGCGCCCGAGTTCAAACGCCTTTAAATTTACGTCAACAACCTTAGGCGGAACGGTTGACTTAATGGCAGACAGCCAAACCTCCTCGGGTATATCTGTCTGAGATGACATTACGCCGATCAACGCCACGTTTACCGTCTTAATATTGCCCGCCTCAAACGCTAATTTGTCTGCGTCCACCGAAATTATTTCAACGTTTTTCTCCTTAATCTTTTCAACAATATCTTTTGGGTACTCCTTTGCTCCTATTATTACAGGCATAGGGTCGATATTCTGAGAATTGCAGATTATCTTGCCGCCCTTTTTCAAATATGGCAGGTATCTGTACGCCTCAAGCTCCTCAAAGGCAAGTATAATATCCGCCTCGCCATGGTCGATAATCGGAGACTGCACCTTGTCGCCGAACTTAACATATGTAACAACGCTGCCGCCTCGCTGAGACATACCGTGCACCTCGGACACCTTAACATCATAGCCCTCGCTGACCAGCATATTACCGAGGATACGGCTTGCAAGCAGCGTGCCTTGTCCGCCTACGCCCACAATCATTATTGATAAACCGTTGTTTTTACTCATTTCATATCCTCCTAACCGATAGCGCCGAAGCCGCACACATTTTGACACAGTCCGCAGCCCACGCACAGTGTTTTGTCAATTTCCATATAGTCGCCCCTGTCAACAATTGCCGGGCAGCCCAGTTTCATGCACATTTTGCACTTTTTGCACTTTTCGTTGTCAATAGCTATGGGACCGGGGAACTTCACGCTCTTAAGCAAAGCGCAGGGTCTCTGAACAATTACCAATGACGGTTCCTCCGCCGCAAGCTCCTCCTTAAGGACGGCTTCGCACTGCTTTAAATCAAAGGGGTCGATAATAACAACTCTGTCAATTCCCACAGCCTTGCCGAGCAATTCTAAGTCCACCTGCTTGGTAGCTTCTCCCTTTAGGGTCTTGCCTGTTGTGGGGTTGTCCTGATGACCTGTCATACCCGTTATGGAATTATCCAAAACCAAAACGGTGTTAATGCCCTTGTTGTACACAACCTCAATAAGCCCTGTGATGCCGCTGTGTATAAAGGTTGAATCACCGAGAACGGCAACCGTGTTCTTTGCAAATTCCTCGCCTCTTGCAAGAGACATGCCGAAGGACATGCCTATGCTTGCGCCCATACAGACAACAGAGTGAATTGACTGCAAGGGAGCCACTGCTCCCAGAGTGTAGCAGCCTATATCACCGCAGACATTAACGCCCATCTTTTTCAGCACGTAGAAGATACCCCTGTGAGGGCAGCCGGGACACAAAACCGGAGGACGCATGGGAACCTCTTCTTCCACCGTGTCAAAATCCGCTCCCTTTTCACCTGTTATCAATTCCTTTATCTGTCTTGTGGAAAATTCATAGCACATGGGGAACAGCTCTTTACCGATAACCTTTATGCCCATATTTCGGCAGTGCTCCTCGATAAACGGGTCAAGCTCCTCAACAACATAAACTGTCTCAACCTGTGCCGCAAAGTCCTCAATCAGCTTTTTGGGCATAGGATAGGTCATACCCAGCTTGAGTACGGAAACGCTGTCGCCGAAAGCCTCTTTCACGTAATTATAGCACATTCCGCTTGTAATAATACCGATTTTTTTGTCGCCGTACTCAACTCTGTTGAGCGGAGTTGTCTCGGCATACTCGGCAAGCTTATTAAGCTTTTCCTCAACCTCAGGGTGCTTCTTTATGGCGTTGCCCGGCATCATAACATACTTTGCTATGTCCGCCGTGTAGTCTTTAAGCGCGACCTCCTGTCTGTCGGAGAGCTCCACAATACTCTGAGAGTGAGCAACTCTTGTGGAAAGCCTGAACAAAACAGGCGCGTCAAATTCCTCGCTCATTTCGTAGGCAACCTTTATGAACTCCTTGCACTCGCTGCTGTCCGAGGGCTCAATCATGGGAACCTTGGACGCCTTGGCGTAGTTCCTGCTGTCCTGCTCATTCTGAGAGGAGTGCATACTGGGGTCGTCCGCAACCCCGATTACAAGACCGCCGTTTACCCCTGTATATGCAACGGTAAACAAAGGATCCGCCGCAACGTTCAAGCCGACGTGCTTCATTGCGCAAAAGGCGCGGGCGCCGCCTACAGACGCGCCGATAGCAACCTCAAGGGCAACCTTCTCATTTGGCGCCCACTCGGCATACACCTCGTCGTACTTTGCCGCATATTCCGATATTTCCGTGCTCGGCGTTCCCGGATATGCCGAAGAGACTTTCACGCCGCACTCGTAAAGACCGCGGGCAACAGCCTCGTTGCCAAGCATTAATTTCTTACTCATGTTTAAAACCTCCTATGTACTTGAAACATCAAGTCTATTCTGCATTTCTCAAATCTATAATTCTCTTTGCCTTTCCGGTAGTTCTCTCAATGGACTTAGGCTCAGCAAGCCTCAACTTCGCACGGAGACCCAGTACGCTGTGAAGCCGCTCCTTCATGGTCTTTTCCAGCTTTTCAATCTCCGAGTACTTTTCAAGGAGAGAACCGTCCACAAGCTCTACCACTATTTCCAGGGTATCAAGCATATTTTCCCGTCTTAAAATCAGCTGATAATTGGGGCTGACCTGAGGGAACTCAAGCACAACGCTTTCAATTTCCGACGGGAACAGATTGACACCCTTAATCTTAATCATATCGTCTGTTCTGCCCTGAATGGGAGCAAGACGCATTGATGTTCTGCCGCACTTGCAGGGCTCGGGTATGAGATATGAAATATCGCGGGTTCTGTACCTCAAAACAGGCATTGCCTCTTTTGTGAGAGTTGTAATAACAACCTCTCCCGTCTCGCCGTAGGGCAGAACCTCCCCTGTCTCAGGGTTGATTATTTCAACAATAAACATGTCCTCATTTATATGCTCGCCGCACTTGTAAACGCATTCTCCCGAAACGCCGGGGCCCATAACCTCTGTCAAACCGTAGTTAGAGGTTACAAGCATTCCCAAAGATGTCTCAAGGCTGCTTCTCATCTGCTCGCTCATAGCCTCCGAACCAAACAAACCGTATTTCAGCTTCAGCCTGCTCGCAAGCTCCTTTTCCTTAATAACCTCTGCCAAATATGTAGCATACGACGGGGTTGCCACCAAGCCGGTGACACCAAAGTCCTCCATGAGCATAAGCTGCCGCTGAGTATTTCCGCTGGACATGGGCACGATTGTAGCTCCCACGCGCTCAATTCCGTAATGAAGCCCAAAGCCGCCGGTGAACAAGCCGTATCCGAAAGAAATCTGAACAATATCGGTGTCGTCAATTCCCGCCGCCGTAACAATTCTTGCGATTGCCTCCGACCATGTGTCAAGATCCTTCCTTGTATATCCTGCCACAACCGGCTTGCCCGTTGTGCCCGAGGACGCATGGACGCGGACAACATTCTTCATTGGCTCCGCAAACAGCCCGAAGGGATAGTTGTCCCGCATATCATCCTTTGTTGTAAAAGGCAGGTTTTTCAAGTCGTCAAGAGATCCGATCATGCTCGGCTTAAGCCCCATTTCGTCAAACTTCTTCCTGTAAAACGGAACCTTGTCGTATGACTTTTGAACCATGTATTTTAATCTTTCAAGCTGAATTTCTTCTATTGTCTTGTGGTTTGAAGCACATTCAATTTCTTTATCCCAAATCTTTATCATTAATCAAATATCCCCTTTAAAAATTCCGAATCATATTTTGGCGTATACTTGCTTACAAGCGGTGTGATTATCAGTGATACTATCATGGCAATCATGCCGAATGTAGGCGCATACTGGGCGTTAAAACCCGAAACAACAGCCGGCACAATGGATGTTAAAAATCCCAAAATCATGCCCGCCCACGCCCCGATACGGGTTGTCTTTTTTGAATACAGTCCCCAAACGTACGGGCCTAAAAACGTACCCGCCAGGGTTCCCCATGAGAACGACATAAGCGTGATAATCTCTTTTGGCTTAAACGCCGCAATGGCAAATGACAGACCGACGAACACCACGCAGAGTATTCTCATTAGCCCCACAGTGTCCTTATCCGACATGTTGGGAGCCAGCTTTCCCTTTACCAAATCGATTGAGATTGAACTGCTGGAGGTCATAACAACCGATGAGAGAGTTGACATTGACGCCGAAAGAATAAGCACCAATAGTATTCCCATCATAACAGAGGGAAGCGCCTTGTTGAGCATCATTGGCATAACCGCGTCAAACCCCTCGGCAGGAACCTGATTGTTAAGGAACAAACGGGCGAAAGCGCCGATAAAGTATGCGCTGCCGCCTATCAGCAGGGCAAACAGGGTCGAAATTATAGCAGCTTGCTTAATTGACTTTTCATCTTTGACCGTATAGAACTTATGTACCATCTGCGGCAGACCCCAGGTTCCAAGGCTTGTCAAAACAACGAGGGACAGCAGGCTAAACCAATTTTTACCTGCAAAGGGAGCCGTTATATCCTCTCCCACCTCGGGAATTTGCGACAAGCTCTCCATGCCGTTTTTAAGGCCGCCAACCACATCGTTTGCCATAACGAAATACACAACGAACACAATGCCGACTATCATAATAATTCCCTGTACAAAATCAGTGAGCACCGTTGCCACATATCCTCCCAGAGACAGGTAAAGCGCCGTCAGCACCGCCATAATAATCATCCACCATATGTAGTCTATAGCCGGGAAAACAGCTGCAAATAAGTAGCTCAGCCCCATATAAACCGACGCGGCATACGGGGTCAGGAAAACGAAGATAACAAGAGCGCAGAAAATTTTCATGCCCCCGTCGCCATACCTTGAACCGAAATACTCAGGCATCGTCCTGCTGTTCAGCTTCCTGGTCATAGACCTTGTCCTCTTTGCAAGAACAAGCCAGGACAAGAGACAGCCGATTACGGCGTTGCCTATACCGATCCAAACTGATGAAACACCCAAGTTCCAACCGTTCTTTCCCGCGTATCCGATAAAGATAACGGCGGAGAAGAACGAGGTTCCGTAGGCAAACGCCGACAGCCACGGTCCCATACCTCTGCCGCCCAGCAGAAATCCGTCAACCGTCTTGGTGTGCTTCACGCTATAAATGCCGAGCGTCACCATGAGGCATACGTACAGCGCCAAAATCACAAGATTAACTGCTGTACTGCTTAACATAAACATTCCTCCTCATAAAATCATACTATGAGGACGATTATATCATTTTTAAACAAATATTGCAATACAAAAACGTAATTTTTAGAAAAATTTTTAAAAAGGTAATTTACAGTCAAAAATCCGTAAAAAAGGGCGGCCGTTCAGACCGCCGCCCATTACCGATAAAAAATATCCTCCATATCAAGCAAAAAGTCGATTATTTCCAACAGCTCCAGATATTCGCCGTTATTATAGTTTCTGTCGGCAAGCATGTCGCAACCGCACTCTTCAACCAAAATCCTCAGCTCATCTTTGTATGATTTCAGTCTAAAGCTCACAAAGCCGTCTATGTTCATTTTTTTGTCGCTTTCAAAAAACTCTATTATCTTTCTTTTTATATACTCTAAGTGCTCTACGCTGTATCTTCCGCTTATTATATCGCAGACGCGGCTGAAAACCGCATTGCGCTCCTCTTCGTCGATTTCTCCGAACACGTCGTCGATACAGCTGTAAATCAACTTGGAGCGGTATTTTGCAACAAGCCAGTTTGCCACAAGCTCGGCGCTGTCAACCGATATTCCGTCGTCCTCTATTTCGAGACAATCCACTTCGGCGTTGTCTGTCTCCGGTATTTCTTCTATTCCGGCAATATTCAAAATCGTCACCTCCGACAAATAATACTCCCATAGTCAATCAGTTCGTTCTCCGAACCGAAAAAGTATTCAATCCTGTTCTTAATTAAAAAATCCGTTATTTTAGTGCCCCTTGGCTTTCCGCAGAACACCAAAACTCCATCCACAAGACCGCTTGCGCCCCCTATAAATCCGTAGGGAAATCCATCAAGGCGGACAGAACCGCATTCAAGCTTCATAGCCCTAAAGCCCTCTAAGCCGGATATCAACCTAAAAATATTCATATCCTCGGTTATCACGGTTCTGTCGTCTGCGATACATGTGTTGCACTTGGCGTAGCCCTGCCTTGTGTTTAAAAATTCATATCCGCAGCCTTTATAGTATTTAATAATTTCAGGGTCGGTATACCGCAAATTTGCAATAACATAATTTCCCGCCCTTGCTACATTGTATGCTATATCGTCAGGATAAGTGTTTCCCGGGTCGGTCGCGCCCCTGATAACGCTAACGCCGTGCGCGCTCAGCTCAGATTTGTAATACTCATAACATTCCGGAGCGCAAACGGCGGTGTCCCAATTTAAATAATGAATTTGTATATCGGGATGAGTGGCAAGAGAACCGCTTACCGTGCTCAACCGATATGATTTAATTATATTCTTTTGCGGAAACCTGTTTTTTATGTTTTGTAAAATTCGGTAATCCATATTTCTGTCAACAATTATCGGCATGGCACATAAGCTCCTTATCTGAATTTTGAATAATAAAATATTTCGTGTCCAAAATATTATGGGGTGATAAATATGTCGAACATTAATTGCGCAGTGGCAAGCTGCGTTTATATGAATGACGGGAAGTGCGCATTAAAAACGGTTATGCGCGCCTCCCCGATAAAAACAACAGCCAACCCCACGATGTGCCCCTATTACAAGAACACAACGCAGGATAGGCTCTAATTCAATCATTTAAATAGTTTAGAACATAGTCAACGAATATCTCGGTTCCGTACCTTAAGCACTCATCGTCAACCACGAGCTTATCGCTGTGCAGCGGGTGCTTTTCGGCGCCGATCGGCGTGCTTCCCAACCAGAACAAGGCGGACTCCTCCACCTCTTCTGTCAGGTAAGAAAAGTCCTCCCCTGCCATTGTCAAGTCTCCGCCGTAGATTACATTTTCCGAAGCAAGGTACTTTTCCGCCGAGCTTTTAAGACTCATAATAGTTTTTTCATTATTTATCAACGGGGGGAACAGTCTGTCAAACTTGTATTCGTAATCCGCTCCGTACATTCCGCAAGCCTGCTTTACGGCAAGCTCAATTTTTTCCTCCAGCATATTTCTGTCCTCATTGCTGAAGGAGCGGGCAGTGCCCTTAAGTTCAACCTCGTCGGGAATAACATTGTACGCCTCGCCGCCATTAATCGAACAAACGGAAACCACCATGGGATTCAGAGGATTTGCAATCCTTGAAACAATTGTTTGAAGGGTGCACACAACCTGAGAAGCAATCAATACGGGGTCAATACTCTCATGGGGAGCCGCCGCATGACCTCCTCTGCCCTTTATCTTTATATAAAACTCATCGGGGCAGGCATACGCCGCGCCTGCTTTAAATCTCGCCTGACCCACATTCAGAGACGGCTCAACATGCAGGGCAACGCAACTGTCCACATGGGGATTTTTCAGCACGCCCAAATCAATCATAGGCTTGGCTCCGCCGCTTGTTTCCTCTCCCGGCTGAAACATGAGCTTTACGCAGCCTGAAAACTTATCCCGCATTCGGCTCAAAACCATGGCGCAGCACAGCAGAACCGAGGTGTGCATATCATGACCGCAGGCGTGCATAACTCCTCTCTTTTCCGAGGTAAATCCCACCCCCGAATTTTCACATACCGGCAGGGCGTCCATATCCCCTCTTATTAAAACGGTCTTTGATTTGCCGCCCTGCTGCTTTTCTCCCCGGATTATTCCGAGAACTCCCGTCCCCGCAATTCCCGCCTTATATTCAATGCCCAGCTCCTCAAGAAGCCCGCACACGGTTTTTGAAGTTTCAAACTCCTCAAAGGACAGTTCGGGGCTGCGGTGTATTTTATGTCTCAATTCAATCGCTTTCGGCAGCGCTCTTTCCACCTCTGCCTTAATCATATCAATCATTCTCGTTTTCCTCCAACCCGCTTAGTTCGTACACAGCGGTCTTGTAGCTGTCGTACAGCCCTGCTTTATTGATAATGTCCACCATGGCATTGGGCGACAGTCTTAATGGGAGATTTAATCTTCCCAGCACTTTAAGCCGCCTTTCGCGGCTGTCATCTTTTCCCGACAGCCCGTCTCTGAAAAGCTCCGCCTTTGTCAAAGCAGACTTTTCGGCGCAAGGAGTTGAGACCTTTTTAATAATCTCCTCCAGAACAGCGTCCTCCATTCCCTCAACGCCTAAAATCCCCTCTTTGCCGGGCTTGTCCTTTCGCCTTTCCTTGCCGCGGACCGTGGGAATATAAGCATGCTTTACGTTTCCTCTGCCCCCGACGCAGGTTTTAATATAATTCCTGATTTTAAATCCCGCTCCGTCACTGTCGGTAAGGACAATTATACCGGTGGTTTCCGCAAGGCTTCTGATTGTTTTAAGCATTTCCTTTGACTTGAAAATCCGAAAACCCTCGGTGCATATAACAGGGGCGCTGCACACTTGCTTTACCCGCTCTTTATCAAATTTTCCTTCAACAATTATTGTTTCTTTTATGGTAAGCATAGGCTAATTATATTGTATCTCAGCTTCCTTGTCAATAACAGCGCAGTTTTATTTATTCACAAAAGCGTTAATACGCGCGTTTACGTTCTCTTCCAAATTCCTGTAGAAGAATTGGTAGTCATACAGATGGTAAACTCCATCCTCAAATATATCGAGCCCGGGAGGATATTCCTCGGAAGTCACGTCCGTCACCTTCAAAGCTCCCCTAACGTCATCTATGTATGCGCCTGTCAGATTAGAAATTTCGCTCTTAATCTCTCCGCTGTAATTTGTAAAGCATGCGCCAAGGTTCATGCTCTTGTCGGCAGGGGTTCCGTCTGTTGTCCAGTTGAGAGGATTGATCGCCAGAGTCTTGACCCCCTCGGGAATGAGAAGCGACTCTTTAACATCCTCCGCCTCGCTGTTAAAGGCAACTATAACACCTGTGTCATCCTCGCCCTCGGCGAATTTCAGACCGGGATACTCGTCAAGCTCCTCTTGGGTAATCCTCCAACCAATAGCGTAGCAAGCCACCAAAAGCTCTTTTGCCTCGCCCTCGTTAAAATAATCCTTCATCAAGCGAATGCACATGTCCGCTCCCTGAGAAAATCCCGCAAGCACAATGGGTCTGCCGTTGTTGTAGTTATCCATGTAATATGAAAAGGCAGCCTTAACGTCTTCGTATGCAGACGTTAAGTAGGGCTCTGCCTCGTCGGCAGTCATTTTATACACGTTAAGCCCCGCCTGCCTGTAGTAGGGGGCAAACATGCGGGCGTCCCCGTCATATATTCCCTTTTCCATGTTTATAGAGCCCAAAAAGGACTGCTTTGCCTTTTCGTCATCGAGGGGCATGTTAAACGTACTTTCATCTCCCGAATACACCGTCGGCGCAACAAAAAATATATCTGCACTTTTGTCGGTTTCATTTTCGTTACAGTACGCCCAGTTTTCCTGCTCCGAATAGTTTACTCCCGCTTCTTTTTGAGAACAAGCCGACACCATTACCGACATTGCCAGAACCAGTAAAACTACAATTGGTTTTGTTCTTTTCATTTTCTTTTCTCCTTTCGGTTTTCTATCTGATATTTTAACATAACGGCAGAGGAAAAATCAATATTTAAAAACAAAATAAAATCTAAATTATGTATGATTGACAAAAAAATTATTCTATGCTATAATTTGGACAGAATTTATACAAATGTGAGGTCAGCTTATCATGAAAATTAAGGAGTCGGCAGAAAATTATCTTGAAGCAATCCTTATGATAAAAAACAGTCGGGGTTACGTTCGCAGTATTGACATTGCCAACGAACTTAATTTTACCAAACCCAGCGTGTCTGTTGCTATGAAGTCCTTTCGCGAGGAGGGCTATATTGTTATGGACGAAAACGGCGGTATTACCCTGACCGATAAGGGTCTTGAGATTGCGGAAAAAATATACGAACGGCATCAGGTTGTGGCTAAATGTCTTATAGCTTTGGGCGTTGACGAAAAGACGGCGTACGAGGACAGCTGCAAAATCGAACATGTTCTTAGCAACATCAGCTTCCAAAAAATAAAGGAACATTTGATTAAGCACGGAGTTATTGAATAAGCCGCACCATTTCGGTACGGCTTATCTTTTCCTTTTATTTTTTAAAATCGATAATAAATAATATATTATACCGCCCAGCATTCCCCCGCAGGTGTTAAAGCACAAATCCGCAAGCTGGAAGGTTCCCAGCTTAAACAACAGCTGCGTTGTTTCAATCCCCAATGACACCAAAAAAGAGATTACTATGGATTTAACTATCAAACTTAAAAATCTAATTTTTCCGTCTTTAAAAATCTTGTTTCTGAACGCCCAAAACAGCAAACATGTAAACGGTACAAACAGTATGAAATTTTCTATCCCCTCGGTATAAGGCGCATTATTATGCTCAAGCCCCCATACGCCCATAATATTTTGCAGCGGATTTGAGAAAAACGCCCTGCAAAGCAGCGTTCTGAACAAAATCATAAAGGAATAAAATGCCAGATAGAAAACCCGCCTGAACTCCTTGCTCTCCCTAAACCTATGATACCAAAAGCGGCAGGTTTTCTTAAAACCGTTCTCTTTTATGCAGACATAAACAAACATAAATAGCACGGCACAGACCAAGGCGGCGTTGAACTCCTGGTACAGTGAAGTCAATATACTTTCTAAAATCTTTTTTATATATTCCATAACATATTTCCTTTTTACTACTCAAATAATACTACCATAACATAGCTATTATGTCAATATCCGTAAAATAAACAAAAAATAATTGGACAAATTTTTTTATTTGTGATATACTAATCTTTGGAAATAACTATTGAAACAAGGAAGAAAGCAATATGAAAAGCAAAACGGTTTTTGTCTGCACAGAGTGCGGTAACGAGTATCCCAAATGGATGGGAAAGTGCACGGCGTGCAATTCCTGGGGCACTGTTAAGGAGGAAACAGTTTTTACCGGACAACCCGCAGGCAAATCTCAGCGGCACGGAATTAAATCCGGCGCCATTGACTCTCTCGCAAGTATTGGTGAAGAGTCTGAGCCCAAAAGGCTTAAAGACATTTCCACCGATGATGAATTAAGGACGGGCACCGGGCTTTCGGAGTTTGACCGCGTTTTGGGCGGCGGACTTGTGGCAGGCTCTCTTATTCTCTTGGGAGGCGACCCGGGCATAGGTAAATCCACAATCCTCCTGCAAATATGCCGCCACATAGGGCAAACCCAAAAGGTTCTCTATGTTTCGGGTGAGGAATCGCTGCGTCAAATCAAGCTGCGTGCGGACAGGCTGGGGGTAGAAGGCGACAACCTTAAAATTTATTCCGAAACAAATATGGAAAATATTCTGGAACGGATTTCACGGGAAAAGCCCGATTTGCTTGTTATCGACTCGGTTCAAACCATGTTTAACCCGAACGTCAATTCCGCCCCGGGCAGCGTTTCCCAAATCCGCGAGGTCGCTTCAACTCTTATGCGTGTCGCAAAGACATATTCGATTGCCACCTTTTTGGTGGGGCACGTTACCAAGGAGGGCTCTATTGCAGGCCCCAAGGTTTTGGAACACATTGTTGACTGCGTGCTGTACTTCGAGGGCGACCAAAACCGTGCCTACAGAATTATCAGGGCGATTAAAAACAGGTTCGGCTCCACAAACGAAATCGGCGTGTTTGAAATGAACTCCTCGGGGCTGACCGAGATTAAGAATCCCTCCTCCGCCATGCTGTCGGGCAGACCCCAGGGCGTTCCGGGAAGCTGTATAGTCTGCACCATGGAGGGAACCCGCCCCGTGCTTGCCGAAATCCAAGCCCTTGCCACGCCCACCGCTTTCGGTAACCCGCGGCGCATGACTGCAGGCGTTGATTTTAACCGCGCTATGATGCTTATGGCAATTCTGGAAAAGCGGGCGGGTATGCACCTGTCCTCTCACGACGTCTATATAAACGTGGTGGGAGGTCTGAAAATGGTTGAACCTGCAATTGACCTGGCGGTGATTTTATCCCTGGCTTCGGGATTTAAAAACCGACCTCTCCCCGATGATCTTGTTGCCGTCGGCGAGGTTGGACTGACCGGAGAAATTCGGTCGGTGAGCTACTTGGAAAGCAGGATAATCGAGGCTGAAAAAATGGGCTTTAAAAAAATTGCCGTTCCCTACATCGGTAAAAGGGCGGCAAAGTTTAAAAACATTGAAGTTTGTCAATACTCAAATATACAGCAAATTATTAATGATATTTTAAGATAAGTATTTCTGTTACCCACGCGCATTTTAGATATAACCTTTGTTCCTAAAAATCGGCGGTTCTCTTGTTAACACGGAGAACATTTGTTAAAGTTTTGAGAAGTATAACGTATAATACGTTTCGCGGCGGAATGTGCCGCATTTGGAAAGGTGATGTTTATTATGTTTCATATAGGCGATAAGGTAGTTTATCCTATGCACGGAGCAGGTATAATAAAATGCGTGGAACAGGAAAAAATTCTCGGCGAGGAGCACAGTTATTACGTGCTGAAGCCATGCGTAGGAGAGCTGGAAATAAAAATTCCCGTCTCTAATATTGATAAAATGGGAATACGGTATATCGTTTCCGAAAAAGAGGCAAACGAGGTTATTGAGGATTTTGAAAGCTGCACCTGTGTGGAGGACGAAAACTGGAGCAAGCGGTACCACGACAACCTGGAAAAGCTGAAAGACGGAAACCTGTTTGAGGTTGCCAAAATCACCAAAACCCTCATTCTTCGAGACAGAAAGAAAAGCTTGTCCAACGCAGAGAGGAAAATGCTGAATAATGCAAAGAACATTCTGATTTCAGAGCTGATTATGTCAAAAAATTCGTCCTACTCCGATATTGAAAAAATTCTTATGAGCAAGATTTCATAAGTAACATCCGAAAGGAGCCCCATATGAATTCCGTAATAATCGTTGCAGCAGGCAACAGCACCCGCATGGGAACCGGTCAAAACAAGCAGTTTATTTGCCTTAATAACATCCCGGTTATTGTGAGAACCCTGAAAGCCTTTAGCGGTCTGCCCGAAATTCATTCAATAACCGTTGTGACCCGCGAATGCGATATTGAGACCATGCTGAATTATATTAATGAGTACAAAATTCCAAAAGTTACATCGGTCATAAAAGGCGGCGATACCAGGCAAGAATCCGTCCTGTGCGGACTAAAGGCTCAGAGCTTGTCGGATAATGACAATATACTTATCCATGACGGCGCAAGACCGTTCATACATAAGGAGCATATTTTGGCCGTGATAGGCGCACTAAACAGCGGCAAGTATAAGGCGGCAGCTGTGGGCGTTCCTCCAAAGGATACCATAAAGCAGGTGGACGATGAGGGAATAATAGTAAACACACCCGACAGGAGCAGCCTTATCTCGATACAGACCCCTCAGGGCTTTAAGTTCGGGCTGATTATGAAAGCCCATCTTGAGGCGGATAGCAAGGGAATTTCCGTCACGGATGACTGCGCCGTTGCGGAGGCGGTTACGAACGAAAAAATCAAGGTGATTGAGGGGGACTACAACAACATCAAAATTACCACGCCCGAGGATGTTGTCATAGGCGAAAAAATTCTTGAAAATTCAATCGGAGGCTAATATGGAAACACGAGTTGGAATTGGGTATGACGTACATAAGTTAACCGAAAACAGGAAGCTTATTCTCGGAGGAGTTACTATAGATTATCCCTTGGGACTTCTGGGACACAGCGATGCAGACGTGCTGGTTCATGCGATTATGGACGCTCTGTTGGGAGCAGCCGCCCTGGGCGACATAGGAAAGCACTTTCCGGACACCGACCCCGAATACAGCGGTGCGGACAGCATTAAGCTGCTCAAACACGTTGGAACATTGCTTAAAGACAATGGCTATTCTGTTGTGAACATCGACTCAATTGTGATTGCACAAGCCCCGAAACTTGCGCCTCACATAGAAAGTATGCGCGCCAATATAGCCTCAGCACTAAGCATTCCTATCGGCAGAGTCAGTGTTAAAGCAACCACCACTGAGCGACTGGGCTTTGAGGGACGCAAGGAGGGCATATCGGCACAGGCTGTGTGCAGCATAAACCATGATTAATACTTGCAGGGCACAGCAGTGCCCTGTTTTTATGTTTTTGCACAAACACAAGAAAATTTGAGTATTTTAAAATATTTTTGAAATATTTGAATATAAATGAATATTATGGCAAATAATTCCTTATAATCACATTTGATTTATACAATAAAAATGAGTAGAATAGCATTAGCACTCAATGATATCGAGTGCTAACAAAGTGGTATTTAATATTAAGGAGGCATATAAAATGAACATCAAACCATTAGGAGACAGAGTTGTTACAAAGATGGCAGAAGCTGAGGAAACAACACAGAGCGGTATTATTCTTGCAGGATCTGCCAAGGAGAAGCCCCAGTTTGCAGAAGTTATCGCTGTCGGTCCCGGCGGGGTTGTTGACGGCAAAGAGGTTAAGATGGAGCTTAAAGTCGGCGACAAAGTTATTATGAGCAAGTACGCCGGAACCGAGGTAAAGCTTGACGGCGAGGAGTACGTTATTATCAGCCAAAAAGATGTTTTGGCAATCGTTGACTAATTAATATTAATCGAGATCAGGAGGTAATTTATTATGGCTAAGGAAATAAAATTCGGTGAGGACGCAAGAAAGGCGCTCCAGAGCGGCGTTGACCAGCTTGCGAACACTGTTAAGGTAACACTGGGTCCCAAGGGCAGAAACGTTGTGCTCGACAAGAAGTACGGCGCACCCCTTATCACAAACGACGGTGTTACAATCGCTAAGGAAGTTGAGCTTGAGGATCCCTTTGAGAACATGGGCGCTCAGCTTGTTAAAGAGGTTGCAACCAAGACAAACGACATTGCAGGCGACGGAACAACAACAGCAACACTGTTGGCTCAGGCTCTTGTCAGAGAGGGTCTTAAGAACGTTGCTGCAGGCGCAAACCCCATGATTGTCAGAAAGGGTATCGCCAAGGCTGTTGACGCAGCGGTTGAAAAGATTGTTGAAAACAGCAAGGCTGTTGACGGCAAGAACGACATTGCAAGAGTTGCTTCAATCTCTGCGGCTGACGAAACAGTAGGCGAGCTGATTGCAGACGCTATGGAAAAGGTATCAAGCAACGGCGTTATCACTGTTGAGGAGTCAAAGACAGCCGAGACATATTCTGAGGTTGTTGAGGGTATGCAGTTTGACAGAGGCTACATCACTCCCTACATGGTAACAGATACAGACAAGATGGAAGCCGTAATCGACGACGCTTATCTGCTCATCACAGACAAGAAGATTTCAAACATTCAGGAAATACTCCCTCTGCTGGAGCAGATTGTTCAGGCGGGCAAGAAGCTGGTAATCATCGCTGAGGACATCGAGGGCGAGGCTCTTTCTACACTTATTGTCAACAAGCTCCGCGGCACCTTTACCTGCGTAGCAGTTAAGGCTCCCGGCTTCGGCGACAGAAGAAAGGAAATGCTTCAGGATATTGCTATTCTCACAGGCGGCCAGGTTATCTCTGAGGAACTGGGTCTTGACCTTAAGGAAACTCAGGTTGAACAGCTGGGTCGCGCGCGCCAGGTTAAGGTAACAAAGGAGAACACAATTATTGTTGACGGTCTCGGCGATAAGGACGAGATTGACGCAAGAGTTCACCAGATTGTTGCACAGATGGAAGAAACAACCTCCGAGTTTGACAAAGAAAAGCTCCAGGAGCGTCTTGCTAAGCTGTCAGGCGGTGTTGCCGTAATCAAGGTCGGCGCAGCTACAGAGGTTGAAATGAAGGAAAAGAAGCTCAGAATTGAGGACGCTCTGGCGGCTACGCGTGCAGCTGTTGAAGAGGGCGTTGTTGCCGGAGGCGGCACAGCGTACATCAACGCACTTCCTGCTGTTCAGCAGCTTATGGAAACTCTTGACAGCGATGAAAAGACAGGCGCTCAAATCGTCCTGAATGCTCTTGAGGAGCCTGTTAGACAGATTGCATACAACGCAGGCGTTGAGGGCAGCGTTATTGTAAACAAGATTAAGGACAGCGAGACAGGTATTGGTTACAATGCTCTGACCGGTGAGTATATGGATATGCTCAAGAACGGTATTGTTGATCCCACAAAGGTTACAAGAAGCGCATTGCAGAACGCTTCAAGTATCGCTTCAATGATTCTTACAACAGAGAGCGTTGTTGCCGACAAGCCCGACCCGGCGGCAGACGCTGCGGCAGCTGCTGCAATGGCAGGCGCAGGCGGCGGAATGTATTAATAAGCTAACCTCTATCCAAAATTATATAATATGGAGAGACTGTAAAAGCATAGCTTTTGCGGTCTCTTTTCTTCACACAAAATTTAACTCCGCATATATTATATTACCAAAGTATTTTAGGAGTTGAAACGTATGCTTAACCAGATACTGTTACTATTTGCCGGATTTTTCGCTGTGGTCGGATTTATCACTATTTTATACGCAATAATCGAAGCCCTGTCTTGCAACTCAAAATCAAATATTCCATGTGAGGTTGTGCTGTTTATGAAAGACTGTGAAGATGACGCCGAGGGAGTTATCAGGCAGATTGCGGGACAACTGTCCTCCGGGCTTTCGGGAATACAAATCCAAAGTATTTCGGCGGTTGACTGTAACTCAACAGACCAAACCTCAAAAATTTTATCAAAGCTAAGCAGAGACATAGATATTGTTAAAGACTATACTGCCGATCAATACATAGAACATATTAAAAATTTTACCTGAAACAAAAATCGCTCTGCCGTTATGGCAGGGCGTTTGAGATTGTCAAGAAATACATTTTGATAAAGGCTTTGCCTTTGTTCGCCCGTCCCGCGCTCGGGGAGGTCGGGGCGAGCGCAACGGGGCGGGCGTTTTGCCAAAGTATTCAATTTAATCAAATTATATGGGTTCAGTATAAAAGTAAAGTTTTAGCGTTTACATAACAGTAGGGGCGCAGCAAGCGGCGCCCCTACGAAAATTTAATTTACTGTTGTGAATATAGCGGTTAAATAAATATAACCCAAACGCTTATGCCGAAATAAAGCAGACTAAGGCACCCTGCAATGCTTACAGGGTGCCTAAATATTCTTCTATTTCTTTAAATGAGCGCTCAGCAATCATTTCAGCCTTTTTTCTCTTATCCTTAACCCGAACGCCCAAACCCGATATTATTCCGTAGTTCACATTCATAGGCTGGAAATTCGTCACGCTCTTGTTTGAGACGTAATGGGACAGAGCGCCAATTGCGGTATCTGACGAAAAGACCTTAGGCTCTCCGCCTTTCATAACCTCTGCGGCGTACATTCCTGCCAGCAATCCGCTTGCGGCAGACTCAACATATCCCTCAACCCCTGTTATCTGACCGGCAAAGTACAGCTTAGGATATTTTTCCACAGCATAGGTATTACTAAGGGCGTGAGGCGAGTTTATATAAGTGTTTCGGTGCATTACTCCATACCTGATAAATTCCGCATTTTCAAGACCCGGTATCATTCCAAAGACACGTTTTTGTTCACCAAACTTTAAATGGGTCTGAAAGCCTACAATATTGAACATGCTGTGTGCCGCATTATCCTGCCTGAGCTGAACCACGGCGTACGGTCTTTCATCACTGTGAGGGTTTTCAAGACCCACAGGCTTTAGGGGTCCGAACCTCATTGTGTCCTCGCCTCGCTGCGCCATAATCTCTATAGGCATACAGCCCTCAAAGACCTTGGGATCCTCAACACCTTCATGAACCTGCGCCGCCTCTGCCGTAATCAACGCCTTGTAAAAGGCAGTGTACTCCTCTTTGTTCATAGGGCAGTTAATATAGTCGGCTCCGCCCTTTCCGTATCTCGCCGCCTTAAACGCCTTACTCATATCAATGCTTTCATAGCTGACAATCGGCGCGGCAGCATCATAGAAATGCAGATGCTCCCGTCCCAGCAGCCTGAATATTTCATCGGCAAGTTCATCGGAAACCAAAGGCCCCGCCGCAATAATCGTGTATTCATCAGGGTTAATTTTCTTAACTTCTTCGGTGATCCCCTTAATATTGGGGTGAGACAAAACGGTATCCGTAACCATTTTTGAAAACCCCTCGCGGTCAACGGCCAGAGCCCCTCCTGCGGGAACCTTGGTGCTGTCTGCGCACTTCATTATCAGGGAGTTGAGCTTCCGCATTTCCTCCTTTAAAAGTCCCACAGCATTGTAAATCCCGTCGGCTCTCAGTGAGTTGCTGCAAACCAGCTCGGCAAAGTCTTGGCTTTTGTGGGCGGGCGAATACTTTTGGGGCTTCATTTCGTAAAGCTCCACCTGTATGCCCGCATTTGCCGCCTGCCACGCCGCCTCACAGCCGGCAAGCCCGGCGCCTATAATCTTTAGCTTCATATATTTTATTTTCTCCTATGTGATTACTTGCTTTTCTTCTTGCTCTGCGGCTTTCTGACATAGTCGCAGTCCTCATTATAGCAAACGTAGCTCAACGGTCCGTTTCTGCGGAAAGCGTGCTTCTTCATCAATATACTTCCGCACTTGGGACATTTTTCATCTGTAGGCTCATCCCATGAAATAAAGTCGCACTCCGGGGAGTGTTCACAGGCGTAAAAAGTCGCTCCCTTTTTGGATTTGCGCACAAGCACCTTTCCTCCGCACTTAGGGCAGCTTACGCCCAGTTCCACGGTAATCGCCTTGGTGTTCCTGCACTCGGGAAATCCGGGGCACGCCAGGAATTTTCCGAATTTACCCTGCTTATACACCATTTTCCTGCCGCACTTTTCGCAAACCACATCGGACTCCTCGTCTTTAATTTCTATATCCCCTATTTTTTCCTCCGCCTCTTTCAAAGTCTTTTCAAAGGGGTCATAGAAATCCTTTACAACTGTTTTCCAATTGGTTGTGCCGTTTGCCACGTCCTCGATTTTGTCCTCCATATTCGCTGTAAACTTTAAGTCAACAATGTCCTTAAAGTTTTCTTTCATCAAATCTGTTACGATATATCCAAGCTCTGTGGGGAACAGGGTCTTTTTTTCTCTTGCAACATAGCCTCTGGCGGTTATGGTAGCGATGGTTGGGGCATAGGTACTGGGTCTGCCTATTCCCTCCTCCTCCATAGCCTTAACCAGCGATGCCTCGGTATATCGCGGCGGCGGCTGGGTAAAGTGCTGCTCCGGGTTAAGCTCCGCCAAGTTCAGTCTCTGCCCCTCGCTGAGTGCAGGCAGCTTTTTGGACTTTTCCTCCGCCGTATCCTTGCTCTCAACGTAGAGAGTTGTAAAACCTGCAAACTTAACCGTACTGCCGCTTGCTTTCAGCATATACTCATCGGTGGTAATATCAACGCTTACGGCGTCTAAAATCGCGTCGGACATCTGGCTTGCCATGAACCTCTGCCATATTAACCTATAAAGCTTAAATTGATCGGGCTTAAACCTCTCCTTATACTTTTCGGGAGAATTTGCCGCAAAAGTAGGTCTTATTGCCTCATGTGCATCCTGAGCCGATTTTTTCGCCTTATATTGCTTAGGAGTCGGCGGAACAAACTCCTTGCCGTACTTCTCTGCAATGTATGCGCGGGCGTCATTTTGAGCCACATCGGCAATCCTTAATGAGTCGGTTCTCATATAGGTTATAAATCCCATTTCGTAGAGCTGCTGGGCGGCAATCATCGTTCGCCTGGTTGTGAAGTTCAGCTTTCTTGACGCCTCCTGCTGCATTGTGCTCGTTGTAAATGGCGGCGCAGGGCGGCGCCTTGTCTCTTTTCTGGTTATCTTGGAAACGGTAAAGTCCGACTTGCTCAGCCCGTTTACAACGGTCATTGCCTGCTCTTCGTTTTCAAGCTCCACCTTTTTGCCATCTGCCGTTCCGTGGAACTTAGCGATAAAGGGAAGCTTTCCCTTTTCGTTGGTCAGCTTTGCCTCCACCGACCAATACTCACGGGGTACAAAGGCGTCAATCTCCCGCTCTCTGTCAACAATCATTCTTGTTACAACCGACTGAACTCTTCCCGCGCTCAAGCCCTTTTTAACCTTTTTCCAAAGCAGCGGGCTTATCTGATAGCCCACAATTCTGTCAAGGACACGTCGCGTCTGCTGTGCGTCAACAAGATCCATATCTATACCTCTGGCATCTTTTACGGCTTCCTTAACGGCGTCCTTTGTAACCTCATTAAATGTAATTCTGCAATCGCTGCTTGGGTCAATATCCAAAATATGCGCCAAATGCCAGGAAATAGCCTCACCCTCACGGTCAGGGTCGGTTGCAAGGTACACTTTGTCCGCTGCCTTGGCTTTCTTTTTCAGCTTTGCAATCAAGTCGCCCTTGCCTCTTATTGTAATGTACTTAGGCTCAAAGTCCCCCTCAATGTCAATACCGAGACGGCTTTTCGGCAAATCACGCAGATGACCCATGGTAGCCTCAATATTATATGCGCTTCCCAGATATTTTTTCACGCTGTCAACCTTAGTCGGAGACTCAACGATAACAAGCTTCTTCTTCCTTGTTTTCGCAGGGCTTTTTTTTGTTGCAGTCTTTCTTTTTTCAGCCATATATTATCCTCCGTTATATTTTAAGTGAATATAAGTTTCCCGCAGACTGCTGAACCGCTCCTTTAATCTGGAGCATCAGCATAATACTGTTGACTTCGGAAACATTCAGCTTGGTAGCTCTTATTATTTCATCAATATGCACAGGTACATCAAAACTGTACAGATATTCCAAAATTATTTTTTCTTTATTAGTATACTTATCGAAATCAGGCTTTGCCCGATTTTTCGCTTTATCTTCTTCTTTATCCTTTTTTGCTTTGTTGACCTTTGGAACCTTTTCAATATCGTAACCGTATTCATCCTCGTACTCCTTGAATAAATCGGGATTTTCACCAATCAGCGCGGCAACGCCGTTATCCAAATACTCTCCGTAGACCGAGGAATATTCATAAATAATATCGTCTGCCGACAGAGTGGTTATGGCTCCGTCCCGAATAAGCGAATTCGGAACATACGCCTTTTCATCCGTTGGCTTGCCGGGAACCGCGAAAATATCCCTGTTGTATTCCTGAGCGTACTTTGCGGTTATGGAGGTTCCGCTCTTTTGATTTCCCTCAACAATAAGGGTCCCCGTGGATATACCCGCAAGAATCCTATTTCTCTCCTGATAGAAGTATGGTTTGCCCACCTGCTCCGGCGGACGCTCGGATATTACCATACCCCGCTTTAAGATTTCATAGTAAATATATTTATTTTTGGCGGGATAAATCACGTCAACACCGCCGGCAAGAACCGCAACGGTTCTCTGCCCTGCCTTTAAGGCTCCCATATGAGCCGCCGCGTCAAGACCTGCCGCCATACCGCTGACCACGAGAACTCCTTCCTTTGCAATTCCGTTGGACAACTGCTCGGTAAACTCCGTTCCGTCCTTGCTCGCCCGTCTCATGCCCACGATGGTAAAGCAAAGGTAATCATTTATATTAAAATTCTCGCCTTTCATATAGAGAATGTGAGGCGGTACGTCAATCCTTCTGAGCAAGTCGGGATACTCATCGTCTGTCATGTGAACAATTCTGATCCCCTTTGCCTTGCAATACTCTATAATTTCATCGGCTTCGCTCAAATCCCTTGTCTTGTATGCGTCAAACCTATGCCTGAGAATAGCCTTAAGCTTGTCCTCGTTTACATTGCCGCCGTATATCTCCTCAACCGTGCCGATAAACGAAAGACATTTATCAATCAAAAGCGGAGAATGTCCGCAGACACAGTTCAGCCAAACACATTTTCTTATATAATTCTCATCCACAAGTATCTCCTCCCACGCTAAAGAGAATACATCAAAATTCCTGCGGCAACCGCAGCGTTAAGAGACTCAACCTTTCCGCTCATAGGTATTCGCACCAGTATATCGGACATGGCAAGAACCTCCCTTGAGACGCCGAATGCCTCGCTGCCTATTACGACAGCCGTCTTTTCACCGCCGTTTTTATACTCATGTATATCAACACTGTTTTTAAGGGCGGAGGAGATTAATTTAAATCCATTCTCCTTTAAAACACCAAGCTCATCACTTTTCTCGCAATAAGTAAATTTCATCCGAAAAACGGATCCCATAGTGGAGCGAACTACCTTGGGATTATACACGTCTGCGCAGCCCTTCATCAGGAAAATCCAATCAATTCCCGCCGCCTCGGCAGTTCTGATGATTGTTCCCATGTTCCCGGGCTCCGAAACCCCGTCCAGAACCAGCGCCTTCCTCGCCTTTTCCGGGTCAAAATCCTCTTTAGGCGGCAAGCTAACGGCGGCGGCAATTCCCTGAGGAGTTTTTGTATCCGCAACGCCTAAAAACAGCCTGTCGCTTGTTTTAAACACAGATATTCCCTTGGCGGCAATTCCGTCAACAAGGCTCCTATTATCCTCATAGAACGTCTCGCTCGCAACAACAAATCTAACGTCGGCGTACTCCGCTGCTTCCGCAACCATGCGCTTTCCCTCAACAAGGTACGCCCCATGCTTCTCCCTGCCCTTTTTAGCAGACAGAGAGGCTAAAATCTTCAGCTTTTTGTTGTCTTTTCCGGTGATTATTTCAATCATTATTCTTTCTTCCTCGCAGGTTTTTGCGGCAAATAATTCTTTGTTTTAATATATAGCAAAAGTTATACTCGCTCTTGAGTATAACTTTGTTTATAAACTATTTTACTTTTTCAACAAGCTGAGTAAACGCAGCCGGGTCAGAAACAGCGATTTCCGACAACATTTTTCTGTTGATATTTATATTGTTCTTCTTAAGACCGTTCATGAACTGGCTGTAGCTCATGCCGTTCATTCTTGCAGCAGCGTTGATACGAGCAATCCACAGCTGTCTGAACTCTCTCTTCTTTGCCTTTCTGTCTCTGTATGCATATGAAAGAGACTTCATAACCGCCTGGTTGGCTGTTCTGTATAACTTGCTCTTCGCGCCTCTGTAACCTTTAGCAAGCTTTAAGATTTTCTTACGTCTTGCACGAGTCTTAACTGCACCTTTTATTCTAGCCATAGTAAAATTCCTTTCTGATTTTCAAAATAATGTAATTAGTAAATCATAAACAAACCATTAAGGCTTATTTGTAAGGTATCATACCCTTGATTGTAGCGGCGTTAGCCTTTGAAAGATAACCGCCCTTTCTGAGCTTTCTCTTTCTCTTAGTGGTCTTCTTGTTAAGAATGTGACTTCTGTAAGCCTTTCCTCTTTTTACCTTGCCGTTTTTTGTAATACCGAAACGCTTTGCTGCGCCTCTGTGTGTCTTAATTTTAGGCATTGTCTTTTCTCCTTCCGTTTTCGTAAAATTCAAAATCAATAAAGCATATCATGCAACATAGAATTACTTCTTCTTAGGTGTAATAAACATAGCCATATTTCTGCCTTCCATCTTTACGCCCTTATCAACGTCGCCGTATTCCTGAACGCCGTCCTTAAACTTCATAAGCATATCGCGGCCCAAAGATGAATGGGTGATTTCACGACCTCTGAATCTGACAGAAACCTTAACCTTGTCGCCGCTTTTCAGGAACTTTATTCCCGCCTTCAGCTTGGTGTTAAAATCATGGTCGTCAATATTCGGGGTGAGGCGAACCTCCTTAACCGAAACAACCTTCTGATTTTTGCGGTTTTCCTTTTCCCTCTTTGCAAGCTCAAACTTATGTTTTCCATAGTCCATAATCTTGCAGACGGGGGGCTTCGCCTGGGGAGCAATCTTAACCAAATCAAGATTTTTATCATCGGCAATCTTCTGCGCCTGAGCGCTTGACATAATGCCGAGCTGTTCTCCGCCGGGGCCTACAAGTCTGACTTCCTTGTCTCTGATTTCGTCGTTAATCATCAAGTCTTGCTGCTTAGCTATACAAAACACCTCCAAATTAATTTAAATTTGCATAAAAAATGCGGGGCACAAAAGTACACCGCTGCATCCAGTATTTCCATGAACATAACCCTTTCGCTATTCACTAAGGGGAGAAGCGGCACTTCTGCTTTACTTAACACCATGACATTCTACCACATTAAAATTACCCTGTCAAGTACTTTTTTCAAATTTTTCAAAAATCTTTGATAGACCTTGCCAAGATAGGTAATATATGCTATACTTTACATTAGGCGGTATGCTGCCTAAACTTTTAACAAACGGAGTAATTTTATGGTTAATATCGGAAATGATTGGGACGAAATTCTCGGCGGAGAATTTCAGAAGGAATACTATTTAAAGCTGCGCGCTTTTCTGGCGCATGAGTACAAAACAGGTACGGTTTACCCCGATATGTATGACATTTTCAACGCCCTGAAGCTGACGGCATACAGGGACGTCAAGGTTGTTATAATCGGACAGGACCCCTATCACGGTCCGAACCAGGCTCACGGGTTATGCTTTTCCGTGCTGCCAGGGGTTACGCCGCCGCCCTCCCTCAAGAATATATACAAGGAGATTGAAGCAGAGTACGGAACTCCGCCGCCCCAAGACGGAGAACTGACCCGCTGGGCAAAGCAGGGCGTTCTGCTCCTTAACACCGTTCTAACCGTGCGTGCGGGAATGGCAAATTCCCACAGGGGCAAAGGCTGGGAAATCTTCACCGATAAAATTATTTCTCTGCTTAATGATAGGGAAGAACCTATTGTTTTTATGCTCTGGGGCGGAAACGCAAAACAGAAGCAAAAGCTTATTACCAACAGTCATCATCTCGTTCTCACCGCTGCCCACCCCAGCCCTCTTTCGGCGTTTAACGGATTTTTCGGCTGCGGGCACTTTAAAAAGTGCAACGATTTTTTGACTGAAATCAATCGTGAGCCTATTGTATGGTAATAAAAATATTTTCATAAAATTCAAAACCTATTTACATATTATTTCTTTATATACTGTAGAATATTATTGTTAATTTAAAATAATAACAGCGAGGTGCTTATAAATGAATATTAAGAAAAATCTGAAAGTAATTTCTGCCTTAACAGCCGTCGCTCTGGGAACCGCTTCATTGACGGCATGTTCACTTCCCAAGTTCGGCAAACAGACTGCCACTGAAACCCCTGCCTCTACGGCAGCAGCGACCTTGTCTCCGGAGCAGGCTATTATCGGAACCTGGGAGGTTAAGACCGTGACCGATCCCTCGGGAAAAGAAGTGTCTGTCTCCGACATAAATCTATCGGGAACTCCCCTTGAAAGCATGGCGGGAATAATCGGCAGTATTCTTAAACAAGGTGTTAAACTGAACTTTAAGTCAGATAACACTGTTTCTCTCTCAATCTTCAGCGGAAACTATACGCTGGCGGACGACACTCTTGAAATCTCAATACCCCAGCTTTCACAGAGCTTTAAGCTGCCCTGCAAGATTGAGGGCAACACTTTAAAGGCTGAAATCAATTCATACACTGCCACTCTCACTAAGGAATAATTATTAAATTTCAGAACAAAAAATTGCCCGAGGCCTAAAGCCGTCGGGCAATCTTTTTATTCAAAGTTTTTTACTTCTTCTTTGTATTAGCCGCACCGTTTCTCTTAGCTGTCACAGCGGAGTCTCTCCATGTTGCCCACAGAGGACCTGTAATAAATACAGAAGAGAAGAAACCGATAACTATACCGATGATAATCGGCAGTGCAAACGCCTTAATGGAAGCAACGCCGATAATGTATACCATACCGATTGTCAGCAAGGTCGTAACAGTGGTATTGATAGAACGGGTCATGGTCTGCCAAATACTGTTGTTTGCAATCTCGCCGTACGTTTCCTTTCTGGAATGACGAGTGTTCTCACGAATTCTGTCCATAATAACGATTGTGTTATTGATAGAATAACCCAGAACCGTCAGCACGGCCGCAATAAAGTTAATGTTTACCGAAACTCTGAACAGAGAGTAAATACCAAGCAGTATCAGCACGTCATGAGCAAGAGCTATAACCGCAACACAGCCCGATGTGAACTCAAATCTGATTGTTACGTAAATCAGAATACCTGCGCACGCCAGCAGTGACATCCACAGAGCGCTTCTTGCCAATTCCTGTCCCGACGAGGGAGAAATATCGTCCATGCTCTTAAGTCTAACGCCGCTTGTAAGAGTTCCGTCTGCGGTATTCTCTGTTGTTGCAGCAGCATCCTCAGTCTCAACCGCCGCTGTTGTATCAGCCGCGGTTGCATCTGCGGCAGCATCCGTCTCTGTAACGGCCTCCGCCTCTGTTGCTTCAGGTGCAACCTCCTCTGCAGGAGCAGCCTCTGCACCGTCAACAACGGGAGCGCCGAACTTAGCTTCAAGAGCCGCTGTGATATTTCCCTTTACCATCTCGGAAAATTCAGCTCTTTCAGCGTCTGTCATGTTCTTGTCATAACCCATCTTAATAATAACATCCGAACCTGACTTCTGGATTGATGAAGCTTTCTTTCCCTCAACAGCTTCGTCAACCAAAACGTTCATTTCTTCCGTTGAAAAGTCTCCGACGATTTCGTATGTCAGTGCGATACCGCCTGAGAAGTCGGTGTCAAGGTTGAAGCCCTGGAAAAGCAAAGAAGCTATAGAAATCAAGCACAAAACAATGGAAATTCCGAAAAATATCCACTTTTTCTTCATTATATCAAACATTACGCTTCTCCTCCCTTCACGCTTTCAGAGCCCGTCTTTTTCTTGTTAAGACCATAGAGCCACGGGTTCCTTACGTTCATGCCAATCATCTGCTTGAGCAGGAACTTTGTTACGAATATAGCCGAAACCATGGAAACGATTACACCCATAAGCAGTGTAATACCAAAGCCCTTGATTGTTCCCGTGCCCAGCCACCAAAGAATTACGGCTGAAATAATGGTTGTAACGTTAGAGTCGATAACCGCAGAAAGGGCTCTGTTAAAGCCTGCGTCCACAGCGCTGCGCACTGTTTTGCCCAGTTTAAGCTCCTCTTTTACACGCTCGAATATTACCACGTTTGCGTCAACCGCCATACCTATTGCCAGTATAACTCCGGCAATACCCGGCAGGGTTATATTAATATGGAAGTTTGCAAGCAGAATAAGTACAATCGAAACATAGAACATAAGCGCGATATCCGCCATAAGTCCCAGCAAGCGGTAAACCAGAAGCATAAACAGCAGCACCAGAATAAGACCTATAATGCCTGCGGTGATTGCCTTTGTCAGAGCTTCCTCACCCAGCGTTGCGCTTACGACCTTAACCTCGTCTGTTACAAGGGAGAAGGGCAGCTGACCCGACTTGATGTTTGCAGCCAGAGCCTTTGCCTCCTCGGCTGTAAACTGACCTGTGATAATACATGTTTCGCTGTCAATCTGCTCCGATACACGGGGAGCCGTAAGAACGTTTCCGTCCATTTCAATCGAGATATAATTCATTCCCGTTGAAGCTGCGGCAGCTGCAGTTCTTGTTGCCTCAGAGAACTGCTGTCTTCCCTCTTCGGTAAAGGTCATGCTGATGTAGTACTGGTTCTGGGAAATACCCTGCTCTGTCTGACCGTACTCAGACTTAGCGTCCTTTACCTCGCTTCCGGACATTATCAGGTTTCCGTTTGCATCCTTGAACTCAAGCTGAGCTGTTGCGCCCAGTGTTTCAACTGCCTTGTCCGAATCCTGCACATCAGGGAGCTCAACCCGAACCTTGTTTGAACCCTGCAGCGTAACGCTTGCCTCGGTATATCCCTGGAAATCCAAACGCTTCCTCAGCATGTTCAACACGTTATCCATGTCATCCTCTGACGGTTCTTCCGCGTCCGCCTTAAATACTATAACGGTACCGCCCTTAAGGTCAAGACCCTGGGTAACACCGTCGCTGTCCATTATGCCGGGAATTCTGTACTTATCAGTAAAATCAAGACCGTACAGTCCGACATACAAAAGCGCGGCAATAACAAGAATTATAGCCGCAAATTTTACTAAACTTCTGGACAATTCTTTCTCCTCCTTTAATTTTGAGCATTGCTCTATCTAAGTTTTAATTATTTTTCAAAGATTAAAGCGGTGACTTTAACATCGCATTATCTCACAGCGTTTATTCGCGTATACATTCTGCAAATCATGTGCGGGCGTTTTCTCGCCGCAATACGCGTTATATTCAGCACTGTACGCCAAGCCTGTAATAAAATGAATATCCGTTCTCTGGAAACAGTGGGGTTTTTCCGAAAAAAGGGTTAAACCCTTTTCGCCGCCCTCCATATCCGGGGGCGCATTCATTGATATACCGACGCTTGCACAGTCCGAAACACGAACTTGGTCAAAATCCCCGCTTTTGGAAATAACAACGCTATGGGACAAGAGCGAAAAAACAGCCGATATCAATATAAATACGGCGGTGGCAAAGCCAACTTGAGCCACTCTCTTCCTCTCAATCAAAATAAATCCCCCTAAGCGACAAAATCACACACTAATTTTAAGATACCACAGTATTATAGTCATACTTAGCAAATAAGTCAAGGTTTTATTTTAAATTGTTAAAAATTTTTAATCTAATCAAAACACTATTCCGCCAGGGCTGCCTTAGCGTAAAGACTGCATTCAACACGCTTTTTCATCATTTCACAGCTCAGACCGTGGGGCTCGTTCATATCTCCGTTAATCAGGCAGGCGTTGGCAATACAGCCGCCGCTGCAGAAAAACTTTGCAAAGCAGTCGCTGCACTTTGGCTTTGTGTACACATTGCACTTGGCAAATCTGCCGCGAAGCTCAGGATTTAACTCTCCGCCGTCATGCAGGCTTCCCATTTTATATTCCTCGTTGCCCACAAACTGGTGGCAGGGATAAACATCTCCGTTGGGAGCAACCGCAAGATACTCACAGCCGCAGCCGCAGCCCGACAATCTTTTAATAATACAGGGGCCCTCCTCCAGGTCAATCATAAAATGGAAAAAGTTGAAGCCGTCGCCCTTCTTTTTTCTCTCGATGTATTCCTGCACAAGAGTCTCATACTCGCTGAAAATCCGAGGCAAGTCCTCCTCGCGCAGGGAATAATCCGTCTCTGTATCACTGACAACCGGCTCAATTGAAATCTGCTTAAAGCCCAAATCCGCCAGATGAATTACGTCCTGAGCAAAATCCAAATTATGCCTTGTAAAGGTTCCCCTCACGTAGTAATTGTCCTGATTTCTCGACTCTGCGACCTTTTGGAATATGGGAACAATTTTATCATAGCTGCCCGTTCCGTCCGCCCTGTATCTCATCTTGTCATTGACCTCTTTTCTGCCGTCAATGCTCAAAACAATATTGGACATATTCTTGTTTATATATTCGAGCTTGTCCTCGTCAAGGAGAATACCGTTGGTCGTTATTGTAAACCTAAAGTTCTTGTCATGCTTTTTTTCAAGCTCGTGAGCGTATTCCACAACCTCTTTCACAACCTCAAAATTCATCAAAGGTTCGCCGCCGAAAAAGTCCACTTCAAGATTGCGCCGCTTGCCCGAATGCGCCACCAGATAGTCCATTGCCCGCTTGCCCGTCTCGGCGGACATAAGCTCTCTCTTCTCCGTGTGGTACTTTCCCTCATCGGCAAAGCAGTATTTACATCTCAGGTTGCAGTCGTGGCTGACATGGAGGCACATGGCCTTTACAGGTGCGTTGTCCTTTAAATCGGACTTATATTCAAAGTCATCCTCCGCCCAGAGCATATCGTTTTTATAAAGCTCCGCAATATCGTCGAGGGCGTCGCCTATTTCTCCTCTGTCATAGTCATACTTTAAGTCGTCAATCAGCTTGAACCTTGCCTCAGAGGAAGTGGGCTTCAGCTTTTTCGCGTTGAGAAAATTTATAATGTCATATGACAGCTTGTCCATATCATGAACGCAGCCGCTGTTCACGTCAAGCGCCATATATTTATCAAACATCTTAAATGTATGTACCATAGTTTTACCTTTCCGCCTGCCTAAATATGGGTATAGCCGCCTCGGCAGGCAAAACAAATTCAAGCTATACGCAAATCGGACGTCCTGCAGCGAGGACGCCCGTTCTGACCGATTTCAAATAATAAAATTTACTTATCGTTTTCGCACTTCTGGTTTGCAACTGTGCAAGAAGTCTTGCAAGCCGACTGGCAAGAAGTCTGGCACTCGCCGCATCCACCCTTGCATGCGCTCTTTTTAAGTACGGCGCTGTTTAATGTCTTAATTCTTTTCATTTGTAATCTCTCCTTATTCTTATTCTTATTTTTAAATTACTTACGTTTGCGTTTTTTGCTTAAAAGCCTGTTTATGCCCACAACTCCGCCCAATGCTCCCACCGCTCCGCCGACAGCAAAGTTGGCAAGAGTTTCGGGTGAAAGATTTAGGGAGCCGGTTATGCAGGCGCCGACAGAAAACAGGATTATGTTATATAGCGTCCCGGTTACAATTCCGATTACAAGACCGTTTTTCTTTAAAACAGCCGCCGCGCTGAACCCCACAATAAACAGGCACAGCACAGAAATGCCGATAACAATGTAGTTGACAACCGCCTCGGGTATGTCGTAAATCGTTGCGGCAATCGAAACCAAAAGCAGCAGCACGCCCGCCGAAGCCAATCCCGCGGCAACGCTTTTTACAATGCACGGAACCAAACCGTCTCCTACGGGGCTGTCACTGTCTTTTTTAAACCTGCTTACCGAGGAAGCATTCACCGCTCCGCCCGACTTTTGAAAAACTCTCCCTGCCATAAGTACACACTCCTTGCACATTTAAGGGGCACAAAGCCTCTTAATTCAATCTATACTTGATTATATGCACGGAGTGAATACTAAATGCCAAGTTTTAACAGCCCTTCGCCTATTCGGCAGCAGACCCGTCATCAGCTGCGGCTTCGCTTTCCTTCGCGGTGCCCTCGCTTATGAGACGCGAAATCGCACTCTTTTCAATAGTAACATAAGACTTTGTCGTTCCGACACCGGTTTCCAAAACAAAAAGATTGTCCTTAACTCTGGCAATCTTTCCGTGGATGCCGCCTATGGAAGCAACCTCATCTCCAACCTTAAGCGCTGAGATCATATCCTTCAAGGCCTTTTCTTTCTTCTTTTGAGGTCTGATCAAAATGAAGTAGAAAACGACCAAAATCAATATCATCATCACGAAAGGATATAAGCTTTGGTAATCCATATTTAACCTCCTAAAAAAATATAACGAGATAATTATAACCTTATCTGCTGAATAATGCAATACCTTTTTTCAAATTTTATCAAATTTGTAACAAATAGGACGTTATCCCTTTGCAAGGTTTAATATTTCTATTATATCCTTTTCTTTCAGCTCCACAAAATTTCCCTGCTTGCCGCCGCCTATCTCAATAGACTGCTCCGCCATCAGTTCAAACTTTTCGCCGTCGATACCAACCTCCGACAAGGTTCTCGGCAGCCCGAGAGAGGCTAAAAATTCGGAGTACGCCTCAATTCCCTTTATTGCGACGGATTTTGGATTAAACACATCGTTTTCGACATTAAACACGCGGGTCGCAAACTGAACAAATCGGCTCACATCATGCTCAAGGACATATTTCATCCATGCGGGGAACACAATTGCCAGCCCCGCTCCGTGAGCAATATTGTAGTGTGCGCTGAGCTCATGCTCAATGTTATGAGACGCCCAGTCTCCCACTCTGCCTGTGTTCAGCAGGTTGTTATGAGCAATGGTTCCCGCCCACACTACCTGCGCCCAGGTGTCATAGTCGCGGCTTCCGTCAACCATAGCCTTGGCGTTGCCTATAACGGTTTTCATTGCCGCCTCAATCATGCGGTCGGTAAACTCAACGCCCTTGGTGTTGGTAAAATACCTCTCCGCCAGGTGAGCAAATATATCCGAGCATCCGTTGGCAATCTGCTCCTTTGGCAGAGAATACATTATTTCGGGATTGATAATCGAGAACATGGGGTACATACAATCGTGATGAAGTCCTCTCTTTATTTTGCCGTCCTCGTTTGTTATAACGCTGCAGTCACTGGATTCGCTTCCCGAAGCGGGAATTGTCAGCACCGTTCCCAGAGGCAGCATTTTCTCGGGCACGGCGCGCCTTGCGTGGAAGTCCCAGGCGTCGCCCTCATACACAGCCGCGAGAGCGATTGCCTTAGCAGAGTCTATAACGCTGCCCCCGCCGACTGCCAAAACCGCCTCCACGTTCTCCTCCTTGCACAGAGCCGCTCCCTTGCGCACAAGGCTCACCACCGGGTTAGGCACCACGCCGCCCAGCTCCACATAGTCAACCCCCGCAGCCTTAAGAGACTTTGTTACCCTGTCATAAACCCCGTTTTTCTTTATACTTCCGCCGCCGTAATGAAGCAGAATTTTTTTGCCGTACCTCTTAATTTCCTCTCCGACAGAATTTTCCGTTCCCTTTCCGAATATTATTTTGGTATAGTTGTTAAACACAAAGTTATCCATGGCTTTTCTCCCCTTGAAATCATACTGTTTGTCTCTATTATATCAAAGAAGTTAGGATAGTACAAGTATATTTGTATAAATTTGCGATATGTTTTGATTGACAGATTTTTTAGCCGTGATATACTGATTAAGCAGCTTAACAATTAAGCTGCTTAATCAGGTTTGATTGATAAAAAGGGAGAGTTATTACAATTATGGAAAATTTAAACGAAGCCGCCGCTCTTGCGGTAAGAGCCGAATACATTGTCTATGACATTAAGAGGGCGCTGAATAATATTATCTCGGAAATTCCCATGTCCAACAGGGAATCTCTGATTTTAAGGCTGGTTGTAAAAAACGAAGAACAGGGCAAAAAGACTACCTCAACCGAGCTCAGCAACATACTCTGCGTTTCAAAGCCTGCTGTATCGCAGTTTTTGGCGTCTCTTGAAAAAGACGGCTATATTACAAGAACCGTAAGTAAAAACGACAGACGCAGGACCTATATTGCCTCCACAAAAAAGGCGCAAACGCAGATAAAGCAATTTGAAAAATATGCAGGAAACACTATTTTAACCATAAAAAACAAAATGGGAGCCGAAAAGTTTGAAACTCTGCTCAGCCTCCTTGAGGAAACCACGGAAATATTTAATGACATAACACAAAATAATAAATTACATTTAAGCAGCGAGGAATAGTATGAACAAGCTTAGCAAAATCAAAGAGAAGATTAGGGAATTTTTCAAGTTTCTGCTCTGTAAGTTAAAGGGAATACTCGGTGCCGTACTGTCTTGGATAAAGAAACATAAAATCCTGACGGCTGTTATCTGCATTATACTGGTAATAGCATTAACCCTGACTGTAAACGGGCTGCGCTTCCGCAATGCAATTAATGAGGCATCTTTGGAGCTTAAGGTTGAATACCGTGACATAGAGGAGAGCATAAGCGACTCCACAGTGGTTGAGCCCAACAACGAGTATTCTATTACCGCAAGCGTGGCGGGGGAAATCCTGAGCGACCCCTTTGAGGAGGGCGACACCGTAAAAAAAGGCGATCTTATGTATACCATTGACGCAACTACTGTTGAAAACAGTATACAGAGCGCGGACATTGCCATTGCAAAGGCTAAAAAGGCATACGATGACGCCGTTAACGAAAACACCAATACCTACAGAGACAAAACCTCAAGCGCAAGCACGGTTCAGAGCGCAGCTATCGCAGTAGAGAAGGCTCAGCAGTCCTATAACGACGCGCTTAAGGCACGGGACGACTTAGCTCTTAAAACAAACTATTCCGGCGTTGTTACAACTCTCTATGTTTCGGAGGGAGACACTGTTGCCGCAGGAGCCAAAATCGCAGACGTTGTGGACAACGACACTCTGAAAATAAAAATCCCCTTTAACACAAATGACGCGGACAATATCTACGTAGGTGATTATGCAAGTCTGACCCTGACAAAAAACGGCTCAGCCATTGACGGCTATGTTACGGAAATCAGCGACATGACAGAAAGCGGAGCGGGCTTTACCTCGTTCAGACGAGTTACAATTGAGGTTTCAAACCCCGGGGCGGTTTCCTCCGGAGACTCCGCCACAGCAATGATTAACGGCATGGCGTGCAACGATGCGGGCACCTTTGAAAACATAACCGAGGACAGTATTACCGCCTCAAGCAGCGGTAAGCTTGACTCTCTCTACATATCCGAGGGTGAACGGATATATTCAGGCGCGACAATCGGTATGCTTGACGCAGATTCGGTTGAATCGCAGATTACAAGCGCAAAGCTGTCTCTGGACGATGCAAATCAGGCTTTGGAGAGAGCGAAAGCCTCCCGGCAGAGCAGCGACTCTGCTGCCGCTCTTAATGACAGCAAACTCAGCTCATCGGTGAGCAACGCAAAGCTCGCCTATGACGACGCCGTACTGGCAAAGGATAAGCTGTTAAAACAACTTGAGGACTACACCATAAAGGCTCCCATTTCGGGAACGGTCGTAACCAAAAACATGAAAAAGGGAGATAACATAGGCAGCGGCTCCTCCTCTACCTCCTCCTATTCATCTGCCGGTGCGGCTTCATCGGGCAGCTCCTCTGCCGCTTCGGTCTCCGCTTCAAGCTCGGCAATGGCGGTTATTTATGATATGAGCAAATTAAAGTGCACCTTAAATGTTGACGAGCTTGACGTTAAAAATGTCCGCGTGGGACAAAAGGTGTCAATAACCACAGACGTGAACGACAAGGAATATACGGGAACGGTTGAAACCGTCAGCGTAAACGGAACGGCGGGAAGCAACGGAGTTACCACGTATCCGGTTAAGATTGATATTATCGATTTTGACAGCTACCTGCTCCCCGGCATGAACATTGAAGCAAGCATTGTTATATCCAGCGCCCACAATGTTCTTTCAATTCCGGTCAGCTCCCTTAACAGAGGTAACACAGTATACATCAAGGGCGACAAGACAGACGAAAACGATTCTGCTCCCGAGGGCTACAGAACCGTAACCGTTGTTACCGGAGCCAGCGATGATGAATACATAGAGATTAAGAACGGTCTTGCCGAGGGGGATGTGCTGTATTCTTCATCCTCGTCCGCCACACCTTTTTCCGACCAATCTATGACCGAACAGCGAGAGCATGCTATGGATAACATGGGTTCAGGCGGAGGTCCCGGCGGCGGAGGCGGCCCCGGCGGCGGAATGTAATGGAAGCAAATACTGATAACAGAATACCACTGATTGAATTTGACAATATATATAAAATTTACATAATGGGCGACACAGAGGTTCATGCCCTTGACGGGATTTCAATGAAAATATACAAGGGCGAGTTTGTGGCGATAGTAGGTCAGTCGGGCAGCGGCAAGTCAACCTGCATGAACATTATCGGCTGTCTTGACGTTCCCACACGGGGCAAGTATTATTTAAGAGGCACCGACGTGAGCACAATGGGCGACGATGAACAGGCGGAAATCCGCAATAAAGAGCTGGGATTTATTTTCCAGCAATACAATCTTATACCCAAGATTAACGTGCAGCAGAATGTGGAGCTTCCCCTGATGTACGCCGGGCTTTCCGAAAAGGAACAGGAACGGCGGGCTTTGGCGTCCCTTGACAGGGTTGGGCTTAAATCAAAGGCCAAAAACATGCCCCAGCAGCTGTCGGGAGGTCAGCAGCAGCGTGTGTCTATTGCAAGAGCCCTTGCGGGGGATCCGTCCATAATTCTGGCAGACGAGCCCACAGGCGCTCTTGACTCCAAAACGGGTAAGGACGTTTTAGGCTTCCTGAAAAAGCTACACGCCGAGGGAAACACAATCGTTCTGATTACCCATGACAACACCATTGCCGCCCAGGCGGAGCGGGTTATACGCATACAGGACGGACAGATTATGTATGACGGAGAGCCTGACATAACCAAGTTTACCACTGTTGCCCACGCCGGAGATGAGGAGGAAGATACAAATGACGCTTAAAAAATCTTTCGGCCTCGCTTTTTCAAATCTCATGTTTGATAAGATGCGCTCTCTGCTGACAATGCTGGGTATAATCATAGGCGTTGCGGCCGTTATTATTCTTATCAGTCTTATGGACGGTATGATGGGAATGATGAACGATGAATTTTCAAAGCTGGGCACCGATACCATAACCATCTCTGTTCAAAACAGAGGCGGCAGCCGAACAGTCGATGAGGACGACTTTTACGAATTTGCCCAAAAGAACCCCGAGTATGTTAAGGCGATAAGCCCATCCGTTACCCTGGCAAACGCCGCCGTTAAAACCATGGACTACGACATGACAACCTCAGTCAGCGGCGTTGACGAAAGCTACTTCGGTATAAAAGACCTTGAAATGGAACAGGGCAGATTTCTGCAATACTCCGATATTGACAAAAAGCAAAAAAACTGCGTTATCGGAACCTACATAGAAAAAGAGTTTTTCGGCAGGGGGCAGGGGCTTGGTCAGACGTTTAAAATTAACGGCAAAACCTTTAAGGTTGTGGGCGTGCTCACTGAGGAGGACGACTCTGAAAGCGGCGGCACGGACGAGGTTATATACATTCCGTATACCACTGCAATAACCATGTCCTCCTCATCCTTTATCGGCAGCTACACAGCTCAGGCAGTGGATGTGGACTCGGTCGACAGCGCAATGACAAAGCTTGAGCAGTATCTTGACAACAAGATCGGCGACAGCGATTACTACAACGTCAGCAGTATTAAGCAGATTATGGATATGGCAAACACAATGACGGGAACCATGCAGACACTCCTTGTATGTATAGCGGGAATTTCCCTACTGGTTGGCGGCATAGGTATTATGAACATTATGCTGGTGTCTGTCACGGAACGCACCCGTGAAATTGGTATCAGAAAGTCTCTCGGGGCAAAGGGAAGGGATATTAAATCCCAATTCGTCATTGAGGCTGCCACCGTCAGCGGCGTGGGCGGCATTATCGGAATTGTTGCCGGCTCCATACTGGCTGTGCTGTTCGGGCGTCTTCTTAATCTTAACGCCGTTCCCTCGGCAAGCGCAATAGGAATATCCTTTGGCGTTTCGGTGGGAATCGGTATACTGTTTGGGTATCTGCCCGCAAAGAACGCCGCCGCTCTCAACCCAATCGACGCCCTGCGTCACGAATAATCGGAGGATAATATGAAACATAAAAGACTACTTTCATTATTTTTATCTATAATAATCGCCATGGGTACGTTGGTCTTGCCTGCGGCAGCTCAAAGCGGAGGCAGCAGTGATGTTCAAGCCCTTCTTGCCGAGCTTAAAATTATGAGCGGAGACCCGGACGGAAGCTTCAGACCCTACGACAATGTTACAAGGGGAGAATTTACAAAGGTTGCCGTTGCCTGCTCGGATTACAAGAACAATGTGGCGACAAACCTCTCCGTCTCTCCCTTTAAGGATGTGCCCTATACCCACTGGGCAGCACCATATGTAAGAGTGGGAGTTACCAACAATTTGGTTGCCGGTTACCCCGACGCGTCATTCAGGCCTGACGAAACCGTCACCTTTGAGGAGGCAATCACCATTATGCTCAGAGTTCTGGGCTATAATGACAGCGATTTCGGCGTTACTTGGCCTAACGGACAGATAGGCATGGCGGATAGCCTCGACATGACCGATAACCTGACCTCAACAGAAATAGGCACGCCCATGACCCGTGAGGACGTGGCAACCCTGGCATACAATACTCTGCGCACAGCTAAAAAAGGTTCTCAAGCTGAGCAGATTTCCATATTTGACGTAACTGTTGCCGAGGATGTGACCTTGATTTCCACCTCCAGAGAGGACAGCTCAATTCCCGGAGACGAGGTGTTTACCGACAGCGGCTCATA
>CATWQA010000016.1 GCA_958352815.1 uncultured Eubacteriales bacterium
TCCTCGTCAACCCCGGCAATTTTTACTGTGCCCGCCTCAACTGCCTCGGGGCGTTCTGTTTCGTTTCTGAGAACGAGAACCGGCTTGCCCAGTGAGGGAGCCTCCTCCTGGAGACCGCCGGAGTCGGTCAGTACTAAATATCCCCGCTTAATGGCATTGTGAAGCTCGTCCGCATTTACCGGATCGATAAGCTTAATACGCTCGTGACCGCCCAATATATCAAAGGCAACCTCGCGAACGGCAGGATTTAAATGAACGGGATATACCACCTGCACGTCGGGAAAGTCATTGACAACTCTCAAAACAGCGCGGCAGATATTCTTTAAGGGCTCCCCTAAGTTTTCACGTCTGTGAGCTGTTATAACAATTACCTTTTTCGTGTTCCACTCAAGAGATTGAAGTCCCTCGTCCGAAAACTCATAGTCGTCACGAACCGTTGTCTTTAGCGCGTCAATAACCGTGTTGCCCGTAATATAAATGCTGTCGGGATTTGTCCCCTCATTAAGCAAGTTGCTGCGGTTCTTCTCGGTAGGAGCGAAGTGCATATCCGCAATAACGCCTGTTATTCTGCGGTTAATCTCCTCGGGGAACGGGAAGTACTTATCATATGTACGCAATCCCGCCTCAACATGTCCGACCATAATTTGGTTATAGTATGCGGCAAGGCTGCCCGCAAAGGTAGTAGACGTGTCTCCGTGTACCAAAACAATATCGGGCTTAACCTTTTTCATTATGTCGTCAAGTCCCTCTAAGGCTCTGGTAGCAATATTTACCAACGTCTGTCTGTCATGCATAATGTTCAGGTCATAGTCCGGCGTTATATCAAAAATTCTGAGCACTTGGTCAAGCATTTCCCTGTGCTGCGCCGTTACGCAGACAATAGACTCAATCTTATCCTCGTGCTTTTCCAGCTCCTTTACAAGAGGGGCCATCTTTATTGCCTCCGGTCTTGTGCCGAATATGGTCATAACCTTAATTCTGCTATTCATGATCTTCCTCCTCTGTTAATTGATCGTCCGCATTGTAGCTTATATAATCGCCCGGGTCTCTGAGCTCGCCCATGACCTTGATTGAGACCAAGATTATAAGCAGCACCGAGAGAATCAGTATTAAGCCCCTTGCGTATCCCTTTACAGATATAACCACTGCGGTCATACACAGAACCGCCGTCAGAGTATATAGTATCGCTACAACCTGACGCTGGGAAAACCCCATGTCCAACAGGCGGTGGTGAAGATGACCTCTGTCCGCCTGCATAGGGGAATGACCTGTGAGAACGCGTCTGAATATGGCAAAGGTCGTGTCAAATATAGGGAGACCCAAAATTAAGATGGGCACTGCAAATGTAATAATCGCAGACATTTTCAGCATACCCTGAATTGAAACGCAGGCGAGAATAAAACCGAGAAACAAGGCTCCGGTATCGCCCATAAAGATTTTTGCGGGATTAAAGTTATAGGGCAAAAATCCGATACATGCCCCCGCCACAGCAGCGGTCAGAATTGCTACGTTAAGATTTTGGCTGATTACGGTCAGCGCCAGCAAAGCCACTGCCGAAATAGATGAAACACCTACAGCCAAACCATCAAGACCGTCAATCAAGTTAACGGCGTTGCATATGCCCACAATCCAGAACATGGTAACTGCGCATGAAACCCAATAGTCAAGAACTATATAAGGGCCGCCGATCCATGCTGCAAAGGGATTGGCAAAGTGCTCGATACGCACGCCGCAGTATACAACAACAGCCGCCGCCAAAACCTGGCACACCAGCTTTACAATAGGCTTCATCTCCTTAATATCGTCGATTATACCCGTTGTAACTATTATAGTACAGCCAACCAGAATACCCATGACCTCCTCGTCAATGGTGGCAAAGCAGACAACGCTTATAACAAAGCCGTAAAATATAGCAAGGCCGCCCATAAGAGGGGTTGGCTTTTTGTGAATACGACGCGCATCCTTAGGTATATCAATAGCGTTCACCTTGTGCGCAAGAGACATAACCATCGGGGTTGCGGAAAATGAAATCAAAAACGCAACCACCAAGGCGAGAAGCACAAAAATATTATTATCAAAAATCATCATAAATCCTCCGAGATTTACGGTTCAATAAATCCGATTTTACGGTATACCTTTGAAACCGTTTTCATGGCGGTTCTGTTCGCCATTTCAGCGCCCGACTTATACACTTGTTTTAAGTAATCCTTATTTTTCATAAGGTCGTTATATTTATCCTGTATGGGGCGAATTGTCTCAACAACAGCCTCGGCAACCGCATTTTTGAATACGCCGTAGCCTTTGCCCTCAAATTCAGCCTCAATTTCTTCCATGGTGCGGCCTGTAACAGCAGAATAGATTGACATAAGGTTCTCAACACCCTGTTTGCCCTCGCCGCGCCTAACCTCGCTGCCCGAGTCGGTAACCGCCCTTTTGATTTTCTTTGCAATTCTGTCAATAGGATCAAGGAGAAGAATATAGCCGTTCTCGTTGGGGTCGGACTTAGACATTTTCTGGCTCGGGTCCTGAAGGCTCATAATGCGTGCGCCGACCTTTGGATTATATGCCTCGGGAACCTTAAAGGTCTCGCTGTAGGCATTGTTAAACCTGTTTGCCAAATCCCTGGTTATTTCCAAGTGCTGATTCTGGTCGTTTCCCACAGGCACCAAATCCGCCTGATAGAGCAGTATATCCGCAGCCATCAGGGAGGGATAGGTGAACAAGCCAGCATTAAGGTTGCTTGCGTGCTTTTGCGCCTTGTCCTTATACTGGGTCATTCTGGAAAGCTCTCCCATATAGGTGTTGCATATGAGAACCCAGCCCAGCATGGCATGAGCCGGAACGTGGGACTGGAAAAATATGGGGCTCTTTTCCGGGTCAAGACCTGCGGCAACAAACAGGGCAAGCAAGTCCATGGCATTCTTTCTGAAAACCATGGGCTCCTGCCTTACGGTAATCGTGTGCATATCCGCAAGCATAAAATAACATTCGTACTCATCGGATTTTGAAAGCTCAACCCAGTTACGCAGAGCGCCTACATAGTTGCCTAGAGTTAGGGCTCCCGAGGGCTGAATACCGCTCAATATTCTCTTTTTTGTATCGCTCAAGCCTACTCACCTACCTCTTCCTTAAGCAAATCTCCCAGGATTTTAATACCCCTTTTAATCTGCTCTCTTGAAGCGGTTGAATAGTTCATTCTGAACGTGCTGTAAACCGCCTTATCGTCAATCATTGTGGTAGAGCCGGGCACGTATGCAACCCCTCTCTCCACCGCCTTTTCCAAAATCTTTTTAGCGTCGTGCCCCTTCGGCATCTCGCAGAACAGGAATATACCGCCCTCCGGCAGAGTGTGTGTAACGCTGCTCGGGAAGTACTTGTCCATGCACTCGCACATAAGGCGGCACTTTTCACCGTAATTCTTTCTCAGGTTTGCAATATGGTCGTCAATAGAATTCTTTGTTATGTATTCATAAGTAATCATCTGAGACGCTACATTTGTATGTACGTCCTGAACCTGCTTGCATATAATCATTCTCTCCATCAAGTCCTTATGGCAGGAAGCAAATCCGAGACGCAGACCGGGGGACAAAATCTTTGAGAATGAGCCTAAATACACAACTCTGTCGCTTGAGTCCATGGATTTAATGGTGGGGACGTCCTCCCCGGCAAAACGCAGCTCACCGTAGGGGTTGTCCTCAAATATAATAAAGTCATATGTTTCGGCAAGCTCTAAAAGCTTCTTTCTCTTTTCCAAGGACATGGTTATGCCCGATGGGTTCTGGAAGGTGGCTATGGTGTACAGCGCCTTAATATTCCTGTGCTCCTTAAGAAGCTCCTCCAGCGCGTCCATATCAATACCGTCTGACAAAACCTTAACGCCGTAAATTTCCGCGTTATAAGACCTAAAGCTGTTCAAGCCGCCGATAAAGCTGGGCTCCTCGCAAACAAGACCGTCTCCGGGGTTAAGCAAGGACTTTGCCGCAAGGTCAATTCCCTGCTGACCGCCGCTGACAATAATAGTCTCGTTGTTATCGCCCTCCTTGATTATTCCCTGTGAAATAAGGCGCCCCTTAACCCAGTTCCTTAGGGGTGTATAACCCTCGGTTACTCCGTATTGGAGAGCAACCTTGCCCTGATTTTTCAGCACGTTATAAGCCGCCTCTGCCAAGGCTTCGCAGGGGAAAAGCTCCGGGTCAGGAGCCCCTCCCGCAAAGGAAATAATTCCCGGCTTGTCAAGAAGCTTGAATATTTCACGTATTGCCGACGCCTCTAAATCCTTTACCTTATCCGAAAACTTTGTTTGAATATCCATTGTATACTGCCTCGCTTTTTTATAGATTTGTTTTAAAGTGTAATATAGCCTGATGTGCTGCCCGAATCGCCGTGCTTCCTTTTCTTCTTGTCAGGCTTATCGGTCTTATCGGCAGCTACTTCTTCAACGGAATTTGCTTCGTTTTGCAAAAACTCGTCTGCCCCGACTATCTTATGCTGTGAGCAATAAAGCTTATTGATAACGGCTCTCACAGTAATAAGAGCAACGGCAATTCCGCCCACAATTCCGGCGACAATCATAATTATATTCTTACTGTCCTCCCAGAACTGTCTGATCTTTGCAATTTTCTTACGCTTTTGCCGCTTTTTCTTTTCGGCGTAATACCACCTTTGAGCTTCATCGCTTGCATTGCCGAAAAACTCACTTGTCTTTCTGATATACGGCGACGCAAACCTTGCGGCGTTGTCAGCGTACTCGTTAAAACTTCTCATAAAACTACCTCCTTATTAAATTCAATCATTATGCTCCTCCAAGACCGCCACGTAGGGCAGGTTTCTGTATCGTTCTCCGTAGTCAAGACCATATCCCACAATAAACTTATTTGGTATTTCAGAGCCGATATAGTCTCCCTCAAAATCAACCTCCCGCCTTTCCGGCTTGTCAAACAAACCACAGACCTTAAGACTTTTGGGGTTCATTTTGCTCAGCTTTTCCGTCAGAGCTTTAAGGGTGCGCCCCGTGTCAATAATATCCTCAACAACCAAAACGTTTCGCCCCTCAATATCAAGAATGTCCGCCGAGATTATAACAACATCGCCGCAGCTCACATCTGAGCTGCCGTAACTTGACGCTTTTATAAAGTTCAATCTGACGTCCTCAATATGAAGCTCCCTGATTAAATCCGCCGTGAAAACAACCGCCCCTTTCAGAACGCACAGCACAACCAGCTCCCTACAATTTTTGTAATCATTGTTTATTCTATCCGCCAGATTTAAAACTATCCCTCTTATATCATTTTCATTAAAAAGAACCTCTTTAATCCTCATCTTATTTGCTTCGCTCATGCTAAAAACTAATCCTCATAATATTCATAATGTGCAACCAGAAGATTTTCGCTGCGCCGCGTTACCTTATACTTTTCATTTACGCGGACGCCCAAAACAGCAATAATTTCTCCGTCAGTTTTGCACAGAACAGGCACACGCCATCTTTCCTCTGCGGGTATCTTTTTATCGATAAAAAGCCTTTTCAGCTTTTTTGTGTTACCGTTTTTATACACCGCCACTTTATCACCCTCGCGGCGGTTTCTCACAACAAATCTGAGATCTGAGTCGCTCTCTGCGTTAACACCCAGTTTATCCAAATCAAGGCACATATCGCCTTCCGCAGGTGCGTAAGCCTCACTGTTCATAACCGCCAGACTTATACTCACACCGGCTTCTTCTATATTATATAACTTATTTATACCAACTGCAACCGAAAACTCATCATTGTTACAAGAATTTAATTTTTTGTCAAATTCAGCAGATTTTTTATCCGAAAATTCCAGCCAGCCATATCTTGCAGTCACCCTAAGCCCATCGGGAAGATCAATTGAGGATACCCCCTCGCTCTCCATAAGTGCAAACACAGCCTCAAAATGCTTCTTTTCAAGCACGTAATCCTTTCCCATAGCGTCCTTTGCGCAAAGGGAAATCAGTCTGGACATTATGCTCTTGCTGTTCACAACCTTTAGAGAGGCTATATGCAGACCCTTAAATTTCCCGCTACGCAGGGGAGCTCTTACTCTTTCATACAGTCGCTCGGCGTACCCGTCAATAAAGGCGCCGTCATCTTCAAGATTTTTTGCCATGTTTGAAAGTGCGCTGACAATGCTTGGGTTAAAATCCCTTTCAAGCAGAGGCAGCAGAGAATGTCTGACTCTGTTTCTTGTGTAGCTGTCATCGTTATTTGTGCTGTCGGTTATATACTCAATTCCCGACGCCTCTAAATATTCCTCGATTTCAGCGCGGGTTACGTCAAGAAGCGGACGTATGACCCCGTCCTCACGCTTATACTTTATTCCCCGCAGTCCCGCGAGGCCGCTGCCGCGCATAATCCGCATGAGCACAGTTTCCGCCTGGTCGTTTTTATTATGAGCGGTGGCAACTAAATCAATTTTATTCTCAGCGCACAACCGAGAAAAATATTCATACCTGACGTTTCGCCCCGCCTCCTCTTCGGTTAAGTTCATCTGTGCGGCAATACGGGGGACGTCTGCTCTTTCGGAAAAGCATTTAACGCCCATACTTGCACACAGCTTCTTAACAAAGGCTTCGTCACGGTCAGCCTCCGCTCCTCTTATTCCGTGATTTAAATGGGCGGCGTATATCTTAAAGCCGTTGGATTTTTTAATTCGGTTTAAAACATCCAAAAGACAAACCGAGTCCGCCCCTCCGGACACTGCCACCAGGATTGACGCGCCCTGCTCCGCAAGATTATGCTCGTTTATTGTATTGACGATTATTTCTGTAACCCCCGCAACAATTTCGGGGGTGTTCCCTAAGCTACTCACGCATACCGCTCCAATTTGAGAATTTAGTATATTCGCCCAGCCACGACAAAAACTCATATCCTACCTCGCCGTTTCTGTGCTTTTCAAACTTAATCTTTGTTTTGTTGGGCTCCTCGCAGTCCTCATTATAGTAGCCCTCACGATACAGAAAAATAACCATGTCCGCATCCTGCTCGATTGAGCCCGATTCTCTAAGATCGCTAAGCACCGGTTCCTTAACATCGCGCTTCTCAACCGATCGGTTGAGCTGCGACAAGGCGATTACAGGTATCTCCAAATCATTTGCCATTATTTTAAGAGTTCTTGAAATGTCTGAAACCTCTTGCTGGCGGTTGCCGGAGCTCTTTCCCGAGCTCATAAGCTGCAAGTAGTCAATTATAACCAAGTCAAGACCCCTTTCGATTTTCAGCTTCCTGCACTTGGCAACGATTTCCGAAGCCGTCACACCGGAATTGTCGTCTATGTATATATGCGTGTCCACCAAAGCCGACAAAGCTTCTCCCAGATTAGGCCAGTCGTCGTCCTTTAAGTCTCCTCTTTTTATGCGCTCTGCGCTGACCTTCGCCTGAGCGGACAGCATACGGTTGGCAATTTGTATGCCGGGCATCTCAAGACTGAATATGGCAACGGTGGCGTTATCCATTATGGCGGCGTTCTGGGCAATATTCAGCGCCAGAGCGGACTTACCCATACCGGGACGGGCGGCAATTAAAATAAACTCCGCCGGATGAAGCCCTGCTGTTCGCCTGTCCAAATCGGGAAAGCCCGTGGTTATTCCTGTTACGCTCTCGTTGGCGTCGGACAGCTTTTCAATCTTTTCAATACTTTCATCCAGAAACACGGAAATATGAGAGAGCCCGGTGGTGGTTCTCTCCTTAGTGATATTAATAATCCCCTGCTCTGCGCTGCCGATAATATCGTCAACATCATCCTCGGAGGCGTAACAGCGGTTAGCAACGCTTTCAGACAGGGCGATCAGCTTGCGAAGCTCAGATTTTTCACGGATTATATTGGAATAATGCTTAACGCTTCCTGTTTCGGTTGACGGAACCAAATCCATTAACTTGAAAACAAATTCCAGCCCGCCTATGCTGTCTATAATCCCCATCTTTTCCAACTGCTCTTTCAGGGTGACATAATTTATTTCCACGCCCCTGTTAAACAGGTCGATAAGAGCTCCGTACAGCTTACTGTGTCTGTCAATATAGAAATCCGCTGACGAAATAATCCCTATTACGTCGGGGATTATTTCACGATTTATAATCATCGCCCCTAAAACTGCTTGCTCCGCCTCGTTGCTAAAGGGCATTGTTCTGAAACTCGGAGCCGAACTTTCGCCGCTCTCATAGTCACCTGCCAAATTGTTTATATCCTCCAACCGAAAATTCAACTCCTTTCTCGAATACGGCTTATCTATTGTTCTGTTACCTGAACCTTAAAGGTTCCCACAACTCCTGTGTAAAGAGAAACATTTACGTCTCTTGTGCCGCAGGACTTTATTCCGTCCGGCAGGTCAATCTTGCGCTTGTCCACATCAATATTGTATTGCTCTTTCAACGCCTTTGCCACATCCTTTGAGGTAATGGAGCCGAACAGCTTGCCCTCCTTACCTGCTTTGGCTGTAAGTTTAACGGTAATCTCCTTCATTCTGTCTGCAATATTTTTAGCTTTCAGTTCCTCCTGGTTGCGTCTGTATTGCTCAGCGCCCTTTTTGCCCTCAAGCTCGTTTATAGCCTGCTTTGTGGCAACCTTGGCGAGACCCTTTTTCAGCAGGAAATTATTTGCATAACCGTCGCTGACGTCTATTAAGTCTCCCTTTTTTCCCTGTGCTTTTACATCCTGTGTCAAAATAACCTTCATATTTAATACTCCTTTCGGTTTAACTAAAATTAATCTTTCTCGTCAAGAACATCGTCAATTGCCCGCTGCAGCTGCATTACGGCAATGTCCATATCCTGACTTGAGAGCTGCGCTCCCGCAATTGTAATATGGCCGCCGCCCCCCAGCCTCTCCAATATGAGCTGAACGTTGATTGATTCTAACGAGCGACCGCTTATTATTATTTTATGCCCCAGCTTTGCTATAACAAAAGAGGCTTCTATTCCCGCAATATTTAACAGCTCGTCCGCCGCCTTTGCCACAAGTATTTGCAAGTCCTTGCCGTTGTCGTCGCATTCAACAATTGCAATATTATCCCTGTAAACCTTGGCGTTGCTTATAACCTTGGACAGCCTGATACAATCCTTAAGGTCGCTCTTAAACAACCTGCGGATATTGACAGGGTCAACCCCCATTCGTCTGAGATATGCCGCCGCTTCAAAGGTGCGGACTCCGGTTTTGAAGGTAAAACCCTTAGTATCGAGGAAAATTCCGGCATACAGGGCTTCCGCCTCTTTTATGCCTATTTTGGGATTGTCCTGGACATACTGCAGTATCTCGGTTACCATCTCGCATGCGGAGGAGGCGTATGGCTCGTGATATGTCAAAACCGCATTGTCTATAAAATCCTCCGCCCGTCTGTGGTGGTCAATCAACACGATTGACTTAGAAGCACTCAGCAGCTCTTCAAACTCCACCATACTTCTTCTGTGGGTGTCTACCACAATTACCAGGCTCTGCTTGTCAATAAGGCTCATGGCTTTCTCGCCGGTAATAATGTTATTGACGTACTTTGGCTCTGAAACAAAGTTGTCCAGCAGAAGCTTAGCGTTGGTGGTATTTCTGCGCAGAGCAATGTACGCGTCCACATTACGGCTGTGCACCGCCTGATACAAGCCGATTGACGCGCCCAGACAGTCCATATCCCCGTTTTTATGTCCCATAATTATAACGTTGGACGCTTGGTCAATAGCCTCGCGGAGAGCGTGCGCCATAACTCTTGCCTTAACCTTTGTGCTCTTCTCCACCTCGCGGGATTTCGCACCGTAAAACTTATACGCCGTGGGAGACTTGACAACTACCTGATCGCCGCCTCTGCCCAAAGCCATCTCAAGGGCAAGGCTCGCCATCTTGTGGCACTCGTCAAGAGTTTCCCCTCCGTAGCCTGTTCCGATACTTAGGGTAACCGGTATCTTATTTTCAAGGTTAATGCTTCTAACCTCGTTTAAAACCTTATATTTTTCCTTTTCTATAATCTCGGTGTACTCCTTATTATGAAAAAACACAATAAACTTTTCTCTCTCATATCTTTTGGAAACGCCGTTTGCCATAGCCACCCAGGAGTTGACGCACCTCTCTATCTCGCCAATCAACGCACCGTGGTTGGAAGAGGGAGTTTCTCTTACCACCTCGTCATAGTTGTCAATCACAACCAAACACTCAACACACTGCCTGTCCTTGAACTTCTGCCTAATATCGTTTATCTCCGTGACGTCCACAAAATAAAGAGCCACAAGAGTGTCGTTAATAGAGTCGGTGGACACAGACCTGCCGTTTATAATATAGCTTTTACCGCCGTATTCAAAGGTATCGGTAACGTTTACATTGCTTTCAACGTATTTACTGATTGAAAGGTTGTTAAACAGGTCTTGTATATACTCTCCGTAGTGGGACTCTCTGCCGATCATTTTGAGAAAACGCTGATTGCTCCACATTATCTCACCCTCGCTGTTAATAACGGTCATGGGGTGCACAAAAGTTTCAACCGAGGTTCTTGTTATGGCGTCCATACAGAATGAGTAGCTTTGCATGTACTTGTAAAATTGCATTTTTCTCAGCTTGGCTGTGGCTGTTCCGTATGCCAAAATGACTATGGCGCACAACAATCCCACAAACCCCAGCACGGTTATATCAAAGCTCTCAGTCTTGCCCAGCGCCAAAATAAGCAGACTGAAAACAAGCACAACAAAGCTGCAAATAACATTGTTCAAAAAACTATATTTAATTTCGGAAACAGTAAACTTCTTTGTGTTATTCGCTTTCATCTATCATCACCAGCTCTCCGGAGCAAGCGTATATCCAAGTACGCGTCAAGCACTCCCAGAAACATTAACAAATACAATATCATAGACAGTATAAAATAGCCGAAAATAAGTACCAGCATGTAAATCCCGAACCGCACATAGCCGCTTTTAATTTTTCTTCTTAAAGTGAAATCCACAGTTGACATTCCATCAACCGCCAGAGCACCGATTAAAACCACGGTTACATTTTTGAGCGCCAGGGTTGCCATGGTGCTGTCGTATGAAAAAAATGAAATCAGCATCAGCACGCATGCCACAATACACATACTCTTCGGAATTTTAATCATGTAAAACCTAACGTATTCATACTTCATAGCCCTAAGCCTATCCATAAAGAATATACATGACGAAACTATAATATACCCTACCGCCGCCGATATGAATATCATTATGGCGGGGAAGTATGAAAGAATGGTGTTCTTCGTCTGCTCAAGACCGTTATTAAGTACTTCCGAGAGTGCTCCGCTGTCACCCAGAGCCTCCATGTACGCCGAAAGAGTTCCTCTTACCATCTGTATGGATTGGTCAAGGACGGTTAAGATTACATTTTGTCCCGCCAGCCAATTCATCATCAGGATTTCAATCAGAAATCCGAACAGAACTGTTATTACACCGGCAAGCAAAGTTGTGTAATACCTGCATCGGTTTTTCATGCAATACCCTATAACAAGGGACGGAAGCAGGGACAGCGCCCCCGCGAACACGCCCGATATTATATCCCCCGTCAACGCAAACAGCAAAGCCATGGAGGCAACGAGAGAGATTACGGAAACCCGAAAACCTCTCTTTATAATCAGGTACACGAGCGGTATTCCGCTGACAAAAATCGAAAACATCCCCAATGCGGGAACATACGCCGCAGCGGCAAGCAGAACAACCGTGAGAGCGGTTACAATCGCGCCGTCAGCCACAGCTCTAATACTAAAATTCTTCATAAGTCAATGCCTTCTTTAACTAATCACAGCCTCTTTATCAATTCCGACAAATCGCCGTATCGCCTTTCAATATAATGATTGTTATCTATCTCGGTTTTCAGCTTACGCCTCATAACATCGTTTATATCATCAAGGTCAACCCCGAGACGCATTGCCAGAATATAGGCAATGTTAATTATCCCTGCGGCATCGCCGGTGAGCCTTGCCAAGGTTTCACAATCCGCCTCTGCGGTAATGTCCCCAAACAAATCGGTAATCTTCTGCATAAGCTCTACCTTTAACAGCTCAATGGTCTTGATATTGTTAGCTATATCAATTTCCAAATCAATCACCCTTGTCCAATAAATCTGCTAAACTATTTAGTAAAACAGTTTAATAAGTATTATTCTACCAAACTTTTATTGTTATTTCAAGCCCTTTTACAAATAAATATGTGACAAAATGAATTTAAGGGCATAGTATACTAATAGAAATGAGGGATTGTATGGATTTTAAGAGCTTTTCTTTATGCGACTTAGGCCGCGGCGGCTCAGCATTTATCTGTGAAATCAGGTCGGATAACCCAAAACATGTCTCACATCTGATAAACGCGGGGTTCGTCCCGGGTGAGAGGGTTTCCTGCCGATTTAAATCGCCTATGGGAGACCCGATTGCCTACGCCGTGGGCGATGTTCTTGTGGCAATCAGGGAAAAGGATGCAAGAAAAATATTGGTGGCAGGTGATATAAATGATACATACGCTCTTTAACCCCTCAGCCGACAGCAGGGAGACGCGAATTATATACCTTCTCGGCAATCCCAATGTTGGCAAGAGCACGGTATTTAACGCCCTGACCGGGCTGAGACAGCATACGGGCAACTGGTCCGGGAAAACCGTTGACGCTGCATACGGCGTTTTTACATATGACGATGTTTGCTACAAGGTTACGGATTTGCCGGGAACACATTCGGTAAAATCCTGCTTTTCCGAGGAAAAAGTTGCGGGAGATGAAATCGGCAGGCAAAACGCCGCCTCCTCCCTTACGGTGATTATCGCCAATGCCTCGTGCCTTAAAAGGGATATTGCCTTGGCTTTGGAATACATAGAGAGCTGCGGCTCAAACGCCGCATTGTGCGTGAACCTGTGGGATATAGCAAAAAAAAGGGGGATAAAGATTAATTTAAGTCGGCTTGAAGCCATGCTGGGCATACCTGTTATCGGTATAACCGCCAAAAAATCCTCCGATATAAAGGCCTTAAAAGCCTTTATACGCAGCAGCTTTGACAAAACCGGCAAAGCTGCATCCAGCAGCCGCCCCGTATCTTCACCCGAAGGGCGACTGAGACTCGCCGCAGACATAGCGTCAAAATGCACTGAATATACCGAAACTTATATACGCAAAGACCTAAAAATCGACAGAATACTAACCTCAAAAAAATATGGCATCCCCATTATGATCATGGGCTTGGCGGTGATACTATGGATTACCGTTTGCGGAGCCAATTACCCGTCTGAGCTGCTGTCACGGCTTTTTTCATGGTTTAAACCCTACCTGAATGATTTTTTGCACGCCGCAAAGCTGCCCGATGCGGCTGTGGGAATTATATGCGACGGAATTTATCAAACGGTAACCTGGATAATTGCCGTTATGCTTCCGCCTATGGCAATCTTTTTTCCCCTGTTCACCCTTTTGGAGGACTTGGGGGTACTGCCCCGCATCGCTTTTAACCTTGACAAATGGTATGCCGGAGTAAACATGAGCGGAAAGCAATGCCTGACCCAGTGTATGGGTCTTGGCTGCAACGCGGTGGGCGTGACGGGAGCAAGGATTATGGCAGGCGAAAACCAAAGAAAGGTCGCCATACTTACCAACAGCTTTATGCCTTGCAACGGCAGATTTGCCCTGCTTATTTCCCTGTCCTCAATTTTTATAGGCGGGCTGTTTCCCCGAGCCTTGCCCGGAATTGTACCGACGGTGTGCACCCTGGGGCTTATCTGCCTTTCGGTTGCCGTAACATGGCCTGTCTCTTATTTGCTGACGAAAACCATATGTAAAACAGAAAACGAAATTTTCACTCTTGAGCTTCCGGAATACAGGAAGCCTGAAATCATCAGAACCCTTGCAGTCTCCCTTGTAAACCGAACCGCAAAAACAGTGTGCAGGGCAATTGCGGCTTCCGCCCCGGCGGGAGTTGTAATTTGGCTTATGGCAAATATTCAAGCGGGAGACGTAACCTTACTTACGTATCTGGCTGAAGCCCTTAACCCAATCGGACATTTTCTGGGCGTAGACGGCTTTATAATCCTGGCGTTTATCCTGTCCCTCCCTGCAAACGAAATTACCCTGCCCATACTCGTTATGGGTTATTTGTCTAAAGGAACCATGAGCGAAATAAGCGATATAGCCCTGCTCAAAAATATACTCACGGATAACGGGTGGACTCTCACGACTGCAGTTAACATGATGGTTTTAACGCTGTTTCACTCCCCCTGCGCCACAACCCTGATGACGATATATCACGAAACAAAGAATAAAGGACTGACCGCTCTTTCCGCGGTTTTACCCTGCGCTGTGGGAATTATTCTCTGTTTATTCACCCGCGTGATTTTCGCTGTGATAAACTATGTCTCATAAGTTAATAAAAATAACCTAAATAAGTAAAAAAATAATTATCCATTAGTGAAAAATGTAAAAATTTAACCGTAAACATTGACATAACTATTTTGTTGGGTTATACTCTTTTGTGATAGTTTTGTTTGAAAAAATTCAAAGGAAAGGTGATTTAAATGACTTTTGAACAAGCAGTCGAGAGAGTTCAGGACATTATGAAAGATGTAAAGGCTGAAACCCTCGGCAACATAGCGGTTCAGGTTCAGTTCACAAACAAGGACTGTCAGGGCGTTATGTACATCTCAACTCGTGACGGCGTATTGGACGTTCAGGGCTATGACTACAAGGATAGCGACGCTTCAATCGAGTTGCTGTACGGCGACCTGAGCAAGATTTTGACAGGCAAGCTCAGCGGCACCACCGCTCTTGAGAGAGGCACCGTTGTTCTAAGCGGCAACGCGGATGCGTTTTTGGCTCTCGCAGGCTGTGCGAAGAAGCCCGCTGCCAAGAAAGCAGCGCCTAAGACTGAAACTGAGTCTGAGGATGCACCCGCACCTAAGAAGAGAGCATGCAGAACAAGGAAGACCGCTGCAAAAAAGACAACAAAGTAATAAAGACAACAAAGTATTTTAGTACATCAAATGTTAAAAGACCGCTTACAGCTCAAAGCTGCAGACGGTCTTTTACTTTACCTTAATATTAAAATTTTAAATGTTCTTTAGTTTAACCAAGCGCACGCTGTTTGAAAGGGGCTCAAAGCCGCCGTCGCTCGCAGAACCGTCCGAACTGTTCTTCTCCGAGTCGTACTCGGCAATAAGTAATGATATTTCCCGTCTCATCTCGTCCATTCTGTTCTGAGTTCCGTTTCTCACTATCTCTGCCTCCTGCACAATATCATCTATATTTTCAGAATTAACGGCCATTCTAAATAAATTTGTACTTGACCCTATCATTGACAACACCTTGATTTTTTGAAATTTAAAAGAAATATAATTGTAATATTTCTGTAATATTATAACAGGTTAAAAATCATTTGTCAAGAACTTTTTTATCGGTTTTTTCAATTTGTTTCTATTTTTTCGATAATTTAATGCAGAAAAGACCGCCGTGTTGCCACGACGGTCTTTCTTGGGAAGAAATCTATTATTTTTATATTAAAAATAATCAATTTATAGGTGTTGACGGTGCAGCCGCATTAGCCGTGGGAATGTCAGCGGTGATTGCCGCCTGATTTCCGTTTGGCAGCTTCTGGCTTGCTGCTCCGGGGGGCTGAGTGAGAACAAACACGAAGTTCAAAGTCTTTGCCGCCTTTGCTCTCGTTACAACAACCTTGGGTTCAAGGTCGCTGCCGCAGGCAATAGCGCCTCTCTTAATACCCTGCTCGCTTCTCATAAGTCCCAGATTATATACCTCTTTCACCTTTGCATAAAGAGCAGTGTCAATCTCTGAAATATCGGTCAAAGCGCCCCAGCCTGTCAACGGAATATAAGGTGAACCCTCATACTTGATGTTGGGGTCATAGTTGGGATCGTCCGGTGAGGGAACGCCGCCGTTTTGGTTCATGTATGAAACCTTGTTCCAGTTGCCGTTTTCGTCCTTGCCGTAAGCTGCAAGATAAGCGTCATAGAGTATTGCGCCCATAGCTTCTCTTGTGAGAGCCGCGTCGCTTGCAATAACCGTCTCGCTGACCAGAGCGGGTTCTGCCGTGAACGCTGCCGAAACAGTTACGTTCGAATTCACCTTGAACTTATACTCCTTAGAGGTTGCAACCTCCTTACCGTCTACCAGAATAGCCTTGTTAAGGTAATAATCATTAGGTCTTGCAACAACCCTAATCTCATCTCCTGCGCTTACCTGAAGTGAGGTTGTGCTCTGAGGATAGTCGTTGGATTGATACATAACTCCGAACAATCTGCCTGTTCCGCCGTTAGTGTAAAGGTGGTAGGTCTTACCTGCCTCAACACTGAACTGAACCTCTCCGTACACATTTGCCCTGTTTGCACTATCAGCCTTTTCACCCTCGATATATACATCCGACTTTGTGCCGTCAGTCATGTTCTCACAGGTGATAAGCTTTGTATTGTCAAACATCAGGAACATGCTCATAATGCCGCTTTCCTTAGCGGTATATACAGCGCGCTTAACCGGTCCTTCCTTACGGATTTCAACATAATTCGTAGAGACTCCGCTGTTTGATGAGAACACTCCGTTTTTGTCGTTGCCCGTTTTAATTTCTGCGGGAGCTGTCAAAGTGAAATAATCGTTATCGCCGATAACTGCATTCGCTTTAACGCTGCTTGGAACATCAACAGTTCCTGTGTGGAACTCGCTCTCGTTGTAAACGGTAACCTCTCCGCCCTCGGGCTGCTGAACAGTTACTGTATATTCTCCGTCTGTCAGCTGAACATCGCCGTCAACCGAAGCTGTTGCTATCTCTGCAGCCTCTGCTGTCTTTGCGCCCAGCTCAGCGTAGGTCTTGTGGTAACTTGTCAGTGAGTTTTCGGGAAGATTGAATACCTTCTCCATTGCTGTTGCAAACTCGCCGACCGTCATAGCGTCGTTGGGCTTAAACAGATTATCACTGTTCTTGTGCATAAGACCAAGCTCCAGAACCTTTTCGATGTTGTTTCTGTAGTAGTAGTTGGACTCTGCCTGCTTCGTTGCTCCGGGAACAACGCCGACTGCGCTGACGTCGCTTGCCATTTCAGGGAATACTGCCGACCAGTCGCCTGTCTGTGCCGCATTCTGTACGCTTGCGGGCATTAATGATACCAGACGCTGCATTATAGCCTTATCTGTGTATGTATCGCTTGCCGCAACAGACTGGTCATAAATGTTCTGGAGCATGATACGGTTCCACTGCTTTGAAGCGCCTTCTCTGTAGTGGGTTCCGTCGCCGTTTGCGCCGTTTGCCGCATTGTTTGCAGGGAGCTCTCCTGCCTCTACGTTATTGTAGATATACATAACCTCTTTCGCGTCAAGAGAGTCGATGTACGCCTTTGCTCCCTCATACAGCTCTACCAGACCAACCTCCGGGTCGGACGCTGCCTTTGCACGCATGTTAGCGGGAGAGTCAGGGTTAAAGCCGTTGGGCTTTGTTGAGGACTCGCTGTACTTTCCGCTGCCTGTTCTGGGCATTGCCGTAACAAGCACGGGAGTCATACCTCTTGCCTTGATAGCTTCAACGTACATATCAAGCCACTTATTGTACATCTCATTGTTTACCGCCAGGTTGTCTGTAACGGTACCGGAGCCTCTTGAAAATCTGTTTGTGCTGATTGTCTCGTCATTGTGGGCTGAATGAATAAATACAAAGTCGCCCTCTCTGCCTGTTACCAGTATCTCGTCAAAACGACCCTCGTTGTAATTGCTCTTCATAGCGCGGCCGCCCATTGAGTAATTAATAACGTTTACCTTTTCGGGGTCGAAGTAATTAACCAGTGTCTGACCCCAAGCACTGATAGTCTCGTTAAATGTATAGGTCTTTTGAGTTGAGTCGCCCAAAATATGGATTGTGGGCTTATCGCCTGCCGCTTTAACCTCTATGGGTGTAACAGTAATCTTCTTTACGCCCACAGTCTGAGGACTTGAAGCGGACGCCAATGACTTAGGCTCGATTTCAATCTCGATAAAGTCCTGACCTGTTCCGAAGTCGTATGACCATACATTATCCGACCATACCGCAGTTGCTGTACGGGGAACCTCCCCTGCGTTGTCCCAGTTGCTTGTTCCCGTAAGTCTGCTTGCGTCCATACCTGTCGGAGCTACTCTTGTGTCATCACCTGAGCCTGTAACCTCAACCTCAATGTGGTATGCTCCTGCGCTGCCTGTGTCAATTCTGTAAATCATACCGCCGTAGTTGTAATCATCACCGTCATCGCTGTTGGTTTTATTGTGCAGATATGAGCCGTTTGACTCTGTAACAGACGCGCCCTCTGCCGATACGGTGATATTTGACACGGGAGCAACCTGTCTCTCATGTCCGCCGGGCATAATCGCCCCGGACTTTTCAACAAAACCCTGTCCGCTTGCCTGAGAGTACACCGGAACGGACGACATTTCCGTAAAGTCAACCACAACCTCGCCCATAGGCTTGCTGCCAACCTCTGCAGCGTCGCACAAGGGAACCATTTCCTCCAAGGAGTTCCAAAGGAATACCTTGTCTGCTTCAATACCGTCAAGCTTCACAATATCACCGTCCAACTCTGCTGTTTTCATGTCAATAAGAGTTTCCTCATCGTCATACTTAGCTGCAACTACAACACCTGACTCTGCGCCGCTTATCTCAACCACGGTGCTGCCGTCCTCAACATATGCCGCCTTGATAGCAGGCTCTGCAATCGGATCTTCTGTGGGAGCAGGAGTAGCTGTAGGCTGCTGCGTAGGTACAGGTGTAGCCGTAGGCTGCTCGGGAGCTAAGCCTAGATCCTTTGTGCCCGCAACAATAATCGCATAGAGGTCGGGCAGCCATTTCTCGTCCGTTTTTATGGTGATGCTTTCACCTGCCTGAGCCTCAGGCACCTCAATATCAGCTGTATAGAGCTTGAGCGTACCCTGAGCGTTTGTTGCAAAGTCAACACCCTCGCCGAATGTATATACCTTATCGCCGACTGTTACGGTCTTTGCACCACTCTCATTGTTATAGCCCAGCATGAACATTCTGTACTTGCCTGCTTTATCTACGATAATAGACGGATTGGATCCGTTGTTGCCGTTACCTAAATAGTTAAGGTAATATTGGGTCAGGTCAGAATCTACCTTTGTTGAGTCGGAAGAATCCGCAAACAAAGTCTTTGCCGTTTCGTCAGCTCCGCTTACAAATGTTGCAGCAGAACCGTTATTCTGATTTCCGCCCGTTATGTTGCCGAGAGCCTTGCTGTACTTATAAACGCCCTCGCCCTCAGGAACGGGTGCAGGTGTCGCATTTGCTTCCTCGTCTGTAACCAAATGCTTATAGGTAACCTTTACGTTTGTTATCTCGTATGTTTCGCTGCCTGAGTACACGCCCATATAGAGCTTGCCCTTTTCATAGTTTGAGGGGAATGTTGCGAAGGTGTATTCTTTATACGCACTTGAACCCTCACCGGCAGCCGAAAGCGTCTCTGTCTTATAGTTTATTGTTACATATGCTGTAGACGGAGTGCCTGCCGCGAACTTACCGCAAGCGTTGAGCCATTGGTCATCACCGTTTGACGAACCGCTGTACGACTGGGCTGAATCTACCATGTCAAGCTGATTCCAGTGTCCCAGCTTGCCCAGAATAAATCTTGAATTTACGCCGCTTGTCTTTAAGCTCGATTCAGGTTCGGTTGAAAGAATATCAATAAAGCTGTTGCCGCTTGTTCCGGGCGTAACGTTCATCTTGTATGCCACGGTTATGATTTCGCTGTTTGCAACCTCGTCATCGCCTGCCGCCTTCTTTGCAAGATCAATCAGATCATAGGACTTAAAGCCCTCAGTGGAGCTGTACTTAATTCCAAGATCAACCGTCTTATCAACAATCTTTTGAGAAGTGATGTTAAGGGGAACACTTTCGCCTTTTGTCCCCGTTATGGTTGTCACGCCGTTTTCCGGTGATGTTATGGTAAAGTCGTCGCTTGTGGAAACAATTTTCACGTCATATGTACCCACAGGAATATTCTCCAGCGTGGCGGTTGTTGTCTTTCCGGTCACATCAATATTTACCGATTTGATGAGCGCGCCGTTCTTTGTCAGCGTGATCGCGTACGTATTTGCTCCGTCAAGAGATTGATTAATCGTGACGGGAACAGTATATACATTTGTTGTGTCGGTAGTGGGCGTTATTTTAACAGGGATTTCCTTCTTATCGCCTACGCCTGTTGCGGTGTTCATGGCGTAGAGAGTTATTTTTGTTTCAATGCTTGCCTCTCCTGCCGCGGGACGGGTTACCGTAACCTTCGTGCCGTCCTGACTTACAACTGCGTTTGTTGAAGCAGACTCCCACTTAAATTCAATTCCTGTGGGAGCTTTGGGCAGGTCAAAGGTTGTCTCCTCGCTCTCGGGGATAGTGATGGTTGTCTCTGCAATCGCCTTGTCAACCTCTGTAAGCTCTGCGCTGAAGTTCATGGGATCCCATTCGGATCTGCCCTTGGTATCCTGCTGCCAGCTGTTGTTGAAGTAGTTCCTGGGGTTGAACTCCAGTATCTGCCACTCATCAAGCACGCTGCCCATGCCTGTTCCGCCTTTTTCAACGCTTTCGTTTACAAGTCTTTCACTTGTGTCAACAGCCTTGCCGCTGGCGTTATATGTACCGTATTCATAGAAACGGGCGAGATTCATCATATTATCTGACATATCTCTCCAGCCGACACTGTCAATACCCGCTGCGCTTGCACCGACCTCTTTGGTATCATCAATCTTTGTTTTGTAGAACGTAATCTGCGCCGCCTGTCTCCAGGGTCTGCCAAGCATTGACGTGCCGATATTGTCAAGCACGTTATACAGCGTGCAGTTCCAGAACAAATATCCGTAGGGGTTGTTTGCGTCATGGTTTGCCGCCGTTACTGTTGCGCCGTAGCTCTTGTTTGTCATACCCTCTGCACCAAGCATACAGTTATCAAACACAACCGAAGCATCGCCGTAGATATAGTCAGTTCCGCCGATGAGATTGCAGTCCTTAAAGTACATTCTGCCTGTGCCGACCCAGATACTGTCCTGATTACCTCTTACTCTGATACCGTTACAGATAATCCTGTCGCCGTTAAATGCAATCGCATGACCGCGCTCGTTGTACTTGTCGGAGCGTGCAAGATATGCGCTCTGCTCAGCTGTCAAATTTGTAAGAGCTTCAAGAGCCTTTACCTTAGATGCGTCATCTTCGATTGCAAATGCTTTATTAATCGCATCGGAGGCAGCGGGCGCTGTGCTTTCGCTGCAAACAGTCAGATTATCACGGCGCGGAAGAACATACTCCGTTGCGTGATCCGCGTTTCTGCACTCCTGAGAAGCAACGCCGACTCTCTTTTCGCCCTCCGTTACCATAACGGGGATAGAGTTTACTATGTTGAAGTCCTCAACCGTAATATCGCTGGAATTATCGTCAATAAAGAGCGCCGCCTGATCAACAAAGTCGCCGATATGCTTGTGATCGCCGCTGATAGTTACGCTGTGAGCTTGACCGTCACTTGTATAATAATTTACAACGTCGCCTTTGTTGAGGCACTGACCGAGCTTATATACGGTAAAGTCCTCTTCAACATTCGTACCGTTTTCTGCGTCATTGTAACCCGTCCATGTGCGAGAATCATTCCAGTTAAGCAGCGGATTGTAGTTACCGTCAAGGTCGCAGTCCCCTGCGCAATAGCCTGTGCAGTAATACCAGTGCAGGTCAACCTGCCCGTCTGTGTCCGGAGTCTGCCTTAGGGTCAGATACTTCATACCCACAATCTTAACCTGCTCCTCATAGTCGCCAGGGTTTACGTTAATCGTAACCCTGTCCGCTTCAGACTGAGGATTAAGTTCCTTTGCCTTTGCAACCGCGTCACGGATTGTGTTAAATGTGGTGTCGTCCGCAGCTGCGTTTTTGTCAACCGTTAAGGTTACCGCCGCCGCCAAAACGGCGCCGTCCCCTTGCTCATCGCTTGGTTCTGCATATGCAAGGTTTATTGAAAGGGTCGAAAGCAACATTGCAATAATCAAAACCAAACTTATGTTTCTTCTTATCATTTCTTCTCCTCCTTATCTGATAAGTATTTATATATATAATAACATAATCACAGACAAAATCAATAGCCAGATTTGTATAATTTTTAAAATACCAGTTCGCAATATTTCTGTATCACCTCTCGTTTTATTGCCTGCATTCCAAAACAAATATTAAAAGTACAGCAATCAAGCGCACACAATTCCAAAATATACCCTTTCAAAATTTGTGTAAATATATGAAATTAAAAAATTTTTAACAAATGCTTGATATTTATTCAAAAGTCTGGTATTATATATAAAAAGTTGCGCTCTTTTGCGTGTATAGGGAGTTGGTGAGTTAATTGGACTTTTTTAATTCTATGTCGCAGGGACTGTATTCAACCTTTATAATTAACGATCGCTGGACGCTGTTTGTGTCCGGTCTTGGGTATACTCTGCTTATCTCGCTCTTTGCCGTTTTGCTCGGTCTTGTTATCGGAATTGCTGCGGCTCTTTGCAGGCTAAGCAAGTTTAAGCCTGTCAAGTGGCTTGCGGGAATTTATATTGACATAATCCGAGGCACGCCTACAATGGTTCAGGTGTTGATTATCTACTACGTTATCTTCGCCAGCGTACATATTCAGGCGTGGATTGTGGGCTTTATCGCCTTTGGTATTAACAGCGGCGCGTACATAGCAGAGATTATCAGAGGCGGTATTCTTTCCATAGATAAAGGGCAGACAGAGGCAGGCCGTTCACTTGGCTTGTCGGGTTCCCAGACTATGGGGTACATAGTTATGCCTCAGGCGATGAAGAATATTCTGCCCGCTCTTGCAAATGAGTTTATTGTGCTGATTAAGGAAACGGCTGTTATCGGTATGGTAAACAACGTTGACTTGCTGGGAGCGGCTAAACAGGTTCAGACCATGACTTATGATTTTCTGTGGCCGCTGCTTTCCTGTGCGGTTATATACTATGTAATTATAAAAATTCTCACAATCATATTATCCAAAATTGAAGACAAGCTCAGAAAGGGCGATAAGAGATAATAGTTTTGAGATAATACGGTTTAGGAGGAAGTATTTATGTCAATGATTGAAGTAAAAAATCTCAACAAGAGCTTTGGTAAGCTCAATGTTTTGAAAAACATAAACGAAACTATTGACAGAGGCGAAAAGGTTGTTGTTATCGGGCCGTCAGGCAGCGGCAAATCCACCTTTTTAAGGTGCTTAAACCTGCTTGAAACACCAACGTCGGGACACATAATGATTGACGGAACGGATATTACCGACCCGAAAATAGACATCAATCACATAAGAGAAAAAATGGGAATGGTTTTTCAGCACTTTAACCTGTTTCCCCATTTGAGCATAATGGAAAATATAACTCTTGCCCCCATAAAGGTTAAGAAACAGTCAAAGAGCCAAGCCGAAAAGCGGGCAATGGAGCTACTTAAAATCGTGGGGCTGGAGGACAAGGCAAGCAGCTTCCCGGCACAGCTTTCGGGAGGTCAGCAGCAGAGAATTGCAATCGCCAGAGCTCTTGCTATGGACCCTGAAATTATGCTGTTTGACGAGCCCACCTCCGCTCTTGACCCTGAAATGGTAGGCGAGGTTCTGTCGGTTATGAAAGACCTGGCGGACAACGGTATGACTATGGTCGTAGTTACCCACGAAATGGGATTTGCAAGAGAAATCGCCTCAAGGGTTATGTTTATGGACGAGGGTATCGTCTATGAGCAGAACACCCCCGCAAAGCTCTTTGACTCGCCTCAAAACGAGAGAACCAAGTCATTCCTCAGCAAAATTCTGTAAAAAAATTAATTTATTATAAAAATAGGAGAGATTGAAATGAACAAAAATCTGAAAAAGGTACTGGCAGTTGCAACATCAATCGTGCTGAGCGTCGGCGTTCTGGCAGCCTGCGGTACAAAACCAAACGAGACGGCAACAGACGAGACAACAACATCAGCAAGCGATAAGCTCATCATGGGCACAAACGCAGCTTTCCCTCCCTTTGAGTTTGTAACAACAAACGGTTTGGTCGACAAGTACGACGGTATTGACGTTGCCATTGCGCTGAAGATCGCCGAGAAGGCAGGCAAGACTCTCGAAGTTTCAGATATGGAATTTGACGGTCTTATCGCCGCTGTTTCAACAGGCAAGGTTGACATGGCTGTTGCAGGCATGACGGTTACAGAGGAAAGAAAGCAGAACGTTGACTTCTCCGATACCTACTATGTTGCAGAGCAGGTTATCGTTGTTGCAGAGGACAATACAGACATCACAAACGCCGAGTCTCTCAAGGACGGCAAAAAGGTCGGCGTTGTTCTGGGCTACACAGCGGACAGCATCGTAACAGAGGATTTGGCTCTTGACGATGCAAACATTGTCAGAGCAAACAGAGGTATTGACGTTGTTCAGGACGTTAAGAACGGCAAGTTGGACGCAGTTGTTATTGACTCTTATACCGGCAAGAAGCTGGCTGAAGCTAACGGTCTGAAGGTTATTGAGGATCCTGAAGCATTTACTGCCGAGGAATATGCAATCGCTGTTAAGAAGGGCAACACAGAGCTCCTTGACGTTATCAACGAAACTCTCGCCGAGATGAAAGAAAGCGGAGAGATTGAAGAACTGGCTGCTTCATACAACGATTCAACCGTTGAGGAAACGGAATAATATTAAGACACTTATTGTAACGTGATAAATAGGTACTGTGACAAGCTTCATGTTGCAGTGCCTATTATTTTTCGGAGGTTCTTAAATGTCAATGTACAGCTTTATTGCCAAGAACAGTAAGGTTCCGCTGTTCGTCCAGCTCAAAATGGCTATTATAAACGATATTAAAACGGGCAAGTATGAGAATATGCAGAAGCTGCCCTCCCGCAGGGTTCTGGCAAAGGAACTGGGGCTCAGCACCACAACCGTTAACAATGCGTACCAAGCTCTTGTGGACGAAGGCTACGCAATCACCATTGACAGGAGCGGCTTTTTTGTTAAGTCCAATATCCATATTGAGGAATATGATGATATTGTTTGGGAGAAAAATAAAAACTGCTCATACAACTTTAGCTATAACAACTGCGAGACCATAAATATTAACACAATCCTGCTAAAGTCCTTTGAAAGGCAGCTTAGAAACAATAAGTTCTCCGATTTAAGCCGACACGGCAATAAGCGGGGTGAAATGGATTTCAGAATTGCGATTGCAAAGTTTTTGAGAAACAGACGAAATATAAACTGCCAAATAAGCGACATTTTCCTAGGCGCAGGCCTTCAATATCTGCTGACGGTTATTGTGATGATTTTCGGCAGAGACAAGGTATACGGCTTTGAAAATCCCACCGACCACAAAATGTATATCTGGCTTAAAAATCTGGGGGTGGACATCAGGCTTGTGGACGTTACCCTGACCTCGCCCTTAACCCCCGAAGCTCTTGACGAGCACGGAATAGACGTAATGTTTACCATGCCCGAAAACCAGCTTCCCACCGGGCGCAGAATGGGAAAGGAAGAACGTTTGCGCCTTGCACGGTGGTGCCGGAGCAATAAATATATAATCGAGGTTGCAACTGACGGATACCTAAATTACAACGCCGAGAGGTATGATACAATCTTTTCCGCTTCGGGAGGGAATAACGTCATCTTTATAGACTCCCTCGACTACACTATTTCTTCAAATACAAAGGCTGCCTTTATGGTGCTGCCAAAGGGCATAATCGACGCAATTATCAGCAAGCTGGAATACTATTCTCCGCTGATTACCGTTTTCGAACAGTCCATCTATCAGGATCTGCTGAACAGCGGGCAGGTAGATAAGCTGATCAAGCGCAACAACAAGACAATGAAAGAAAAACGGGATTTTCTCATGAGCTGCATAGAAGGCTCTAAAATCGGCGACAGAATAACCTTTCTCAACTATGACTCGGGAATGAACATGATTGGAATTTTCGACAGTGAGGTAAGCGGCGCAGAGCTTACAAATGCGGCTATTCAAAACGAGATTAAAATTTTTGAGATGAATAAGTTTCTGCTTCAGCCAAACCACATAATCGAGAGAAATGCCTTTGTGTTCGGCTATGCCGGTCTTAATATTGCAGAAATTGAAAACGCCGTCAAGCTTCTTGAAAAATCGTGGAACAATTTTAAATAAAGTAAATAGTTTTTGTCGGCATTAATCCCACTCATAGGCACATGAGCGGGATTTTTGTATGCATAAACTCAGCTTATCGGGATTATTGTCAGCAAAAACTCAATTAATGTATACAGTAATCCCCAAAGTAAAGTAAAGTAAAAGAAAGTAAATAAAAGTATAGTAAAAGAAATTATATTATATTAAATAAAAAAATATTAAAATAAATATTAAAGAAAAAGAAAGAATAGCTTTAGGGTAGGATAGTTTAAGTCAGAATAGGGGAGGTTAGGGAAGATTAAGCGGGTCTTACGAAAAAGCTTAAACGCTTTTTCTCCCCCCTCATTATTATTGAAGAATTTATTTATGTTTGATATTATGATGTTATTCCGAAATTGTGATAAATGCAAAAGGGACTGTCTTGGAGGAACAGTCCCTTTGCTTTGGGAAGAAATCCGTTAAAACTTATTATTTACTCAGCGCTTCGGTTGTGGTTCTGATTTCCAAAACTCTGCCGGCACAGCAATCACTGTTTTCGGGTGCAAACTTAACGATAACTCTTTCCTTTCCGTTCAGCAGATCTGCCGGAATTTGATAAAATACATCGAAAAACGTCCCCGGTTTATCGGCGTTCAGCCTTTGGCTTGAAAGCTTAATATCATCTATAAATATATCAAACTGTCTGTTATACGTTTTCCCATCACTCTCAAATGCGGTATCATCGCCCCAGTACCTAACATAAAGGTAATTATCCTTTGTATTGTCAACACCGAGACTGTAGCTGAAATATGCGCTGTCCGTTCCGAAAGCGTCTCTCCAAAAGTATGTTTTTGTGCCGGATGCAAAGCTGCCGTTGTGAGAACTCTCACACGCCATATCGTGCGCCAGCTCATCTTGCTGGCCGTCAGGCTCGGTTCTGTCAACAGTGATTTTATTCAAAGCCTTTTCGTATGTATCCGATTCCTTATCCAAGTCCCAATACACATTATAAAACTGATGATGTATATCGAAGAACGGTTTTAGTATAATATCCTGTCCGTCTGAGCTGTTTGCTGCAGAAATCTTAAAGGTGAGCTCCGATATATTAACAGGCTCTATTATATCGGCGGGATTTTTTCCGTCAGTGATTATATAGGGAACGTCCACCGCAACACTGTCCAAGTCCCTTTCTCTTGAGTTATACTCCTTAACGCCTGCAACGCCGCTTACGGAACCCCGTTCCGAACCCAAAACAATTGGACCGTACTTATATACTATTCTGTTTTCGGCTCTTTGGGTGTATATAGAAATGCTCATGGGGATTGTTATTTGGAGAACATCCCCCTCTTTCCAGCTTCTTTCAATTTCCATATAGCCGCTGCCCGAGGTATATGTCTCCCCGCCGACTGTTGCGGTCGCGCCGCTTTCAGCCCAAGATGGAACTCTGAGCTTAATATTTGCATCGCTCTCACCGCCGACTACCGTCATCTTTATTGTATCGGAATAGGGGTAGCCTGTTTCCGTTTTAAAGGTCAATCCCTTTTCTTTCCATAAGTATGTGTTTGGCATATACAGGTTCACATACAGGTCGTTCCCGTTTTCGTAATAGATGTTTCTTGTATATCTTGCGGGGTTTTCCATACCTGTACCCGTGCAGCACCACCAGGAATTATACTTTTCCTCGTAAATTCTGTGGTGACCCTGGAGCAGGGATATAAAGTATTCCTTTGAGCCTGTGTCAGGGTCCTGTTGACCCAAAATGTGGTTATAAAGAGCCGTTTCGTAGTAGTCCATATACTTGCTGTCCAAATTCCAGGCAAAAAGCTTCTCTGTCAGGCGCAGCATGTTATAGGTGTTGCAGCTCTCGCAGGTCTTTATTCCCAGAGTTTCGGCTCCCAATTCCTCAAAGTGCTCAGCTATGGAGTTTCCTCCGATTGCGTAAGAACGGTCGTTTACAACGTAGCTCCAAAAATTCTCAGCCGCCGTGCGATAGTCGGCATATTTTTCATTGTCAAGCTCATAGAGCTTCGCCGCGCCTATAACCTTGGGTATCTGGGTGTTGGAATGCTTGCCTGACAAATTATCCCGTCCTTGGCTCAAAGGTGTGAGTAGAGAGTCCTGCGTAAAGCCGCGGGCGGTCTCAAGATATTTTTCCTCACCCGTGATTTCATAGAGCTCGGCAAAAACTTCGTTCATTCCGCCGTATTCAACGCTTATCATTGCCTGCATTTGACCGTAGGTCAGCTTTGAGCAACCTTCAACAGCCCAGTCGGCAAAACGCTTTACGACCTCAAGAGCCTTTGGGTTATCGGTGTAATAGTATGTATCAATAAGTCCCTGATATATTTTATGAATGCCGTACCAGGGCACCCAGTACCCTCCCTCTGTCCAGTTAGGCACTCCGCTGAAAGCGGTGTTAAAGGCGTCGATTTTGCAGCCTCCGATATAGCCGCTTCCCGTGGTCTCCTGAAGCTCGTCAAGCTTATCCACAATATAGTTCAGGCGACTCAGCAGGTCTGTATTTCCATTTTCGTTGTACATAACAGCGGCAGCGCTCATAAAGTGACCGAGAGAGTGCCCCGCAAGAGTTTTGTTGCCCGTCTGGGTTTCCCAGCCTGCATATCGAGAAGCGTTGTTGGGGGGGTTAAGACCGTGCACCTCGTATTCGGGAGCCAAAAGTCTGTCCACATCAACGCCCAGCAGGTAGTCAAGACCTATCTGCTCGCTTTCTTCAAACAAGCTGCCCGTCTCCAACTGTATGTTGGCAGCGTTTGCGTAGTCTCCCTCCACGAGCTCATTCAGGTCATAAGATATGTTTTCCGTAATCGGCTTTTGAGTCTCCTCTTCCCATAGCATAATTTTCACTTTTCCTTTATTATCAATCAGCGTCTGCGGTATTTCGGCAGACACGTTGAGATTAACCAATTTGTCTCTTTCGGTGTTTACGGTTTCAGTATTGAAAGAAACCAGCCGTTCCTCGCCGTCGTACAGAGCTATATACCCGCTAACGGCATTCGCCTCCTCGGCGAGAATATTAAAATCCGCATTTACACGGTTAATACCTGCACTGTTGCTCAGGTTTAAGATTTGAGCAACCGAATATCTGCCGTCGTCTGAGCTGTCGCTTACGGTGACGACAGCCTTTGCCTCGGCTGTTTTACCGTTGAAGTTTACCGTACCCAATACTTCATAAACGCCGCCGACATCAGGAGTTTTAAAGTTATCCCATTCAACCTCAGCAATGCCCGTTGAATCGCCTGCATATGAGACTTCAATCTCTTGGGGGAGCAGAACTGACTCTCCTGCCCGAACAGTTATCTCTATGGTATTCACCGAAACTATTTCAGGGGCTTCCTCGGAAATCAGTTCCGCTAATTGTGTTTCTGACATGGCATAGTCAAAAATCCTGACCTCGTCTATTACTCCCTTAAAAGCGCCCGAGTTTTTACCTATGTAGTTTTCCTCTCCCGCAGCTAAACTCTCGGCTTGCAAAGTTATAATATCTGAGAGCATCGGCTTGCCGTTTACGTATATTTGAATTTTACGACTCTCACTTTCGTATGTAACCGCAACATGCATCCACTTATCAGGCTTAAAAGGCGTTCCCATAGTCAGCTTTTTTTCGGAACCGTTTACTGACATTTTCCACACCGATTGCCCGCTTGAGTTGCTGAGCAAAAAGGACACATAGTTTTCGCCGTCTATACCGAAAGAAAACAACTCTGTGTTATCTCCAGCCTGCTCCGGCTTGATCCAGGAGGAAAACGTGTAACTGTCGGGCAGGGGGTACTTATCAAGCTTTAAACATCCTCCGTTTAAATATGCTCCCTTTCCCTCTATCCCCTGAACATAGGACACGTCGCCCTGAGGGGCTAAGCCCGAGTCTCCGCCGTCCATGGCGAAATGACATACTTCATTTCCCGTGTTCGGATAAGACACTTCAATTACTCCGATATAGCAGGGACCGCTTGCGGCGAAATAAACATCTGTCTCCTCTGCAAACGTGTTGGTGATGGTTGTTTCCTCCTCGTTCGCCGAGGCGAACACCGTAACGCCTTGCTTTTCCCATGAAGCGTAGGCGACAGCCTTGTCTATCATATATATCGACCTGTTCGCTCCTCCCGGAGCAAAATAGGCGGTAACTGTGGCTCCTGCTCCAACCCTTATTCCAATCATCTGACTTACGGCCGTTTTAACCTGATAACCGTTGATCTTTGTTCCGTTATAGGGAACCTTGTTTGCATATAAGGTGTTTCCGCCGCCTGCATAGACATAATTTTTATTATCGGAACCGTAATAACCGGCGACGGGGGAAGCCCCGTTAAAATAGTCCGCACTGTCTAAGTCTATAATCATCTTTTCAGAAATTAAATCAAATGAGCTGTCGGCATAAACGGACGATAGTGGCAGCACTAAAACAAAAGTGAGAAAAATCAAAATCAAACTCACAGTCTTTGCAAAATCAAAATTTATGTTATTTTTTACATAAATATAGCTTTTTTGTCCCATATTTCTTCCTCCTATTTAACTTTATATTTTAAATTAATACTTGACTTAATTTTGTAATCATTATATAATTTATATATGAATTTGACAATACTAAAAACTTGATAAAAAGTGAGAAAAACTGATATGATTAAATTGGGAAATACGGAAATCAGCTTAGGCCCCATGGGACAGTTCCAAATTGACGGGAACTGGATCCATCGCGAGGCAGTGAAAGAAACATATGAAATGATATATATGGTAAAGGGAGTTGTATATTTGCAGGAAGAGGATATACGGTATGAGCTGAAAAAGGGTGACGTGGTTGTTCTGCGTCCGAGAATACTTCATAAGGGATACAGGGAGAGTTCGGGAGAGGTGTCCTTTTACTGGGTTCATTTTTATTTAAACCGAGACGGGGACGAGACGGAACATAAGGAGACTTTTTATCTCCACAATTATACAAACACAGCTTTATTTAAAGAGCTTTTACATTATGGCTCAAGCCCCGGCTTTCCCGACTATATGAAGGAATCTGTTTTCGCTCATATTCTGACCGAGATAACAACTCCGAATATTAAGAACTCCCCGATAGCTTCCAATGTATATGAGTGGATAAGAATAAACGCCGCAGCCGACATCTCCGCCGAAAGTGTGGCGGAACGGTTCGGCTACAGCGCTTCTCATTTATCGAGAATAGTTTTTAAACAATACGGAATGACGCTGAAAAAGCTGGTATATAACTTAATATTAATGAAGGCAAACGACTATCTGCTGAATACCTCCATGTCGGTTAAAGAAATCAGCGGCGTTTTAAAATTTTCATCGCCCAATGCGTTTATAAATTTTTACAAATACCACAAAAATACAACACCCACAAAGTTCAGAAATTCATATTATAACATTAAGCTTAATAATAAGTAACACAGGGTCGACTATATTTTTACGCTGTCTATAAATTTTGCCACGCCGTCATTATCGTTGCTTTCGATGACGGCGGTGGCAATTTGCTTAAGCTCCTCCACCGCGTTTTCCACGGCATAACACTCATCAGAGATTTTAAACATGGATATATCGTTATATCCGTCCCCGAATGACACTATTTTATCACAGCCCAGATACTCTTTAAGCCCCAGTATGGCGTTTGCCTTTGTGGCTTTCTCGGGCATAATCTCAAGCCACTGCTCGCCTGTATATATATCCTTTTGATATACGCAGTTGTATTTATCTTTAATTCGGCTGTATACGGGGAACAGCTTGCTTTCATCGTCTATGCAGGTGAAATAGAATATTTCCCCTCTCCACAGCATTTCCCTGCTCACAACAGGATTGTCCCGATAATCGCCTTTTCGGTTATCAAAAAAATCCTGCATGGCTTGATTTACTTCGCTTTTAACATAGGAATATTTTTCCCTGCCGTCCTGCAAGGAGTACACAATAGGAGAAACTCCGCTTTCAATTAAAAGAGCTAAAATATCCTGCGCCTCGCCGGCGTTAAACAGATTGGAGAGCAGCCTCTTGCCGCTTCCGTTTTCCATGACAAACACGCCGTTATACACGATTATGGGGAAGCCTCCCGCAAGCCCCTCGGTCACCTTGGAGGCGGTTGAGGCAGACCTGGCGGTGGCATATGAAAATATGCCGCCGCTCTTAATAAAGTCGTTTACAACCCGCCCTGTGTATTCTGAAATTCTAACGCTGCTGCCAAGCAATGTGCCGTCCAAATCCGATACATACAGTGTTTTACTCAAACCTCTTCCTCCCTCTCTATAAGCTTCGGAGTGACGTACACAGTGTTGTTGCGCTCGTAGATAACAAAGCCCGGCTTTGAGCCGTTAGGCTTTTTAACGTTTTTAACCTGTGTGTAGTCAACCGGAACCTGAGCTGAATTTTTCGCCTTGCTGTAATATGCTGCAAGCTGCGCCGCTTCAAGGATTGTGGCGTCGGGAGCTGTCCCTGTTCCGTTTGTCCTGATAAGGGTATGGGAGCCCGGGATTTCCTTGGTGTGGAGCCAAATATCGGTTGAATATGACATTCTTATCGTAAGCTCATCGTTCTGCTTATTATTCCTGCCCACCAAGATTTCATATCCGTCAGAGGAGAGAAACCTCATGGGCTTTGACTTTTGGGACTTCTTCTTACTCTTCCTGATTGAAGCGGGGGTTTTAGGCAAATATCCCTGCTCTCTGAGCTCCTCCTTTATATCGGACAAGTCACCGGGAGTTTCGGATTTTTGAATACTGTCAAGAACGGTCTCCAAATACTTCAACTCCTCCTCCGCCTCACCAATCTGCTCCAATGCGTACTTTTCGGTAACCTTCGCCTTATTATACCTCTTGTAAAATTTTTGGGCGTTTTGTGACGGGGAAAGGCTCGGGTCAAGACGGATCGTCATTTCTGAATTGTTATCGTAAAAATTCTCAACCACGACCTTATCCATGCCGTACTTAACCTTATACATGTTGGCGGTGAGCAGGTCTCCGCTGATTTTATACTTCTCCCGATTTTTGGACTTCTCCAAATTCTCTCTGTGCATTGCCAGCTTTTTGGAGCACCTGTCAATATTATTCTGAACCAGCTTCAGAATATTTGCGCTCTTTTGGCGCATTCTCTCCTGTGCAGAGCGGGTCAGATAATAACTGTCAATAACCTGAGAAATCGATGGAGACTGCTTTAAGCTGTATGCCCCCTCATACTGGGTAAGCTCCGTGCAGGAAAACGCCATGGGCTTCCTGTCTGCGTCAACGGCAAGGCATGGACTGTAATTATTCTCCAGCATATCCGTAATAAACGAGTCAAGAAACGTAACAAATTTCGCCTGGTCAACCTCACCCTTGGTGATTTTGGTATGCCCGCTGAACCTATGCACAATTTCTCTTGCAATCAGCGGGCTCATGCCCATAATTTGGCTCAGCAGATACTTATCAATCAGAATATCATCGTCCTGCCTGGCAAAGCCGTTCATAAAGTCAACCATGTCAAACTTTTCGGGGGACAGCTTATCCTGTGAGGGAGGCAGCTCGTAGATAAATCCCGGCAGAATTTGCCTGACCGCACTGACCGTGAAGTCAACGTGCTTGGCGCTGTCAAGAATTTTATTGTTTTCATCGATAAAGATTATGTTGCTGTGCCGACCCATAATCTCTGATACAATCGAATTTGTTTCAAGGTCGCCCAGCTCGTTATGGCATTCAACGTCTATCCTTATTATTCGATCAAAATCAATCTGCTTTACCGCAGTTATTTTACCGCCGCACAGGTGCTTGCGCATCAGCATACACAGCATAGGCGGCGTCATGGGGTTTTCCCGCTTTGAGGTCGTAAGATGAACCCTTGCGTTTGACGCGCTGGCAGACAAAAGCAGCCGATAATTGCCGCTGAAGGTTCTTATAGTCATAACAACCTCGTCGCTCTCCGGCTGATATATTTTATCAATTTTTCCGCCCAGAATTTTTTCGCTTAGTTCATGGACAACACTGTGTGTAACAAAACCATCGTAGGACATATTTTACTCCTTCATATACAACAGGGAAGCAGGTTTGCTGCTTCCCTAAAAATTTACGCTTTTTTAAGCTCCTCTGCTTTATCGGTTCTCTCCCAAGGCAAGTCTAAATCGTTCCTGCCAAAGTGACCGTATGCCGCAGTTTGCTTATATATAGGACGCTGCAAGTCCAATGTCTTTATTATACCGCCCGGGGACAGGTCAAACACCTTCATGATTTTTTCGGAGATTTCCTCATCGCTAATCACGCCTGTACCTCTGGTGTCAACCCTGACAGATACGGGCTTGCTGACGCCGATAGCGTAGGCAAGCTGAATTTCGCAGGCGTCCGCCAGACCTGCGGCAACAACATTTTTCGCTACATACCTTGCGGCATAAGCGGCGCTTCTGTCAACCTTTGTGGGATCCTTGCCGGAAAAGGCTCCGCCGCCGTGGCTTGCATATCCGCCGTAGGTGTCCACAATTATCTTTCTTCCTGTGTGGCCGCTGTCGCCCTGGGGGCCGCCCACAACAAATCTGCCTGTGGGGTTAATATATATTGTCGTGTCCTCATCCTTCAGGTCGTCCCCTATAATCGGGTCGATAACATACTTCTTGATGTCCTCTCTGAGACGCTCCTGAGACACCGCCTCATTATGCTGTGTGGACACAACTATAGCGTCAACCCTCTTAAAGGAACCGTCCTCGTTATACTCAACTGTTACCTGTGCCTTACCGTCGGGTCTTAAATAGTTCAAAACATTATTTTTACGCACTGTGGTGAGCTGACGGGTCAGCTTATGAGAGAGGTAAATAGGCATTGGCATATACTCATCGGTCTCGTTGCAGGCAAAACCGAACATCATGCCCTGGTCGCCGGCTCCTATTCCGTCACCGTCATCATCAACGCCCATGGAAATATCGCCGGACTGCTCGTCAAGAGCCACAAGCACGGCGCAGGTATCGCAGTCAAAGCCGTACTTTGCCCTGTCGTAACCAACCTCACGCACGGTTTCACGCACAATCCCCTTTATGTCCACATAAGTCTCGGTTGTGATCTCTCCCACAACCAAAACCAAGCCCGTTGTAACCGTAACCTCAACGGCAACACGAGCCTTGGGGTCCTTTTCAAGAATTGCGTCCAAAATCGCGTCTGAAATCAAATCGGAAATCTTATCGGGATGTCCCTCTGTTACCGATTCCGAAGTAAATAGCCTCTTATACATATTTCAATATCTCCTTTGTAACACTTTCCATGCTTCCGTTAGCATTTATTATAATAATATTATGGTCATAATTTCTTTTAACAATATCAAACACTTCCAAAAAGCCGCGTCTGATATTGCTCATTTGCTCAATGCTCTTTTCATATATTTCCACATTGTCTCTTGCTAAACTTATTCTCTCCTTGCAGGTTGACGGGTTTACGTCAAGAAAAATGCAAACATCCGGCTTAATCAATGAAGGGCAATTTAGGTTCAGGCTTTCAACCCAGCCAAAGTCACAGCCGCTGTTTTTACCCTGATACGCCATTGAGGAATAATAATACCTGTCACACAAAACCGTGTACCCCTCGTCAAGGTATTTTTTAACTCCATGCTCCGGGTGGGTAATATGCTCAATCCTGTCCGCCAGAAACAAGGCCGCCTGCAGGTATATGTCGCTGCTGCCGCTTTCGCTGCCCGACAGTATTCTTCTTAAATATCTGCCCGTTTCATAATCAGTGGGCTCTGCGGTGACATGAACCTTTTCGCCTCTCTCCCGAAGCTGCTCCGCCACCAAATTAATCTGGGAGGTCTTGCCGCTGCCGTCAATACCCTCAAACACTATAAACTTTCCCATAGCGCCACCTGCGTCAATTATCCTGTCCGTAATACGCGTTTTCGCCGTGCTTCCTGTAATAATGCTTATCCAGAATATACTTACTCATGCGCGACACGTTGGGGTTAATAATCTCGCATCTGTACGCCATTTTTGCAACCTCCTCAAGGACAACCGCATTATGTACCGCATTAGCGGGGTCAGTGCCCCAGGTAAAGGGAGCGTGGTTAAACACAACAACGCCGGGAACCGAGTTTGGATCCTTGCCGCTTTGCTCAAAGGTTTCCACGATCACCTTGCCGGTGCTCAGTTCATAGTTATATTCAATTTCACGGTTTGTCAGAGCTCTCGTGCAGGGAATGTCCCCGTAAAAATAATCCGCGTGAGTTGTTCCGTACGCAGTAATATCTCTGCCCGCCTGCGCCCAGGAGGTTCCGTAGGACGAGTGGGTATGCACAACGCCGCCTATATCCTTAAAACTCCTGTAGAGCTCCAGGTGTGTCGGCGTGTCGGAGGAGGGCTTTAGGCTACCCTCAACAGTCTCCCCCGAATTTAAGTCTACAACAACCATATCCTCGGGCTTCATTTCATCATACTCAACGCCTGAGGGCTTAATCACAACCAAGCCCTTATCTCTGTCAATACCCGAAACGTTTCCCCATGTAAAGGTTACCAATCCGTATTTGGGCAGAAGCATGTTCGCTTCATACACCCTATTCTTTAATTCTTCCAACATTTGCTAATCCTCTTTCTTCTAACTTATCCTTTAGGCCTTTACCTGCTTCTTTATATCTTTCAGACGCTTCATAACATCGTTTTCGCCTCTGCCGAAATAATCGTGCAGGGTCTTATACTCCTCATAGAGCTTGTTGTATATCTCTACATTCTCGGGAATGGGCTTATAGTAATGAGCTTTAACCTTGCCCATACGCTCTGCGCACTCCTCGATTGTGTCATAGCCGCCCTTTTCACTTCCCGCCGCAACAGCGCCGAACATTGCGGAGCCGAGAGCCGGAACCTGAGCAGACTCAGCTATTCTGATGTTCATGTTGGTAACATCTGCATATATCTGCATCATAAAAGCGTCTTTCTGAGCAATTCCTCCTGCGGCATACAGCTCGGTAATGGGAACACCGTTTTCCTTAAAGGTTTCAATAATCATTCTCTTGCCGTAGGCAGTCGCCTCAATAAGAGCCCTGTATATCTCTTCCGGTCTTGTTTGGAGATTTAAGCCCAGCAGCACGCCTGTCAGATCAACGTCAACCAGCACGCTGCGGTTTCCGTTCCACCAGTCAAGAGCCAGCAAGCCGCTTTCACCGGGCTTCTGCTCATCAGCCTTGGTTCTGAGCAGCTGATGTATATTCATGCCCAGCGCCTTTGCCTCTCTGTAATAGCTTTCGGGAACGCAGGTCTTAACGAACCAGTCAAAGTGGTCGCCGACGCAGGACTGCCCCGCCTCATAGCCCAGATAACCGGGAATAATTCCGTCCTCAACAACGCCGCACATACCGGGAACGATTTTTTCTTCTTTGCCTAAAAGCACATCGCATGTAGACGTGCCTATAATCATAAGCATTTTTTCGGGGGTCGTCACTCCCACGGCAGGCAAAGCCACGTGAGCGTCAACATTGCCCACGGCAACAGCCGTGCCCGGCTTCAATCCCGTAAGTTTTGCCGCGCTCTCGCTTATCTCTCCCGCCTTTGAGCCGATTGGGGAGATCTCACAGCCGATCTTTTCCTCAACAAAGTTCTCAAGCTTAGGGTGAAGGGACTTAAAAAACTCCTTTGACGGGAAGCCGTCCTTCTTGCTCCACAGAGCCTTATAGCCCGCCGTGCAGCTGTTTCTGGTCTCAACACCCGTAAGCTGCCATATTATCCAGTCAGACGCCTCCACAAATTTATCCATAGCGTCGTAAATCTCGGGGGCTTCCTCCGCTATCTGCCAAGCCTTCGGTATCATCCACTCGGAGGAAATTTTTCCGCCGTATCTCGGCAGGAAGTTATTATCCGAGCTTGCCGCAATCTCGTTGAGCTTGTTCGCATGCTTCTGCGCCGCATGATGCTTCCACAGCTTAACATAGGCGTGGGGATTTGACTTATACTCATCTAAGAAGCACAGAGGCGTTCCGTCAGCCTTTACGGGCAAAACGGTACACGCTGTAAAATCAATTCCGATACCGATTACGTCGGCAGGGTCAACGCCGCCCTCCTCAAGAACGGCAGGCACTGTGGTCTTAAGCACGTCAATATAATCCTGAGGGTGCTGCAACGCCCAGTCAACCCCGAGCTTTGTTTCCCCGTCCGGGAGGTATTCATACATAACAGCGTGAGGATACTCCAGTATAGACGTGGCAATTTCCTTTCCGTTTTCAACATCTACCAAAACGGCTCTGCCCGACAGGGAACCGTAATCTATTCCGATTGAATATTTCTTAGCCATTACAACATCTCCTTATTTTAACACACTACAAACATTATATATAAAACCACAGCGTAAATCAAGTATAAAACGCTTAAAAATTAGAAATTATATATTTTATTATTTCGTATTTCTCATTTTTCAGGTTTTCGTTTATAACCTCGTCAACCGTCTTGTTTAAAATAACGCCCACATCTCGCCCCGAGAACCCCAGAGCAATAACGTCATTTCCGTCTATGGCAAGATTTTTTATGCTGAAGCACTCGTCCTCCGCAATAATCTCATTGAGCAGCCCCTCAACCTCATCGAGCTGTTTAAGCCGCTCTCTCCGACAGAGCAAAGACTGCGCCGCCGCATCGGCTCTTTTGACTGTTATGAGCTTCCGCAAAATCTCCTCGCCAAACTTGTTGAGCCGTCTTTTTATTATCCGCCTTGAGGGCTGAATATCAATCCCGTGGTTCTTAACCAGCAGTGCGACTGTATGGCGCAGCTCCTTATCAGACTTTAACCTTGCCAAAACCTCTCTTGCCGATTGCTCCGAAATCTTCTCGTGGGAGTAAAAGTGGTCAATAATCTCACCGTTATCTTTTCGCTCCGCCGAGTGGGTTTGGGGCTTTCCCATATCGTGGAAAAGCATTGTAAAGCGCAAATTAGCTTCCTCGGGCACGGCTGAAAGACTGTGTAAAGTGTGCTCCCATACATCATAGCAATGGTACGGGTTGTTCTGAGGAAAGTCAAACATAGGCTTAAGCTCCGGAATTATTTCGGCAAAAACCTCTCTAAATTCCCTCAAAACACTTTCAGCTTCCCTGCCGCACAGAGCTTGCTTCAGCTCGGAGAAAACCCTCTCTGCCGATATGTTTTTAAGCAGCCCCTTGCATCTTTTCATTGCCAGAGCCGTTTCAGGCTCAACAGAAAAGCCCAGCACAGCCGCAAACCTCAGACCTCTTAAAATCCTCAGCCCGTCCTCCTTAAACCGCAGCTCGGGATTGCCCACACAGCGGATAACTCGGTTCTCAATATCCCGGGCTCCGCCGAACAAGTCAATAAGCCTATTATTTTTGCAGTCATACGCCATGGCGTTGACCGTGAAATCCCGCCTAGACAAGTCCTCTTTGACATCGCTGACAAACTCCACAAAGTCAGGGTGCCTGTTATCACTGTAGCCCCCCTCTGTTCTAAAGGTAGTCACCTCATAGGGCTTGCCCTCGATTATAACCGAAACCGTTCCGTGCTCAATTCCCGTTTCAATAACCGCATAATCGGGAAAAGCATTTTTTGTCTCGCAGGCAGTCGCCGAGGTGGTAATATCCCAGTCCTTGGGCTCTGTTCCCAAAAGACTGTCTCTGACGCAGCCGCCCACGGCATACGCCGAAAAACCTCGGTCGTTCAGCCTTTCAACAACTGCTTGCACCTGCGGCGGGACGGATATATTAAAATCCGTCATTAATCCGTAAAGCTCATTCTGCTGATGATAATGGGCGCAACGGGAGTGCCGCCCTCGGGACCTACACGCTTAGTTTCAAGGAACCTATCAACGCTCTCCATTCCGTCAACAACCATTCCGAATGCCGCATATTGTCCGTCAAGGAAGGCTGCGTCACCGTAGCAAATAAAGAACTGGCTGCTTGCCGAATTGGGGCTCATGGAACGCGCCATTGAAACCACGCCTCTTGTGTGACTGAGGGTGTTGTCCAAAAATCCGTTTTGCCTGAACTCACCGGGGATTTTCTCATCGCTGCCGCCTGTGCCGTTGCCCAAAGGGCAGCCGCCCTGCGCCATAAATCCGTCAATAACCCTGTGGAAGGTTAAGCCGTTATAAAATCCCTCTCCCACCAGCTTCTTGAAATTTTCAACGGTTTTGGGAGCAAACTGAGGATAAAGCTCTATAGTAAAGGTATCCCCGTTCTTCATCTCAACCAAAACCTTATTTGTTTCCTTTGCCATAACTCTCACATACCTTTCCGCAAATATATATATTTTCTAAATTATTCGCTTAAATCCTTGGCTTTGGCGTCGTTAATCATGCTGATAACGCCGTTGAAATCCGCCAGCTCCGCTGCATTTTGAGCAACGGTAACCTCTGAATTTTGCCGCCAATAGTTCTGAAGCTCATAAGCTCCGCAAATACGCTTTATAACATGATAGCCGTAGTCCGACTTAACAACGCCGTCAATCTCGCCAATTTCCAATGCAAACGCTGCGTCCTCAAAATCCTTGACCATTTCACCCTCGGGGAATGTATAGCCCGTCTCCTTTTCGCCTGTGTCCTCATTAAACTCTCTCATCAGGCTTAAAAAGTCCTCTCCGCTCTTGGCTCTGGCTTCAACCTCCTCCGCCACCGCAAGGGCGTCTCCCTTATCGGTGTCATTAAGTATTAAAATATGCTGCACCGACGCGCCCTTGGTTCCCCTGTAGTCATTAAGAACCTCAGGGTCGCTTATATACTTGCTCGGGTTTGTCTGAAACTCCTCTGCAACATCTTCAAATACGGATATGTTTGTGTATACATTTATATAGTCGTCCATATTCTTGATGCCTATCATGTTAATGCCCGTGTTAAAGTCTTCCTCGCCCTTGCTGTCAAGAGCCCCTTTAACCAGCTCGGTTGCCTCTTTCTCCGCGTTTTCAACCGAATAGCCTGACTTCTCCGCCATCTGCCTGAACACCAAATCATTTATAGCGTCATCAATAGCCGCCTCAGTGATTATCTCAGACAGAGGCCTGCCGTCCTCTCCCGAAGCAGACCAGTCAAACGCCGAAACATCCGCAGATGTGTCCGAGTCGATTTTATACATCCGTATTACCGCGTTGTTATAAATATAATACCCGATATGCTCGCTCTTTAATTCCTCACCGTTTACCACCGCTATAACGTCATCGGCAAGGTTCTCCGCCTCAGCCTCTGCCCCTTCATCTTGAGGAGCCTGCTCCTCAGAAACGCCGCTTTTGGCAGAGGCGTCCTCTTTCAGCTCCCCCGAAACGGCAGCCTTGTTGCCGCCGCATCCGCCGAGCATGACAACCGACAAAACCGCCGCCAGGCAGAAAATCAAAATTTTATTTTTCATATATAAAACCGTCCTTAATCAGTTATAACTTAATTAAGTATATTACAAACCGCCGTAAAAGTCAATTAACATAATGTTAATATTGGCCTATTTCGACTGGGCAAATCCCGAGTATTCTCCAAACAGGATCTCCTCGGTTTTTCTGAAAAACACTGCCAGGCTTCCCTGCTTCTTCATGGAAAACTGCATTATAACCTTTCCTATGCACTCGCCGATAAGGTGCGCCTTTACAACCAAAACGTCCTTGCCGACCCATGTTCCCGAGGCTATGTAGGGGCAGTTATAGTTTACGAACTTCCCCTCCAAAAATGAGTTAAACCCGAATTTAACAACCTGCCTGCCCTGCTTGTTGTTAATAATAATCTTGCCGCCGCTTTTGCTGGTGATTATTCTAACATCTTTAAGCCCGGGCGGGTTATTATCCTCAAAGTAAAAGGTCTGATTTATATCGTAATTTTCATAGTTTTTAAGAGGCATAATTTTGCGGCTTTTTTCCAACTTTTCAAGGCGGGAATACGCAGTCTCATCAAATCTGTTATCCTCGTCTAAGTGGTCAAAAACTTCATCATAGAAGGCGTCAATAATCTGCTGCACTCCGCCTTTCCTGTCGGTTGTGTCCGCCGTTGTTACCAAAATCAAATCCTTTTCCGGGAAGCACAGTGCAAGCTGCCCTGCCATTCCGTACATCATAAACCCGCCGCACCCTGTCTGCCAGAACTGGTAGCCGTACCCCTGCATTTCCGCAAGAAAGCTGCCCTTGGCAAAATTGGGTACCTTATAGCTTGTAGCGTCTTTTAGATATTCGCTTGACACCATGCACCTGTCATTCACCTCTCCGTAATTCATGACAAGGTTAGCCAAAACCATAATATCCAGCGGCCTTGCCATAAGCCCCGACCCGCCTTGGCTTACGCCGCACCCGTCGGGAATACAGTACGCCTCATAGGAAAAGCCCAAATCGCTTAAACCCTTGCTTCTGACAAAGTCCGTCAGGCTCATGCCGCTTATTTTTTCAACAAGAGCCGCCATAACATGGGAGGCGCTTGTGTCATATGAAAATATGGTTCCCGGACGGTGGGTGGGTGTTTTAACAAAAAAGGTCTCAACCCAGTCATAGCTTCTGTATTTGTCAAAAGTAGTGCCGTTATGAGGAGTTGTCATCATCAGCATATCCAAAATCGTTGTCTCAGCTATATACGGATGGAAACCCTCTTTCGGTTCATATTCGGGAAAATAGCGGGTGATTGGGTCTGTCAGGTTGACTTTCCCCTCGTCCGCCAATATTCCTACAGCAACAGAAACAAGGCTCTTTGTAATCGAGAACATCCTGTGCAGCGTCTCACGGGTGAACGGGGCATAGTATGTCTCGCAAATCAACTTTCCGCTGCGGAGGATAAGCACGCTGTGCATATCCAGCTCGTCCTTTTCAAGCCTGTTTAAAAAATTAATTATCCTGTCCGAATTAATGTTAACCCTTTCGGGAGCGGTTTTTTCAAAAATACGTTTGTTCAAAATAAGCACCCCTGCATAATATTTAATAATATTATATAACAATTATTGCAAATGTCAAGATAAAAGGGAGCGCAACATTGCGTTACGCTCCCTATAACCCTTCTATAATATTTCTATGATATTAACAATTTTGATAAAGGCTTTGCCACGTCGCAATATGCCCTCATCGCTAAACTTGCCTGTTCGGCAAGTCGGCGCTTTTGCGGGCATTTGCTCCTCTTCGCAAAAAGTCTCTCGACTTTTTGCGAGTTTGTGCCTGCTGCGCAGGCATTTTCCCGCCTGTGCAGCAACAGTATATATTGGGGTTTGGGGCGTAGCCCCAATCGGTTTCCCCGAAGGGGAAAACCGACACCGCCCGGGTCTGGCTGTGCCCGTATGCAAACGAAT
>CATWQA010000017.1 GCA_958352815.1 uncultured Eubacteriales bacterium
TGCCGCCGTTTCCGTCATAGGTTACATTATACTTATTGCGGTCATAGTAGAGCTTTAGCACTGTTGTGCCGTCAGGAGCAATCTCGGAGGTCTCCAGCGTTCCCTCTGCGCCCTTGTTCAACTCAAAGTGTTCAAAGGTCTTTTCCTCTGCTGTTACAGTTGCTCCTGTTATGCCCTCAAGATTTTCTGTTGCCTCGTTGTTTATCTCATACTCTGTACCGTCAACGTTTTGCAGGTAATACTCAACCTTGTACTTTGTGTCGGTATTTCTCGTGTAGTAAACCTTCAGAACAAGACTTCCGTCACCTGCTATAATACCGCTGAGCATTGAACCGCTTACAGTTTCATCAAGAGTGAAGCCCGGGAAGGTCTTTAACTCAGCCGTTGCATCCGTGTCGGTGGTTCCTGCGTCGGTGTAGCCTGCGCTCTCGTCAATGTCAAAGCCTGTTTTCTCAAGATTTTCAAGGTAATACTCAACTCTGTACAGTGTGTCGGTGTTGGGGCGGTACTGCGCGTATAGAGTTGTGTCCTTCTCAATCACAAAGGTCGCCGTACCTTCCCCGTTATATGTGATACCATTGCCATCAGGATCCGTATTCCAATTTACAAATGTATAGCCCTCTTTTGCCGTATCGCCCTGATCCTTTACGGTAACTGTCGTGCCATGGTAATATGGGCTGTTCTCATCCGCAACAGAAGTTGTGCCGCCGTTTCCGTCATAGGTTACATTATACTTATTGCGGTCATAGTAGAGCTTAAGCACTGTTGTACTGTCGCCCTTAATAATATCGCTGATAACTGTGCCCTCAACATCTTCGTTAAAGGTAAAGCCCTCATATGCCTTTGGCTCAGCTGTGGCAGTTTCCTCAGCCGTGCCCGGAAGCTCCTCTGTCTCAAACTCGGTATATCCCTCGCCGTCAAGGTTCTGCAAATAGTGCTTTACCTTATATACGGAACCGTTTATTGCGGGCTCCCACTGAGCATAGAAGGTTGTATCCTCCTGAATGTTCGGATACGTATCGCCGCCGTTATAAGCTGTTCCGCCGCCGCCCGGCTCAGTGTTCCACTCCACAAAATCATAGCCCGCTTTTGTCGTTGAAGCACCGTCTGCGTCGGGAGCTTTAACAGATACATTTTCGTTCTTTTCGTATCCCACAGAGTCGGTAACGTTTGTTGTTCCGCCGTTTCCGTTATAGTATACCCGCAGGAGAGGAGCGTTTGTTATGGCTTCAAGAACAACATTTCTCGCATCACCGGTTCCTACATAAACAGTACCGCTGTACAAGCTGTCGGCATCGCTTAAATATCCCTCCGCAGCCTTTGTTTCCACCAATTTATATGTTCTGTCCGCATTTAACAGGGTGAACTTTATCTGACCGTTTTCATCTGTTGTCCCTTTATCAAAGAACGTTTCGGTAGCAGGGTTGGTGCTCTCGTCTAAAAGATAAAGCTCAAATTCCGCGCCCTTAATCTTTGTGCCCTCGTCCTTGGAGTTTACCTTTGTTAGGGTAATAGAGCCTTTTCTGCTGAGCGTACCGGTTGCGCCGCCTTCGGTTGAGATGCCGCTCTGTCTTCTTGAAGCAGTAACATCCGTGTTGTCGATGGTTATGTTATTTTGGTAAGCGGACTTTGTCGTATCCACTATATCGACCGTATATTCTATATACAGGGGTGTGCTGTCGGGAACCGTGAGCCTAAAGGAATTTGCGTCAAGTCCTAAATCGGACTCGGCTTTTCTGTTGTATAAAACAGAATAATTAAGCTTCTCAGCGCCCTTTGTTATATCGCCGTCTTCCCCGACAACTCCTCTGTATACGCATATTGTCGCAACGTCAAGACATACGCCGCATTGACTGTCAAGAGCGTCTGTAAGCGTGATAGTATTACCGTCGGAATATTTTATTCCCGCGCTGTTAAGCTTTACGGTATAGGTTATGGTTCCTGAATCCTTGTCATAGGAAGAGGTTTTTCCCATGGGATTTTCAATAACGCAATCCTCGCTTGACGTTACAATCTCCTCTTTGCCTGTGCCGGGATCCGTGTATGTAAGCTTAGCGCTGTTGGTCACAGTGGTCTGTGGCTTCGTCTTTAACTGACCTTCGTTGATAACATCGGTATCAACAAAAGTATCAAAGTAGACCGTGCTTTCGCAGTCGCTTGAGAAGTCCGTATCTGTAATCCGGAGCTGCTTTTCGGTGCTCTGATTTCTGCCGTCATCCGCAAGGGATGTTTCCCCCAGCATGACGCTGCTTGTATCAAGAGTAAGACCGGTAGGCATATCGTCCGTCAATTCAACGCCCGTCAGTGCAGTTTCGTTGTGGTTCACAACAATTTTCCATGACGCCGTCTTTGTTTCATAGTTATATGAAACAAGAGTTTTTTCAAGCATTTTACTGGTATATGAGGCAGTTGCGTTAACCTCTACATCTGATGGTAAATTTCTGTTTGTACCATATACGCTGTCTGTTGTAATCGTGGCATAATTGTATATGGTTGTTCTTTTGTTAACACCGTAAACATCGGGATTGGTAAGCTCGGTGACAACATCTATATACCTTGTCTCCGTGCCCGAACCGATTATTTCAAATATTACATAAGCCGCCCCATCTTTGTCCATGGTTTCAGTATCGTCCGATGTATAATATTTTATTGTCATACTGTCATCAGTGGTTCCGTCAGGTCTGATACACTGAGCTGACACAAATTTTGTAGGGCTGCCGCCCCTGCCCTTGCTCAGATTTTCTCTTACGACTATTTTATCAAAGTCTGTGCGGTTGCTTTCGGTTTCATTTCCGTTTACGGTTATTCTCCAGCTAATCTGATGGCTTGCGTAGTTGGTTTTTACCCTCTTTTTTGTGATAAGATTTGACGGCACTTCGGCATTTTTCTTGAACTCAGGCAATTCATACTCACCGTGGCCGTCTCCAAAATCAACTGTAAGCCAAACGGTGTTTCCAAGCTCAATGCCGCCGGTTTTGAAATAGTCCGCGTCAACCTCTGTCACATATTCAATTTTAACTGCGTCTGTAATGCCCGTTAAATCAAAGGACATTTCCATATAACCATCAACAGATGAAGGAACAACCGCCGTATTGCTCAGTGTTGCCGAGCCTGATATAATACGAGGTTCACCCTGCAGCTCCAAGAACTTCGTGTATCGGTCATGCACCGTCACAGAGCTTACCGAGCGTTGATTAGGCATAATCTCCAGCGTCCACGTAATAGTGTTGCCCTCCAGCTTGTAGTCCTTAATCACCCATTCGGGCTTAACGGGCACCTCCGCTGTTTTTTCTCCTATATTGTCTGCCTCGCTGTCCAAAAGTCTTGCCGTGTTGCTAATGACTGTCTCGTCGGTTTTGAACGTCTTTTCGTCCTCGCCGTCATAATAAACGCTGTCGGCAGTCTTTGTTTTATATGTTATAACATACTCGGTATTTGCCTTAATACCGTCCGTGGCGCCAAAATCATATGTAAGAGTTTATACACCCTCATCCGAAGCCGTGACTGATACCGTCTTGTCATCTCCGTCTATTTGGAATGAGCCTTCAACATAGGTCTGATACTCGTCCAGGGTGTCGGCAAGAGATACCTGCTTCATTCCGCCATTACCTTTGATTTTTACCGTCCACGTAATAATACCGTCATAGTATACGCCGTCTTTGCTGACAATCTCCGGCGGCGTATCGGCAGGAGCGGGCTTGTTGTCGCCCACGGTAATATTTACCGTTTTCGTAGCGCTGATGTCCAGCGTAACCGTTTCTTTGTTGCCGACTGCGTCCTCGTCAAGCTTGCAGATAAAATAAACCTCGGCGTCTATCTCGGCTCCTTCTTCTATAAAGCTCAAAAACTGCTTTTTTTGCTCTGCCGTCATTTTAAACGTTGCCTTGTTTCCATTGATTATTATTGAAGCGTATGGTATAGCCGTTCCATCTTCATCAACGGAAATCTCATGTTCTCCGTCTGAATCGCTTAAAACGAGATTTGTAGGCATAACTATCTCTTCAATATAATCATTTCCGTCATCTACAATAATCCCATCATCGGGCGGAAAAGTGAGCTTGTATTTGGCAGTAAGCTCATCATCAAAATATATTTCGTCGCCCTCGCTTACCGTCGTTCCGTTCTCTCCCTCGGTTGTAAGGTTGACAAGCTCCCAAAGACCGCCGATGCCTCCCGGCGCCGCAAAGGACGCCTGAGGCGCAAAGCCTATGACCATTACCATTGAAAGTATAAGTGATACTATTTTTTTCATAATAGTCCTCCCCATCATATTTTTGATTTTGACAAAAATAAAACGCCGTGCACAATAAACACGGCGCAGCACTGCGAAAATTAGTCGGCAACAGAAATAACTTCCTTGCCCTTGTAGGTTCCGCAAGCCTTACATACTCTGTGTGAAAGCTTCAAAGCTCCGCACTGAGGGCACTCTACCATACCGGGTACGGTAAGCTTCCAGTTTGCTCTTCTCTTATCTCTTCTTGCTTTAGATGTTTTTCCCTTTGGTACTGCCATTTGTATCACACCTCTTTCCAATTCATTGTGAATTTATGAAACAGCAAAATGCTGCATTTTCTACTATATTAATATATACTAATTCAAGTTAAGACTGTCAAGAATATCAAACCGAGGGTCGGTCACATCTCTGCTGCAGTCGCAGCTTCCGTTATTAAGGTTTTTTCCGCACTCGGGGCAAATTCCCTTGCAGTCCTCGCTGCACAAATGCTTTCCGGGCAGGCTCACAACCAAGTTGGAATACACATGCTCGTCAAGGCCGATTACGTCTCCCGAAAAATAAATTACATCCGGGTTCTCGGTATCTTCATCAGAAGCTCCCTGCTCCTTAAACCTTTCCTCTATGTCGAACTCAACTGTGCGCTCGTACTCCTCCGCACACCTGTCGCACACAAACACAAGCTCCGCTTCACCCTTAAGATCAAGCTCCAGGGTTCCGCCGAAGTTCCTAAGCTCCCCTTTAAGCCTAACGGGCGAGACAATCCTAAAATCATCCTCAGGGTCGCCGGGAATGGTTATTTCACAGTCGATGGGAACAGCCTTTCCCTCATAATTCTTAACAGACGCTACATTTATATCCATTTTTGTCTCCTATATACAGGCAAAACACAAACAGACAGCGACTATTATAACTAATCACAGTCTGTTTGTCAATATCTTTTTACAAATTTCTAAAAAAATATTAAATCTTAATTACTTTGACGCCAAATAACTGTTAATCTTGTCGACAAGCTCGTCACAGCTAACGCCGTGCACCATACAAGCCTGCTCAATGCTCTCGCCGCTTGATGAAGGGCAGCCCAGGCAGTGCATACCAATCTGCAGGAAGAAATCCGCAGTGCCCGGATCCATTCTCAAAACGTCCATAATAATTGTATCTTTTGTAACTTGATTTGCCATAATTAACTCCTTTCAATTCCTATTAAATAGGTTCCGACAGGAAACCATACCGCCTCCCAAACATAAGAGGCATCTCTCTAGATTATAACTTATATTTTCCTAAAAATCAAGTATTATTTTAAAATTTTTCGTCCGCGTCAACTAACACTTTTTCCCACATGGAATGGATAATAGTGTCTGCGTCCTTATACTCCGCCGCCTTTGAGTGTAATTCCGAAAAGTCTCCGTTATCGGCTGCCGCAACTCTGTCCTCAAAGCCCTCCATAATCTTGTACAGCGTGCCCACCGTCTGGGTCAGCTCCTGATGAAACTCCATGTCGTCCTCACCGCACAGCATTTGCGCCGCACTAAGCTCGTTATACCAGCGTTTCGCATTTTCATAGCCTTTTTCATAAAGCGCCTTCCACTCGCCGTAATTTGCGTCGTTTATGTCCGCAACGCCGTTTAAAATCGAATCCATATCGCCGTCAATAAAATCAGTCACCTCAGAGGTGTATGACTTTACATAGTCGCCGTACTTAGCTGTCAGCACGTTATCTGTAGCGACAGGCTCCGAGGTTGTTGCCTGCTCACTGCTGCCGCAGGCGCTGAGAGCCGAAACCGCCAAAACAGCAGCCGCCGATACAGCAGCTAGTCTCTTTACATATTTCATAATATCAAAACCTTTCTGTAATTATTTTAACCCTTTTTCCTGATTTTCTTACTCACAAATCCAAATCCCTGCTTTATCAGCCACCACAGCATCCAGAACAAAATCGGAACTATGTAAGCCGCAAGGGAAACATACAAAAACCTTGTAGGCAAATCGCTTATTCCCCGCTCTGTTATAAGATAGTCATTGAGCCATAATATAACCAGGCAGTGGGACAGGTATATGTTGTAGCTCTCGGAATCTAAACATTTTGTAAACCAAGATATCTTCTTCTTTTTCTCGCAGATTAGGCTGAACACCATAAAGAAGAAGATAATCGCCGATGTGCAATACAGAATATGTACTTCCTCCATCCAGCCTGCGGTGGTATTAAACGTCTCATAGGCAAGGAAAATATCCAGAACCGCCGACATTAAAAACAATACGGTGACGGCGGCCTTTTTGTTTAAGACCATTTCCTTAAAGGTCTTGTAATTCATTCCCACATAGCAGCCGAAAACCCAATAGAATAAATACTTTGTAAAAATCACGTCGCCGTACTCAAACTCATAGGCGGGAGCGATCACATTCAACATATTGTGAAGATTAAAGCCGAACACAATCGAGACCAAAATCGAAAATGCCACTCCCACAGCCGGATTAACCCGCCTGAGCCCAAAATTCCACAGCGGCATCAGCAGGTAAAACTGAACTATTATAATAACAAAGTAAAAATGCCCTACCAAGTCACCCCGCAGCCATGAATGAACAAGACGATCCCAAGAGAACTCAAAGTAGTGATGATCCACGAAAAACATCATGAATATAACCACCCACAGCATATAGGGAATGATTACCCGTTTTATTCTGCCCCTGTAAAATTTAGGATAGTTAATCCGTCTGTCGGTCAGAAACAGCTTAACGCCGCTCATGAAAATAAACGCGGGCACCACAAAGGAGCTGAACCGCCACGGTATAAATACTCTGTCAAATATTGCCTCACCGACGCCTGTTTCCCCAATGGGGACGGAGGCGCAGTGAATAAAAATCACTAACATCGCGCAGAAAATATTCATAAAAGATATTTCAAACTTAGGTATTCTGCGCGCCATTTGTTTGTTCATATAAACACCCTCACCCGGAAGCTCTAACCCGCATTTATTTTCCTGCGCTCATCCCTGAGCACCTTGCGGCGTTCCGCCAGCTCCCACTCCATTCTCTCCTCGTCGGTTTCGAGCACAAGCCCCGGCACCTCGGTGGGCTTCTCGTCCTCATCCAGAGCAACCATTACCAGATACGCCTTGTTAATGGTGTGCTTCATGCCGCTGAGCTCCTCAACCAGAGTGCGCACGCAAACCTCCATTGAGGTTCTGCCCACATGGGTCACCTTTCCCTCAAGGACCACCGTGTCGTTGGGATAGGCAGGGGCGCGGAAGCACAGGGTGTCCACCATGGCGGTGGTAACCTTGCAGCCGCTGTGACGGCGGGCAACAATCCCTGCCACCGTGTCAATCCACTCCATGAGCCGACCTCCGAACAGTCTGCCGTAACCGTTAAGGTCGGGAGATGTAATCATATGCGCCTGCTCCGTATAAGAATAGGAAACAGGTCTTTCCTTTACAACCGGTTTTGCCATTTTTCACACTTCCCTTACTATATTAATGGCATAATCTAATATTTTCATTATACCATTTTCAGCGGGAATTATCAACTGTTGTAATCTTTTTGTTAAAATCCTATTGACAAACTTTTCCGCCTGTGCTAGAATACCTAACAGTGTTAGATATTTTAAAGTTGTAGTGGGCGGTCTCCCGAACGCCCATTCGCCCCGTTCGTAAAACGGGGAATGCAAGCACGGCAGGTCGGGTGTAACCCAACATCAAAGATGTTGGGTTACAGGCGACACGTAAGGCGCGCAGGCGTGGATATATTACTAATTATCCCATATAATTTATATTCTTTTATTGGTATATCTATCGTCGAGCCCAGTTCCGCCCGCCAGACCCGGGCGGGGTCGCTTTGCCCTCCGGGGAAACCGATTGGGGCTCACGCCCCAAACCCCAACAAAATTTTGATAAAGACTTTGACGACATTGCCGCATCGTCGCATTATGTCATCGTTGCGTCACCTTGCCTGCTCGGCAAGGCTGCGCTTTTGCTGACATATGCTCCTCTATCCCCAAAAATCTTCGATTTTTCGGGAGCCCTGCCCGCCCCGGCGCTTGGGGAGGAGGGCGGCAAGCGCAACGGGGCGGGCGACAGGCAATATTATCAAATTTGTATAAAATTACATGGAAATAGCATAAAAGTAAATCACTGCATAATAAAAGAAATTTTAAAAATCGAAGATTTTTATAAAAAAGGAGAAATATATATGGCAGAAAAGAAACAATTCAAAACCGAGAGCAAAAAGCTCATGGATCTTATGATCAACTCGATTTACACCAACAAGGAGATATTTTTAAGAGAGCTTATCAGTAACGCCAGCGACGCTATTGACAAGCTGCGCTTTAAGGGGCTTACCGACAACTCCGTTGAGGTCAGCGGCGATGAGTTCGGAATGCTGATCACCCTTGATAAGGATGCGAGAACCATTACTCTCTCGGACAACGGTATCGGAATGACCAAGGACGAGCTTGAAAACAACCTGGGAACAATTGCAAAGAGCGGAAGCCTGGACTTCAAAACCGAAAACGAAAGCGATGATATTGATATTATCGGTCAGTTCGGCGTCGGCTTCTATTCGGCTTTTATGGTGGCTTCAAAGGTTACGGTTATAAGCCGCGCTTTCGGCAATGACGAAGCGTGGATTTGGGAGAGCTCGGGCGCGGATGGGTACACTATAACAGAAACTCAAAAGGACAAGGTGGGCACCGAGATAATTATGGAGCTTAAGCCCGACACCGAGGAGGAAAGCTACAGCGAGTTTTTGGAGGACTACCGCATCTCGGGAATTGTTAAGAAGTACAGCGACTACGTGCGATATCCCATAAAAATGTACCGCGAGAAAACCAGAGAAAAGGAAAGACCTGCGGACGCGGGAGATGATTACAAGCCCGAGTACGAAAAGTATACCGAGCTTGACACCTTAAACAGCATGGTTCCCCTTTGGAAGCGGAGCAAAAAGGACGTTACCGACGAGGAGTACAACAGCTTTTATAAGGACAAGTTTATGGATTACTCAGACCCCTCAAGGGTTATAGTGACCAAGACAGAGGGCGCAATCAGCTACAACGCATTGTTATTTATTCCCTCTCATGCACCCTATGATTACTACACCCGTGAATACGAAAAGGGCTTGCAGCTGTACACCTCAGGCGTTATGATTATGGATAAGTGCGCCGACCTGCTCCCCGACTACTTCAGCTTTGTTAAGGGCGTTGTGGACAGTCAGGATCTGTCCCTGAACATATCAAGAGAAATGCTGCAGCAGGACAGACAGCTTACCACAATCCGCAAGAACCTTGAAAAGAAAATAAAGAACGAGCTGTCCAACATGCGCGACAATGAGCGTGACAAGTACACTGAATTTTGGACTAATTTCGGCAGACAGCTAAAGTTCGGCTGCTACAACTCTTTCGGTCAAAACAGCGATATGCTTAAAGACCTGCTTATGTTCTACTCCGCAAGAGAGCAAAAAATGATTACTCTTAAGGAATATGTTGACGCTATGGGCTCCGAGCAGAAGTATATCTACTACGCAGCAGGCGAGTCAACCGACAGACTGGTAAAGCTCCCGGCTGCGGAAACTGTTCTTGACAAGGACTGTGACCTGCTGCTCCTCACCGAGGACGTAGACGAGTTCTGTCTCCAAATTCTGAACGCATATGAGGAGAAGCCCTTTAAGAATATTAACAGCGGTGATTTAGAGCTTGAAACCGAGGAGGAGAAAAAGGCGGCGGAGACCGCAGGCGAGGAGAGCAAGGAGCTTTTGGAAGCCATAAAGACAGCTCTTGACGGAAAGGTTAAAGAGGTTAAGATTTCAACCCGCCTCAAAGACCACCCTGTTTGCCTTACCAGCGAGGGACCCCTGTCTATTGAGATGGAAAAGGTTCTTGCGTCCATGCCCGGCAATGACGGGGAGAAGCCCGTCAGCGACAAGGTTTTGGAGCTTAACGCCTCGCACCCCGTGTTTGAAAAGCTGAAAGCCGCACTTTCGGACGCCGAGCTGCTCAAAAAGTATGCGGATATTCTCTATAACCAGGCAAGGCTGATTGAGGGTCTGCCCATTGAGGACCCCGTTGAATATACCGCAAATGTATGCAGCTTAATGTAACAGTAGTTTAATATTAAAAATTGGACAGGGGTTCCTGTCCAATTTTTAATAATTTTTAGAAAATCAATTACAGTTTATTTACAGTGATTTATACTACACTATAAATTATATTATATATAAGATAACGCTTACCCGCGCCTGCGCGCCTAACGCGCGGTCTACGACCGCCTACCGTGCTTGCTATCCGCCTTTTGCAAAGGCGGCATAATGCTGCGCCTGCGTATCAGGCGCAGTGCTCCCGAAAAATCGAAGATTTTTCGGGAAGAAGGAGCAAATGCCCGTAAAAGCGTAGACTTGCTGAATAGGCAAGTCTAGCAAAAAGGGCATATTGCGACGCGGCAGAGCCTTTATCAAAAAACATTTGCCATTGCCCTTAAATTATGATATAATCTACGCAAAGATATCCTCATTCTTAAGCAAAGGAGAACGGTTATGGATTTCAACTCAATTCCCACCCCATGTTACGTTATTGATGAGAGCAAGCTTATCAAAAACCTTGAAATATTAAAGAGCGTCATGGACAGAACCGGCGCAAAAATACTTCTTGCCCAAAAGGCCTTTTCCATGTATGCCATGTACCCTCTAATCGGCAAATACCTAAGCGGCACGACTGCCAGTTCCTTATTCGAAGCTCGGTTGGGGCACGAGGAGATGCCCGGGCGGGAGACTCACATATACGCCCCGGCATACAGCGAAAAGGATTTCGAAGAAATAATCAAGATATGCAGCCATGTTGTTTTTAACTCATTTTCCCAATGGAAGAAGTACAAAGACAAAGTTAAAAACACCAATATTGAGTGCGGCATAAGAATTAACCCTGAATATTCGGAAATTGAGACGGATATATACAATCCGTGCTTTAAGGGCTCCCGCATGGGGGTCACCCTTAAAAACTTTGAAGAGGACGAGCTTGACGGAATAAGCGGGCTGCACTTCCATACCATGTGCGAGCAGAACTCGGACGTTTTGCACCGCACTCTGCCTGAGATTGAGAAAAGGTTCGGAAAGTACCTAAAGCAAATGAAGTGGCTCAACTTCGGCGGCGGACACCACATAACACGAGACGACTATGATATTGACCTGCTCTGCCAATCAATCGAGTATATGCGGGACAAGTACGACCTTGAGATATACTTAGAGCCGGGAGAAGCTGTGGCGTTGAACGCGGGCTATCTGGTATCGCAGGTTATGGACGTGGTAAACAACGGCATTGACATTGCTATTCTTGACACCTCCGCCGCCTGCCATATGCCCGACGTGCTGGAAATGCCCTACAGACCTCCCGTCCTCGGCAGCGGCAAGCCTGATGAGAAGCCGTATACCTACCGCTTCGGGGGCCCCACCTGTCTGGCGGGGGATATAATCGGGGACTATTCCTTTGACGAGCCTCTAAAGGCGGGGGACAGAATTGTCTTTGGCGACATGGCAATATACACAACGGTGAAAAACAACACCTTTAACGGAATTAACCTGCCGCACATTGCGATAAAACGCGGGGACGGCTCTATACAAATCCACAAATCCTTTGGGTACGAGGATTTTAAATCACGGCTTTAAAACAGGAGGAAACATGAGCGATATACAAAAACAAATAACAGAATTTCTCCTTGAAAACGGAGCGGGGCAGGTAGGCTTTTGCCGCCTTGAGGACGAAGGCTTCGGCAGCAACAACTTCGGCTTAAAATACGCCGTTTCCTACACCGTTCCTCTGTCAAACGCCGTTGTAGAGCAAATAGACACCGCTCCCACCCATACCTACTTTCATCACTACAGAACCGTCAACACTCTTATTGACAACAATTCCCTTAAAGCGGGGTTTATGCTGGCGCGGGAAGGGTATAAATACGTCTGCATACCCGCCTCACAATCCGTCAACGGGCTTCAAGGGATATTTTCACACAAGTATGCGGCAGTTATGTCAGGCTTGGGCTTTGTTGGAAAAAGCGGACTGTTTATTTCAAAAGAAAACGGCCCCCGAGTGCGCCTGGGAACCATACTGACCGACTGCGATAAATTTGAAGTAAACAATAAGGTTACGGAATGTGAGTGCGGCGAATGCAATCTTTGCAAAAAGGCCTGCCCTGCAATGGCAATAACAGGCAACCTGTGGAAGGCGGGCGACCCCCGAGAGAACATTGTGGACGCTCTTGCGTGCAGCGAGCACATGAAAAGAGCCTACAAGCACATAGGCAGAGGCGTGGTCTGCGGAATATGTATGCGGGTATGCCCCAAAGGGCGGAAATAGCGTGGGCTACATGGCAAGCCTGTAGCCTGCGCCCCACACCGTTTCTATATATTTTTCTTTTGAATACTTTTCGATTTTATCTCTTATGCGCTGAATATGGACTGTCACGGTGGACACATCTCCGATGGCGTCCATGCCCCAAATCCTGTCAAAAAGTCTGTCCTTGCTGAACACAATGTTGGGGTTTTCCAATAAAAACAGCAGCAGCTCATACTCCTTAACCGTCAGAGATATTTCGGTTCCGCATACCAGCACCCGTCTGGAGGCGGGATCAACCTCCAAATCCTTAAACCTTATTACCTCATTCTCCTTTTTGGCGTTGCTGCTTTTCAGGTCTCCGTAACGCTTTATGTGTGCCTTGACTCTTGCGACCATTTCGGACGGCGAAAAGGGCTTTGAGATATAGTCGTCCGCTCCCAGCCCCAGGCCCCGTATTTTGTCTATGTCCTCGCCCCTTGCGGACAGGAATATAACCGGTATGTCCTTAGCCCGCCTGAGCTCTGTGCACACCGAAAACCCGTCCCGTCTCGGCAGCATAACGTCTATTATAACCAAGCTGTAGTCATTCTCCAAAGCCATTTTAAGGCCGCTCTCTCCGTCCGCCGCAATATGGCACTCGAAGCCGTTTGCAGTCAAATAATCCCGCTCCAGCTCGGCTATACTCTTGTCGTCCTCAATAATTAAAATTTTCATAGTTCCATTCCCTGCTCTCTGTTTGTTTTGGGCAGCCTGATGTATACCGTAACCCCGGGCTCAGGCTCGTTAGCCCTCATCCATATACTGCCGCCGTGCTCTCTTATAATCTTACGGCAAATTGAAAGCCCCAGCCCGTTTCCCGTGCTGTTCAAATTCCTTGCCGGGTCGCCTCTGAAAAAAGTCTCAAAAACCTTACTCTCCTCATTTTCGCCTATTCCTATTCCAATGTCCGCAAAGGAGATTAAGGCGTGGTCTTTGCTGTCGGTGATTTCCACCCGTAGGCTTCCTCTCTCTGCGGGTCGCTTGTACCTTATTGTGTTCTCTATTATGTTGGAGAATACCCGCTTCATTTTGTCCCCGTCAAAGCGAACAAATATTTCCTCATCAATTCCCCAAACGCTTAGGTCTATATCTACCTTTTCCAAATCTATGGAATATTCCTCAAGTACAGAGCCGATAAATTCGCACATATTCATGCTCCGCATATCATAAGGGGCGGCTTCCAATTCCAGCTTAGAATAAAGAGACAGCTGATCCACCATTTTTTCTATAGTTTCCGCCTTTGCCTGCACTGTGTCAAGATACTTGTCTATCATCTCGGGGCTTGAAGCAATACCGTCTCGTATTCCCTCAACGTACCCCTTAATAGAGGTTATGGGGGTTTTGAGGTCGTGAGAGATATTGGCTATAAGCAGCTTGCTTTGCCTGTTCCGCTCAACGCCGTCCCTCACAGCCTGCTTGAGCCTTATTCTCAGCCGCTCCATGGAGTCGTATACCTCTCTTATCTCCATATCCCCGGTGCAGGTAAATTCATAGTCCAAATCCCCCTCTGCAAGATGCTCCATTGCGGCGGACATCTTTTTAAGAGGAGTCAGTATTCCACGGGAAAGATACGCCGTGACTCCAACGCAGCAGAGAGACACAACGGCAATTATAATCAATATCCACGTCATTACATATTTGCGAAACATGGGGTTTTCTAAAGAAGGAACGCCCCCGTTTACCTCAATGGTTATATTCGGAAAAAGACTTGCCCCAAGCGCCAAAATAAAAGCTGTTATGAGCAGCATTAAAAATATGGGCAGCACCAGCATTACCACAGAGGATAAGAAAAATTTTGTTCTGATAGACATATTACGCTTCCTTAAACTTAAAAATATAATAACCTACAGAGCCGAAAACTAAGCCGTACCCCAAAAGCAGCAGCGCCTTTACCGCCGACGCCAAATAGGGCATTCCTCCGCCCAGCCAAATCTTGTGCCACTGCATATACCCTGTGAACACAAGTCCGCTCAGGCTGGGGAAATATATTCCGGCAATCTTAAGCCCCGCATAAACTATTATACACAAAAACATTGCCATTGTCGAGCTTTTCACGAGCTGATTTATCATCACCGCCATAAGAATAACCACCAGCATGGGCACAATATCCAGAGCGTAGGCGCAGAGGGCGTACCCCAAATTAGCAATTCTTGCGGAAATCACCAAATCCGCCGCGCACGACGCCAGCAGCACTCCCGCCATATTAATGACGGCAAGGCACAAAACAGCGGCTATCTTCCCTGTAAAAACCTTGTATCTTTCAACAGGGCGCATAAAAACGCTGCGGATTGTCCTGCTGTCAAACTCCGCCGCAAACAGCTCACATACCGCCATGATTGATATAAAGGGAATAACTATCTCAATAAAAAAGCTCATCATAACCAAGGCGGTGTTCATGTTGCCCATAGTAAAGAACCCGTTCGACAGCTTTGAGCTGAGCAGCTTCACGCACGCCGCCCCGCCGCATATTCCCATCTGTATAATCAAAAATACCAAATACTTTTTTCTCGCAAACAGCTTTGAGCACTCGTTTTTAAAGCTTGCCGATATTCTCTCCATAGTTACCTCCCATTCCGCCGCTTCTGACCGTTGACAGAAAATAATCCTCAAGAGAGGGATTGTTTTCCAGTATCTTATCCATATCCTCAAAGGCAAGAAGTCTGCCCTCGCTGATTACAGCCGCCTTGGTGCACATTTTTTCCAGCTCCGCCGCAATATGCCCGGCAATCAGAAAGGTTACCCCCTCCTTTTCCGCCATTTCCTTAACCGTCTCCCGTATATGAACGACCCCCTCAATGTCAAGTCCGTTGGTGGGCTCATCCAAAATCACCAGGCGCGGCTTTGACAAAAGCGCCAGGGCAATCCCCAGTCTCTGCCTCATTCCCAGAGAAAACCGCCCCGCCTTATCACCTGCGTATTTTTCAAGGCTCACCAGCCGCAGAACCTCATTTATCCGCGCCTCCGCATCTCCTCGGCTCAGCTCGGGATAAAACCGCGCCGCCATTGCCAAATTCTGATAAGCCGTCATGTTATCATACAGGGCGGGGGCTTCAATCAGGCAGCCCACATTTTCTGTTGCCGCTTCAAACTCCGTATCTATATCATGGTCAAAAATGCGGATTTCGCCCTCGTCCGCGCTGCACATTCCCATGATTGCCTTCATAGCCGTGCTCTTGCCCGAACCGTTAGGCCCCAGCAGCCCCACGACCTCACCCTCGTGAACATTCATTGTAATGCTGTATACGCCTCTGTTGTTTTTATACAGCTTTTTCAGGTTTCTAACCGATAGAACCGTTCTTGCCATGCCTATACCTTCCTTTCTGCAAGCGGCAGCGTCCCTCTTGCTGTGCAATACTTAAAACTTTATATATCAGAACCAATCTATTTTGATAAAGGCTTTGCCTTTGAAACCATTGCCGAGCCCTCGTCGGAGCAAAGTTCGCTAAGCTACGTTTTTCTTTGACAAGAAAAACATTCGCCCGCTTCCTTGCCCCTCCTTCTTCCCAAAAAATCTTCGATTTTTCGGGAGCCCTGCCCGCCCCGGCGCTCGGGGAGGTCGGGCGAGCGCAACGGGGCGGGCGATTTGCCAAAGTATCAAATATAAATAAAATTACATGGGTATAGAAAAAATAAAATTTTAGTATTTACATGGCACTCTTATGAGGGACGCCGTACCCTGCCCGCTTATTCCTCTATTTCAATTGTCACACCATCGGAAGCTTCCGCCGCTTCCCCTGCCGGGGCATCAACTTCGTATGTGTTGATTATGGGAACAGACTCGTAATCATCCAAATTTTCCCGCTCAATTGAGGTTGTGCCGAAGTCGTCAACCGTCATATCAACATACATTTCTATGTTCTTAGGGCTGCCCGTGCTGTCGTAGCCTGTTATAATCAGCTTTCCCTCAAAGGCGCAAACTCTGTCTTCTCCGTCTACAGTAACCGTTCCGCTGACGCTGCTTACATAGGGCTCTTTCTCGTTTAAGAACATCTCGTCAAGCATATTGGCATAGCCCTCCTCGAGCCCTACGATTTCCGACTTATCATTGTTCATACGAATGCCGGCGCACATAAAGGAGAATCCCGCCGATACATAACTTGGGAGCTGCTCCCCCGTCATGTTCAGACTATAGGTTCTGTTGCTGCCGTCAGTCTGAGCCAGGACGATGTTGTTCTTTACATCGCCTACCATAGTGTCGCACAGAGCTTCAACTAAGTTGACGCCCTTTGTGAACATTTCATTGTCTCTGCTTGCCACCATGGGAAAATCCTGTTCCATGGATGACGGAATTTTATACTTTGTAACAGTGTTGGGCTCGCCTCCGGCATATTGCTCGGCGTATTCAGACAACATGTATCCGTCCTGCATGGTTTTTACATAGCTGCTGGTGTAACCCCAGGAGGTGTTATAATCCATTTTATCCTGCATTTTCACGCCGCCGTTTTTATCGACCTTTACGCTTCCGTCATAAACGCCCGCGTTCATGCCGTCAAAAGAAGCTCCCATTGTCATATTAACCGTATAGTTATCGGCGTATAAAAGGTTTTTCACTCCGTCTTTAATTGCGGCGTATCCCCCGGCATTGTCGTAGTTAGCGAATACCGCCATGCTTAAAACCATGAGGCTTACGCCGATACACACAAGACCTCTGATTTTGCGGTTTTTCTTTTTCATAAATAATCCTCACTTTCCGATTTAATAATTTAGGTTTGCATATGCTTCAGCCTATATTTAGATTATAAATCCCTAAACTTAAAAACAAATATATAAATTATTAAATATTTATAAACTATTTGTTTGATAAAGGCTTTGCCACGTCGCAATATGCCATTTTTGCTCGACTTGCCTATCTGGCAAGTCCACGCTTTTGCTGCATTTGCTCCTTCTTCCCGAAAAATCGAAGATTTTTCGGGAGCCCTGCGCCTGCTTAGCAGGCGCAGCATTATGCCGCCTTTTATAAAAGGCGGCAGCAAGCACGGTAGGCGGTCGCAAGACCGCTCGTGAGGCGCGCAGTCCCCGCCGCTTTAGCGGCATATTTATAACGTTCGTTTTATCTTCACCCATATAATTTTGATAAAATTAAATAATTCGGCATGTCGCCCGCCCTGTTGCGCTCGCCCAGCCTCCCCGAGCGCCGGGCGGGCGAAAGGTTTTAAAGGTAACACCTCTATCAAAATTTTAATAAAATATAAAATATAAAAAATTTCGGCAGGGAAGTCCCTGCCGAAATTTCTAAACAAATATTATTCTATGCTTGTTATGGGCTCAATTATCGGAGACTGGTTTTTATCCCACAGCATATACTTATAGCTCTGTGCACTGCTTAAAGGTACGGTTACCGTTATAGCTCCGTCCTCGCCGACAACAGCCGCATCTGAATTTACGTTGGTTATAGCCTCAGGGCTGTCACTGTACTCTGCCATGAACATAACCGCTCCGCTCAGGTCAACACTGCCGTCAACAGGAGTAACCGTTAAGATAATACTATCCTCGCCGACCTCCTTGGTAATCTCCACCTTGCCCACATAATCCCCAATGGGAGCAACCTCGTTCGGGTTAGGCGTGATTATGGGTTCATCCTTCTGAACAACGCCGATGCTGATATTGTCAATTCCCAGCACGTTGCTTGCCGAACCTCTTGTTGTGGAAGCAACCTTTGTGGGCGCAAGCGCCGGCATAGTCTCCACCTTTGAGGTTCCCGAGCCTAAGGTATGGGTAGTTCTCAAAGTATAAGTGCCGCCGTCAGGCTTGGTGTATACCTTAATCTTATTGTCCCCCTTGGTGTACTCAATTTTAAGAGAATACCAGGTGTTTGCCGCAAAGGTAAAGCCTGAAATATCAGTATCCTTGCCCTTTGTGTCGCTGTCTCCCTTTGAGAAGTAGTCCGTCAGCTTTAATGCTGCGCTTCCCGTCTTAACCTCAAACACTCTGCCGTCTGATGAGGACGTATATGTATTATCCGTGCTTGCGTTGTTGGTGTCATAAACCCTGAGCAGAATAGAATCCTTAGCCGTGTCGCCCATTAAAAAGTCGGTTTCAAACACAATCTTTTCTGAATCGATAGGCTCTGCAGGCTCGTATGACCAACCGTCCGCTCCTGCGCCCATATCCTCAAGTTTCAGGTACATATCTCCTGCCGTGCGCTCTGCGATGACAGGTGCAACAGCGTTTGAAAGCGCTGATGTTCCGTAGTTTACGGTAATTTCATGTCCCTCACTGTTGGCGATTGCAGTCTTATCGGTGCCGTAGGTATCCCCTGCTGTAAGGTCGTTAAAGTCCCAGGTCTCGCTGACTACGGGCTTCTCGGTGGGACCGGGAGTTGCCGTAGGTCTGGGTGTTGACGGAGTTGCCTCTGTCAGGCACTCTGAATAGTACAGCACATCTTTAATCTTAGGTCCCCATGTAACATTGCCCGTTGCAGTTGAACCGATTGTTACAGATGAGAAGCTCGTGGAGTCAATTGCAATATCCGAAATCTTATATCCGTTTGCGCCTGCCTCGTCGGTAAAGGTCAAGTCAGCCGTCTTAGCCGCAAAGTCAAAGTCAACCACAATTCTCCAGGTAGAGGAGCTGCGCTTTGTTATGTTGGGGCCGCCGATAACCTCGCCGCTTGACACGTTTGTCTTTGAGCCTGTGCCCACGTAGTATTTAGCTTCCTGAACCCCCGAATCATTGTACTCCTGGCTGATTCCCAGAATAGTCTCGCCGTACAGGTTAAGGAACTTAATACCGTGGGTATAATTTCTGCCCGACCAGTTCCAGGCGTCGTTTGCGTCTTTCTTTCCGCCTGTGTTATAGGTCATTTCAAAGGTCATTTTTCCGTTTTCGGAAGCCTTGAACAAGCCGCTGAACTCCCTGCCGCCGTCGGTGCTGTTCTGTTCAAATGTCCACTCGCCCTTTGAGAAGGTCAAGGAAGCGCCCTCGCCGCCTGTGTATACAAACTGTGAGCCCTTCTCGTCCTTTGCGCTGTCGTACTCATAGTTTACGGCTTCAAGCTCAATTATCTGATCTGTTCCCGTTTCGGAAATCTCAAATTCGCCCGTCTTTGAGATGTACTTATGGCACTCAACGCTGTAGCTCTGAGTTCCCGCACGGAGCTTGAACACTGCCCTGCCGTCCTGATCCGTGGTGTAGGTCTGACCTCCTGCCGTAACAGCTGCCCCGCTTACGGGAGCTCCGCCGGACATAACGGTGATTGTGCTGTCGGGGACAGTTTCAAGATTGACAACCTGCTCGGCTGCGCTGCCCGTGAGCTCAACCGTGCCTTCTGCCAGCTTATAGCCAACCTGGTCAACCTTATAGTTATGTGTTCCCGCTTCAACTCTGTAGTACACCGCGCCGTTTTTATCGGTGGGCTTTTCAATGCCGCTCAAGGTAACGTTTACGCCCTCTGCAAGCGCGCCGTCTACCATAACCGTCAGCTTAACCTCAGGATTGAGAGCCTTTGTATAAATATCAGGCTGAACATACTCTGAAACGTCCTTGTCATAGCCGATATAGTAGCTCTGGTGAGGGGGCTGGTTATAAGCCGTGTTCTGCCATGCTATTGCGCAGCGGTACTGACTGTCGTGCATAAATGTTGTGAACTTATAATCTGTGGGAGACAAAGAGGTGAACACCCGCAGAGCCGCATTATCGCTTGTTCTCAAAATCAGTTCTTCGCGCCAGTCTCCGAACAAATCTGCCTGGAGACAGGGGTTCTTCTTTGATGTGTTGTTATATCCCGTACCCGGAATGTTCCACAGTCTGCCAAAGCCGCCCAGATTTCCGTTGTCATCAGGGGTTTCGTAGTCATACCACTTGCTTATTCTGTTACCGTCGAAGTGCTCGCGGCAAAGGTCTCCGTCCCAGAATATGGAGAAGTTGGGGTATGACCAATTATTATCCTGAGCTGTTGCTTTACTGATAACCTGCCGATCAAGGGTGCAGATACCGATTGCTCCGTCCCATGCCAGCACTCCGTATTTCTGGCTGAAATAGTCCATAATACCTCTGCCGTCATCATCGGTTGACCTGTCATCCAGGTTAATGTTCCGTCATTCTCGATATACGATCTGCCCCAGTTCGGGCTGTCCTCGTTTACCTTAAAGATTTCCTGCTCACCGTCGTTATCAAAATCGGATACGTGGAGGGCGTCTCCGTGCCCAAGCTTTTTGCCATCGTGCTTTACAGACCACAGCAAGGTTCCGTCATTATCGATGGCTGCCGCGCCGTAAACTATTTCGTCGCAGCCGTCTCCGTCCAAATCGGCAACCGAAAGGTTGTGGTTACCCTGACCGTAAAAGTCATTTGAGCTTGATGACGTACTGTCAAGCCTCCACAGCTTTGTCAAATTTGTGCCGTCCCAGTCATACGCCGCAACAACCGACTTGCCGTAGTAGCCGCGGCAGAATATCATGCTGGGATGTTCCCCGTCCAGATAGGCGGTTGCCGCCAAATATCTGTCCGATCTGTTATAGTTGCTGTCGCCCCAGTCTCTAACCGTGCCAACGGGCGGGTCATAATCCACCGTCTGCATGGCAACGCCTGTTTCACCGTTAAATATTGTCAGGTACTCGGGGCCGCCTGTAACGTGGCCGTTTGTTCCCAGATAGCTTTTTGAATTATCGGTGGTGCGGATTTCCTCTGTGTTGCCCGCTTCCGAAACATAATTGCCCTTGCCGTCCTTTGAACCGGGGGCGGTCTTCATTGCAACCTCCGCCTTGCCGTCTCCGTCATAGTCGAAAACCTGGAACTGGGTATAGTGCGCTCCTGCACGAATGTTTCTGCCCAGATCAATTCTCCAGAGCATGGTTCCGTCAAGCTCATAGCAGTCAATATAAACAATTCCCGTAACACCGCTGCTGGCGCTGTCCTTAGAGTTGCTGGGATCCCACTTTAGGATAACCTCGTACTCGCCGTCTCCGTCCACATCGCCTACGGAAGCGTCATTGGGGCCTCCGTTTTCCTTGGAATAGTTAGTGTTATTGTAGGTGTAGCCATCGCCGTCCGGCGGAATATTAACGGGAATATCAAAATACGCATAGGGTGAATTTTCAAATCCTTTGTCCCTATAGCCCGTCAGCTTCATAAACGCCTCGCTCTGCGCGCCCTCTGCTCCGTCTATAACAGGAGCAACTGTGTAGTTATCCTCCGCCGTGCCGCTCTGGTCAATATAGTTGGTATTATTAAGATTAGCCGTAAGCAGACCGCCGTTTTTATAAATATTAAAAACGGTGTCCATAGGCTCGCTGCCCAGCAAACGCCAGCTGAGATAAATTCCGCCTGTGGGGTTTGTCGCCGCAAAGCCGCCGCGGTTTAGGTACTCCATCTGCCGCGAACCGGCCGACAAGGTTACCGAAGCCTCAGTCTCCTCTGCGGTTCCCGCCGCGAAAATCGGAATCGTGCCCACAACCATAGCCAACGCTAAAAGCACGCTGAATAATCTTTTCTTCATTAACTTATACCTCCGTCCGTAAAATTAAATTTGTCACAGTAATTATATCATTCTTTCCAAATTTTTTCATTATATAAAGCGGACAAAAATTACTGTTTTATTGCCATGTTATTAATAAAAGGCAGGTTGCGAACCTGCCTTAAAGTTTAGAAAATTAATTAGTCTATTTTGATAAAGGCTTTGCCTTTGAAACCATTCGCCCACCCCGTTGCGCTCGCCGCCTCCGCCCCGAGCGCCGTCGGTTTTCCTCTTCGGGAAAACCGATTGGGGCGTTGCCCCAAACCCCCAACAAAATTTTGATAAAGGCTTTGGCGACATTGCCGCCGCGGCTTGGTAGGGCGGAATATGGGCTCGGCATTGATTTCAAAGGCAAAGCCTTTATCAAAATGTGCGGAGCGGACAAAATTCCGCCCCATGTTATTAATCTACCAAAACAGGATTAAAGTCCTCTTTCCAGGGGAGTCCAAATTCGTTTAGAGCCTCCATGTACGGGTCGGGATCCATCTCCTCAACGTTATACACACCGGGCTTTTTCCACTTTCCCGTAAGCACCATTGCCGCACCGATCATGGCAGGAACGCCTGTGGTATAGGACACCGCCTGGGAGCCAACCTCCTTATAGCACTCCTGATGGTCGCAAATATTATATAGATAGTAGGTCTTATCCTTGCCGTCCTTTTTGCCTCTGAAAATACAGCCGATATTGGTCTTGCCCACCGTTCTGGGACCCAGAGAAGCCGGGTCGGGCAGCACCGCCTTTAAAAATTGGAGGGGAACAATCTCTTTTCCCTCAAACATAATAGGCTCAATGGAGGTCATGCCCACGTTTTCCAGACACTTCAAATGGGTCAGGTAGCTCTCGCCGAAGGTCATAAAGAAGCGTATGCGCTTTATTCCTTTTATGTTAAGCCCCAGAGACTCCAGCTCCTCATGGTGGAGCAGGTACATATCCTTTTTGCCCACGCCCTCAAAGACGTACTCCCGCTTAATCTCCATAGGCTCTGTTTCTACCCACTCGCCGTTCTCCCAGTAGCTTCCCTTTGCGGAAACCTCACGGATATTTATTTCGGGATTAAAATTGGTGGCAAAGGGGTAGCCGTGGTCGCCGCCGTTGCAGTCCAGAATATCAATATAGTTAATTTCGTCAAACTCATGCTTCATGGCGTATGCGCTGAACACGCCGGTAACACCCGGGTCAAAGCCGCTGCCCAAAATAGCGGTTATACCCGCCTTTTCGAATTTATCACGGTATTCCCACTGCCATTTGTACTCAAACTTCGCCGTGTCCTCAGGCTCGTAGTTAGCCGTGTCCAGATAGTCAACCCCTGTCTCCAGGCAAGCGTCCATAATAGTTAAGTCCTGGTAGGGCAGGGCAAGGTTTATCACAATGTCCGGCTTATAGCTGTTTATAAGCTCAACAAGCTGCGGCACATTATTCGCGTCCACCTGCGCCGTTTCAATATTTGTTCCGCTGCCGATCTTCTTTTTGTATTCCTCACAGGCAGCTTTCAGCTCGTCGCACCGTGACTTGGTGCGGCTTGCAATCATAATATCCGTAAACACCTGATGATTTTGGCAGCACTTGTGTGCCGCAACCCCGGCTACGCCGCCGGCTCCTATAATTAAAGCTCTGCTCATTTTCTGTACCTCCTATTTATTTGCCTAAAGCTAACAGCATTTCTCTCAATATTTTGCACGCTATGGCGGTGCTTGCCCCGCTTTGGTCATAGTGGGGCGAAAGCTCCACTATGTCGCAGCCCACAACGTTCAGGCCGCCGCATATCTTTATAACCGCTTCCTGAAGCTCCGAATACCCTATGCCCCCCGGCTCGGGTGTGCCCGTGCCCGGGAACACTGAGGGGTCGAGAATATCAAGGTCAAGAGTGAAGTAAACCGGCTTGCCCTTAAGCTCCTCGATAGCTTTGTCAAGCCCGTTTAAGTCAAACTTATTCAGGATGTTGTGCCGCTGCCCCCACTCAAACTCCTGCTTCTCACCACTGCGTATACCAAATTGGTATATTTTCTTATCTCCCAAAAGCTCGGCGCACCGTCTGATAACCGTGGCATGGCTGAGCTCAACGCCGAACAGCTCATCTCTCAGGTCTGTGTGAGCGTCAAAGTGGATAACCCTAAGTTCGTCTTGAAACTTGTTATGGCAGGCTCTCATGCTGCCCAAGGTCACCAAATGCTCTCCGCCTATCATAAACGGGATTTTATCGCCCTTTAAAATACCGTCGCATATTTCCTCGATTTGTTCCAAAGCCCCCTCGATGTCTCCAAAGGGCAGCTCCAAATCGCCGCAGTCGAAAATCTTATAATCCCCCAAATCCTTGTCCTGATAGGGACTGTAGGTTTCAAGCCCCCAGGAGTCGGGACGCATTGCCTGAGAGGCAAACCTGGTTCCCGGTCTGAAAGAGGTTGTGGAGTCAAAGGGCGCGCCGAACACGCATATATCCGCCTCCTCAAAATCTGCGTCACAGCCTATGAACTTTGTCGTGCTTCCCCACACATTCATATCACGCATTTTCAAGCAACTCCTTTACATAGTTTGGCAGGGCAAAGCTGCCCTTGTGCAAATCCGTATTGTAATATCGGGTATGGATACCCAGAGCGTTCCACCGCTCCGCGTCCAAATCCTCAATGGGGTCAAACTTGTTTGAGGCGAACCCAAACAGCCAGTGCCCTGAGGGATAGGTGGGAATATGCGCCTGATACAGCCTATGGATGGGGAAAACCCCTTTTATCCTGCTGTGGGTTCTGGTCAGGGAATTGGCGTAATCCTCATAGTAGGGACTCTCGTGTTGATTTACCATAATGCCTTGGCTGTTTAAAGCCTTTGAGCAGTTGCCGTAAAACTCCCTGGTGAACAGTCCCTCGCCGGGTCCGAATGGGTCGGTTGAGTCAACTATAATCAAGTCGTACTCGTCCTGCTTGGAACGGATGAATTTAAGCCCGTCCTCATAATAAATATGAACTCTGGGGTCATCAAGCCCTGCGGTAAGCTCAGGCAAGAACCTTCTTGAAACCTCAATAACCTCTCGGTCTATCTCTACCAAATCTATATGTTCAATTCCCGAGTACCGCACAAGCTGCTTAACCGTTCCGCCGTCCCCGCCGCCGATAACCAGTACCCTTTTTATATCGGGATTAACCGCCATGGGCACATGGACAATCATCTCGTGGTAGATAAACTCGTCCTTTTCGGCAACCATCATCAGCCCGTCCAGGGTGAGAAACGTGCCGAACTCCTCCGAGGTCATAACGTCCACTCTCTGGAACTCGGTGGTTCCGGAGTAGAGCTGCTTATCCACCCTGATTGAGAACTGCACGTCCCTGCTATGGTTTTCGGAATACCACAATTCCATTTTTCATCACCTCTTAAATTACATTAACAAAGTTTATATTAACATCCTCCGTGCCTGTCATAAAGCATCCCTTTTCCTTGGCGTAAGCAATATATTCCAGGATCTCCTCGGTTATCATCTCGCCGGGCGCAAGAATGGGTATTCCCGGAGGGTAGCACATAACAAACTCACTGCAAATCATACCCGCGCTCTTTTCGATAGGCACCGCCTTCTTATGAGCGTAAAACGCCTCCTTAGGGGTGGTGACCACCTGAGGGGAGATGTACTCATGGTCAAGCATGCCCGCGCTGGGCTGCTTATGTATCCTCTTAATCTCCGCCAAGGAGGAAATCAGCCGCTCAATCATAAGATGGGTATCGCCCACAGATATTATTGCCAGAATGTTACCGATATCCCCAAACTCAATCTGAATATCATAGTAATCCCGCAGCATATCGTAAACCTCAATGCCCGCAAGACCGATGTCCCTTGTATGAACCGACAGCTTCGCCCGATCAAAATCGTAAAACGCGCCGCCGTCAATCATCTCGCTGCCAAAGGCATAGTACCCGCCGATTTTGTTAATCTCCTCCCTTGCGTACTCCGCAAGATTAAGCACCTTTTTGTAAATTTCTTTTCCGTTCAGGGCAAGGTTTTTACGTGACAAATCCAGAGATGACATAAGCAGGTACGACCCGCTGGTTGTCTGGGTTAGGTTTATAATCTGCCTGGTATAGCCTTGGCTAATATCGTTGTTTATAAGCAGAAATGAGCTCTGGGTAAGAGAGCCGCCGTTTTTGTGCATGCTGACCGCCGCCATATCCGCCCCTGCCGCCATTGCGCTGACGGGCAGCCCGTCGCCAAAGTAAAAATGAGTGCCGTGGGCTTCGTCAACCAGAACCAGCATACCTGCCCTGTGGGCTATCTCCACGATTTTTTTAAGGTCGCTGCACACGCCGTAATATGTGGGGTTGTTAACGAACACCGCCTTAGCGTCGGGATTTGCGGCAATGGCCGCCTCCAACTCACTGACGCTCATTCCCAGAGGTATACCCAGTTTCTTATTAACTCCCGGGTTCACGTACACGGGCACAGCCCCGTTGACAACCAGAGCGTTAATTGCGCTTCGGTGCACGTTTCTGGGAATAATAATCTTTTCCCCCTCTTTAACTGCATAAAATACCATTGCCTGCACTGCGCTTGTGGTGCCGTTGACCATAAAAAACGCGTGCTCCGCCCCAAACGCCTCGGCTGCAAGCTCCTCCGCCTCTCTTATAACCGAAACAGGGTGGCAAAGGTTATCCAAAGGCTTCATGGAGTTAACATCGGTTTCCATGCAGGTCTTGCCCAAAAAGGCAGTAAGCTCCGGATTACCCTTCCCTCGCTTATGGCCGGGCACATCAAAGGGCACCACACGCATTGACTTAAATTTTCTCAACGCCTCATAAATAGGCGCTCTGCTCTGCTCCAATAAAGTGTCCCCCCCTAATATATATTCTGTCCGCTGAAAATCTCAATCATTTCACGGCGCAGGCTGTTGCTTATTTCAAGGCGGGTTTTGGGCTCCAGCTCGTACACATCTGTTTTAAACAGGTAGTTCTGAAGATCTATATCCTTGATAAGCATTCTCGTATGGAAAGAATTGGACTGATACACATTAACGTCAACCGCGTCGTACCGCTCCAGGGTTTTCTTGTCTATATAATCCTGGATAGAGGTTATGGAATGGTCGATAAACAGCTTCTTTCCGTCCAGGTCTCTGGTAAAGCCTCTGACCTTGTAATCGGCGGTAATAATATCCGAGTCAAAGCTGCCGATCAGGTAGTCAAGAGCTTTAAGAGGCGAAATCTTGCCGCAGGTAGACACGCATATGTCAACACGAAAGGTTGCAATAGCGTTGTCCGGGTGGTATTCGGGATATGTGTGCACCGTAACATGGCTTTTGTCAAGGTGGATCATAACCTCGTCTCCCGCCACGCGGCTGACCGTAGGCTGCGCCGGAACAAGAGCGTCGTCGCTTATCATCAGATTAACGCTGGCGCCCTGAGGGTCGTAATCCTGCTTGGAGATGCTGAGCACGTTGGCTCCGATAATCTTCGTAACATCGCACAGGATTTTCGTCAAGCGCTCCGAGTTATACTGCTCGTCAATATAAGCGATATAGTCCTTTTGTTCTCTTTCGCTTTTGGCGTAGCAAATATCGTATATATTAAAGCTCAAGGTCTTTGTCAGGTTATTAAAAGCATAAAGCTTAATCTTATCGGGCATATCTTGCGCCTCCTTATACTAATCTTATCAAAAGCATACTTAAATCCGCGCTTAGATTATACTATATAATAATCAGCATTTCAATAGCTTTCCGCCAAAATTTTCAAAGTCTGAATATCACTTCAAAAGCTCGGCAAGCTTCGGAACATTCTTTTTTATTTCCTCCGCCGTCCAGCCCGCAATCTTGTCCGCACCGAAAATGTTAAGGTGGGTATCGTCGCTGTCGCCGCACTCGTAGAACTGGGAATTTAAAAATTCCGGATTGTACATAAATCTCTCATCATGGGGCTTGATTATTTTATAGAGACTCTTCGCCTCCTCAAGCCCAACCTCATTAATCCATGAGTTTACCCTTTTGTACATATCGAGAACGGGCACGCCCAGCTCCTCTCCCAGCTCCTTTGCCGCGTTTACGTACTCCTCCAAGCTGTCGTCCGACAGCTTTCTGCGGCTGATAGAAGTGGCGATTACAGGGGTCGCCCCTGCCTTTTGGGCAATCTCTATGTAACGGCTCATCAGGTTTTTGTAAGACCCTTCCTGATTTGCGGGAGCCTTCGCCGGGGCGTAGCGGTTTTGATCCTGAATTTTAGAGTCGTTATGCCCAAATTGGAGAATGAGAAAATCCCCTTCTGTTATGCTCGATTTAAACAGCTTAAAGTTATCCTCTGTCATATAGCTCTTTGCGCTCCTGCCGCTCATGGCAATATCCGCCACAACAGCACGGCTGTCGTCAAAATACTTGCCGAAGTATTGCGCCCAGCCCGTTTGAGGGAACCTGTTGTTCTCCCCCGAGTGGGGATAAGGACTGGCGGTGGAGTCTCCGATAACGAACACGACCCGTCTGCCCTGTCTGTCTATGGTCGAGGACTTAGGCGCGCTCTTTTTGCCGCTGCCCTTTAAAACCGTGAGCTCAAACTCCTTGTCAACAGCAATGTCGGGGTAGTCCTGATACGAAAAGTGCGCCGTTACCGTAACCTGCTTTTCCTCGGGCATACAGATAACCTCGCCGGAGGTTGAAACCGATTGCGTATCGGAGCTTGACCAGGACACATCCGCATATCCCAAAACGGTATTTCTGCCGTCCCACAGGTTAAGACTGCCGCAAACCCTTTCCTCACATTCGTTTTCCAGCTTTATTTCCGCAAAATCAATATTGCGTATTTCCTCAATAAGAGCCTTGTAATCAGCTTCTGAATAATTCTTCATAGCGCAAAATCCTTTCTAAAATTACGATCTTTTCCAGGTGTAGGGCAGAGCCAGCACCAACACGGGATATATTTCAAGTCTGCCCGCAAGCATACCGATTGACATAACTATTTTTGACAGAACCGAGAAATCGCCGAAGTTGCCCATGGGTCCCACAGCTCCCAGGCCGGGACCTATATTGTTCACCGTTGCCATAACGGCGGTGAAGGTGGTAGTAAGATCCATATTGTCCATGCTGACAATCAACACCGAAACTATTATAAGCAAAGCGTACACCACAAAATACCCCAAAATTCCCGAAACCATGGATGGCTCAAGGCTCTTACCGTCCATCTTAACAGACTGAACGCTTCTGGGGCTGATTGTCCGTTTGATTTCGCATACAGCCGTCTTGACCAGCACCACAAACCTTTTAACCTTAAATCCGCCGCCGGTTGAGCCCACGCATCCGCCGATAAACATAACTGCCACCAACAGACTTTGAGACAACGCCGGCCAGGTTGCAAAGTCAGTGGTAGAATAGCCTGTTGTAGACATAATCGACGCTACCTGGAAGAAGGAATACCTAAACGCCTGCTCAAAGCTGCCGTAAGTTGACATAATATTAAAGGCGATAATCAACGTTACGCTCAGGACAATGCCGATATACCACTTAATCTCGTCGTTAACGGCCGCCTGTCTGTACCTCCGCATAAGCAGCAGGTAGTAAATCGAAAAGTTTGCTGCGAACAGCACCATAAAAATACCTATAACATAGTCGATATACGCGCTGTTATAAAAGGCAACAGATGAATTTTTAATGCCGAAGCCGCCTGTGCCCGCCGTACCGAAAGCGTGGAGAATACTATCAAACAGAGGCATACCACCCATAACCAGCAGCACGGTTTCAATAACCGTCAACGCCGTGTATATTGTATAGAGTATTCTGATTGAGAACTGCCACTTGCTCACCAGCTTATCCGCACCGGGGCCGGGCATCTCAGCCTTCATAACATAGGTTGTTCGGGTTGACTTGGTGGAGAAGATAGCCGTTGCCAGCACCAGAACTCCCATACCGCCCAACCAGTGGGTAAAGCTTCTCCAGAACAGCAGACTTTTACTTAAGCCCTCCACATTGCTGAGTATAGTCGCTCCGGTTGTTGTAAATCCTGAAACAGTTTCAAAAAAGCAGTCTACAAAGCTCGGTATTGCGCCGCTGATATAAAAGGGCAGGGCGCCGATAATCGAAATAATAAACCAAGCCAAAGACACCACCACAAGCCCCTCGCGGACGTATATGCTTTTGTTTTGCGGCGGCTTAACCGTGAGAGCGATACCCGCCGCAAATGAAATCAAAATAGGCAAGGGAAAAGCCCAATGGGATCTCTCGCCGTAATATATGGCAACAAACCATGGTATCACCATAGCCACCGCAACCACCAGTAAAATTCTGCCGAGATTATATAAAACCATACGATAATTCATAAAATACCTCCAACTAGTCGAGAATATCACTCAGCGACGTCAGGTACTGGGTGGTAACGACCATAACTCTGTCGCCCACTTCAAGGGTACTGTTACCATCGGGCTTTATCATCTTATTTTTTCTCAAAATTGCTGCGATAAGCACGTTTTCCTTCAGTTTCAGCTCCGCCAAAGGCTTCGACGTAAGGGCGGACGCATTGTTCACCACAAACTCCAAAGCCTCCGCCTTGTTGTTTACAATTCTGTACAGGGTACGGATTTCCGCATCATGTGCGGACTTCATAGCTCGGACATATCCCAAAATCATGTTGGCAGTAATATTTTTGGGAGACACTATGCTGTACACACCCGTGCTTTCCATAATATCCGCAAAGGAGAGACGGTTGACCTTTGTAATCACCTTATCCACATTGCGGGACTTGGCGTACATAGATATAATCATGTTCTCCTCGTCAATACCCGTAAGGGTAACTATAGAGTCAACCGTTTGAATCCCCTCCTCCTCCAGCACATGTCTGTCGGTACCGTCGCCGCAGACGATATCTGCTTTGGGAAGATATTGGGTCAGGTACTCGCAGCGGTCACGCTTATGCTCAATAATCTTAACTCGCATTCCGCTTTCAATAAGCTGTCTTGCCAAGTAATATGAAATTCTGCCGCCGCCGATAATCATAACGGTTTTCAGACGTTTCTGGATTACCCCCACAGCCCGCATGAATTTTGTTAAGTCGCTGTGGGAGGCGGTTATGCTCAGCTTATCGCCGCTCCTGATAACAAAATCTCCGTTGGGAATAAACACCTCTTGCCCGCGCTGAACGGCGCAGATAAGCACCTTAACCTTAATGCTTCTGTATACCTCAGAGACAGCCCTGTTGCAGAGGACGCTGTCGTGATCCACCTTGGTTTCGATAAGCTCCAGCCTACCTCTGGCAAAGGTTTCCACTTTAATTGCCGCAGGGAAACGCAGCATCCTTGATATTTCGCTTGCGGTCTCATACTCGGGATTAACGGTTAAATTAATTCCCAGGACGTTGCGCATGAAATCAAGCTGCTTAAAATACTCAATATTTCTGACTCTGGCGACGCAGCGTTTTGCCCCCAGCTTGCTTGCCATAACAGCGCAAAGAGCGTTAAACTCATCGTTATCGGTAACGGCAATAAACAAGTCCGCCTTTTTGACTCCCGCCTCGTCCAGAATCTGCAAATCGGTTCCGCTTCCGTTGATACACATTACGTCATAATCCTCCTGGATTTGACGGCAAACCTCACTGTTAATGTCAATGAGCACCACGTCATACTGCTCGTCATACAAGTCCTCAACCAGCTTTGCGCCTACCTTCCCGGCGCCCACAATAATAATATCCATAAAAATTTTCCTTTCGCCTAAACAGGCTTTGCTCGTCCCGCCTTTTTACGAATTTTTCTTTTTCTTAATCGATGCCCGCCGCCTCACGGCGGATTACGACCGTATTTAGATTTAAATCAGAGCAACGCTGTGTTAAGCTCGCTTAGAACACAGCTTGCGAACGATTAAAATCACATCTAGATTATATAATATATTCTTATAATTTTCAATATCAAAATTTATATAATTGCAAATAATTCCAAAAAATATGATAATGAATTTTGATAAAGGCTTTGGCTACATTGCCGCCGCGGCTTGGCATGGCGGAATATGGGCTCGGCATTGGTTTTAAAGGCAAAGCCTTTATCAAAATAAGCTTAAATATAAACTGCCATGCTTACTTATCGCATTTGACAAATGCGACAAAACAGGCATAATGGGGTTACAGGGGAACAGGCTCTGTTCCCCTACAATCCCTACTCGCCGTAAAACTCAGGTATATAATCGGAAGCGGCGGCATCTCCGCCTTGGATATACACCTTTTCCATGCCCAGCTCTGCGCAGTAGTTCACAAGAGCCTCATAGTGACCTTTAGGGACGCTGCGGCACAGTTCCGGGCAGCTTACCTCAGGCATAACCGTGTACTGGTTCATCAAGCTCAGCCATACGCTGTCGCCGTAGGTCTCATGCACATAGTCAACAATCTTCTTCGCCTCAAACAGCAGACCGGGCAGCAGCAGGTGACGGATAATAACCCCTCTCTTCATCATTCCGTCCTCTCCGAATTTGCAGGGTCCCGTTTGCCTGAACATCTCGGCTATAGCGGCGGCAGCCGTATTAAAATAGTCCGCCGCCCTTGAATACTTCACTCCGTATATATTACTGCGGTATTTTAAATCGGGCAGGTATATATCCACATACCCCTCAAGACCTTTGAGAGTTTCAACCTTCTCATATCCGCCGCAGTTATACACTATGGGCAGGCTTAAGCCTCTCGCCCTCGCCTTATCCAGAACCTTTACTATCAACGGCGCATAGTGGGAGGGGGTTACCAAATTAATATTGGCGGCGCCCTTGCTCTCCAGCTCCAAAAGCCGCTCCGCCAGCTCGTCCTCCCCTATCTCAAAGCCCTTGCCGTCACGGCTCAGTTCTCGGTTTTGGCAGTAATCGCACCTCATGGTGCAGCCCGAGAAGAACACCGCCCCCGAGCCGCTCTCGCCGGATATGCATGGCTCCTCCCAATAGTGAAGGTCAATCCTGCCCACCCTTATTTTGCTTCCCGCTCCGCAAAAGCCCCTCTCGCCCTTATTGCGGTTCACGCCGCACTCTCCGGGGCAAAGTCTGCATTCGTCAAGATTACTCATATTATCTCCTCATGAAAAAAGGGCGCCGAAGCGCCCGTTATGTTCTTTACGGCTGCTTGCCGATATAAGCCAGGATACCGCCGTCAACATAAAGAATATGTCCGTTTACAGCGTCTGAAGCCTTTGAAGCCAGGAACACTGCCGGTCCGCCCAGCTCGTCAGGATTGAGCCATCTGCCTGCCGGTGTTCTGCCGCAGATAAACTGGTCAAAGGGATGACGTGAACCGTCCTCCTGCTTCTCTCTGAGAGGAGCCGTCTGCGGTGTTGCAATATATCCGGGGCCTATGCCGTTACACTGAATGTTATACTGGCCGTACTCTGAACAAATGTTTCTTGTCAGCATCTTAAGACCGCCCTTTGCGGCAGCGTATGCCGAAACAGTCTCACGGCCAAGCTCAGACATCATTGAGCAGATGTTGATAATCTTGCCGCCACCCTTTTCGATCATTGAAGGGATAACCGCCTTTGAAACAATAAAGGGTGCATTCAGGTCAACATCGATAACCTGTCTGAATTCATCGGCTGTCATATCGCACATGGGAATACGCTTGATGATACCTGCGTTGTTTACCAATATATCGATAACGCCAACCTCTGCCTCAATCTTCTTAACCATGTCCTGAACAGCTTCTTCGTTGGTAACGTCGCAAACATAGCCCTTTGCGTCAATACCGTCAGCTTCATAAGAAGCCAAGCCCTTGTCAACAAATTCCTGCTTAATATCGCAGAATACAATCTTTGCGCCGGCTGCTGCCATTGCGCTGGCAATTCCGTAACCGATACCGTATGACGCACCGGTTATAAGAGCAACCTTACCTTCCAAAGAAAACATCTCTGAAACGCCCATTTTTAAAACCTCCTAATATTTATTTGTGCATTATAGCACATCCTATATGGTAGATTATAACATACCATGTTTATATTGTCAAATAATTTTATTCATATTTTGCAATATCATTTTGCCGCTTCCAAAAAGCGTTCAAGCTCGTCCTTGCCAAAGGTGTACTTCCTGTCGCAGAAGTGGCAGCAGAGCTCCGCTTCGCCGCTCTCATCGATTATGCTCTGTATCTGCTCCTTGCCTAGGGATATAACCGCCCGCTCCATTCTCTCCTTTGAGCAGTCGCATCTGTATCCCACCTCTGTCTCCTCCAAGACCTCGGTTTCAAAGCCCAGCATAACATATTTCAGAATTTCTTCAAGGCTCATGCCCTTATCCAGCATTTCCGTAACAGGCATCAAGCCGCCGATTGAGTTCTCAAGCTTTGAGAGAGTTTTTTCATCGCACTCCGGCATAACCTGTATTATATAGCCTCCGGCGCACTTGATTGAGTAATCCCTGTCCACCAGCACTCCCAAAGCCACCACGCTCGGGGTCTGCTCTGACTGCATAAAGTAAAAGGCTATATCGTCGCCTATCTCTCCCGTCTGCAAGGGAACCTGCCCGATGTAGGGCTCTTTCATCTTTAAGTCCTTAATAATGCCCAAAACGCCGCTGCCGACCGCTCCGCCAACGTCCAGCTTGCCCTTGTCATTAAGGGGCATATCCACAACAGGATTTGCGCAGTAGCCCTTAACGCTTCCCTTTGAGTCAGCGACAGCCGCCATCATGCCCAAGGGACCGTCGCCTCTGACCTGCAGGGTCAAGGTGGGCTCATCGCCCTTTAGCATAGCTCCCATCATCAGCCCCGCCGTCATCAGCCGCCCCAGAGCCGCCGCCGACACCGGTGACAGGGAATGATACTTCCTCGCCGTCTCCACCGTCTCAGTGGTGCGCACGGCGTATATCCGCAAAAAACCGTCCTTTGTAATTGCCTTTATTAATTTATCTCCCATTTCAGCCTCCGTTTCTATATACCGTTAACCTTAAAAAATAGCCGCCCCGTTTCGGAACAGCTATTATTTTAAGTTAATCTCTCAGTCAATCAAATATATTAAAAGATTACACAGGCTTAACATCTACCGCCTGCGGACCTTTTGCGCCTTCGATAACGTCAAACTCAACTGCCGCTCCCTCTTCAAGAGTCTTGTAGCCTTCCATAGCTATTGCAGAAAAGTGAACAAAAACGTCCTTTCCGTCCTCGCCCTCAATAAAGCCGAAGCCCTTTTCCGCATTAAACCATTTTACCTTTCCTGTCATATAAAAATACCTCCTAAATTTCTGCCGACGGCTCACAGGATAGGAGCCTCGACCACTGTACAGATTGTACCATACACAACAGGGCTTGTCAAGGAAAATATTACAAATTCGCCAAAAATTATCTCGACAATATTCTACAGTTAAGGGACTAACCGTTGAGCTCAACCTTGCCTACTATATCCTTAACCGAATTATAGCCGTTTTGGTCAAGATAATCGTTTATTCCGTTTTTCACCTTTATCCATGCGTAGGGGTCAACTATTCCCGCTGTACCTACGGACACCGCGTCCGCTCCCGCCAGCAGGAACTCTATTGCATCCTCTCCCGTTGCAATTCCGCCCATACCGATAATGGGCAGCTTCACCGCCTGCCGCACCTGATAAACCATTCGCACCGCAACCGGCTTTACGCAGGGGCCCGAAAGCCCGCCCATGTTGTTGTTGAGCACGGGGCGCTTTGTCTTTATGTCTATTCTCATTCCGAGGAGGGTGTTAATCAGCGACAGAGCGTCTGCGCCTCCCGCCTCGGCCGCCTTTGCCATCTCCGTTATATCGGTCACGTTGGGAGACAGCTTTACAATAAGGGGAACCTTTGACGCCGCCTTAACCTTTTGGGTTATCTCCTCAACCATTTTGGCGTTGGTGCCGAAAGCCATGCCCCCCTCCTTAACGTTGGGGCAGGAGATATTAAGTTCGAACATATCCAGCTTGTCCCCTAAAATCTCCGCAACCTCCACATAGTCCTCAATGGTGGAGCCGCACAGGTTTCCGATAAGCTTTACGTCATACTGCCTGAGCCAAGGCAGCTCGTTTTCAATAAAGTACTCCGCACCGGGGTTTTGCAAGCCAACGCTGTTTAACATTCCGCCGCTCACCTCGGCTATTCTGGGGGACTTATTGCCGAGCCGCGGCTTTGCGGACAGGGCTTTAAGGCAGATTGCCCCCAGCTGGGACAGGTCAAAGTACTCCGCATACTCTCTGCCGAAGCCGAAGGTTCCCGAGCCCGTGGTAACAGGGTTGCTCCACTCCACGCCCGCAATATTCACCTTTAAATCAGCCATTAAAATCCACCTCCGCTCCGTTAAATACAGGACCGTCCTTGCAGACCCGCTTTCTTGAGCCGTCCTTCATGGTGCAGGTGCAGGTTACGCAGGCGCCCACGCCGCAGCCCATTCGCTCCTCCATGGAGACAAAGCACTCGATACCCTTCTCCTCCGCCAGGTCTGCCGCAATTTTCATCATAGGCTTGGGGCCGCAGGTGTAAATCCTTGAAATCTCCGTTCCCGAATCAATCATGCTTTTCAGCATATCGGTAACAAAGCCCTTGTGCCCTATGCTTCCGTCGTCGCTGGCAACATAAACCGCTTCGGCTGTCTTTGAAAATTCCTCGGTCATAACCGCTGCATCCTTATCCCTGAAGCCCAGCATAATCACAGGCTTTTTGGGCAGGCTTTTTGCAAGGTTGAGCAGGGGGAAAATTCCTATGCCTCCCCCTATAAGGACAACTGCCCCCGAGGGAGCCTCGCTGAACTCTGTGCTGAACCCGTTGCCCAAGGGTCCCAAAATATCCAAAGTATCTCCAACCTCGGCATGAGACAGCTCCTCCGTGCCCTTGCCTCTCACCTCAAAAACAAACCGCAGGTATCTGCCGCCCGTCACGTCGCAAATGCTGATAGGCCGCCTTAAATAGGTATCCCCGCCGCACAGAACATGTACAAACTGACCGGGCTTTGCCTTTGCCGCCATTTGCGGGCAGTCAATTGTATAGTCAAAGAGCCCCGCTCTGGGCTGAACCCTTTTAACAAGCTTGCATAACATACTCACAATCTCCAATCTGTATTAATTAAGGGCGGACAGAATATCATCCCTCATTCTGATTGCCTCGGCTCTTGCCGCCTCGCCCACACTGCCGCCGTTCTTCTTGTAGGCGCACATTATGGAGCGCGAAGCGTTTACGATTGCGCCCAAGCCGTCCCCGTTAAAGGACTTTGCCACGTCTGACGCCTTTCCTCCCTGAGCGCCGTAGCCCGGAACCAAAAAGTAGGTATGAGGCATGAGCTTTCTCAGCTTCTCTGCCTGCTCCGGATAGGTTGCTCCCACAACTGCGCCCACCTGGGAATAGCCGTACTTGCCCAGGTTATCTATACCCCAGCTCTTAACCAAGTCCGCCATATGCTCATATATGGGCTTTCCGCCGCTGATTAAGTCCTGGAGCTCCCCCGATGAGGGGTTTGAGGTCTTTACCAGAACAAATATGCTCTTTTTGTTATTTACGCTCTGCTCAACAAAGGGCTTTACGCCGTCTGTGCCCAGGTATGGATTAACCGTCATGCAGTCCGCTCCGAACGCCGGGATCTGGCTGTCGCCGATTGCCGTCTTGCCCAGATACGCCTTTGCGTAAGCCTCGCTTGTTGCGCCTATGTCTCCCCGCTTTGCGTCCAGAATTACATACATTCCCTTTGAGCGGGCGTACTCCATTGTCTTTTTCAGGCAGATAATACCCTCAACGCCGTACATCTCATAATACGCCGACTGGGGCTTTACCGCCGGAACTATGTCACACAGTGCGTCAATCAAAGTCTTGTTAAATTCAAATATAGCGTCCGCCGCACCCTCAAAGGTCGCTCCGTACTTCTCAAAGGACGCGTCTATCATTTCCTGAGGCAGGTAGTCCAGCTTCGGGTCAAGACCTGCCACCGTGGGGTTGTTCTTTTCCTTTATCTTTTCAATGAGTATATCTATCATGTTATTCTCCCTTCAATTTATCTTTCGTAGACTATTTTCCCGCCCAGAATTGTCGTATCAACTCTGCCGAACAACTTCATTCCGTCATAGGGGCAGTTGTTATTCTTTGAAGCAAACTTGCTTATGTCAACAGTATACTCCGTGTCAACGTCAAATATAACAACGTCTGCCGCCTTGCCTGCGCCCAACGAACCTCTGTCAATATTAATTATATCCGACGGGCTTGCAGACATAAGCTCAATCAGCTTGGATAGGCTAATCTCTCCGGTCTTAACCAGGTTTGTATACGCAAGCCCCAAAGAGGTCTCAAGCCCTACAATGCCGTTCATGGCAAGGGCGAACTCGATCTCCTTCTCGTCCTTGTCGTGGGGTGCATGGTCGGTGGCAATTGCGTCGATAGTGCCGTCCTTTATGCCCTCTATTACCGCGCGTACATCCGCCTCGTCTCTCAGGGGCGGGTTCATCTTTGCATTGGTATTAAACCCGTCAACCGCCTTTTCGGTCAATGAGAAGTAATGGGGCGCCGTCTCGCAGGTGATTTTTGCGCCCCGCTTTTTCGCCTGCCTTACGGCGTCAATTGAGTTTGCGGTACTCACGTGGCAAACGTGGAGCCGTCCGCCGCACTCCTCTGCAATCAGCACGTCTCTTGTAACCGCAACGCTTTCGGCGCACTTGGGTATTCCCCGCAGCCCCAAATATGTGGACATATATCCCTCGTTCATAGAGCCGCCGTCCACCAAATCCAAATCCTCACTGTGGGACATAACGGGAATATCAAACATTTTGGCATACTCCAGAGCCCTGCGCATAAGCGAGGGATTGAGCACCGGTCTGCCGTCGTCTGTAATCCCCACGGCTCCCGCCGCCTTAAGCTCACCTATTTCGGACAGCTCCTCGCTTTTCTGCCCCTTTGTAATGCAGCCTGTAGTCAAGACGTTGGTAAGCCCAACCTCCTTGCCCTTGTCCGTCACATACTTAACAAGAGCCGGGTTGTCCACCGGCGGGTTGGTGTTTGGCATACACACAACCGTGGTAACGCCGCCCTTTGCCGCCGCTCTGCTTCCGCTCTCTATATCCTCTTTGTATTCATAGCCGGGCTCTCTGAAATGCACGTGGAGGTCAACAAGCCCGGGAGCCACAATTTTGTTCTCCGCCTCGATAACTCTGTCAGCCTCAGCGTCTATGTTTTTATCCACCCGCACAATAAGCCCGTCCTCAATTAAAACATCGAGCTTCTCGTCAATATTATTTTTAGGGTCCACAACATGGCCGTTCTTAATCAAAATCGAGTTCAATTCGCATTCTCCTGTTCATAAATTATTCGCCGTAGCGTTTGCCGTTGGCAAGCATGTTCAGCACCGCCATACGCACGCACACGCCGTTTGTAACCTGGTTGGTGATAACGCTCTGCTCGCCGTCTGCTATGTCGGGATTGAGCTCAACCCCTCTGTTCACCGGGCCGGGGTGCATAAGTATTGCGTCAGGCTTAGCCATAGCCAGCCGCCTTGCGTTAATTCCGAAGTATTTGTTGTATTCTCTCACAGAGGGGAACAAGCCCTTCTTCTGCCGCTCCAGCTGTATTCGAAGACCCATTACCACGTCTGCGCCCTCAACTGCCTTTTCCACGTCGGTGTACACCTTAACGCCCATCTCCTCAAGCTTGCAGGGAAGCAGCGTGCTCGGCCCTGCCAAAACCACCTCTGCGCCCATCTTTTTAAGACCGTATATATTGCTCCTGGCAACGCGGCTGTGCTTAACGTCTCCCACAATGGCAACCTTGAGGTTTTCAAAGTCTCCCTTATGCTCTCTGATTGTCATAAGATCAAGCAGCGCCTGAGTGGGGTGCTCGTTCATTCCGTCTCCCGCATTGACGATTTTTGAGCTCGTGTAATCGGCAACCAGGTGGGGCGCCCCCGACATGCTGTGCCTTATAATAATCACGTCCGTCGCCATTGCCTCTAGGGTTTTAACCGTGTCAATCAAGGTCTCTCCCTTGGAAATGCTGCTGCCTCCCGCCGAGATGTTGGCGGCGGTTGCCCCTAAGTACTTTGACGCCATTTCAAAGGATACCCTTGTCCTTGTGCTGTTCTCAAAAAACAGGGTTATTATGCCTTTCCCCTTTAGAATATCGGACTTTTTCACGTCCTGCATAAGTATTTCCGACTTCATTCTGTCGGCGTCGTCCAGAATTGCAATTATGTCCTCTCTTGATGTCTCTTTTAAACCTAATAAATTCTCAATCATTTTTATCCCCTGTATAATATGCTTTTTAATTTATAAGTCTATGTCGGTTTTCCGCTTTTCTATGATAACGCAGCTCTCCCCGTCAACCTCGTCAACATGGAGCACCACCCGTTCCAAATTGGAGCTGGGCACCCGCACGCCCACATAGTCGGCGCTTATGGGGAAGCTTCTTCTGCCTCTGTCAATAAAGCAGGCAAGCTGCACCTCAGAGGGCGAGCCTAAATCCAAAAGGGCGTCAATTGCCGTATGAATTGTCTTTCCCGTGTACAGAATGTCATCCACCAGAACGACAACCCTGTCGTCAATCGAAAAGGGAATGTTCGTGCCGTTCAGAACGGGATACAGGGCAATCAGATTATGGTCGGCTCCGTACAGAGTTATATCCAGGGTTCCCACGTCCACCGAAATGTCAGACTTCTCCCCGATATACTTTGCCAGCTCCTCCGCAAGATTAACGCCCCGCCGCACTATGCCTATTATACATATGTCTTTAAGACCGGTGTTGCGATCCGCAATTTCTCCCGCAATTCTTTTCAGCTTCTTTTCAATCTCTTCCTTTTCCAGAATTACATTAACCATAAGCCGAGCTCCTTTCCCGCCCCTAATCAAATTAAAAGGCGCATAAATCAAAACAGCAAGGCGCGCCCAAAAAAGCGTCCTTGCTATTATTATATCCTAATATTACTATTTTGTCTACAAATTTTTACCGCTTTTCTTAAAATATTTTAATGCTATAAGTCATCGCTCCCTGTCCAAAACCTTTGTTCGCCTGAGCGCCAGCAGCAGCACGGCGGCAATAACCGTGCCCCCGGCGGAGCTTACGAAGAAGGGAGCTATGTACGTCCAGAGCACAGCCTCCTTGTCCATCAGAAAGACCGCAATGGGATAGGCAAAAACTCCGCCTAAAACAGACGTTCCCAAAAGCTCCCCCAGACAGGTGAGAGGCAGGCTTTTAAAATACTTGTACGCCAGCCCGCAAATCAGGGCTCCGCACATGCTCCCCGGAAACGCCAGCAAGGTTCCAGTGCCCAGCATTATTCTTATAAGAGACGTAACAAACGCCATAGCAACCCCGTAAAAGGGACCCAAAATTACAGCCGATAAAATGTTGATGAGGTGCTGAATAGGGAAACACCTTGCTGCGCCCACAGGTATGCTAAAGGGTGATGACACAACAGATACCGCAATCAACACCCCCGCCATCGCCATTTTCCATGCAATTGTTTTCTTCATAACCAACCTCCGAAAATACACTACCATAGTTATACCACTATCGTCACGATTTTTCAAGTGTTATTTTATCATGCTCCGCACACGCCGCGCCGACAATTTCAAAAAATTTCAAATTAGGTATTGACAAATTCTAAAAAACATATTATAATGTTAAAGTTCTCGTTTGAGAGCAGTTTTGGACCTTTAGCTCAGTTGGTTAGAGCAACCGGCTCATAACCGGTCGGTCCGGGGTTCGAGTCCCTGAAGGTCCACCACCACGTCGCCGCAAGCGTCATATCGCTTGCGGCGACTTTTTTACAAAA
>CATWQA010000018.1 GCA_958352815.1 uncultured Eubacteriales bacterium
CCGCCTCCGCCCCGAGCGCGGTCGGTTTTCCCCTTCGGGGAAACCGATTGGGGCTTTGCCCCAAACCCCAAGCGCCGCAGACGCAAACTCGCAAAAAGGTGATAGCGCAGCGTGCCTTTTTGCGAAAAAGGAGCAAATGCCCGTAAAGGCGTAGGCTTGCCGAACAGGCAAGCCGAGCTGTGAGGGCATATTGCGACGACGCCAAAGCCCTTATCAAAATGCGCCGGAGTGGGCGCACATTATTTCTACACTCTACACTCTACATTCTACATTAAAATTTACTCTACGTAGTCAAATTCGCAGCCGTATATTTCTACCGGGTCGCCGTCCTTTATGCCCGCCTCCTTGAGCTTGTCTATTATTCCGCTCTTTATCAGAGCTCTCTGGAAATACTGCAGGGATTCGTAATCATCAAGGTTGGTTGAGCCCACAATAAGCTGCGCCCGTCTGCCCTCAACGTGGAACACGCCGTCCTCATCTACGGTGACGGTTATGGTCTCGTCCGCCTTGCGGGACGCCTCCAGGTCGAACATCTCATATTCTTCCTCATATTCCTCCGGCGGGATTTTGGACAGGGCTTCATAGGTATACTTCAAAACCTCGTCTATGCCCTGCTTGGTGGCAGCGGAAATCTTGAACACGGTATAGCCGCGGCTCTCCATTTCCTTACGGAAAATTTCAAAATTATCCTCAAAGCCCGGTATATCGCTCTTGTTGGCAAGGACTATCTGCCGCTTGCCCGCCAGTCTCTCGCTGTACAAGCTGAGCTCCTTATTAATTGCGTCAAAGTCCTCTATGGGGTCTCTGCCCTCTATGCCCGACACGTCAACCACATGAAGCAGCAGCTTGGTTCTCTCCACATGGCGCAGGAACTCATGCCCTAAGCCGACGCCCTCGTGAGCCCCCTCGATTATTCCCGGAATATCCGCGACAACAAAGGAACCGTCACCCATATTAACCACGCCCAAATTAGGCTGCAGGGTGGTAAAATGATAGTTGGCGATTTTTGGTCGGGCGTCGCTGACGATTGAGAGAAATGTGGACTTACCCACGTTGGGGAAGCCCAGCAGACCAACGTCCGCTATGAGCTTTAGCTCCAGAGTAACCATTCTCTCATCACCGGGAGCTCCCGGCTTGGCGAACCTGGGCACCTGCCTGGTGGCGGTTGCAAAGTGCACATTGCCCCAGCCGCCAATGCCGCCCTTTGCCACGACGAACTCCTCTCCGTCCTCTTTCAGGTCGCATATAACAAGTCCGCTCTCCTCGTCACGAACGATTGTGCCCACCGGAACCCGAACATACAAATGCTCGCCGTTCCTGCCGTTCCGCTTAGCGTCTCTGCCGTTGCCGCCGTTTTCCGCGGCGAACTTACGCTTATATCTGAAATCCACAAGAGTGTTTATATTCTTGTCCGCAACAAAAACAACGTTTCCGCCCTTGCCGCCGTCGCCGCCGTCGGGACCCCCGGCAGCAACATACTTTTCTCTGTGGAAGGTGACCGCGCCGTCGCCGCCGTCTCCCGCCTTAACAAAAATCTTCGCGCTGTCTGAAAACATAAAAAACCTCCGTTCAACCCTTAATCAAAAACACAAAAGGGGCGGACAAAGTCCACCCCCGATTCGCTTTAATTACTGAGTAATCTCATAAACAGAAACCTGCTTCTTGTCTCTGCCCTTGCGCTCAAACTTAACTCTGCCGTCGATAAGGGCAAACAGAGTGTCGTCACTACCCTTCTTAACGTTTGTTCCGGGGTAAATCTTTGTGCCTCTCTGTCTAACAAGAATGTTTCCTGCCAGGCAAGCCTGACCGTCCGCCATCTTCACGCCAAGACGCTTGGACTCGGAATCTCTTCCGTTTTTGGTACTACCCATTCCCTTCTTATGAGCCATTTATTTCACTCCTTACTATCAAAATATGGAAATCAACACGGCTTAGGCGTTGATTGCTGTAATCTCAACCTTTGTGTAGGGCTGTCTGTGACCCTGCTTCTTGTGATAGTGCTTCTTAGGCTTGTACTTATAAACAATGATCTTCTTTGACTTGCCGTTCTTAGCAACTGTGGCTGTAACTGTTGCGCCGTCCACATAGGGAGCGCCAACCTTTAAGTCATCTCCGCCGACAACCAAAACCTTGTCAAAAGTAACAGTATCTCCGGCCTCAACATCGAGCTTCTCAATAAATACAACGTCGCCCTGCTCAACCTTATACTGCTTTCCGCCTGTCTCAATAACTGCGTACATTCGTAATACCTCCTATTACCCAAGACTCGCCATTGGGGCGTGCTTGCGCAGCTTAATAAAGCCCCTTCTGCGCGGTTACCGATACAGTATAACAGAGGAATTGACTTTTGTCAATAGCAGGGAGCAAAATTTTTGAAAAATTTTGAATTAAAATGCGGTTTGATTTTTGTCGCCCGCCCCATTGCGCTCGCCGCCTCCGCCCCGAGCGCAGATCGTTCTCCCTCCGGGAGAAACGAGTTAGGGGACGCTGTCCCCTAAGACCCCTGCAAAAAACAGTAAACTTATGAAAATTTTTTGTTATCTTTTCAAAAGACTTTGCAATCAATAGCCCGCCCTGCGCGTTTGGGGAGGAGAGGGCTGTGACCCAACTTCTTTGAAGTTGGACGGCTCACGGTATTCCCTTTAAAATGTCGTAACTAATGTCAATAACAGACCAAAGTTGTTGCCGACAGAACGCAACAGGGCGGGCGACAGACACACCAATGTGAGTATATAAAATAACAGGGATTGCACCTTTAATATAATTGCAAATCCATATAATATGGTATTGACAGTTGGCATGGTAAACGGGGCGTCCGGGAGGCCGCCCCCTACGAAATTGAAGGGTTGCATATATATATCCCGTTTACGTTGATTAAAAATGCTGTTTGCATCAACGCGAAAGACCGCAGGTAGTATTGCCTGCGGTCTTTCCGTGTTAGGATTGTGTTTCTGTGTTATATATATCCCTATGGGAATATATCCATTTGTTAGTAATGGTTTTGTGCTGAAGATTACTGTCCATTGCCAATGCTATCAGTCCAGTTGTTGGCATTAGGAGTTGATACAGAGCCGCCCAGTCCTTCAAACCATGACTTTGTGCCGACACTTGTATAGCCCTTGGTCTTAAGACCGCTTGCCAGTAATATATCTTCTTCGCACTCAAATTCTATTATTTCAGCCTTGGGGGCTGTATACTCTTTCTTTATGCTTTTCATAGTTACATCTCTCCTTTCAAGGCTCTTATTTTATTCTGTTACTTCGGGATAATCTACTTCTTTTCCCCAGTCAACTGTTCCGCCGATTGCATCTCCGTAGAGCATAGTTCCGTCTATATTTACAAAGGGCTTTGCATAATATGTGTTTGTATAATTTTCGGGAATTGCGTCAAGGTCACCGTAGAAGCCACCTGTCATAGGTGCTGTACTCTCCAGCTTATAATCTGCGCCCTCGTACTTAACGATTTCACCATCGCCATCTACAAAGTAGAAGCCGTATCCCGAAACATCAACTCCTGTATATCCTTGGAGGAAGCGGATTACGCCCTTGGTTTGAGCATCTGCGCTTGTGTACTTACCTGAATCTGTCTCACCGCCCAAAAGCTTATCATAGGGAACCATTACAAGAGCCATAAGGTCGGAAGCTCCACTCTTTACGCTTGTGAAGGACAGGTTATATGTTCCCGCTGAAAGATAACCTGTAACATATGAATAAACATATACATCCTGACCATTACTCTCTACAGCCAGTTTCTCACTTTCAGCAGGTGAAACATTATCAAGAATTGTTTCATCGCCTTTTTTCAGAACAAACGTATTTGTATTTCTGGAAACATTTGCCAAAGCATAAATCTTATATACTCCGTCTTGCACCAAAGTGTAGTCGGTTGAAGCCGAATTGCCCTCAGAGTTCAAATATCCTACTTCTTTTGTATATTGTTTGAGCTCGCCAAACACGTCTGCGTATTCATCTGTATAAGCTTCGGTTACTTCGGAAACCGTAATTGTGACAGGACTTTTACTACCGTTGTTTAAGGTCATATCATCAGGCAAAACAATACCTGTATATGTGGGAGGTGTTACAGTGACTGATGACAAATATCCACCTGATAAACCTACTATTTCAACGCTTCCGTTCTCTGTTCCGGTATACACATATTTATATTCATATACAGAACTCTGTGCAGCGTCATCGCTCTTTAAAGTTCCTACCTGTACGCCATCTATAGTATACACGTTATTATTTGAACCGGATGAATCGTTGCTATAGTTTATTACAGTTACGGTACTTCCGGGAACAACAGGAACTGTCATCTTGGTGCCAGCATTAAACTGGAAGTTTCCATTTCTGCCGAAAGAGTGTATTTTACCGCCCTGAACTGTGGCATATACAACACTGTCACTCTTGCTTTCATCAACAGAGCCGGCAACAGGGAATATATTGTTCTGTTCTAGTGAATTTAGATAACCAAATGAAGTCGGATACCATGTACTTCCGCTTGCGCCCCACTTAACTGACTTTGATTTGCTTATAGCTTCGTAAACTTCATCAGAGAATGTAGTTTCAGCAAGTGTATTTAATTTTGTATTTATGGTAAAAGCAGTAGTCTCTGCATCTACAGTCAATGATGCAGGTACATTGTCTCCAACATATGTCATCGGAGCATTGTTTTCATAAGAAACGTCATAAGTGCCAAAATCAATGTTTTCTATGCCGTTTGCGCTTATTACATATTTACTTTCACCATTTTGTGACAATGTCAAACTCTTAATCGGGTGACCCAATGTTACAAAAACATCACTTGAATTGGAAACGGTCACCTCACATGTCTTTGAGTAGGTAATATCGTTATATGTAATGGAAGCAGTTATTGTCGCTGTTCCCAAAGACACACCTGTAACCACGCCGTTTTCTACAGTCGCAACCTCTTCGTTATTTGAGCTCCAAACAACACTATCTGCTGTTAAGTCTCCCATATTCTCAACAGTTGCTGTCAAGGTCTTTGAGTTCTGAGGAGCAACCAGCAACTCACTATCACTAATCGACAGGGTTGGATCGGTTCTGATAAACTTAATATCAATCATGTTTACTCTAATATCACTTTTATCTGTCGAGTAAAAATACAAAACCTGCGGACTTGTTCCTGTGTATTTCGCAGTTGTCACCTGATAACTGTTGGTGGTAATATCATTGGTCGATATTACATTGCTTTTTGCATAATCGGTACTTATGGACACAGTACGAGTACCATTTATATTACCGTAAGCCGTTACAACACAAGGACCTCCAACCTTTATAGCAAATGCCCTCGCAGTTATGTCCTTTACATTCAAAGCGCTGGGATATTCAACACCCTCCACCGTTATACCATTGTTGGCTTTCCAGCCTGCGGAATAGCCCTGAAGATATTTATCGGTTGTCAGTCCTGTCAAATCTGCTGTAATACCAAGCTTTGACATATCAATTACTTTATTGTCAGTAATCGTCAAAAGACCGCTGTCAATATCCCACGCATAGCCTGTCATCGGCAGGGCTGTCAGCATTGTTGCCATTACTGCCAGAGACAGCAACAGCGAAAAAATTCTTTTTGTTTTTCTCTTCATTTTAAACCCCTTCTTTTTAAGAATTTTTATATTAAATTTTTAAATTAATTTTTACGAACTTATTACGGCATACCAACTTACCGTAAAACAAAACATCGCAGGGGACAATCCCTGCGACGCAACAAGGCGCAAGACACAGACAGCCCGCACACCGGGGATTGCGCAAGACGCTGCTGTTTTTGAGCCGTTTTATTTTTATCCGAAAGACGTCAGGGATTCCGCTTTTCGGAACAGGCATATACGACGGCGACTCGGAGGAAGCGGCGAAATCCGAATTGTCGGATGCAATTGAAAATTTCTGATAAAACTTAATGATTAAGACATATCAGAGAAACAGATGGATTTGTATGGGCAGGTGACCCAAGTCAATTGCATCCGTCAACAGGGACTCCGCGGCTTCAACTCAAACCGCCGCGAAAATCCGTAACCAAAGCCATAGGTTTTGTTACAAAACATTTTCCGATAAATGTATATAAACCATCGTAAATAATTTTACCACAGTGTTAATTAAATGTCAACAAAAAATTCACAATTATATTAAATTTTTTATATGTGATAAAAAGTATACTTTTTGTCATTTGGCGATTGGCGGAAACGGTTGGGTTGTCGGCGGCGGGCTTTATTTATGTAAACGGAATAAGCATAACAGTAAATCATTGCGCTGTAGGGGGCGGATTCCTATACGCCCCGTTAGCCATAACAACAGTCAGCGCCATATTATACGGATTTGGTGTTTTATCTGAACCACAATTCCTGTTAAATATATAATTCCATTGGTGTGTATGCGGGGCGTCCGGGAGGCCGCCCCCTACGAATGTAAAGGGTTGCGTAGGGGGGGTAATCCCGTTTGCTTGGCGGAAACGCTCGGGTTGTCGGCGGGCGGAGCGTGTCATTTCTACACTCTACACTCTACATTCTACATTGCGCCGTTGTTTTGCACAAAAAACTTCGGGTTTTGAATTTTTAAATGTGAGATTTATTGGTCAGTTTGAATGAAAATGATTATTTATGATTATTTTCGACATTTTCATGATTGTTTATGGTTGACAATGATTAAAAATGGTGATATTATATAACCACAAAGAACGAACGGTCAAAGGGATTGATTAATATGCTTACACAGGAGAGGCAGGACAGGATTGTTGAAATAGTGAACGAGAAAAGCACGGTTACGGTGGGAGAGCTTTCGGAAATTCTGGAGGCTTCGGAGTCCACCGTTCGCCGAGACCTAATCCGTCTTGACAGAATCGGTCTTATCAAAAAGGTTCACGGAGGGGCGACTTCTCAGGGAGTTACTTCCTCCATTGTAGAAGCGGACATGAACACAAAGCTCAGCCTGAACGTTAAGGAAAAAGAAGCCATCGGCAGAGCTGCGGCGGCGCTTATAACCAACGAGGACTTTGTTTTTATTGACGCGGGAACCACCACCCTGGTAATGACCGACGCTATCAACGAGGGAGTTCGGGCGACCTTTGTCACCAACGGAATTGTCCATGCGAAGAAGCTCATTCAGAAAGGGCTTAAGGCGTACATTATCGGAGGGCAGATTAAGCTGAGCACCGAGGCGGTTGTGGGCACGGAGGCAATAGGCAACATGAGCCGCTTTAACTTTACCAAGGCTTTTATCGGCGTCAACGGCATTACGGCGGAAAGAGGCTTCACCACTCCCGACCCGGAGGAGGCCGCCGTTAAGACATCGGCAATGGCGCGGTGCCGCAAGAACTTCGTCTTGGCTGACCACACAAAGTTTGACAAGGTATGCCCCGTGACGTTTGCGGAGCTTGAAAACGCCGTAATAATTACAGACGAACTTGAAAATAATGAGTACAGAGAACATACAATAATTAAGGAGGCCGGATTATGATATACACCGTTACATTTAATCCTGCGATCGACTATGTTATACATCTTGACGAGGTTCAGCCCGGAGAGGTGAACCGCTCCCTGAGAGAAGAAGCATTCTTCGGGGGCAAGGGGGTTAACGTGTCCACCGTTTTGGCAAACATGGGGCAGGACAACGTTGCTCTCGGGTTTATCGCAGGCTTCACGGGAGAGGCAATCGAAAGCGGGCTCGGCTCAATGGGAATAAAGACCGACTTTATCCGCCTTAAAGAGGGGCTGACCCGAATTAATGTGAAGCTGAAATCCACAGAGGAGACCGACATAAACTGCCAAGGCCCCGAAATTGACTCCGCCTCGGTTGAGGAGCTGTTCGGAAAGCTGGAACGATTAGCCGAAGGGGACTATCTGATTTTGGCGGGAAGCATTCCCCCGTCAATGCCGGACGACATATATGAAAGAATTATGGCGCGCCTTGCGGGCAGGGGCATAAACATTGTTGTGGACGCGACCAAAGACCTGCTGCTCAACGTTTTGAAATACAAGCCGTTTTTGGTAAAGCCCAACAACCATGAGCTCAGCGAAATGCTGGGGGTTACCCTTGAGGGACGGGATGAAATCGTTGACGGAGCGCGGAAGCTGAGAGCCATGGGAGCGCGGAACGTCCTTGTCTCAATGGCGGGAGACGGAGCGGTTCTCGTGTCGGAAAAGGACGAGGTTATACCCATGGGAGCCCCCAAGGGCAAGGTTTTAAACTCTGTGGGCGCAGGAGACTCTATGGTGGCGGGCTTCGTCACCGGGTACTTAAAGAGCGGAGACTACAGAGAAGCCCTGAAGCTGGGAACGGCATGCGGCGGCGCAACGGCGTTCTCGCCGGGGCTTGCCCAAAAGGAAATGATTGAGGAAATACTAAAACAATTATAATATAAGGAGAGTTTATTATGAGGGTAATTGATTTACTAAAGGAAAACGCAATAGCGCTCAACCTAAAGCCCGCCTCAAAGGACGAGTTGTACGACAGACTGGTTGAGCTCCACGGCAAGGCGGGGAACATTTCCGACCCCGCACAATACAAGGCCGACCTCCGGAAGCGCGACGCAGAGGGTCCCACGGCAATCGGAGACGGAGTTGCCATTCCCCACGCCAAGAGCGAAGCTGTCAAGGCTCCCGGTCTGACGGCGGCAACGGTTCCCGCAGGTATCGACCTTGACGCGCTGGACGGAAACCCCTCCGACCTGATCTTTATGATTGCGGCTCCCAAGGCGGGCGGCGATGTGCACCTGGAGACCCTGTCACGGCTGACGGTTATGCTTATGGACGGAGAGTTCAGGAAAAAGCTCCTCGGCGCAAAGACGGCAAAGGAGTTCCTCAGGTACATCGACGAGAAGGAAAAGGAAAAGTACGGCAGCGAAACACCCGAGGCAAAGACAGCCGCTCCCGCAAGCAAGAAGCTGAAGCTGGTGGCTGTTACGGCCTGCCCCACGGGAATTGCCCACACCTTTATGGCTGCGGAGGCTCTGGAGCAAAAGGCGCAGGAGCTGGGCTATGAGATAAAGGTTGAAACCAACGGCAGCGGCGGCGCAAAGAACGTGCTCACCCCCGCAGAGATTGCCGCAGCGGACGGCGTTATAATCGCGGCGGACAAAAACGTGGAAATGGCAAGGTTTGACGGAAAGCCGGTCGTGCAGTCCAAGGTTTCCGACGGCATACACAAGCCCGAGGCTCTGATTGCAAAGATTGCCGACGGCTCTGCGGGAATTTATCACCACAGCGGTTCATCTTCCTCAGCAGACAGCAGCGGGGACAGCGGAGACGGCGTTGGACGCTCCATATACAAAAACCTGATGAACGGCGTTTCACACATGCTGCCATTCGTTGTGGGCGGCGGTATACTGATCGCCCTGGCGTTCCTGTTTGACGACTACTCAATCGACCCAAGCAGCTTCGGAACCAACACGCCTCTGGCGGCGTTCTTCAAAACAATCGGCGACACGGCATTCGGCTTCATGCTGCCCATTCTGGCAGGCTTTATCGCAATGAGCATTGCGGACAGACCGGGTCTTGCGGTTGGCTTTGTAGGCGGCGCAATGGCTGTAGCGGGAACCACCTTCTCATCCCTTGTGAACCCTGACGCGACGGCTGTTTCCGCAGGATTTTTAGGCGCGCTGTTCGCCGGCTTTGCAGGCGGCTACATCACCTTAGGCCTTGAAAAGCTGTGTTCAAAACTGCCCGACGCTCTGGAGGGAATTAAGCCCGTACTTATTTACCCCTTGGTGGGCATACTGATTATGGGACTTGTAATGTTCCTGTTTAACCCGATTATCGGCTGGCTCAACACCATGCTCAACAACGGCCTCCACGCCATGAACGGCGCAAGCAAGATTGTTCTGGGTATGGTTCTGGGCGGAATGATGTCCATCGACATGGGCGGCCCCTTTAACAAGGCGGCTTACGTTTTCGGAACGGCGGCAATCTCCGAGGGCAACTATGACATTATGGCAGCGGTTATGGTGGGAGGTATGGTTCCCCCTATCGCAATCGCTCTGTGCACCACATTCTTCAAGAACAGGTTCACCCCCAACGAGCGCAAGTCAGGCGTTGTAAACTACATTATGGGTCTGTGCTTTATCAGCGAGGGCGCTATCCCCTACGCCGCTTCCGACCCCCTGCGCGTTATCCCCGCTTGTATTGCAGGCAGCGCGGTTTCGGGAGCTCTGTCAATGGCATTCGGCTGCACGCTGATGGCGCCTCACGGCGGTATATTCGTGTTTCCCGTTGTGGGCAACGTACCCGGATACTTCGCCGCTCTGATTATCGGTTCTGTTGTGGGAGCTCTGCTTTTGGCGGTTCTCAAAAAGCCTATAAAAGAAAATTCTTAATTTAGACCTATAACTAAAGCAAAATAACATATAATAGATTATAAAAGGAGTGTTTTTTATGGTATCAAAGAAAGTAACTGTAACAAATCCCGAGGGTCTGCACATGAGACCTGCAGGAGTATTCACAAAGGCCGTTGCCGCCTTTGAGTCGGACGTAACCATCAACTTCGGCGGCCAGAGCTTTAACGGCAAGAGCATTATGAACGTTATCGCAGCCTGCATTAAGTGCGGAAGCGAAATCGAAATCGTATGCGACGGCAGCGACGAGGAAGCGGCTCTGGCTAAGGCTGTTGAGCTGGTTCAGATCGCTGAATAGGTGGCGAAATGTATAGCGGAATACCGGGCTCTGACGGTATCGGCATCGGTAATGCGGTGCTGATACCCAAGCAGGAGCTCATATACGAACAAAACTCCGCCCTCTCTGCCGATGAGGAAATCAAGAGATTTGACGCTGCCGCAGAGGAGTACATGGATAAGACCTCCAAAAAGGCGGAGGAAATGCGTAAAAACATAGGCGACAGCGAGGCGGAAATTCTTATGGGGCATGTGCTCATGCTCAGCGACCCGTCTATGACCGACGAGGTTCGGAACAAAATCCGCGAAGGGGTCACTGCGGAATATGCGGCGGAGCAGGTCTTTGACATGTTCGCCATGATTTTTGAGGGCACAGGCGATGAGCTGACTATGCAGAGGGCAAGCGACCTGCGGGATATTAAAACAGGGATTATCAAAACCCTGCTGGGGCTTGAGGACGTGAGCATTGCCGCCCTGCCCGAGGGCAGCGTTATCGTTGCCGACGACCTGACCCCGTCTATGACCGCCGAAATTATTAAGGAAAACATTCAGGGAATTGTGACCGCTATAGGCGGCAGAACCTCCCACTCTGCCATTCTTGCCCGCGCTCTGGAAATACCGGCGGTAATGGGCATAAGCGGCATAACAGAAGCGCTCAAGGACGGGCAGCAGCTTATTGTTGACGGCTCTGAGGGCAAGGTTATTGCCGACCCTGACGATAGTACCGTTTCGGAATACGAGAAAGCACGGGAGGAGTTCCTCAGGCAGAGACAGGAGCTGATGAAGCTCATAGGGCACCCCTCTGTCACGGCGGACGGAACAAAGGTTGAGCTGGTATGCAACATAGGCACGCCCGGGGACTGCGCCGCAGTTATGGAGCGGGACGGCGAAGGTATCGGCCTGTTCAGGACAGAGTTCCTGTTTATGGACTCCGAGACGAAGCCCGATGAGGAGCAGCAATTTGAGGCATACAAAAAGGTTGCCATGACCATGAAGGGCAAGCCGGTTATTATCAGAACTTTGGACGTGGGCGGCGACAAGGGTATATCCTACCTTGACATAGGTCAGGAGGACAACCCGTTTATGGGCTTCAGAGCCGTTAGGTACTGCCTGAAAAACAAGGACTTATACAGGGAACAGCTTAGAGCTCTGCTCCGCGCAAGCGCATTCGGCAACATTAAGATAATGGTTCCGCTGGTGACCTGCGTTGACGAAATCAGAGAGGTTAAGGCAATGGTAAAGGAGCTTATGGCAGAGCTTGACCAAAAGGGCGTTAAATACGACAAGAGCATTCAGGTGGGCGTTATGATGGAGACGGCTGCGGCGGCGGTTATTGCAGACCTGCTGGCGGCTGAGGCTGACTTCTTCAGCATCGGCACCAACGACCTGACAGGGTACACCATGGCGGCCGACAGAGGCAACGCCAACGTGGCGTATTTGTACTCGGCATACAACCCGGCTGTGCTGCGGAATATCAAGAGGATTATCGAGTGCGGCAAGGCGGAGAACATAATGGTGGGAATGTGCGGCGAGGCTGCCGCAGACCCCTGTCTCGCGCCCCTGCTCATCTCATTCGGGCTTGATGAATACAGCGTGAGCCCCACCTCTGTTCTGGCAACCAGAGCCACGCTTCTTAAGTGGACAAAGGCGGAAGCCGATAAGGTCGCTGAGCAGGCAATGAGCTGCGCCACCGAGGCGGAGGTTAGGGCAATCCTTGAATCTAACAAAAAATAAATCAAAAAGGCGGGAGCACCCCGCCTTTTTAATGTATAGTGTAGAGTGTAGAGTGTAGAAATCATCTGCGCAGTAGATAAATAATTTTGATAAAGGCTTTGCCTTTTGTTTGCCCGCCCTGCGCTCGGGGAGGTCGGGCTGTGACCCCACTTCTTTGAAGTGGGACGGCTCATATTATTCCAGTTTGCACAAAGTATGCAATGTCAATAACGTTCCTAAGTTGTTGCTTACAGAGCGCAACAGGGCGGGCGACAGATATAACAATGTGATTATACAAATTTACAGGGATTATGGGTAAAATAAATCTCAAATCCGTATAATATGGTTGAAGCTTTTAAAATGGTCAGCGGGCGCAATAAATGGCGCCCCTACGAATTTGAGGGGTTACATACACGTCAATCCATTTACATTTGCAAAACTGTTTGGGTAGCTCGGGGCGTATGGGAATCCGCCCCCTACGAAATTGGTAGGTTACGCATATATCAATCCCATTCGTGTCCACTTTATGGGGTATAGTTTAGATTTCTACACTCTACACTCTACATTCTACACTATAACACTCTCCTATCGTCTGCTACTATAAAAAAATCACAAAACTGCTCCTTTACTGATTTGCCCTCAGGTGTTAAAGTATAGATATACCGATACAAGGAGGGTTATATATGAAAAGATTGTTTAAGGGCGGCTTATGGGCTGTAATACTCACTATGCTCATAAGCCTTTGCGGTTATGTTCCCGTCTCGGCAGAGGGAGAAATTGAGATTACCTCGGCGGCGGGCTGGTTTGAGTCCGCCTACGTCACTTGGACAGGCAGCGCCGATAAGTACAATGTGTACTCCAAAAAATCAGGCGGGGATTATGTTAAGCTGGACGATGAGCTTGTGCGAGCCTATCCGGGATACTTTCGCGCCGACGCTTTGGGACTTGCGGCAGGAGAATATATTCTGCGGATTGTGCCGATAAAGAACGGCGAGGAAGCAGAGGGCGCAGCCGAAACTCAGCCCCTGACAGTTATGCCCCATGTGCGGGAGGGCTTTGGCTTTTCCCAAAATTCCCCCTATCTCACATCAAGCGGCGCATACAATGATGACGGAACCCTGAAAGAGGACGCAGACGTTATCTACGTCACCAACGGCAACAAGGACACGGTCACCATAAACGGCGACCCCTCTTTGGGCGTAGGGCTTACCCAAATCTTAGCCTACCGCCAGGCGAAAAAAATCAAGACCACCCTTGCCATCAGGATTATAGGCAAGGTAGACGAGCCCGCCGACACGGTTATCCACACCGCCCAGTTCCAGAACACGGGGAACGTGACCTTAGAGGGTGTGGGAGACGACGCTGTTATATTCGGCTGGATTATGACCCTGAAGCGGGTGACCAACATGGAGGTCAGGAACCTGGCAATGATGTACGGCGGCGAGGGAACCACGGGCTCCGCCATAGTTCTTGACACCGACAACAAAAATGTCTGGGTGCACAACTGCGACTTCTTCTACGGCGCGCCCGGCAAGGACGCCGACCAGAAAAAGGGAGACGGAGCCGTTGACCTGAAATCCCGCTCCGACTACGTAACTATTTCCTACAACCACTTCTGGGATTTGGGCAAGACCTGCGTCTCCGGCGGCCCCTGGGAAAACAGCAATATGTACTCGGAGGAAGCCCAAATCTTTGTCACCTACCACCACAATTGGTTTGACCACACCGACTCCCGCCACCCACGCTGCGTGGTGGGCAGCAACCATGTATACAACAACTACTATGACGGCAACGCCATGTACGGCATAGGCGCCGCCATGAAAACCTCGGTTTTCTCCGAGAACAACTATTACAGGAACTGTCCCCGCCCTATGATTATTGCCTCTCAGGGCAGCGACTGCTATGACGCGGCAACCGACACCTACAAGGACAAGGGAACTCTTTCAGGGCAGATGGGCGGCATGATTAAATCCTACGGTGACGTTATCGTAGGAGCAGACCGCTTTTATCCCTACGGCACAGAGCCTGTCAGCGGCGAGTTTGACGCATATGTTGCTGCAAGCCGTGACGAGGTGGTTCCCCATACCGTTACCGCAAAGAAAGGCGACGAATACGGCTGCGGCACATACAACAACTTTGACTCGAATCCCGAAATTATGTACGAATACCAAATCGACGCACCGAAGGAAGCGGTGGAAAAGGTCAAGAAATACTCCGGCAGAGTTGAGGGCGGAGACTTTAAGTGGAGCTTTAACAACGAGACCGACGACTCATTCCACGATATTGATGAAAACCTGCTGGCGGCAATAAAGGGATATCAATCAAGTCTGGTTGCCGTGGGTGGAGGAATAATTCCCGTAGAGCCTGCGGAGCCCACCGCCTCCGCTCAGCCCACAACCGACCCGAACACAACTCCCGCTCCCACTCCGAGACCGGCGGGAGATATGGAAAAAATCCCTGTCGGCGCGGCAAGCTATGCCAAGGACTGGTTCGGAGGCGAGAGCATGTCCGCAGGCGACCTGTCCGCAGACGGGTATATATACTGCTGCAAGGGCAGCGGCAACAGCTATAAAACCAACGCCTTTACCACAGGCGGGCTGAGCATTACCAGAGGTTACCAGACAAAGGCTGTCGACCAGCGTTCCTACTACTGTATACCCGAAACCGAATGTAATGTTACCGTTTACTTCTACTCAAACGGAACCAACAGTCTGGGACTTTACACCACAAGCCTGACCGAGCCCGCAGCCACCTTCCAGCCCGAAGCGGCAGGGGACTACGCCTTTACGTACCACTTTACCGAGGTCGGCTCTCCGCTGTATATTGCAGGCCCCAAGGGGGATATAAATTTTGCGGGAATTTCCGTGGCGGCTGCAAAGACTCCCTACGAAATCGAAAGCGCAGAATTTAACTCGGAGGGAGAGCTGTCTGTTACCCTGACCTGCAACACAGACCCGCCTGCTGAAGCACTGCTGATTGTTGCGGTGTATTCGGACAGCGGGCAAGATACCCTTACAGATTTCAGAGCCCTCCCCGTAAACGGCGGCGGCACAACCGTTATCGACAACGTAAACTCCGAGGGCATAATTAAAGTATTCGTCTGGAGCGGAACCGATAGTATTGTTCCATATAGCAACGTAGAGATTAGCGATTAGCAAATAGGGAATAGTAATCAACAAATAGCAAAATAGCGAATAGGAACAACTCCTATTCGCTAATTGCTATAACAGTTGATACTATATTATATGGATTTTGGATTATATTTAAATCGTAATCCCTGTAACTTTATATAATCACATTGGTTTATATACGGGCGCAATAAATGGCGCCCCTACGAATAAATGTAACATACACGTAAACCCATTTACATTTGCAAAAAGAAAAACTCTAAGAATAGGGCTCCCGAAAAGTCGTTAGACTTTTTGGGATAGAGGAGCATATGCCCGCAAAGGCGCAAACTTGCCGAACAGGCAAGTTGCGCAAGGAGGGCATAATGCGACGACGTAATAGTTATTTAATTTGACATTATTCAACATTCCATGTATAATCTAACTAAGCAGATAAAAAGGTAATTGAAGGACGGTTAGCCATCTCCTGTGCTACAACCTGTAGCAGAAAGGGGGTGACGCTTATGTGGAAAACAATAATTAAAGTTATTGTATCTATTATAGTTTTTTATATAATAGTAACCATAAAAGCAATGTAACCGCCTTCTGCCAAAGACGGTTACATCAAAACGATTAGCTAATTTGGCTAACCGAGAATTCGGTTTACCTTTTATCTGCTTTTATTATACACTATTTTTTCTCTAAAGTCAACTGTTGAATTTAAATTTTTAGATTATTCATTGGGGCAAAATAGCGAATAGGAACAACTCCTATTCGCTATTCTCTAATCGCTAATCACTACGTTCGCTAATCACTACAAGGGTTTTTGGTTCTGCAAGGGGGATTAAGGAGTTAAAATCGCTCCAGGCATACGCCTTTACCGAACCGATTTTCCTTGTTTGGGGCGGAATATTGAACCCGAATGAGCATTCGCAATCGGCGGCAAACTTAGCCCTTACATAGTCCAGACTGAGCAGCATTCCGTCTTGGTCATACACTGCCGCTATCAGATAATCCTCAGACTCCGACTCCGTTAATTTGTTAATGCTTACCTCCACAATAAAGCTCTCGTTTATAGGCGGCGCGTCAAGAGCGGTTCCGTTTACAGATTGAATGGATAAATCATTTATTTGGTACAAATACTCATTAGGAGCAGGCGTGGGTTCAGGCTCATCCTGAGCCTTGTTTATATAGACAAAGGTCTTGTTTGACGCATTATCCTCGGCGCAGATTACGTACTCCTTGTCTGTGGATAACCTAAGCCTGTTGTTTTCAACAGGAACCGCCGCAGACCCCGAATAATCTGCGTTATTATAATAGTTATATACAATCGTCGCCGCTTCCCTGTCTCCCAACAAACCGATATTATTATCAAAATCCGTCATAAGGGGACCGACATCAACTTGATTATTAACAGACGCCAGCACGCCCGTTTCTATTTCAGCTTGGTTTTCCGGCTTTTGTTTAACCTCCACATAGTTGATTTCCTTTATATCCTCAAGTCCCACTGCATTTAAGCTCACTTCCGCGCTTTTTTCACCCTCCGGTAAATCCGAAATATTGATATTTATAATAGGCGATTGGACAATCTGCTTTTCTGTGGTTATTTCACCGTTAATTCCGTTGGGAACGCTGTTTTCGTCTGTGCTCGGAATTATATTGCCGTTTACGGCAAAACCCTCACCGCGGCTGCAGTTTGATATGCTGCTTTCCTCATCCGTATAGCCGGATATTGCACCCTTGTGCTCGCCCGATGACGTTATTTCTCCGTAGGCTGTACATCCGTAAATGTAGTTATTATTTTCATAATAGGGCGGCGAAATTTGCGCGCCCGCTATACCGCCCACATAATCGCTGCCGATTATATGTCCGGAATAATAGCTTTGGCATATTCCGCTCTTTCCCGCTTGCCAACCGACTATACCGCCCACACGATTTCTGCCGCTGACGTCACCTGTGCTGTATGAATACAAAACGCTTGCGTCGCAGCATTGTCCGATAAGTCCGCCAACATAATCTCCCGTACCGATAACCGCGCCCGTTGCTCCGCAGTTGTTTGCGCTTGCCATGCCTTCAAGGTGCCCGATTAGTCCGCCGCATTCCCTCGAACCGCTGACGTTTCCGATTGCGTAGCTGTACGAAACCTCGCCGGCAGCGCTGCCGATTAAGCCTCCCACGCATCCAAAATCGTTATCTAAAGAGCTGCCTATGACATTAACCGAAGAATAACAATTGTACGTTTGCGCCGTGACCTCCTGACTTCCTATAAACCCGCCGACAGTGCTGTCTCCTCTTACGCAGGCGTTTTCGTTCTCCGCCGAAACGCTGCAATTCTTAATTCTTTTTGCAGATAGGCTTCCGACAAGACCGCCTACCGCCTGATTGCCCAAAACGCCCTTTTGAGCAATAGACACATTAAGATTTTGGATAGCTGTATCATACTCGTAAGGTCCTGCGCTTCCAAACAAGCCCACCATGTCTGTGGTCTCTCTGTTTATCCATAGACCTGTTATCGAGTGGTAGTTCCCGTCAAAGCATCCGATAAATTTTTGGTCATAGCTGCCTATGGGTTCCCAGCCTTTGTCTCCCCATTTCCTATATCCCTCGCCTGTTTCGGAAAGATACTCCGTTAAGTCAATATCGCAGCCCAGCCTGTAACATGCGCCGAGATTTTCACGCACAAAATCAAGCTCCCTTGCCGTTGTGATTATATAGGGATCCTCTGCCGTTCCCCTTCCGTATGTAAACACTGCTGACGCTGTGGCAGTCGGGCTGGGAACAGGTGAATTATCGGGCTCTGGCGATTGATTATCATCTTCGCTCAACGCCTCTATCCTTTTATAATTTGTATTACCCAGCACGTCAACGGCGCAAACTACAACAGGACTGTCTATGGTTAAAACCTCTCCGCTTGTTAATTTATGCTTTTCCTTTTCAAGAAAATATTCGTCCGTTCCGTTTTGTGACTCCGGAAAATCATACGAACCCAATATGGTATAATCAAGCCTTGCTATGTCATTTTGGGATTCTACGTCTACCTTAACCTGTGTCCCTGCTTCGCTTTCTCCCAAAACCTCAGTACTTATTTTCGGTGAAAGAGAATTCAGCCAATCGGGATTTACACAAAAGTTATGATGGGAATACCTTCCGTTTGTATCCTCCATAAACAATATGTAATCGCCACTCTCTCTGAGGTCATACTTATTATTGTTCGGAATAATCTCTGTTCCCTCGTTGGTATAGGTATCACCAAGATATAGTCCCCCGTTTACAAATCCATCATATAACCTTTCCATCCACTCATCATAGTATTCGTTGCAATATTCGGGAGGTAACGACTCCGGCCATGAACCCGGCGGCAGTTGAAAGTCCTTGCACAAGGCAAATCTTTTTATCTGAGTCCCTGCTCCGCTTTCAACGTTTTTGACTATTGTATATGCCGGCGCGTCACTGCTGTAATCGTTAGTCATATAAGATTCTGTCCAGCCCATGGGCCTTTCAAGCTCTATATCTGTAATATCCACCCTCTCAATGAACTTAGGATCCTCACTGTCGCTATCCCAGCCTAAGAATAAATATGTGCCGTTGAGAGTAACGTCAAGATCAAGAATTGTTCTGTAAGTCTTTTTATAGTATGACATACCAAACAGAACAACATTAACTTTTTCCTTATTCTCTCTGAAGATAGTTAACAAATCAGCATTTTCGTCCTGTAGATCAACTCTCATCCATGCCTTCTTCGTAAACAGATCTTTTGTAACAAGAGAGCCGTTATCGTACTCCGCTCTGATTGTATACGGACGTTTTGAGTATACCACTCCGTCGCAATCTCTCGTACTAACCGAAACGCAAATATTCATCAGTGATCTGTCATCGACCTGAGCAAATACACTCGTTGTGAATACCATAGGAATAAGCATTGCAATACACAGCAATATACTACATAATTTTTTCATACCTCACGCATCCTTTCTGATTTGTATTTTTTGCGTGACAAAATGTATAGGTTTTGTCACATACGAAAAATGCAAATTTTACAGAAAGTATTTGTTGACATTTTATTAATTTAGTGGTAAAATTAGTATAGTGATTTATTTATAATTATTATAAAATTTCTTGTGACAAAACCTATAGTTTTTGTCACAAGTTTTTTGCGAAATAAGCGGGGTTATCAGATGTAACCCTATAAATTCGTAGGGGCGCCGCTTTTATCGGCAACAAACGTTGTATTATTATTGACATTTGCTACCCTGTATAAATCGGATAATGAGCGCCAACCAACATCAAAGATGTTGGGTCACAGCTGCGCCCGCAGATATGCCAACAGTTTTTGATTTTGATAAAGGCTTTTGTTTGCCCGCCCTGCGCTCGGGGAGGTCGGGCGAGCGCAACGGGGCGGGCGACAGATACAACAATGTGATTACATAAATTTACAGGGATTATGGGTAAAATAAATCTCAAACCCGTATAATATGGTTGAAGCTTTTAAAATGGTCAACGGGCGCAATAAATGGCGCCCCTACCAACGTAGCGATTAGTAATTAGCGAATAGCGAGTAGCAAAATAGCGAACAGGCAAGTTGCGCAAAGAGGGCATAATACGACGATGTAATAGTTATTTAATTTGACATTATTCAACATTCCATGTATAATTTAACATAGCAGATAAAAAGGTAATTGAAGGACGGTTAGCCATCTCCTGTGCTACAACCTGTAGCAGAAAGGGGGTGACGCTTATGTGGAAAACAATAATTAAAGTTATTGTATCTATTATAGTTTTTTATATAATAGTAACCATAAAAGCAATGTAACCGCCTTCTGCCAAAGACGGTTACATCAAAACGATTAGCTAATTTGGCTAACCGAGAATTCGGTTTACCTTTTATCTGCTTTTATTATACACTATTTTTTCTCTAAAGTCAACTGTTGAATTTAAATTTTTAGATTATTCATTGGGGCAAAATAGCGAATAGGAACAACTCCTATTCGCTATTCTCTAATTGCTAATTGCTACGTTTATTCCTTGGGAACTGTTGCCCAGTCTGCGTCAAACTTCGCAATACCGATGTCGGTCAGCGGGTGATTGAGCATCTGCATAATAACGCCGTAGGGAACTGTTGCTATATCACAGCCAACTCTTGCCGCGTCAATAACGTGGATGGGGTTTCTGATTGAAGCCGCAATAATCTCTGTCTTGATGTCCGGGTCGTTTGCGAAAACCTCAACGATTTCCTCAATAAGGTTCATGCCGTTTGTGCCGATGTCATCAAGTCTGCCCAGGAAGGGGCTTACGTATGTAGCGCCTGCCTTTGCAGCCAGCAGAGCCTGAGCCGCTGAGAAGATAAGAGTAACGTTGGTCTTAATTCCCAGAGCGGTCATCTTCTTGCACGCCATAAGACCTTCCTTATTAAAAGGAATTTTGATGATGATGTTCTTATGGATTTTTGTCAGAGGGATAGCCTGCTCAACCATTTCGTCCGGGTCCTTTGCGGTAACCTCTGCACTGATGGGGCCGTCTACAATCTCTGTAATCTCCTTAACAACGTCCTCGAATTTCCTGCCTGACTTTGCGATAAGGGACGGATTTGTGGTTACGCCGCAAATAACACCCATGTCGTTTACTTCCTTGATTTCGTCAACAATGGCGGTATCAACAAAAAGCTTCATTTGTTTTCTCTCCTTTAATAAAATTATATATTGTTTTTGTATTTTTCGATTAGTTTTTTAACCGTGTCCACTGCGGGCCCTCCCGTCAGGCTGCGCTGGTTTACGCAGGTAACCAAGCTGATAGCGTCGTACACGTCCTCCTCGAACAGCTCCGAGAACGAGCGGAACTCCTCAAGGGTGAGGGCGTCTATAACCGTGTCATGCTCCAAGCAGTACGCCACCATTTTACCAACAACCCCGTGGGCGTCCCTAAAGGGCAAGCCCTTTTTCACCAGATAATCCGCAACGTCGGTGGCGTTGGTAAAGCCGCCCTTTGTGCCCTTTAGCATAGCGTCCGCCTTAACCGTCATGGTGCCGATCATCTTGGTAAACACGGGAATGCACATCTTCACCGTATCAACAGCGTCAAAAATCTGCTCCTTGTCCTCCTGCATATCCTTATTATATGCAAGGGGAATGCCCTTCATAACGGTGAGCAGACCCATAAGATCGCCGTAGACCCTGCCCGTCTTGCCCCGCGCCAGCTCTGCCACATCGGGATTTTTCTTCTGGGGCATAATGCTGGAGCCCGTGCTGTAGGCGTCGTCCAGGTCGATAAAGCCGAACTCGTTGGAGCTCCACAGGATAATCTCCTCGGAGAACCTGCTTAAATGGGTCATGATAAGCGACAGGTCAAATGCCAGCTCTAAGGCAAAGTCACGGTCGGAAACTCCGTCAAGGCTGTTTTGGGTCACCCCGTCAAAGCCCAGTCTCTCTGCCACATATTCCCTGTCCAGAGGGTAGGTGGTTCCCGCAAGAGCGCCGCTGCCCAAGGGCATAATGTTGAGCCGCTTTCTGCAGTCCGCCAGCCGCTCCCCGTCACGCCTGAACATTTCGTAATACGCCATAAGGTGGTGGGCAAAGGTAATGGGCTGCGCCTTTTGCAGGTGAGTATACCCGGGCATTATGGTTTCCAGGTTATCCTCGGCAAGGCGAAGCAGCTCCGCTTTTAGGGTCTCAACCTCCTGAGCCACCCCGTCAATCTCATCTCTTAAGTACATACGCAGGTCAAGGGCAACCTGGTCGTTCCTGCTTCTGCCCGTGTGGAGACGCTTGCCCACGTCCCCTATACGGGAGATGAGAATTGTCTCGATATTCATATGAATATCCTCTGCGTCAACAGTGAACTCTATCTTATTATTCTCTATATCCTCTTTAATTTCACGGAGGGTTTTCACAATCAGCTCCGAGTCCTCCTTGGGGATAATCCCCTGCCTGCCCAGCATTTCCGCATGGGCAACGCTGCCCGCAATGTCCTGAGCGTACATTCGGCAGTCAAACCGAATTGACGAGTTAAAATCGTCAACGAGAACGTCGGTGGATTTTGAAAAACGGCCTCCCCACAGCTTTGCCATTACTTATCTCCTAACTTCTTATTCATCAGGGCTCTGACCTTGAGAGGCAGACCGAACAGGTTGATGAAGCCCTCGCTGTCTTTATGGCTGTAGAGCTCATGACTGTCGCCGAAGCTTGCAATCTCCTCGTTATACAGTGAGTAGGGAGACTTTGCTCCTGCCGGGCTTGCAACGCCCTTGTACAGCTTTAATCTTACCTCGCCGGTTACGGTCTCGTCCATCTTATCAACCATTGCGGAGAGAGACTCTCTCAAAGGCGTGTACCACTTGCCGTCATAAACCAGCTCTGCAAACTTAATGGCAGCCTGACGCTTGAACGCCTGGGTGTCACGGTCAAGGCAGAGATATTCCAGCTCCTGAATAGCGGTGTAGAGAATAGTGCCGCCGGGAGTTTCGTAAACACCCCTGGACTTCATGCCCACAAGTCTGTCCTCAACAATGTCCGCAATACCTACGCCGTTTTTGCCGCCCAGCTCGTTGAGCTTTTCAACCAAGGGTCTGGGAGCCATTTTCTCACCGTCCAGAGAAACGGGAACGCCCTTTTCAAAGCCGATGGTGATGTATGTGGGCTCGTCGGGAGCCTTTTCGGGGGACACGCCCAGCTTAAGCAGGCTGTCCAGCTGAGGCTCGTTTGCCGGGTCCTCAAGGTCCATTCCCTCATGGCTGATGTGCCAGATGTTTCTGTCTCTTGAATACAGGTCTTTCTTGGTAACGGGTATCTCAATATTGTGAGCCTCTGCGTAGTCAACAGCGTCCTCACGAGATTTAATATCCCAAATTCTCCAGGGAGCAATAATCTTCAGCTCGGGAGCCAGCGCCTTAATGGTCAGCTCGAAACGAACCTGGTCGTTGCCCTTACCTGTTGCGCCGTGGCAGATTGCAACAGCGCCCTCCTGCTTTGCTATTTCAACAAGTCGTCTTGCGATAATGGGGCGGGCGTGAGAGGTTCCCAAAAGGTACTTGCCCTCATAAACCGCACCTGCCTTGAGAGTGGGGAATATGAAGTCCTCAACATACTCGTCTCTAAGGTCTTCAATATAGAGCTTTGAAGCTCCCGCCTTAAGAGCTCTCTCCTCAAGACCGTCCGTCTCCTTGCCCTGACCAACATCGCCGCAAACGGCAATAACGTCGTAATCATAATTCTCTTTCAGCCAGGGAATAATAATCGACGTGTCAAGACCTCCGGAATACGCCAAAACAACTTTTTCTTTCGCCATATGTAAAACCTCCATTTATCTATAGCCAACGGCTATTTTTACTTATTTGTTAATTTAAATCGGAACATCCGCGCCGAACCTTTTTCAACAAGGGGCTTTGCCCTGTCATTCGACGCTTCAGTGGGAGATTGTAGCTCCCACGTGGAACTCGCCTTAGGGTTCCCCAAAAATCAACGATTTTTGGGGATAGAGGAGAAACGACGCAGCGGTGTGATTGATTTTATGTAAATAAAATCAGAACATAGCGAAGTCCGTTTCAACTCAGAGGTGGGGGACATCTTTGTTATATTATATAACAAATAATGCGGCTTTGCAATACTATTTTTAAAAATATTTCCTGTATTAATCCGTAATGAATAAACTTTATGTTTGAACGCAGTGGAGTTAGAATAATAAGTGTCGTCCAACTTCAAAGAAATTGGGTCACAGCCGCCCCCTACAACGTGAATGGCTAAGTATAACTAAATCCATTCGCAAAATTATAGTTTACGTCTCGGGCGGAACAGAGATAGGCACCAATATCATAAAAACTAAAAGCCGATAATCGGGGACGCTCCCCAAATTATCGACTTTAATATGTTCCTTAAATCCATTGAAATAAAATTTTGCCGCACCTACAGAGACAACAAGAATGCATATTATTTTTTGTGCACAACCGAAGCTATATCAATTCCTGCCGACTTGAGCTTTCTCATTACAGCCGCCATGTACTCGTCAGTGCCGTTTTTATACGGGCCGTGTTCGCCGATTGCCACGTCAAGGAAGTCGTTGTAGTCACTGTTAACGTGAGTTTCCCAATGGGTAATTTCGCCGTACTCGTTTGTTTTTATGTAGCTGTACGCAAAGAAATCCATAAATTCTCCGTTATCTTTTCTATGTCCGCCAAAATGGGATTTCCATGCCGCTCCCTCTATTGCAGGCCAGCATTCAAAGTCAAGCGCTGCCCAGTCGGGGAACTCTATTGAATATGAAAGAGCTTCCATTGTTGCGCTGTCCTCAACCGAAATGGGATATTCGTGCAGATTTATCGTGCCGTTTCCGAAATACGGGGACAAATAATCGGCGTTTTCTGCGAATTTCCAATCGTCATAGGTTGCTCCGTCCTTTACAGCCCTCTTGTCATAGGCAGAAAAGTAGCTTTCCGCCAGACGTCTGTTCAGTGAAATTCTCTCCTCGTTTGTTAAGACCTTTTTATTTTCGTTCACTTTTCACGCCTCCTAACTTATTGCAATATCCGACAAAGCCCAGCCTTCAACAACCCTTACGCCAATCGGGTCGGGATTGTCCTTGAAATTTACAAATTCCATTGTATGCTGTAAAACCTCTTTCCCCGTATCGAGGTTTTTTATCTTAACCGTGTACCTGATTGCGCACCAATCATCCTTGATTATCATGTTATCAAAGTTTCCCAGATGCATGGTAAAATGCTTAAAGAGCATTCCCATCATCTCCTTGTACTCTTGCAGAGTGAGACGTTTTTGCAGTCCGTTCACCTGAACATTATAGTGTGCGTCAGGCTCATAAAGCGTATTGCACCATTCAAGCCAGCCGTCATAGCCGCCGTTCCAGTTTCTAAAGCCTGTTTCAAGCCTATCTTTGATTGCTTCTTCCCAATTCCTTGCCATAGTTATGACCTCTTTTCTAAATTTTTCCCTCCGCCTGCTTTTAAATCAAAACACCTTGCAAATATAATTCTAATATGATATATTGGTAAAATCAACCGACAATATTTCTAAATGCGTAGGGATAATAGAGGAGTAACCATGAACACAAAAAACAATCAAAGATATATGAATACGGAAAACAAAATTAACCGTGCCCTGAAATCATTATTGTTAAAGGAAAAAAGTCTAAAGAAAATAACCGTTCGCAATATATGCAAGGAAGCGCAAATACATCATACCACCTTCTATGAGCATTATATTGATATTTTTGACCTTGTCGAAAAAACAGAGCGGCAAATGGGGAACGGGCTTTATGAATATATAGAAGCAAAGAAAAATATAGATGACAACTCTCTGTCTGTTTCATTCATTACGGCTATTATAGAATATGTTAAGGCTAACAAGGATTTTTACACGGTGTACTTAAGCGATTACGGTCTGTCATCTGTGGATAATGGATTTCAGCGCGTATGGTCAATTATCGAACAAAACATGTCCTATGACCGTTTTGATTATAATGAAATCAAATATAACTTTGAGTTTTGCAAGGCCGGCTCTTTAAAGGTCATATCATGCTGGCTGAGTAACGATTGCCGCGAGTCCGTGGAAGAAATATCAGAAATACTGTTTCAATTATTTCAGCTGCTGCAATCACGGTATCCAATACTGTCCGAAAACCTTTTCGGATAATATCGGAATAATGAGCGCCGTCTAACATCAAAGATGTTGGGTCACAGCTGCGCCCGCCGACACACCAGCCGTTTTCACCAAACAAACGGAATTACCGTATATGCAACTCACCAATTTCGTAGGGGGCGGATTCCTATACGCCCCGCTTGTCATATTACACAGTAAATATCATATTATGCGGATTTGAGGTTTTGTTTAAATACAATTCCCGTTAAATATATAATCACATTGGTTTGCATACGGGGCGTCTGGGAAGCCGCCCCCTACACCGTAATGATTTACATATATCCAAACTTGTTAATTTTGATAAATTTTTTAAATATTACACAGCACTATACCCCCAGTATCTTCTTTGTTTCCAAATAATCCTTCCCCGCCTTTTCCCTGCGGCGGCTCTTGCCCTTAATCTCAATGGGGTGACAGCATTCCAGTATTCTGTCATAAATTCGCTCATGGAAAACGTCCTCGGGCTTTTTTATTTGGTCAATAGTCAGATTTGTGGTGATTATCATAGGCAGACCTGTTCTGTACCTGCCGTCAATAATATTGAAGATCTGCTCCAGCATATACTCGCTGCCCCGCTCTGCGCCGAAGTCGTCAATAACCAGCAGGGAGTACCGTCTCAGGCTGTCTATGTAGTCCTGTCCGTCGTCTCGGCTGTCCCTAAGGCTGTTGACCATGCGGCTCAGCCCCGTAATCAGACAGGGAATATTTTTGTCAAGCAGAGCGTTTACGGCGCAGGCTGCCATGTAGGTTTTCCCCGTGCCCACAGCTCCCCAGAGCAGCAGTCCTTTTCCCGTCTTCCTGAACGTGTCAAAGTTGTCAACATATGCTCTTACGGCCTTTGATACCTGAGACTCAGGGTTGTCATCGTTCTCAAAGGTCATCTCACTCATGTTCCTGTCGGGAAACGCATTGCTGCGTTTTTCACTACTCTGCAAGCGGAATAAAAACTCCTCGTACTCCCGTTCTATGCGTTCCTGCTCACAGTGGCAAGTGCAGCTCACCACACTCTCCTCGCCGCGTATTTTAATCCTTGTCTGCACCCTTGTGTTGCAGTTAGCGCAGTACAGCAGCCCGTCCTCTCCCATATAGGTGGGCTTTTCGTTTTTTTCCTTTTCCATTACCGCTTCCGCTGTTTCCGTAAAAGTATTACTCATAATAAAAGTCTCCTTTCGCCGCTCCGCACCGACATATTTTAGCAGTTAAATTTCTCTTATCTGCGGAGCAAATAATGATAAGAGAATTATTCTATAAAGGTAAAATCCTTTATTAAACCTGTTTTGATAAAGCAGCGTAGTTGCATTACAGGGGTTTGGGGCAACGCCCCAATCGGTTTCCCCGAAGGGGAAAAACGACGGCGCTCAGGGCGGAGGCGGCTGTGACCCAACTTCTTTGAAGTTGGATGGCTCACATTGTTTCGATTTGTACAAAGTAAGCAATGTCAATAACACACCTTAGTTGTTGATAATGCGAGCGCAACAGGGTGGGCGACAAGCTTTATTATCAAATTTAAAAGGGCAGGTCGTCAGCCTCGGTTTCGTAATCCCTGGTGGTTTCCCCTCGGGCGGCGGCCTCCTCCTTATCTCTTTTAGCCCAATTCCTGATAACCGCCAGGTAGTTTTTATAGGTCTTTCCCGACGACGCCATGTATTCGCTCAGCCTCTCCACCCGCTCCTCCCAATCCGTAAATTCATCTTTTAATTTTTCTATATCTTTATCACTGAGAAGAACATTCTTATATTCTCCGTAATAATGACGTTTGTCATTTTGGGGAGGGGGAGCTTTTGCGGGCTGTAAGTCCGCAGCTTCACTCTCTCCTACCCTCTCCTCACCTATACTATCCTTATCTATACTATCCTTACCTAACCTTACCTGGGTTGCCAAATGGTCAACCGTTGGTATACCATCGGTTGACACCACCTCGTAAACCCCATTATTGCGTACATTCAGTGTTGCCTTTTCGTCCGTGTATATAGTCTCTGTATACCTATCTCTCCTGAGATAGTTGTTGCATTTCCAATCCTTAATAACGCAGGTTCCGTTATCAAAGCGGATAATATAGTTATCCTCAATCAGCCTGTCTAAATCATCTGCCCCGGCTCCGCAAAACGCCATTATCTTGCGGGGCGAGCCCACAAACCCGTCATCGTCCGCCCTCATGCCCAGATGAAAATACAGATTCTGTGTGGTGGCGGGCATATCAAGGAACCTGTCTGTGTCCACAACATCAAGGCTGAACATTCTTCTTTTTGCCATATGTTTTCCCCCTGTCGGCTTACGCAATCAACAAAATTTTTGATTTAGTCTATACAAATAATACTACAAATTTTGATAATCGTCAATAGTTTCGGGGGCTTACGGCACTAAATGTCACCTGTGCGGGCACCAAAGGGAAATATGATACAGACTAAAATAAAAACCGCCCCACAGCGGAGCGGTTAAAGAGCAAAATAAAAGCCGCCCTCTGCAGGACGGCTTTATACGCCCGAGAAGCACGGGCTGCTGTGGAGCCGATAAGCGGAATCGAACCGCTGACCTATTCATTACGAGTGAATCGCTCTACCGACTGAGCTATATCGGCATCGGCACTATGACAGTATACATTAAATTGTCGTAATTGTCAAGTGTTATTTTAAATATATTTTGTATGTCAAGTCTTTGATAAAGCCAAAGCCTTTATCAAAACGATATGGGTTGGCAATAATCCCCCATATTCCCATTCGTAGGGGCGCCATTTATGTAAGCAACAACTTAGGTGTATTATTGACATTACATACTATTGCTAAATCGGAATACAGTGAGCCGTCCAACTTCAAAGAAGTTGGGTCACAATTGCGCCCGCTGAATATGTTAACGGATCAACATTTATTATGCGAATTTGGGCATTTGTTTAAATCATAATCCCTGTCAATTTATATAATCACAATGGTGTGTCTGTCGCCCGCCCCGTTGCGCTTGCCGCTCTCCTCCCCAAGCGCCGGGGCGGGCAGGGCTCCCAAAAGGTTGGTAGCGAAGCGAAGGCGTTATGTCCGCGTTTACAAGGACATAGCCGCAGCAAGCGTTACCTTTTGGGATTGAGGAGGAACGACGCAGCGGGTGACTGATTTTTGTGCAAACAAAAATCGGAACAGAGCGAAGTCCGTTCCGACGTGGTTAGCCACCCCATTTTACTAAGGAAGGGGGTGTTCATCTCCATTATGATACATAAGGAGGTGATTGCTAATGAAATTATTATTGCGAGTATTACTACTCACTATAATCTTTCTTATGGTTTTCACCATAAAAGCAATGTAACCGCCCCTCTTGCCAAAGGCGGTTACATCGTTGACCATTATTTTGGCTAACCGTTAGTTCGGTTTACCTTTTATCTGCTTTTATTATACAATATTTTTTTCCTAAAGTCAACTGCTATTTTTGTATTTTTTGATAAGGTGTTTAGCTGCGGGCGCAGCATGCGGCACCCCCTACTACTATGTAAATGCTAAAACTTTACTTTACGCTATACCCATGCAATTTTATTTGTACTTGATAATATAACCTGTCGCCTAGCCCTGTTCCGCCCGCCAGACCCGGCGGCGTTGGTTTTCCCCTTCGGGGAAACCGATTGGGGCTCCGCCCCAAACCCCAATTTATATGACTTACGATTATAAACATCCCTTTTTACGTGCTTAAAGCCCGCCCCGGCGCTTGGGGAGGTCGGGCAAGCGCAAACGGGGCGGGCGACAGATATAACAATGTGATTATATGAATTTACAGGGATTACGGGTAAAATAAATCTCAAACCCGTATAACTAGGTTAAAACTGTTAAAATAATCAACGGGCGCAATTGTGACCCAACATCTTTGATGTTGGTTGGCGCTCATTATTCCGATTTAGCAATAATATGCAATGTCAATAATACACCTAAGTTGTTGCTTACATAAATGGCGCCCCTACGAATTTAACGGTTACATATATACCTATCCATATACAAAATGCGCCGCAGGCGCAAACTCGTGAAAAATCGTTAGATTTTTCGCGAAGAGGAGGAGCAAGGCAGCGGGCGTATGTTTTTCTTGATAAAGAAAAACGGAGCAAAGCGAACTTTGCTCCGACGTCTCTACACTCTACATTCTACATTAAAGGAACCCTGTTATCAGCCGTGTTATATCATTCCAGGTGGCAAACAGCATTAGCCCTATCAGCAATATAAACCCGATAAAGTGGACATAGCCCTCCTTTTCCCGCGGCACGGGCTTTCTGAAAATCATCTCTATCAGCACAAAGAATATTCTTCCGCCGTCAAGGGCGGGCAGGGGCAGCAGGTTCATCACACCTATATTCACCGCCAAAAATCCCGCAAAGAATATTAAATCCATAAGCCCTGTCTTTGCCACGGTGGTCATGGCGGACACCACGCCCACAGGGCCCGACAGGTCTGAAACTCCCGCTTCGCCAGTGAACAGCATACCCAGGGACACAAAGACCAGCTTCACCATCCACACCGTTTGGAAAAAGCTCTCGTGGAGCACGGACAGCAGGCTTGTTGGGTTTTGCTTCACCGTGAAGCCCACAAGGTAGTATGGGCTTCCGTCCTCCAAGGTTAGCTCCATGGGGGTAAAGCTCTCGGTATAGGTCTTGCCATCCCGCTTAAATTTTATCTCGCACTCCCCCTCGCCGCTGTAGCGGCTGAGCTCAAAGGACAGGTCTCGCTTAATATTAACCCTCGTTCCGTTAAGCCCCACAACCTTATCCCCCGGCTGCAAAAACCGTGCGGCGTCGCTTTCCGCCTCGACGCTCTCGATTGTGGTGGAGACTATGCCTCCGGTCTGATAGGCGGAGGAGGTTACTATAATCGTCACTATAACAAAGCCCAGCAGTATGTTCATGGCTGCTCCCGCCGCCAGAACTATCATGCGCTGCCAGGGCTTCTTGTTGGTAAAGGCTCCCTCGCTGTCGCTCTCCTCGTCCTCCGCCTCCATGGCGCAGAAGCCGCCCATGGGTATGGCGCGGACGGAATAGACTGTGCTCTTGCCCTGCCTTTGGTATATAACAGGACCCATGCCTATGGCAAACTCCTCAACCGTAACCCCGAAAATACGAGCGGCGATAAAATGCCCCAGCTCGTGAACGAAGATTATCACTCCGAAAACTATTACAGCCGCTATAATGGTTAATACTGTCTGCATATTTCTCGCACCTCTCTGTCCGTTTCTATAATGTCTGTCAGGGTGGGATTTTCCTTAGGCTCTATTTCCTCTGTTGCCCTCTGAACAATGTCCGCTATATCCAAAAACCGCTTTTGACCCTTTAAGAACCCTGCCACGGCAACCTCGTTGGCGCCGTTTAAAATTGTGGGCATGGTTCCTCCCCGCTCTCCCGCCTTTTTGGCTAAAGCCAGACAGCGGAAGGTGCTCTCGTCCGCATTGTAAAAGGTCATGGTTTTAAGGTCGCTGAAGGACACCTCTCTGTCCGGGGACGGCAGCCGCTGAGGATAAGTAAAGGCGTACTGAATAGGGTGCTTCATTGAGGGCAGGGACATTTGGGCAATAATGCTCTTATCCCTGAACTCCACCATGGAATGGATTATGCTCTCCCGGTGAACCACCACCTCAATATCCTTTATCTCAACTCCGAACAGCCACTTTGCCTCCAAAACCTCCAAGCCCTTGTTCATAAGCGTGGCGCTGTCAACGGTTATCTTTGCGCCCATTGACCAGTTGGGGTGGTTTAAAGCGTCGGATATTGTCACATTTTCAAGCTCCGCCCTTGTCTTTCCGAAGAAGGGGCCGCCGCTGGCAGTGAGCAGGATTTTCTTAACTTCCCTCGGGCTTCCCCCGCGCATGCTCTGGAATATGGCAGAGTGCTCGCTGTCCACAGGCAGCAGGCGCACGCCGTACTTCTCAACGGCGCTCATGAAAATCTGCCCTGCGGTCACCAAAGTTTCTTTGTTGGCAAGGGCAATGTCCTTGCCCTGCTCTATGGCGTTCATTGTAGGGACAAGACCGGCAAAGCCCACTATTGCGGACAGAACCATGTCCGCCGACTTCTCCGTTGCCACCTCATTCAGTCCCTCGGCTCCGCCCACAACCCTTGTGGCTGTGTCTTTAAGCCTGAGCCGCAGCTCCTTTGCACGCTCCTCGTTGGGAACCGCCACTAATTTCGGGCTGTATTTCCTTGCCTGCTGCTCCAGCAGGTCAAGGTTCTTGTTTCCCGATATGCCCACAACCTCAATCTCCTTTACACCCTTAAGGTCGTCCACAACCTCCAGAGCCTGGGTGCCGATTGAGCCCGTGGAGCCCAATATGGAAACTCTCAGCTTTTCTTGCTTGTTTATTATATTCTTGCTTATATCGGTTTTATTCATAAATATTCTCCGTTCTTGGATGCGTAATGTTTATTGACCGCCCCTGCGGCGGTCAACGCGGCAGAATTAATTTTGTAAATAAATTTAGTTACACATAATCGTTCAATTTCGTACTACAATGCAATAATTAAAACTTTGTATTTAAACTTGTCTATTTTGATAAAGGCTTTGCCTTTGAAACCATTGCCGAGCCCTCGTCGGAGCAAAGTTCGCTAAGCTATGTTTTTCTTTGACAAGAAAAACATTCGCCCGCTTCCTTGCCCCTCCTTCTTCCCAAAAAATCTTCGATTTTTCGGGAGCCCTGCCCTTCAAGGAAACCGATTGGGGCGTTGCCCCAAACCCCTATATATGCGATTGTTTCCGCCAAAGCAAACAGGGTTGGCACATACTTAACCCGTTAAATCCGTAGGGGGCGGCTTCCCAAAATAACAACAACTAAGGAATGTTATTGACATTGCCTACTTTGTACAAATTAAGAATAATATGAGCCGTCCCACTTCAAAGAAGTGGGGTCACAGACGCCCCCGTATGTCATATTACACAGTAAATATCATATTATACGGATTCGGGATTTTCTTTAATTCAAAATACCTGTAAATTTATATAATCACATTGGTTTGCATGCGGGGCGTCTGGGAAGCCGCCCCCTACACCATACCATTTACATATATACTAATCCATCTGCAAAATGCAACCGGGCGGGTAAACAAAAGACAAAAAACGGCAAGACTTCTCCCACCGTTTAATCGTTCAATCGTTTTGTCGTTTAATATCTACATAAACAGGCTTATCTGGGAGGCGAACACGAATATGGTAGGCGCAACCAGAACTATACTGTCGCACCTGTCAAGCATCCCCCCGTGACCCGGGAACAGGTTTCCGAAATCCTTTATCCCGAACTGCCTCTTAATCAGGGAGGCGGTCAGGTCGCCAATCTGCGCCGCAAAAGACGCCAGCAAGCCCAAAATAAACATACGCAAATAGCTCATGGTCATGCCGTCCAGCCATCTTTCAAACAGCAGGTTTACGATTAGGGCAAACAGCAAAAACGCCAGACCGCAGCCCACAACTCCGCCGACTGCGCCCTCCACGGTCTTTTTGGGGCTGATTGTGGGACAGAGCTTATGCCTGCCCAGAGTCTTTCCCGCAAAGAAAGCAGAGGTGTCTGTCGTGAATGCGCCCACAAACACCAGCCACACCAGGAAGTTGCCGAACTCGAGCTGCTTTACAAACAGCATGTTGGACAGCAAAAAGGGCACGTATATTACCCCCATAATCAGCATTGCCACATCGGTTATCATAACCTTTCTGTGGCTTGCCAGCATAACCAGGAACAAAATTACCAGATACATAAAGGCGCAGGTCAAAATCTGCTGCGGCGAGAGCAATGAGCACAGGGGAACCAGCACCGCCGCCAGATACCCGAACACACAGAGAATAGGCAGCCTTTTACCCATATTCACTGCGCCGTAGAACTCAAATATGCCCACCAGAGAACACAGGGCAACAGCAATCAGCATGACCCAGTCCGGCGCAAGGAGAATCAGAACTATAATCGGGATTGCCACCGCCGATGTTATCACTCTTGCCTTTAAGCTTGGTTGCATACCAACTAACCTCCTCAGCCACCTATTTAACTCCGCCGAAACGCCTGTCTCGGTTTTGAAAATCAATAATCGCCTGCTTCATATCCTCATTCTTAAAGTCAGGCCAGCAAATATCGCTGTACCAGAACTCAGCATATGCCGCCTGCCACAGCAAAAAGTTCGAAAGCCGCTTCTCGCCGCTGGGGCGGATAATCAAGTCAACCTCCGGCAAGCCTGCCGTGTACATAAGCCCGCCGAAGTAGTCCGCGTCTATATCATCGGGCTTAATCTCGCCCTCCGCCGCCGCTCTTGCCGCAATGCGGGCAGCGTTTACTATTTCGTCTCTGCCGCCGTAGTTCATGGCAAGATTAAGTATCATTCCGTCGCCTACCGAGGTAACCTCCTCGGCATGGACAATTGCCTTTTTTATTTTGTCCGAAAGGGGCTCGGTGTTACCGCTTATGCGGAACTTGATATTTCTGTTCTTGAACCTTTCCTCAACGGTTACAAGGTAGTCATAAAACAGCTCCATAAGAGCGTCCACCTCTTTTTGGGGGCGGCTCCAGTTCTCGGTGGAAAAGGCATACGCCGTCAGCGCCTTAACGCCCAGAGCGTTGCAGTAATCGCAGATATGCTCCAGATTGTCCGCGCCTCTCTTGTGCCCAATGCTGCGGGGCAGGCCTCTGCGCCTTGCCCACCTGCCGTTGCCGTCCATAATCACGCCGATATGGGCGGGTATGCGGCTCATGTCAAGCTCCCCCACAGCCTTTCTCTTTTTTCCAAACAACGGTATCACGGCTTACACCTCAAGAATTTCGTTTTCCTTTTCCTTTACCACAGAGTCAACAATCTTGATGAACTTATCCGTCAGCTTCTGGATATCGTCCTCCAAATCGAGAAGTCCGTCCTCGGTAACCTCTCCCGCCTTCTTCTGCTTCTTGAACCGCTCAATAGCGTCACGTCTCACGCCGCGAATGGCAACCTTTGCCTCCTCGCCCCGCTTGGAAACGCCCTTAACCAGTTCCTTTCTCCGCTCTCCGTCAAGGGGCGGGAAGTTAAGGCGGATAACCTTGCCGTCATTATTGGGGTGAATACCTATATCAGAGGCGTTAATCGCCTTTTCAATGTCCTTTAAAATAGTTACGTCCCAGGGCTGAATAACAATCATTCTCGCCTCGGGCACGGATATGGTTCCCACCTGCGCAAGAGGCGTGGGAGCGCCGTAGTACTCCACGGTTATTTTATCCAGTATAGCAGGGTTGGCACGGCCTGCGCGGATTTGCGCCAGGTCTCTCTCTAATGCCTCAACGGCCTTGTTCATCTTTTTTTCGGATTCTTTCATGATTATTTCCCTTTCATATTTTATTTTTAAGATACAATTGTTCCTATATTCTCGCCGCACAGAACCTTCACTATGTTCTCCGGCTCATCAAGGCCGAACACCAGCAGGGGTATGTTGTTGTCCATGCACAGGGTTGCGGCAGTGGTGTCCATAACCCCTAAGCCCTTATTGAGCACGTCCATAAAGGTCAGCTTGTCAAACTTCTTTGCGTCGGGGTTGATGTTGGGGTCGCTGTCATAAACGCCGTCAATCTTCTTGGCAAGGAGGATAACCTCCGCTCCGATCTCCGCAGCCCTTAACGCCGCCGCCGTATCGGTGGAGAAGAAGGGGTTACCCGTTCCGCAGCCGAAAATAACCACCCTGCACTTTGACAGATGTCTGCCGGCTCTGAGCCTGATATAGGGCTCCGCAATCTGGCGCATCTCGATGGCGGTCTGAACTCTCGCCTCAACGCCCAAATGCTCCAAAGCGTCCAGCATTGCCAGGCAGTTTATAACCGTTGCCAGCATTCCCATATGGTCGGCTCTGGAACGATCCATGCCCTCGCCGTCTCTGCCTCTCCAGAAGTTTCCGCCGCCTATAACAATACCTATCTCAACGCCCATGTCGTAGCAGCGCTTTATCTGCTCCGCAATGGAATTGATTTTCTTATGATCCAGCCCGAAGCCCGCGTCTCCCGCCATTGCCTCACCGCTCAGCTTAATCATAATTCTTTTGTATTTTGGTTCCATTTTGTATCCCCTTTCAAGAATATATTTAACTAATCATTATCCATGTTAAGTTCTCTGTCGCCGTTTCTCTCAGAGCTGCCCGAACTGCTCTCGCTGCTGTCCTCGTCCTCGTCGCTCTCGTCACTTGAGCTGCTCGATGAGCTTGAGCTGCGTGAGGAATTTGAAGAGCTCGAGCTGCTTGACGAACTTGAGCTGCTTGATGAGCTTGATGAGCTTGAGCTTCCGCCGTATCTCTTTTTATAGCTCTCCAGCTCGGACTCAACCACGTCAAGCTGATCCTCCATAAGCTGCACGTCAATCTTCAGCTTTTCATTCTCCTGGGTCAGGCTCTCCACCTTGGAATCCCGCTCCGCCACAGGGTTTAAAATCAAGCTGTAGGAAAACACAAAGGCTGCCAGAAACAGAGAAATATTCAGCAGTATTATTCCGATAATAACCATTGCCTTATGGCCTTTGGCAGACTGTTTTTTAGGTTGTAATTCGCTCATAAAAATCTCCATTCAATTCAATAATTTATTTCATAAGCCATTCCCCGAAGGCGCCCAGGTTGAGAACTCCGGTCACCAAAAGGGTCATTATTGCTCCGCTTGTCATAATTCCCAAAAGTATGGCGGGCAAAGCGTACTTAGCTCTCATGTCCAGCAGCCCCGCAATCATAGAGCCCGTCCAGGCTCCCGTTGTGGGAAAGGGAATGGCAACGAAAATATACAGTGCAACCGCCGCCGCTCTTGCGCTCTTTCTGGAAATATCCCCCGCCTTGCGGTGGGTTCTGCTCTCCAGCCAATGGGCAAACCTGCCCAGCAGCTTTGTCCGCTTCAGCCACTTTATGATAGGCCTGAACACCATAATCACAAAGGGCGCGGGCAGAAAGTTCGCTATAACCGATATGCCGTATATAGTCAAAATATTCACGATAGTATGGTCAAGCTGATAGAGACCGTATATCATGGAACCTCTAATCTCGGAAATCGGCGCAATCGCCAATAAAAACGTTGTTAAATAGGTTGTCATATAACCTCCACTGTATTAAAATTATATTTTAATAAATTTTATATTTATATTTTGATAAAGGCTTTGCCTTTAAAACCATTGCCGAGCCCTCGTCGGAGCAAAGTTCGCTAAGCTACGTTTTTCTTTGACAAGAA
>CATWQA010000019.1 GCA_958352815.1 uncultured Eubacteriales bacterium
TTTTTATATTTTTTTCGCTTTTTCTCTCTTTTATGCACTTTGCTTAAATACATTACCTTTTTTCGCCTTCGCCTTAGGTGAACTTTGGTATATTAATCCATTCATCCGCCCCACGGCGAGGGGCGGAGAGCAAGCACGGTAGGCGGTCTGTGACCCAACTTCTTTGAAGTTGGACGGCTCGCAGTATTCCAATAAACCATAGTAACCAATGTCAATAATAACCCTTTAGTTTTTGCTAACAGACCGCGCGTGAGGCGCGCAGTCCCCGCCGCTTCAGCGGCAAATTTATGTAAAATATTGACGTTAACATTTTCTTTATGCTATATCCATGTAACTCTATTTAAATTTGTTAATATATCTGTCGCCCGCCCTGTTGCGCTTGCCGCCCTCCTCCCCAAGCGCACGGGCGGGCTTTATACATTCCGAGTTTAATAGTACATATTATTTGAGGACGAATATCCCTCCGTTATCCCGTAATGCTCCACATAGTGGTCTGCGTAAACATCTATGTAATCGCCAGACAAAGCATAAACCGGTATTGTTGTTTGCAAAGTGGTTACACCCCAATTCTCATACCTATTGGATAATTGCCAAATTCCGTTTTTGTAAATTGTCACGTCGTGATATATATGCTCTACGCTTTGATTTGCATAAGTAAAAACATTTACATCAACCCTGCCACTCATTATTGAAAAACTTATCCCCTTATCCCTCATATAATACGAATAAGGTTCAACGCCTGTATCTGCAACAATCTCACTTTCAGCCTCCGCTTCATTTGCCGCAAAACCTCCCGTTGTCATGAATAACGCCATAATGAGTATAGCTGCAATCAACATAAATTTTTTTGTAATAATTTTCTTCATTTTAATTACCTCTTTTCTAAATGATATATTAATAAATTATTTTAAATCTTTTAGATAAACCAGACTGTTTATGAAACAATTTAGTCGGTCTTTTGATACATTAGAATATATCATGTATTCGAAATTGTCCGAGCAAAATTCCACCTCATGATAAGTTTTTCCGAGTTGATTTACTACTTCAACTAATTTCCCGCTCATTCCCAAAACTTCTATATCACTTATTGAATACTCATTATCACTTATCAAAAGACCTCCACTGCGTGTAACTCTGGGGATATAGCTCATTTCAAGTCTTATATACTCGTTACTATTATCAGCATAGGTGTAAACCAATGTTAAACTAACTCCATCTGAGTCCACAATCTCATTAAGCATTAGTCCTGAAGGTAATTTGGTAGGCACAATTACATCATCCATATATTTAAAATTCTTAATATCGGAATAATTCTCAGACGCCATCCGTGTCGCATTCATAGTTAAAGTATCACCGCTTATACTTACTGTTACCTCTCTTAAATACTCCTTAACAGCGAAGGCGCTTACGGTCAGAGCGGCAATAATCCCTATAACCGCGGCAATCAGAATACACCGTCTTGCTGTGTGCTTTGTTTTTCTGCCGCCCGTTTTAGCTTGGCGAAGAATTTCTTTGTAGATAATATCTTTTCTGTCGGCAAAATACTCCATGTCCTCAGAGGGGATCAAGCCGGGATTATATTCGGGGGGATTTTCCTCATTCTCCTCATAATACCTTTCCGCCGCCTCCTTTAGCATAAGCTCAAACAGCTTGGCGTCAAGAGAACTGTTGCCGTCTTTTGAATATTTATCACTCATTATCCTCGCCCTCCTTTTCCGTCAGCCTTTCACCCAGCCTTTTTGCTCCTCTGCTCAGCCTGGTATACACGGTTTTGACATTGAGTTGCATAACATCGGCGATCTCCTCAGGGGAGTAACCGCAGACATACTTCAGTACAATAACATCCGTGTACTTATTGCCCAGGTTTTTCATTTCCTTATATATTTTTTCCACGTTCTCACGGCTTGCCACAATATCCCCCGGAGTTTCAAAATCAATCGCCGACTGCTCCCATTCATCAAGAGTGGTATTTTCGGTTTTATTTTTTCTGTAAATATCAATGGCGGCGTTTCTGGTATATGCACCTATCTTTTTCTTGGCGTTATCCTTGTCAAAGCTGTTCAGATTATTCCACACCTTGCCGAAAGCGTCCTGCACTGCGTCCTCTGCGGCGTGTTTGCTCTTTAATATATTGTAGGCAATAATATAGGCGTATTCGCCGTACTCATTATACATAGCCTCGAACTTTTTCTCCCTCAGCTTTTTATCATCGCCCTTTTGATTATTGTCCACATACTTCACCTGCCCAAACTTCAACCAATCTATTCGTTTTCTACATTGTATAACATTTTCCGCAAAAAATCTATAATAAAAAACAAATTTCACAATAGAATAATTTTTGTTTTTGTTGAAATTTTCGGGTTAATTTTGACAAAATTCGCAAAGCATTTAAATTTATCGAGAAATTTTGAAGAATTTTCCACCCTTAAAACGGTACCCTTATAGGAAAATATTTTTAACAAATTTTATAAAAATCAGAGAAATTTGAAGAATTATACAACCTCCCTGCGTTTATTATAATAAAGAGAGTTTTACGGGAGGTGAATCCGATGGTTTAGATTGAATAGTTTCATATGAAAAATCTTAGAAAAATTCATTGAGAAAGGAACTAAAATTATGAAAACTTTAAAGAAAATTTCTGCATTATTAATCGCAGTTGCGATTTTTGCTTCATTTTGTTGTATACCAACTTTTGCAGCCGAAGATAACACCGAGGCAGAGTTACCATGTTTTGTCGTATTAGATGAAAACGGAAACGAAATCAAAACAATCGAAGGCTACTACGACGAAGAAATTGCCGCAGAATACGAGCAACTTCTTATGAGAAGATGGACTCCGCCGTACTTTTACAATCTAAGTTCAAGTAATTTTACAGACTCTTTTAGCAGTCTTGCAATTTACAGACCTGATTATAAGTTTTATCCAAACTCGGCTAACAGAATATACTACTATGCACGTGCGAACGAGACCAGCGGATACGCTCCTAAGTTTAGCCTTTATAACGTTACTACTCAATCATATATTGCAACATATAACCTCGATAAGGCTAGCGGCAATACTTATGAAATAAACGGATACGTTCCCGGCTTATCCGGCTCCCAGTATTACACAATATCACTAAGCTGCGGATCCACTAACATGACTAACGGTTATGTTGTAGTTTCTTGGAGCAGCATATAAGGTATACATTCCGATAATGTAATAGTACATTCCTATCGCAAGCATGGCGCAAAAGCTTCTACGGACTTTTGCGCCATGCCTTAATTAATACAAATTTATATTCATATTTTATATAATTTTATTGACGTTTAATCAATGGAATGTTATCATTTTAGCAAAGGAGGATAAGGATTATGAAAAAACTTTTATATAAAACAGTTTTTTTAATTTTGGCGTGTCTTACGGCGTGCGCGGGCTGTTTTGCAGCCGAAGTGCCGTATTTTGTGGTTTTGGACGAAAACGGAAACGAGGTTAAACTTATTGAGGGTTACTATGACGAGGGCACTGCCAACGGATTTGAGCAGGCGACCAAAGCGGCTCGAGAGGGCGTTGAATACTACAACACTGTGGTGAAAAAATTTTCGCAATATGAAATCATTGACGATGACAATTACGCAAATCTTGACCCTAACGAGGAGATTACCCGCAGCGAATTTGTTAAGCTCTGGGTCAGATGCACCGGGATTGGTGATATTTCCGCAGAATTAGAGGACGGTTATACCGTTCCCTTTACCGACATAAATGCGGACAGTCCATATTATGACTATATCAGATATGCTTACAGCGTCGGAATGATTTCAGGAACCTCCGACACAACCTTTGACCCCGATTCACCCATACTTATTCAGGACGTTTTGAAAATTATCGGTTGTGATTTGGGGTATCAGCCCTATGCTGAGGAAAACGGCGGTTATCCTTTTGGGTTCATCACTTTTGGCGAGAGGAACAATTTAACGTGGCACCTGACACACAGCACGTATGACAAAAACGCCACCCGAAAGGAAGCTGTTATAATGGCAAACAACGCTCTCAGCGTGGGTCCCATGAAACAGCTCGAGGGGACCTCAAGTTATGCAATCTTTAACGGAACCTATGACGAGGACGGTAATCTGCTCTATCCCAACGAAAGTTATGATATGTTTTTCTTTAACAAATATTATGACTTAGTCCAAGGTCAGACAGGTAAATAACAAAAGAAATCTGAATTTGTACTACAAAGCGGTTGCGAGCCGACTTTTGTCGTTCACCCTAACCCGCACTAAAATGCTCACAACATCATATCTGTAGCGCTGTGCAACCCTTAAAACTTTATTTAAGCTCGTCTATTTTGATAAAGGCTTTGCCTTTAATTCGATAATTAAGAAAAAATATTTAAAATAAGGTGATTATATGAAAAATAGATACGTTATATTTTTTCTGACAGTGCTTTTGGCATTCTGCTTTAGCTCCACGTGTTTTGCCGAGGCTTTTTCCGATATTGGTGAGGCTACATATGTTGACGAGATAACAACGCTTGCAGAGCAGGGTATTATACAAGGCGATGACAGCGGAGCTTTTAGACCGAACGACAGTATTACCAGAGCGGAGTTTGCAAAGCTGGTTTGCATGATCTCCAAGGATTATGAGAGCTTAAAAATCGAAAGTAATATATTTGATGATGTTCCCGATGATTATTGGGCTAAAACCTATATTAACTACTGCTATTACAAAAAGATAATAAACGGTATTAATGAAACCACAAAGCATGAGCCGCTGTACTTTGTGGATTTAGACGAGAACGGCAACGTTATCGGTATTTCAGAATCCATTTATTTGGAGTCGGTAGCCGCCGCAAGCGAACCAAATCACGTGGAGGAAAAATTATATTTTGCTCCCGAAACACCCATAACTTACAATGAAGCTGTGAAAATGCTGGTAGTTTTCTTAGGGTATGAGCCTTATGCGGAGGTTTACGGCTATCCCGAGGGATACATCAAAGCCGCCGAAGGCACGGGATTAGGTGAAGGAATAATTTATAACGGCGACGATTACATTACAAGAGAGATTGCCTCAAAGCTCATATACGATGCTATAAACATTCCGCCGATGGAAGTGCGGATTACAGACAAAACGGTGGAATACTTTATTCCGGAAGAATAGTCTCATAAGTATGGCGCAAGAGTTATGTCTTTTGCGCCATATTTTATATTTTTAAACACAAAATTATATTCATATTTTATATAATTTTATTGACGTTTAACCAATATCATGTTATTATTTTAGCAAAGGAGGTTAAGGATTATGAAAAAACTTTTCTCTGTGTTTACGGCAATGGTTTTGCTTCTATCGGCAATGTCGGTCAATGTACGGGCTGACGGTTATGATTTTAACGATATTAAAGGTCACTGGGCGGAAGCGACAATTGAGAAGTTTAAGGACAAAAATATTATTTCAGGCTATCCCGACGGCTCCTTTAAGCCCGACGACCCTATAACAAGAGCGGAATTTGCGAAAATTATAACAATAGCCTTCGATTTGCAGGGAACCAGCGATTTGACAATATATGACGACATTTCCCAAGCAGATTGGTACTACCCCTACTTATTAAAATCCGCAAAGTATATTCCGGTATATCCGCTGCCCCTTGTTTATGAAACGAATAATCCATATCGGGAAAACTGGGAAAAAAAAGAGAACGGTTTCTTGCCTGACACATATGCCATTCGTATGCACGTTGCCGAGGCATTGGTTGAAATCAAAAAAGAAAAGGAAAACATCAATCCGGAGCTGCCTTCCATTCAGGAAATCAGTAGTGATTTAGGAGAAACTTTTAATGATGGTGAATACGGAAATCTGTTTGTCATACATCCTCCAACCGTTGCGGAAAACGTCAGGAGAATGAATGAGTACACATGGCTGGCAAAGGAGTTGGACATTATGTACGGCACTGACGACGGATATTTTATGCCCAACGCAAGAATGTCAAGGGCAGAGATAGTTACATCAATCGAAAGATTATTAAATAATTAATCTGTTCAAAACGGAGCAAGGCAGAGCTTTGCTCCGATGTTTTACTCTTGATATTAAAAACTTATATTTTTCTTAAAAATTTTGCGTTAAACGTATTGCTTTTTACCCAAAAACATGGTACAATAGGCTTACAAAATATTATAAATTTTACCAATTCAGGGAGGCGGAGCCGATGATATAAGAATATAATCACAGATTTTCCGTTAATGTGCAAAATTTCTTGATATACAAACTCAAATACGGCATTAAGGGATTTATGAAGAACAAATTGCTATTTTTAAAATTTTATGAGGTGAGATTTATGAAAAGAATTTTTACAGCTTTATTGGCGGGTGTTATGCTGTTCAGTGCGTTGCCCGCTTACGCCGTCACTAAGACTTCAAACGGTATTATCACAATGGTGACGGGAGCTGAGGACATTGCTGTTTGCATATGCACAAGCGATTTTAATATTATCGCTAACCGCTGCGTGACCATAGAGCACAACGGCGAGCCGTACATATCTATCAGCCCGATTTTTGAGGCAATGGGGTACCAAGCTAACATAAACGAGGATACATTTGCATTTTCAGCAGATAGCAGAACTGTTGTTATATACACCGGTTCATCAAAGGCAGAGATTGACGGAGACGAGTTTACACTGTCAAAGGAGCTTGTGCTCTCGGACGGTGAATACTACATACACATTCAGGACGCGGCAAGTCTTACGGGTTACGGCGTGCAATACATAAAATCGGAGAAAATTATTAGATTTACAGGAAATTCTTTAACGCCGGTTAAGCTCTCATATCCCTACGACAATTCCGAGTATGCAGACTATGACATACAGTCGGCAGCCCTTGCCGCCCTCTCTCAGTACGGAATAATAACGGGAGACGAAAGCGGCTTGAGGCTTGAGGACAACATCACAAGAGCGGAAATGTCGGCAGCTTTTGCCAGACTGATCGGCATGGTTCCGTTAATATCGCCCAACACAATTGATTATACAGACGTTACCCTTGACCACTGGGCAGCGGATTACATATATGCTTCACAGGAGCTTTTTGTTGTAGACAAGTACGAGGACGGCAGCTTTTGCCCTGACGGAACCATGACCTACAGCGAGGTGGCAAAAATGCTGCTTCATGTTATGGGATATAAACCGATGGCAGAGCAAAACGGCGGTTATCCCACAGGATATGACGCGTCGGCACAGAAAGTAGGGCTGCTGACGGGACTTGGCGGCACGTACTACGGAGACAGCGTGTGCACCAGAAAGGACGCGTTTATTATGATATACAACGCCCTGGACATACCCATGATGGACGAGCGAATCAGCACCGATTCCGTACAGTATATTATCGCAGACGGTCAGAACGGCGTTCCTTACAGAACTCTGAGGAGCACAGTATTTGAAACTGAATAGGCATTAAAAAAGGGGAGGCGGAGCCGATGGTTTAGAAATATAATCACAGATTTTCCGTTAATGTGCAAAATTTCCTGATATACAAACTCAAATACGGCTTTAAGGGATTTATGAAGAACAAAGTGCTATTTTTAAAATTTTATGAGGTGAGATTTATGAAAAGAACTTTTTTAGCTTTATTGGCGGCGATTATGCTTTTCAGCACAGTTCCCGCCGCTGCAGCAACCAAGCAGGACAACGGTGAGACGGTCAGCGCTGCGACAGAGGTGTTGTCGGGCTACGGAATTGTTACGGGAGACGAATACGGCTACAGATTTGACGACAACATTACCAGAGCGGAAACAGCAGCCCTGATTTGCAGAATGCAAGGCATCGGCGAACAGAACGGAGCCAAAAGCATGAACTTTACCGATGTTCCCGCCGACCACTGGGCAGCGGGGTACATAAACGTTGCCGCACAGCTTGGCATTATCAACGGTTACGAGGACGGAAGCTTTCATCCTGACGAGAACATAACCAACAATGAAGCGGCAAAAATGTTTATATCCTTGCTGGGATATGACCCTTATGCCGAGGAAAACGGCGGATTTCCCATGGGATATGAGCAGGCGGCAAGAAGAACCGGATTGCTGGCAAAAGTCGGCACATACAACGGAGAAGAAACGGGCACCAGAGAAAACGTGTTTATTATGGCGTTTAACGCCCTTGACATTCCCTTAATGGAACAGGTTAGTTTCGGCGCAGGTCTGTCTTATCAAATTAAGGACGGTCAGAACGGCGTGGAATACAAGACGTTAAGAAGCTCGATATTTGAAACTGAATAGGCATTATTAAAAGGGGCGTTCAGCCCCTTTTTTATGGTTATTATCCCGCATAATTTATACCCTCACGTTGGTGTGTCTGTCGCCCGCCCCGGCGTTGAAACAGACTTCGCTACGTATTGATTTTTATTACATAAAAATCAATAACAACGCTACGTCGTTTCTCCTTTTCCCAAAAAGTCTTTCGACTTTTCGGGAGCCCTGTATCTGTTTTGCCCGACCTCCCCAAGCGCCGGGGCGGGCTTTTAAGTCAATGCACCTATACGGCAAAAATCTTAGTCCTCAAGCCCTGAAGATGTGTCTGACGAGCCCGAAGAAGAGCTTGACGCTCCTGATGTATTCGAGGAGCCTGAATTACTCGAACTGCTTGAATTATTTGACGAGTTTGAATTGCTTGAGCTCTCAGACTTACTGCTGCCCGTGCTTTCGCTCTCTGATTTTGTGCTCTCGCTGCTCTGCTGAGACCGACCGGAGTCGGAGTTGCTTTCAGTCTTTTCCGAGCTCTTTGAGCTTTCGGAGCTCTTAGAGCTGTTGGAGTTATCGGAACTGCTTGAGCTATTGGAGCTTTCGGACTTAGTTGTTGTCTGCTTATCGTTATCGCTTGTGCTGCTCTTGCTGCTTGAGCTTGGAGCAGTTGAGTTCCCTGTATCGGAACGGTTTTTATTACTGCTTTCGGTCTTTTTGCTCTCGCTGCTTGAGGAGCTATCCGGCTTTTCGGTAGCCTTGGTATCTGAGCCTTGAGTAACCGCAGGCTCACTGCCGCCCATATTATTCTTCATATTGCCAAACCAGTTAGCAGCGCTGACCGAAACTATGTAAATCAAAAATCCGATAACAAGACCCAGCACAGCCAAAAGCAGGAACTTGCCTATTGCCTTGCCCGGGCGGATTTTTGCCCGCTTCTTCTTGGGGTAAATCATCTTTTCGTCCCGAGGGCTGCGCGAGGTGCGGGAGGGCTTATGCCGGCCGTCGGGGTTATACCTATAATACTGCTTTTTCGGCGTTTGATTTTGTGTTTGATTTTTCTCTTGGCGACTGCCGCCCTCAACCTCTCTTTGAACTTGTCTGCTGCTCTCAAAGCCCGAGGGTGCAGAGCCCGACCTATCGCCGACCTTGGGCATGGCAACGGTCATGTCCGATGTTTCGTCCGCTGCGCTGTCCTGTCTTATATACTCGGTTTGCCTAACCTTACTTTGACCTTGCAGGGAGCTGCCGCAGTATTTGCACAGCTTATCGTTATCATCTACTTCTTTTCCGCAAAATTTGCAGATCATATAATCCCTTCTTTCAGTGTATTTTTATTATAAATCGCCCGCCCAATTGCGCTCTGTCAGCAACAACTAAGGCGTGTTATCGACATTGTTTACTTTGTGCAATTCGGAACAATGTGAGCCGTCCCACTTCAAAGAAGTGGGGTCACAGCCGCCTCCGCCCCGAGCGCTTTCGGCTTTCCCCTTCGGGGAAACCGATTGGGGCTCCGCCCCAAACCCTGTATATGCCCACAAACGCAGTCTTGCCGAACAGGCACGGCGAGCGAAAAGGCATAGTGCGACGATGCGGCGGCAATGTTGCCAAAGCCTTTATAAAATTTATTGAACAACTTATTATGTCAAATGTGATGACATCTTATATTATAGCATGTTTTGAGATTTAGTCAAGACCGACGTTGGGGTGGACTTTATCCATTTAAAAGGAATAAGCATAACAGCAAACCATATTTAATTTTACTGCGGGGCGTATAGGGATCCTCCCCCCTACTACTGTGTAAATACTAAAACTTTACTTTTATGCTGTAACCATGTAATTTTATTTATACTTAATAGTATAACTGTTCGCCTAGCCCAGTTCCGCCCGCCGGACCCGGGCGGCATCGGTTTTTCCCCTTCGGGGAAACCGATTGGGGCGTTGCCCCAAACCCCAAAACAAAGGCAAATAAAAATCGGAACAGAGCGAAGTCTGTTCCGACGCGCTGCCTCGTCAGCAGCCACTTTTTTTTGGGGGTTAGTTGAAGTTTATTTAATTTTTTCTCTTTTTAAACAGGACGGCTATTACTATGCCCAAAATTACGGCGGCAAAGCATGCGCCCAGCATCATTAATTCCGAGGAATAGTCGGCGAGGGTTTTCTGCTGCTGCCCGAACATTCCCTCAGGAGGCTGAAACGGCTGCTGTCTCTCGCCGCTCTCTCCTTGGGCGTTGGGTTCTTGCCCCTCTCCGCCCTCTCGGTTTCTGCCGCCGCCCATTGACTGCTCTCCCATATCCGATATTGTCAAATGGGAAGCGTCTATGAGAGACGTTGTATCGGCAGACTGCCCATCGGTGGTTGCGGGGATTGTTCCCTCAAGCTGACCTCTGATACTCTCTGCCCTTAATGTGCAGAACTCAAGGAGCGTTTGGGCTCCCTTTTCAAATTCCTCAAAGGTGCAGAACTTAGTCGGATCCTTTTGCACATAGGGGGCTATCATATTATACACCCGATTATACTCGGCTTCAAAATCACCGCTCTCGAAGTACTCGCTGATAAATTGGTCAAACAGCTCATGATACCGCTCCATATACTCCTCGTTCTCAAGGAGCTTACCCAGCATGGGTCTATCCTCAAGAGTTGTACCCGAGACCGGGGTGTCAATGGGGTAATTCACCATTTGGGTTGCGTTATCCACTGTATTCTCACCTGAACCGCCGCGGTTTCTTCCTCCGCCGCCCATGCCGAAGCCTCCGAACGCAAGGTTATAATCCCAGGCAATCATGGACATTTGACCGTCCTTTTCATAGAGGTAATAGTTATGCATAAGCGAACCGGTGTAGCTGTCAAAATTATCGGTGAAGTTATGCGCCACGAAGTACCTCAAAACCTCATCAACATTAACCACTGCCTCTATATTCTCGCTCTCATTCAGCTGCTTTATGGAGGAAATCAGCCGGTTCTTGTCGGCTGTGTCGGGACTGAACATGGCATAGTCGAATATTGCGGAATAGCTGTCTATATCATCATCCTGATACTGCAGAGCCACAACGCCGCTGCCCATGTTTCCGGGGCCTCCGCCTCGGTTGCCCTGCTGCATATCAGGCATTCCGCCCTGTTCACCATTCGGAGCTTCCTGCTGCATATCAGGCATTCCGCCCTGTTCACCATTCGGAGCTCCCTGCTGCATATCAGGCATTTCGCCTTGCTCACCATTCGGGACTCCCTGCTGCATATCGGGCATTCCGCCCTGTTCACCATTCGGAGCTTCCTGCTGCATATCGGGCATTCCGCCTTGCTCACCGCTCGGAGCTTCCTGCTGCATATCGGGCATTTGGGGCGGATCGTTATCCCTATCCTTATCGCCGCCGCCCATGGCTGCGCTCTCAGGCTTATATATCTGCCCGAAGTCGCTGCCGAAGTTACGTCTGGCATATGCCTCCTCTACGCCCTCCACCGCCAGGAACAGCCCCCAGTCCTCACCGTTGACCGTTACATAGGCGTAGCTGCACAGGGGCGCATAGGCGCCGATCTCATTCATCATGGTATAGCTGAAGTAATCCTTCATGTAGGTATTATCCATTATTATATTATTGAGAGCCAGCTTGTCAAGACCGTAATAGCTTGTGTTTGAGTCATACTCGTCAAACTGAACCTTTAAGCTGTACCGCTCCGAGTTCATGCTCGCCACCGTTGATAGGGAAGTGTTACCCTTGGCGCGGACGCCAACGTTATCCACAACCGTGCCGTCAATAGTAATGTTACAGGTGTGGTACTGCTCCTGCTGAGCGTTATCAATCAAGTCCTGCCACTCGCTCTCGTCAATCTCTATATTTATAGAATGGACATAGCTCGTGTCAAACAGCTTTTCGGCGTAGGGAGAATTGTTTGAAATATTATCGGATATAAAGGTGAGCTTTCCCGAAGCAAACAGGACAGTGAACACCACGGCAAGGGCGATAAAAATCCAGCATATTACATTTATATACTTATTTTTAATCATATCCTACCTGCCTTAGCTCATATAGTCTCCGTTATAGCTTACCAGAACCGCGTTATTCACCTCGTCCATATCTGCAATCTTGTTTATAAAGCCCGTATTGTTGTCCTTGAGCCTGATTTCAAAATTCAGCTCCGTCCCGCTCTTGGAAACGGTCTTGCTCTTTACGACCATCTTCTTAACGGCTGAGCTCAAAAACTCTGACACGGCGTCTTCCGCCCCTTGACCGCTTAAATTTATGACTACAATATAGGGGCTGTCGCTTGACTTCCTGCTGCAGAACACCAGGAGGATTATTCCTATAACAAGGCTTCCGAACACCGCAAGGGGAATCATGCCCGCCGCAAGAACGATACCTGCCGCAATAGACCAGAACAGAAAGGCTATATCAAGAGGCTCCTTGATCGCCGTTCTGAAACGAACAATTGACAGCGCACCCACCATACCCAGGGACAGCACAACGTTGCTGGTTACCGCCAGGATTACAAAGGTGGAAATCAGAGTCAAGGCTATCAGCGTAACCCCGAAGCTTGAGGAATACATAACGCCGCTGAACGTCTTTTTATAAATCAAAAATATAAACAGTCCTATGGCAAACGCCAAAACCATTGTTATTACCATATCCATAAGGGACACGGACGAGATGTTCTCAAGAAAGTTTGATTTAAAAATGTCATTTAGAGTCATAGTTCTTCTCCTATAATATATTAAAATTTTATTCTATGTTAAATTTTCAGCCGTAAATCCTGCACACACCGTACTTGGAAAAGGCGGAATTTTGGCGGTTGCCCAGCTGAACAATATCTTGTATAACGGCGGGCAAAAACTCGTCATACTTAACCTCAAGGAGGTAGGTGGGTTCTCCCGCTGTTATTGTTGGGGTCTCGTCGTCAAAAATCGACTTGCTCATAAGTCCCGTTCTTATATCATAGTCCAGAGTTATGCGAACGTTGCCCGGTCTGTAGACATAGGGCTCTCTGGTGTAATCCACTATAACCCGAGGGCGCAGCAGCTTTGACTTCATCTTTGAATAGAGCTCCACCAAAAGCCCCCTGTCCGAGTCCTTCATCCACTCGATGTCCCCGTCTATAATCCGCTCCGTCTCCTCGCGGGTGATACGGGTCGAAATCTTATTGCACAAACCGTTTATCTTACTCTTCTTTTCAAGCCTGATAAATCTGTCGTCCCCGTTATACAGGCGTATTCTGAACTTTTCGCGGTTATTGACCCCGTCTATCTTCTCCCGCAGAGCCGAGTCGTACACATTATCAAAATACAGACTGCGTATTCGGTAGCTGCCGTAGGGCGGAACGTATGGGTCAAGCTCCGCAACCACGCTTAAACGCTGCTTCAGAATAAGGTAGTCCCCATAGGTGATGTTGTACTTATACTCATGGCGAAATTTTTTCTCTGTAGGTTCAAAAAATAAATCCTTGCTCATTGTGTCCTCCTTATCTGTGGCTGCCGTTAAATTTTTCTTGGATTTTACAAAAACTATAGTAATACGGTTTGCTTAAAAGAAACTTAAAATTCAGGTTAAGAAAACGTATAGTTTCTGTGAACAATCTGTGAATAAAATTTTGTGGTTGACAAGGGCGAGGTTCTCTGGTATAATTCAGGCAGAGTTATTCTCCCGCCTTCTTGGGCGGCGGGCAGCCTGTTGGTAGATTTTTCTCCCTTCGGGAGTATCGGTTTAGGGGACGTTGTCCCCTAAAACCCCTATAAAAACTTTGCCATTGTGATTTAGGGCAAAACAGGCGTCACACAGACTCAAACAACCGGTTTAGATTTTTTAACCGCAAATGGGGTGCACCACCGAAAGGGTGCAGCTTATTTGCGGTTTTTATTTTTGGGAAGGAGTTGAGAAGATGATTAAGATAAACGGCGCGGCCGCCGACAAGTACGAGGGGCAGACGGTTGCGCAGGCACTGACTGACCTGGGATACAAAACAAAATTTATAGCCGTTGAGTACAACGGAGAGATTTTGCCGAAATCCTGCTACGGCGACACCCACATTAAACAGGGCGACGTTATAGAGGTTGTAAACTTTGTGGGAGGAGGTTAAGTCGATGGAGATTACCCAAAGAGAGTGGGACGCGGCTCTTGAGGAGCGGCACACGCCTGCGGTGGCGCGGAAGCTGAAAAATGCCTCGGTGGCGATTGCGGGTTTGGGCGGCTTAGGCTCGGCAATTGCCGTGGCGCTTACCCGCTGCGGCGTGGGCAGGCTGCTCATTGCAGACTTTGACAAGGTGGAGCTCAGCAACCTAAACCGCCAGCAATACTTCCCGCACCAAATCGGAATGCCCAAGACCGAAGCCCTCAGGGAAATACTACTTGCGATTAACCCGTTCCTTAAAATCGAGCAGGCGAACGGGTACATTGACGAGAGCAACGCGGCAGAAATTTTTGGGGGATACCTCATTGTCTGCGAGGCATTTGATCGGGCGGAGAACAAGGCTATGCTGGTAAACACCCTGCTGGAGCAGACAGATGCTGTTATTATTTCCGCTTCAGGCATGGGAGGGTTCCTAAGCTCAAACACCATCACCACAAAGAAGTTCGGCGGCAGGCTCTACATCTGCGGCGACATGGAGACAGACAGCGCAAGCGTCAACGGACTTATGGCGCCCAGGGTCGGCATTTGTGCCTGCCACCAGGCAAACATGGCTGTGCGCCTGATTTGCGGAGAAACGGAAGTATAAATCAAAAAGGAGAGATAAAAATGAAAGACAAGCTTATAATCGGAGGACACGAGTTTACGTCCCGTTTTATTCTGGGCTCGGGAAAGTATTCCCTGGACCTTATAAAGGCGGCGGTTGAGCACGCAGGGGCGCAGATTATTACCCTTGCCCTGCGCCGCGCGGCAACAGGAGACGTTGCCAACATAATGGACTACATACCAAAGGGCGTTACCCTGCTGCCCAACACCTCGGGAGCCCGCAATGCCGAGGAGGCGGTGCGCATTGCACGGCTGGCGCGGGAAATAGGCTGCGGCGACTTTATTAAAATCGAGTGCATACACGAGTCCAAGTACCTGCTGCCCGACAACTACGAAACTATAAAGGCAACGGAAATCCTTGCCAAGGAGGGGTTTGTTGTGCTGCCCTATATGTATCCCGACCTGAATGCGGCAAGGGATTTGGCAAATGCGGGAGCGGCAGCGGTTATGCCGCTGGGAGCGCCTATAGGCTCCAACAAGGGGCTTGCCACAAAGGAGTTTATCAAAATACTCATAGACGAGATTGACCTGCCCATAATCGTTGACGCAGGAATAGGCAAGCCCTCTCAGGCATGCGAGGCTATGGAAATGGGAGCGGCGGCTGTTATGGCAAACACGGCTATCGCCACCGCAGGGGACATTCCCGCCATGGCAGAAGCCTTCAAAAAGGCGATAGAAGCGGGCAGAACCGCATACCTAAGCGGCATGGGCAGCGTTATTGAAGGCGGCGCAAGAGCGTCCTCACCGCTGACGGGATTTTTACAGGATTAGGAGGCGAGCTTAGTGAATGAGCAAGAGAGAATAAACCATATGGAATACCTGCCTGGCATGGAGGTTCTAAAATCCGACCTGCTGGACAGGGTGATTGAGAGCATGAACGGCTACGACTACGACAAGTACACCGAGGCGGACGTTAGGCGCGCCCTAAGCCATGAGGAACGCACTCCCGAGGACTTCGGCGCGCTGCTGTCCCCCGCCGCTCTGCCTCTCCTTGAAGAGATTGCCCAAAAGGCGCAGGAGGAGACGCGAAAGCACTTCGGCAACTCCATATATATGTTCACGCCTCTTTATATTGCAAACTACTGCGAAAATTATTGCATATACTGCGGCTTTAACAAGTACAACAAAATCCGCAGAGCAAGACTCACCTATGAGGAGATAGAAAAGGAAATGCAGGAGATTGCCAAGACAGGGCTTCAGGAAATATTGATTTTGACCGGGGAGTCTCCGAAAATGTCCGACGTTAAGTACATCGGCGAGGCGTGCAAAATAGCAAAGAAGTATTTTAAGCTGATCGGGCTGGAGGTCTATCCCATGAACAGCGAGGACTACGCCTACCTCCACCAGTGCGGGGCGGACTTCGTCACCGTATTCCAGGAAACTTACGACAGCGACAAGTACGAAAAGCTCCACCTTGCAGGGCACAAGCGGATTTTCCCTTATCGGTTTTACGCCCAGGAACGGGCAATAATCGGCGGAATGCGAGGGGTTGGATTTGCGGCTCTGCTGGGGCTCAGCGACTTCCGCAAGGACGCCTACGCCACCGGTATGCATGCGTACCTGCTCCAGAGAAAATATCCCCATGCGGAGATTGCTTTCTCCTGCCCCAGGCTCCGCCCCATAATAAACAACGATAAAATCAACCCCAAGGATGTTCACGAAAGGCAGCTCCTGCAGGTGATATGCGCCTATCGGCTGTTTATGCCCTACGCAAGCATAACCATTTCCACTCGTGAGAACAAAAACTTCCGCGACAACGTGATCGAAATTGCGGCAACAAAAATAAGCGCAGGGGTAGACGTTGGCATAGGCGGCCACAGCAGCGGCGAGCAAAAGGGAGACGAGCAGTTTGAAATCTCCGACGGCAGAAACGTCCATGAAATCTATGAGGAAATTTTAAACCGCGGTCTCCAACCGGTTATGAGCGACTACATCTATGTTTAAGATAATCGCGATTACCGACAGGAGGCTGTGCCCCGACTTAGAGAGCCGAATGAGAGAGCTTGCACAGGCAGGCATTCCCTTTATCCTCAGAGAAAAGGACTTGTCCCCCGAGGAATACAAAAGCCTTGCCCTGAAAGCAAAAGAGATTACGGACAGCTTCATGGCTCACAGCTTTATTGAAACAGCGCGGGAGATAGGGCACAGAAAAATTCATCTGACCTACAGGGACTTTATGGAAAACGACCTTTCGGGCTTTGATATTGTGGGGGTTTCCACCCACAGCGTAACCGAGGCTATAGCGGCGGAGAAACAGGGGGCGACATATATAACCTCAAGCCATATATTCCCCACCGATTGCAAAAAAGGCGTTCCTCCCCGAGGTATAGAATTTTTAAAAGAGGTTTGCGGCGCGGTGAGCATTCCCGTGTTCGCCCTGGGCGGAATAACTCCGGAAAACATTGCTCTGACTAAAGATGCGGGAGCGGCAGGGGCGGCCATAATGTCACTGCTGATGACATGCGAAAGCGTCCCGCAGACCAAAGAGCTGCTGCTTAAAGATATTTAAACATAAGAAAAGACGTCCCCCGTCGAGAACGAAGCAGGGGACGTCTTTTAAAATAAAATGGTGCCGGTGATCGGGGTCGAACCGATACGGTATCACTACCACAGGATTTTGAGTCCAGCGCGTCTGCCAATTCCACCACACCGGCATTTCCACTTGGCACGCCTGTTAGTATACCACATCTTGAACCAAAAATCAAGTGTTTTTTTAACTTTTCCCAAAAAATTTTGTAATAACCGCTCCGCGCCGGCAATGCCTTTATCAAAATAAATATGAAGTTTTAAGCGTTACACGGTAGTAGGGGCGTGTAAATACTAAAACTTTACCAAAATTCACAAGTTTGGATATGTGTAAATTACTACGGTGTAGGGGGCGGCTTCCCAGACGCCCCGAGCAATGTATCGGTTTTTGCTAACGTAAACGGGATATGCATATACGTTACTAATTAATTTCGTAGGGACGCCATTTTGATTTACTGTGGCAATTATTCCGGTTACATAATACACCCCGCCCCGGGGCGGGCAAAACACAGCATGAAACAGGTTTACGGACAACATAAAACGGAGCAAATTGATTTTTGCTCCGTTTCGATGTAAATTAGTGAAGCTCCTCTATTAAGCTCGGCAGCGTATTCAAATCTATCGGTTCTTTGTCAAAATCATAAGTATACGAACTGTCAAAATCCATTTTGTAATCTTCAACGTATTCCCTTACCATTTCATTACCGAAATCGCATACAGCGATGCCGTCCTCCCGGATTAAGTATTTTGACCGATCTGCTGCGGTAAGCACATAGTAATCCGCATAGGGCACGGCATATTTACCTTTGTCCCTTGTCAGAAAAAGTAAAACCTTTTCGCCTACTGTGAAATCCGACGTCCATAGATACAGACATATTCCATCGTCAGTTATTCCCTTGTCAATTCTTACGGTCGCTCTTTTTCCGGGATTCGTGCCAAACAGGACTTGGTCTACTTTTATTACTACATCCGTTCGAATTATTTTGTGAATTCTATTGGGGTCGGTCCATTTGCTTGGCTTGATTTCGTCAACCTTGCCTGTTATAATCAATTCCGACTCGGATATAACACTGTTTACGTCCATGTACGGCGGTTGCTTGAAATCTCCAATCATCGGCACCCTGTCACGGTTATTCCATTCCTCTGTTATGTCTGTGGTCAAAATCCTATTTTTTAAGGCAAGCTCGTCCAGAACCCCGCTTTGCTTGCATATAAAAACCGTTGCGGAGGCAACAATACACAGTGCGGCAACCGAAATAAATAAGGCTTTGTTTTTCATAAATGCTCACCTCGATATAACTTATCTCAATCGGCTGTATGCTATTCTCCGAAAAGCGCAGCGTTATTTTCTCTAGTTCGTTGGCGTTCCTCCGCCTGCTGCTGCCTTATATTGGGATTTTGAGCATACAAGCTTTCTATCTGATTTGGCAAATCGTTCAGGTCAAGGATCTTGTATTCAAACATGCATAATGCTTTGCCGTTTCCCAGAATTAAATATTTTGCCTGCTCTATGGCGGAGAGCACATAGTAATCCTCATCTGTAGCCATGGCGCTGCTGTCGCGCATTAAGAACAACAAGACGTTTTCGCCGACAGTAAAATCGGGAGTCCATTCATCAACAACTATTGTGTTTTCATCCTCGCCCTTGTCAATTCTCACGGTAACCTCGCTGCCTAAATCGTCTCCGAATAGAACTTCGTTTACCTTAACCACTATATCCGTCTGGAGTATACCCCTTGCCCGCTCGGGATCAGTCCATCTGCTGGGCTTGATTTCTTCAACTTCGCCTGTAATGATTAATTCGGACTGCAAAATCACGGTATTAATATCCCTCATAGGGAGACAGCCGCTGCTTGAAACTACCTGCTTGTCTGTATTCTTTATTTTGTTACTTACGTCTGTTGTCAATATTTTTCTTTCTGAGGAAATTCCGTCAAGGATTCCGACTTGCTTGCATATAAACACTGTCGCTAAGGCGACAATACACAACGCAGCAACCGATATAAATAAGGTTTTATTTTTCATAGCAATTTACCTCCCGTATATATTTCTCAGCGCATATATTATCAGAGACCGCGCCTTTGTTATACCCCGGCGGTAACTATACACTATTGCATTACTGTGATACAAATGACAAACATAAACTCAAACAATACATAGGAAACACCCCAATTTTCAATAAATATTTACAGATAACATTATACACTATTATCAATAAAATGTCAATAATGATAATCAAATTTTATATAATTTAAATAATAATGAAATTATATATTAATTAAATAACATATGCCGACTAACATGTGCAGAGGGAGGAATCCTATACACCTCGAACCGTATCAGCAGCCTACGACAACTCAAATGGATTAACATATACGTAATCCCTTAATTCGTACTTTTCTTTTTATAAAATATATGCTATAATCTAAGCATGCAGATTGGAAAACCACTGGAGGATTAGCTATGAAAAAGATTATTGTCAGCATTGTACTGTTGCTGTTCGCTGTGACGGCAACCCTGTCGGCGGCTGCGGAGGGTCAGGTTTTGGCGTTCCCCGGAGCTATGGGCGGCGGCAAGTATTCCCCCGGCGCAAGGGGCATTCTTGAAGAAAACGGAACCATTGAGGTTTACCATGTTACCAACCTGAACGATTCGGGTGCGGGCTCCCTCAGAGATGGTGTGTCAAAAGCGGGCAGAATTATCGTTTTTGACGTCAGCGGAACCATTGAGCTAAAGACCCAGCTGCTGCTTAAGCAGAGCAACATCACCATATTGGCGCAGACCGCTCCCGGAGACGGCATAACCCTGAGCAGAGCGGACGTTACCACAGACGACGGAGTTAAGAACATTATTATTCGTTACCTTAAGGTACGCCCCACAGACAAGAACAGCGGCGAACCTGACGGCTTGGGCGGCAGGTTCGGCACCAACATTATATTCGACCACTGCAGCGTTTCCTGGTGCGTGGACGAGCTTTTAACTCTGTACGCGGGTCCCGGGCAAAGCGCAACAGAGGACAAGCCCTGGGGCAGCAACCTTACAATACAGAACACTATCGGCTCCGAGAGCCTCAGAATGAGCAACCACTTTAAGGGAGCTCATGGGTACGGCGCAATCTGGGGCGGCACAAACTCAAGCTATGTCTACAACCTGCTGGCTCATCATGACAGCCGCAGCCCCAGAATGGACAGGCAGCTCCAAAAGACCCAGGTCAGCGGCAACGTTATATACGACTGGGGACAGACCAACTCCGCATACGGCGCAGAGCCCTATTCCTCGGACAAATCCCAAAAGCTGCCCTCCCTTATAAACTGGACGGGGAACTACTACAAGGCGGGTCCTGCCACGGCTTCAAAGCTGCTCACCCGTATTTTTGACGTGACCGGTCCTTCCGATGAGGATGACCCCATGTCCCAATTCTATTTTAATGATAACTACATTTTTGGCGTCGGCACAGTTGCCGACTACCAAAACAATGCCTATGTGAACAATTTTGCAGGTGCGCAGCTTCTTGACAGCCCCATTGACATGGGGGACTACTATGTTGAGCCTATGACCTCAGAGGCGGCTTACGAATATGTTTTAAACAACGCAGGCGCAACCCTGCCCCGCCGCGACCCCATAGACGCAAGAATTATAAACGATGTTAAAAACGGCACAGGGCGTTTAATCAACAACGCCTCCGAGGTGGGCGGGCTCATCCCTGTTGAGGAGGAGCAGCGCAAATTTGAAATCCCCGCTCAGTGGCTTACGGATAACGGCCTTGCGGGCATGAATGAGACGGATATTATAACTGACGGTAAGTTTGCGGGCTACACCCTTATTGAGGCCTACGTAAACGATTGGACAGAGGATCAGAGCAAAATCACTCCCACCAACCCCGATATTGTTGTTCACTCCCCATCTATATCCTCTCTCTCAACCTCTGTCGAAGGTATGACCGTCAACAACGGTGAATGGACGGTTATCACCGAGGGCGAGACCGTGGCATACAAGGCGACAGCCATTGCCGTTGGCGGAAACGATGTTACAAAAATGGAGCTTTACGACAGGAACACCAAAATCGGTGAGTTTGAGGGCTCCTCAATTGATACCGAGATTACATTGGAAGCAGGAACTCACTACCTGACCTGCCGCGCCTACAACACCCGCGGCGAAAAGACCCAGAGCACATTCTCGATTGTGTACGTTAAGGCTGCCGAGGCTCCGGGAAGCTACTCCTTTGCGGAAATCAGAGAGAACAAGTATACCGGCTACAAGGGTAAGGGCGGCGCTTCCATGGACGAAAAGGGAGTTTACACCGTATACGGCTCAGGCAGAATAAACGACAACTCGGCTTCCGACAACTGCGGATTTATGTACAAGGAGGTAACGGGGGACTTTGACGTTACCGTTAAAGTAGAGGAGGTACCCAAGTTTGAGAACCAGCAGGTAAACGGGCTCATGGTGCGCTCCGACCTTTCCAACAACTCCGTTATGGCAATGATTGGGGACGGCTGGATTAAGTACGGCGAGAACGTCCGAGTGTTCACAAGAACAACCAAGGGCGCAAAATCAAGCGAGACCTACTTTAAGACGGCGGACGGAACGAGCTGCGAGAACACCGACAGCCTTTCATACACCATGCCCAAGTACATGAGAATACAGAGAACGGGCGACACATTAACCTTCAGCGTTTCCAACACGGGAGCTATCTGGACAGATAACGATAGACAACCCATGACCGTTAAGTTCCCAAGCCTGCCCGAGACCATGTACGTAGGTCTCGCCACAGACTCCGCCAACGGCATTTCGGTAAAGGAATACTTCTCTGCGGCAAGGTTTAGCCACCTGACCCTTAACGGAGAGAGCGATGTTATTATAGAGGAGGGCTCTGTTCCGTTTTATGACACGAGCTTTGACGCTTCAGAGCACCCGGAATGGTACATTGAAAACGGCAGCGGCAACAAGGACTTGTCAGGCACAGGCCTCGGCGGCAATTTTGGCGAAGCGCTTCTGTTCTGGGGTAATACCTACAGAACCTTTAACTCCCAAAACGAGGGGATTGTCTCAATCACTGCCGACTTCTATACCAGAGCCCATTCCACCTCTGTAAACAACAAGGCGGGAGCGAGGTTTATGCTGGCAGGAGCCGACGGCAGCGGGAATTACACCAAGATAAAGAGTATTTATGCACAGCACAAGGACGGCTTCTTTATCGACTATGACGAGACCGACTCTAACCCCGCCGTTCCTCCCGAAAGCGAAAATATTTTTGAGCTTGAACAGTGGTACAAGGTTGAGATGAAATTGGACTACTACACAGGTCTCGGCACCTTTGACTTTAAACCCTACACCGAGTACAACTCTCTCACCGAGACCTATACAGCGGGAGACCCCATATTCAGCTACGAGTTTGAGTTTGACACAAGCGTTGCTCTGAACACAATCGACTTTGTGCGCCGGGGCGGATACGAGATGTATCTTGACAATGTGGGCGTTGATGTGTATATCAAGCAGATACTCTATAAAGACGGAGACAAGGTTGTTGTAGACGCTCCTCCGTCGGACGGAGTTTTGTATATAGTCTCTTATGACGAAAACGGAGCCCTCACCAATGCGGCAATCCACTCTGTCACAGCGGGAGAAACTGCGCAGTTTGACATATCCGGCGGGCAGAAAGCATTCCTTTGGGATAATAATATGTCGCCCTTGTGTAAACCTATTGAACTTTAAAATTTTCGCCCGCCCTATTGCGCTCGCCGCCTCCGCCCCGAGCGCCGTCGGTTTTCCCCTTCGGGGAAACCGATTGGGGCTGCGCCCCAAACCCCAACCAAATTTTGATAAAGGCTTTGGCGACATTGCCGCCGCGGCTTGGTAGGGCGGAATATGGGCTCGGCAATGGTTTCAAAGGCAAAGCCTTTATCAAAATGCACTAAATAATTTTTATTAATAACAAAGAAATACTTTTAACACAATAAATCAAAGCTATAAGTATTACATGATACCTGATGTGAAATCAAAACTCGTTTACAAAAATAAAGTGTCTCCGCCTCGAACCCGGGGCATTTTTCCAAACCTTAATTATTGGTTACAAATTAACAATAATTCTTGTTTTACCCATCTTAACTTCTTGCATAATAATTTCTTTTATGGTATAATAAATCTAAGTATGCAATATTATTGTTAAGGAGCTTTGATATGAGAAGTACGATTGATATATTGGGCGTGAAAATTGATAAGATTACGGCTGCCTACGCCTTGAAAAAGGCGGAGCAGATGGTGCGGAAGCCCGGGGTTTCCACAATCTTTACCCCGAATCCGGAAATCGTTATGGCCGCCTATGAGGATCCGTCCTTTAAAGAGGTTCTCAACTCTGCCGACATGTGCACCCCTGACGGAATCGGCGTTGTTTATGCGGCAAAGATGCTGGGCACTCCCGTTCCCGAACGGGTTGCGGGCTTTGACCTAACCTGCGGCCTCCTTGAAAGCCTTAGAAAAACAGGCGAGGGTGTTTTCCTGTTCGGCGCGAAGCCCGGAGTTGCGGAAGCCGCAAGAGACAAGCTTGTTGAACAGTACACCGGTCTTAATATTGCCGGAGTGCAGCACGGTTATTTTTCGGAATCCGAAAACGAGGATATTATCAAAAAAATTAACGACTCGGGGGCTGCGCTGCTCCTTGTCTGCCTGGGCGCACCTAAGCAGGAGAAGTGGATTTACGAGAACAAGAGCAAGCTCACCTCTGTCAACCTATGCATGGGCGTCGGCGGAGCTTTGGACGTCTTTGCGGGCATCGTGAACCGCGCTCCCGATATATTTATAAAGTGCAATCTTGAATGGCTCTACAGATTTTGCAAAAACCCCAGCAGGCTCAACCGTTTTGCCACCCTGCCCAGGTTTATGATGACGGTTAGAAAAAATAAGTAGCCGCTTGGGTTCGCGAGGGAATTTGTTTAAACATAGTAATTAATTTTGGAGAAAGGATTTTTATTATGTTGTATGTTTTTTTGGCGGACGGATTTGAAGAAACAGAAGCGATTGCGCCTATTGATGTAATACGCCGTGCGGGGCTTGAAATTAAGACCGTGGGCGTGGGCTCCGATATGCCCTGCGGCGCTCACAATATTTACGTTAAGGTGGACTGCACCGAAATCAATATGGACGACATGGACGGGATTATTCTCCCGGGAGGTATGCCCGGAACCCTGAACCTACAAAAAAATCCCATGGTAAATCAGGCAATTGAGCACTGCCGCAAAAACGGCAAGCTTATTGCGGCAATCTGCGCCGCGCCTATGATTTTAGGGGAGCTTGGGTATCTGGACGGAAAGAACGCCGTGTGCTTCCCCGGCTTTGAGGACAGTCTGGGCGAGGCAAATATTTTGTCTGACGGCGTTGTGAGAGACGGAGATATTATTACCGCCAAGGGCGCGGGAAAGGCTTTGGAGTTCGGCGCCGCCATCGTGGATTACTTTATGGGCGACGGCAAGGGCGGCAACGTGCTTAAAAAGATGCAAATTTAGCCATGAACAAGGGCGAACAGAGAATATATTTAAAAAATACAAGAAAAGCTATACCCAAAGCTGAGCGGGCAGCCAAAAGCCGACTTATGGCGGACAGGCTGTTTGAGGCAGAGGAATACAGGGTCGCCAAAACCCTGCTCATATACATATCGGTAGGCAGCGAGGTTGAGACGGAAGCCATAATGCACCATGCAACGGCAAACGGGAAGAGAGTTGCCGTGCCGTTATGCCGCACGGATACCTGCACAATGGAGGCGTACGCCATAGATAGTTTTGACGAACTGGAGCCCGGGAGCTACGGCATACCCGAGCCCAAAAGCTACGGCAGGCAGCCTCTTTCCAAAGAGGAAATTGACCTGATTATTGTCCCCGGGCTGGGCTTTGATAAGCGCGGATTTCGCATGGGCTACGGAAAAGGCTACTATGACAGATACCTGAGGGACTTTAAGGGGCGCTCAATCGGTCTGTGCTTTGAAGAATGTCTGATGGATGAGATAGTCCATGACGAATACGATGTGAGCGTTCACAAGGTGATTACCGAAAATCAAATTACAGGCACATAAAAAATTAATACGGAGGGTGATTCAAGTGGAGGATAAGTACAAAACTCTTGAAGAACTTGAGGCGAAGCGAAACGCGCGGGAAGCCATGAAGAGACTTAAGCAAAAAAAGAGAAAGCGCAACAGGACGATTGCGCTGCTCGTCTTGGTTGCGGTTATATTGGCGGCAGGTGTCGGTTTTTGCGGCAACTTGGCGTACAGAGACATAAACGGGCTTGACGGAGACGGAAAGTCATACGTCATCGATGTCCCCGCAGGGGCAGGAGCTTCAAAGGTTGCCACTCTTTTGAGCAACAGGGGCATTATTAAATACCCCACCCTGTTTAAGCTCTACGCGGGCAACAAATATATGTTCCAACAGGGACGGCACTCTGTGTCAACCTCTATGACCTATGACGAGCTTTTGGAGACTTTCGGCAGCTACGCCGAGGGCGGCGTCGGCGAGCAGGTTGAGGTGGTCATCCCCGAGGGGTACGAGCTGGTGCAGATTGCGGAGCTGCTGGAACAAAACGGGCTTACAACAAAGGACGAATTTTTAAACGAGGTAAACTACGGAGAGTTTGACTACGACTTTGTAGCTCAAATCCCCAGAGAGGAAAACCGTCTTGAGGGGTATTTGTACCCTGCCACCTACCAGATTTATCCCGGAACATCGGCACACGATATTGTGCTTATGATGCTCTCCGCCTTTAACTCAAACGTTATGCCCGTATATAACGCCAGCGGAACCACCGACACTGTTGACTACATAGTGACAATGGCTTCGGTTATCGAGCGGGAGGCAGCCAACGAAAGCGAAATGAAAACCGTATCCTCTGTGTTCAACAACAGGCTGTACGAGGGCAGAAAGCTTGAATCCTGCGCTACGGTTCAGTACATTCTTCACGAGCGCAAAACCGTGCTCAGCGTGGAGGACACCGAGATAGACTCTCCCTACAACACCTATAAGTACAAGGGGCTCCCCATCGGACCTATATCTTCGCCGGGGCTTGCCGCAATCAAGGCGGCGCTTTATCCCATTGACACAGACTATATGTACTTTGTGGCAGACCCCAGCGGTTCAAAGAACTACTTCTCACAGACCTATGAGGAGCACAACGAAAAAATAGAGCAGCTGAACAACGGCTTGCCTGTTGACGAGAGCACGCCGACGCCCAAGCCCGAAGCCACTGCCGAAGATTAATAACCGAGGTTAAAAATGGTTGACGACAACATAAACTACGAATATATAATTCGATATATACGAGACGTTTTGCCGCAGCGTAGCGGTATTGAGGGAGAGCTTGAGGTTTTTGCCGAGGAATACGACGTTCCCATATCCCAGCCGGAGACAATAAAGCTGTTAGAGATATTGGCAAAGCTGGGCAACAGAAAGCGGATTTTGGAGGTCGGAACCGCCATAGGCTACTCTGCAATCCGCCTTGCCAAAGCAAGCGGCGGGTGCGTGGACACTATTGAGATAAACGGGGACGCAGCGAATTTTGCGAGAAAGAATTTTGAGCGCGCGGGTCTGAGCCAAAAAATCACCCTGTATGAGGGGGACGCAAACCTGGTTCTGCCCGAGCTTGCCGCCAAGGGCAATCGGTACGACATGATTTTTGTGGATGCGGCAAAGGCGCAGTATAACTCGTTTTTTGATTACTGTATGGAGATGCTGGAGGACGGAGGCTTGCTCATATCCGACAATATTTTATACAAGGGCATGACGGCAAGTGACGACTTAGTTTTGCACAGAAAGCGCACAATAGTAAAGAGACTGCGTAAGTATGTGGAGATGATTTGTAATCATACACTGCTTGACACCGCTATTCTTCCTCTGGGAGACGGGGTCGGAATAAGCATTAAGACGAAAGAAAACGGAGTAATATGAATGTTAGAAAAGACAAGAGGTTTTCGCGATGCAATCAAGAATATTGACTTCACGCTGATAATACTCACTATTGCCGCTGCGGTATTCGGAATAGTAATGATTTCCAGCGCAGGAGGGGACGGCTCCGCCAGATATGTTATCGTACAGTCGGCGGCGTTGGTTCTGGGTCTTGTGGGCGTGGTTATAATCAGTATTCTTGACTATGACTATCTGGCGCGGCTTTCAAAATATATCTACATTGCCTGCATAGTTCTTCTTGTTCTGGTGCTGATCCCCGGAATAGGCTATATGCAAAACGGCGCGAGAAGCTGGTTCCGCCTGGGCTCGGTGAGCTTGCAGCCTGCGGAGCTTGTGAAGATCGGCTTTATTATTGTCTTTTCCAAGGTTCTGAGTAACACAGGCAGCAGCCTTAATAAGCCCAAAACTCTGGGCAAGGTACTTGCTCTGCCTGCGGTGCTGTGCGTGCTTATGCTGCTCCAGCCCGATTTCGGAACGGTTGTGGTATTTGTTATGATGGCTGCCGCCATGCTTTTTATGGCGAAGCTCAATTTAAAATACATTCTCGGCGCAGTCGGCGCTGTCATTGTCATGTGTCCCATTGCATGGTTCTTCCTGCTAAGACCCTACCAAAAAAACAGGATTATAACTCTTTTTAATCCGGAGATTGACCCGACAGGCAGCGGGTATCACGTTATTCAATCAAAGACGGCAGTGGGCAGCGGCAAGCTTACGGGAATGGGGCTCTACAACGGCTCCAGCCGATACAATAACCTGCTCCCCGAAAGGCATACCGACTTTATTTACTCTGTGGTGTGCGAGGAGCTGGGAATGATAGGCGGCATTGCCGTAATCATATTGCTGTCCGCAATAATCATCAGATGTCTGTACATCGGCATAAACGCCCGCAATAACGAGGGACTTTATATATGCACAGGGGTTGCGGCAATGCTGGCGTTTCAGTCCTTTGAGAATATCGGCATGTGCATCGGCATCTTCCCTGTAACGGGCATAACCCTGCCGTTTTTCAGCTACGGCGGTTCTTCCCTTGTTACCAATATGCTGGCACTCGGACTGGTACTGAACGTTAGGTATCGATACAAAAAAATCAACTTCTAATAGGGAACAGAAAAATTGTCCGGAATGCGCAAACCTCACCGCTCGCAGTATACCGATACAGCTTCGATAAAGACTCCGCCTTTAAAACATTTCGCCCACCCAATTGCGCTCGCCGCCTCCGCCCCGAGCGCAGTTCGTTCTCCCTCCGGGAGAAACGAGTTAGGGGACGTTGTCCCCTAAGACCTCTTTAAGGGAGAATGCAATTTTGATAAAGGCTTTGTCTTTGTTCGCCCGCCCTGCGCTCGGGGAGGTCGGGCGAGCGCAACAGGGCGGGCGTTTTGCCAAAGTATTCAATTTAATCAAAATTATATGGTTGTAGTACAAAGGTAGAATTTTATTTATTACATGGTATTACGAATTTGAGGGTTTCGCATATCCAAACCCGTTAATTTCAATAAAAGCTTTAATAAAAGAAAGTTGCGGAAACAAACGTTTCCGCAATCAAATTAACAGTCATTTTTCAGAGGTATTCCTCTGCTGTCCGTATTAATATGTCTGCACAGTATTAAGATACCTTCAATAAATCCCCAGAGCGAGCCGATTCCGCAGGTTATTACCGTCACAATAATCTGGAGCACTCCTCTTGTGGTGTTGCCCAGATAAAAGCTGTGCACGCCTATACTTCCGAAGAACAGACCCAGCAGCCCTGCAACCAGGCGGGATTTGGGCGGACCGTCCATATACATATTCCGAGCATAGCTCTGACCGCTGTTATATGCCGCCGTATTTCCCTGAGCGGGATTGTACTGCGCACCCTGACCGTTCAGCGGAGTTCCGCAGTTGGAGCAGAAAGCGTAGTCCGCAGAGTTTTCCGCACCGCACTTAGGGCAAGCCCTTGCGCCCGCTCCCGAGCTTACCATCTGACCGCAAACAGAGCAAGTGCTTGCGCCGTCGGGAATTTCATTACCGCAATTTGAACATTTCATAATTATTCTCCTCTCATATATAATATTCATATTTTTAATATATTCCTGACTATTCCCCAAACAATAAGTATAACCGCCAAAACAACCAACGCCGCCGACACAATTTTTGACATGGGACGGTCGTATACATATAAATAGGGGAGATAAAACAAAATAAATATCAGCACAGCCATTTCCGGATAAAACAGCAGGTTATATTCCATGGGCTTCAGCAAGTCCCCGCTAAACACAGCCAGCACGCCGTTTGTGTTGCCGCACCCCGGGCACCGAAGCCCGGTAAAATCTCGGAAAAAGCACCTCAGTCCTACTACGTCAAGCTTCACGAGAATAAGCAAAGCCAAGCAGACCGCCCCAATGCCCAAATACATCAAGACAAGCCTTTTGCCCCTGCTTTCCCTCATGATTTTCACCTCTAAAGAGATTATACAACATATTCCGTTATTATGCAATATAAATTTTTACAAAACCTCTTGACAAATACCCCGCAGGGGTATATAATTATTATACCCCTGCGGGGTATTAAAACTATTTTATTCCTATCGGTTTCCCCGAAGGGAAAAACCGACACCGCCCGGGTTCGGCTATGACCCGACATCTTTGATGTTGGTTGGCACTCAGGATTCAACTCATACAAAGTATGCAGTGTCAATAACAGCCCTTAGTTGTTGCCGGTGAGGCGGAACAGGGCTAGGCACATACAAACCAATAAAATAATATAAATTATGCGGGATAATCGCCGATGTAAATTTTTATGTTTAATACAAACCCATTTGTTATTGATTTAAACGCACACTACGGCAGAACGCCCGCCCTGTTGCGCTCGCCCGACCTCCTCGATCGCAGGGCGGGGATAAAAATGATTGGTTTTAGGGGTTTTCAAAAATCCCTAAAAGGAAGGAGAAAAAATGTCTGACTGTTGTCACAAAACAAAAAAGCGTTCCGACAAGGAATACAAAGGTCTGATTAACCGCCTCAGCCGAATTGAGGGACAAATCAGAGGTATAAAAAACATGGTGGAAAACGACGCTTATTGCATTGATATTCTGGTGCAGGTGGCGGCTGCCAACGCCGCGCTCAACTCATTTAACAAGGAGCTTCTGGGGAACCACATCAAAACCTGTGTGGCGGACGACATAAGAAACGGCAAGGACGAGACCGTTGACGAGCTTGTCGCCACGCTGCAAAAGCTGATGAAGTAACCAAAGGAAACGTGAAAGTTCCTTTCACGTTATGCCTCCGGCGGATTAAACGGCGCGTGCGAAATTTTTCTCGCTTATAGCTCGCAAACGCACATGCGCAAAAAATCTCTTATCATTCCTTGCTCCGCTGATAAGAGAATTTTAATTGATGAATACATGCCGAAGCGGAGCGGCGGAATGGAGATTTTTAGTTATGAAACAATATTCTGTTACGGGTATGAGCTGCGCCGCTTGCAGCGCCCGAGTGGAAAAGGCTGTATCAAAGGTGTCGGGGGTCACCTCTTGCTCCGTCAGCCTTTTGACAAATTCCATGGGGGTTGAAGGAACTGCCTCGGATGAAGCTGTTATTGCGGCGGTTAAAGCTGCGGGGTACGGCGCAGCCCTTAAGGACGGCACGCCAAAGCCCGCTACCGCTGCTGCCGACGACCCCTTAGCGGACACCCAAACACCCCTGCTTAAAAAGCGGCTTATCTGGTCGGTGGCATTTTTGGCTGTGCTCATGTACTTTTCCATGGGTCATATGATGTGGGGCTGGCCCGTACCCGAATTTTTTGCCCATAATCACGTTGCCATGGGACTTTTGCAGCTGCTGCTCACCGCTGTCGTTATGGTTATAAACCAAAAATTCTTTATAAACGGCTTTAAGAGCCTGTGGCACAGAGCTCCCAACATGGACGCTCTTGTGGCTCTGGGTGCGGGCGCCGCCTTTGTGTACAGCACCTACGCTCTGTTTGCCATGACCGAAGCGCAGGTCAGCGGCGACATGAACGGCGTTATGACGTATATGCATGAGCTTTACTTTGAGTCTGCGGCAATGATTTTGACCCTGATAACCGTGGGAAAAATGCTGGAAGCCCGCTCCAAGGGAAAAACCACAGACGCCCTCAAAGGGCTTATGAAGCTGGCTCCAAAAACCGCCCTCATCCTTAAGGACGGAGTTCAGACAGAGGTTCCTGTGGAGCAGGTGAAAAAGGGCGATATTTTTGTAGTGCTGCCCGGCGGAAACATTCCCGTTGACGGGGTTATTGTTGAGGGAACAGGCGCGGTTGACGAGTCGGCTTTAACGGGAGAAAGCATTCCTGTTGACAAGGCAGAAGGAGACCCTGTGTCCGCCGGAACAATAAACCAATCGGGCTTTATCAAATGCGAAGCCACAAGCGTCGGTGAGGACACCACCCTCTCCCGCATAATACAAATGGTAAGCGATGCGGCGGCAACCAAGGCGCCCATTGCCAAAATTGCCGACAAGGTTTCGGGAGTATTTGTGCCTACGGTAATCGTTATCGCAGTCATCACCATTATCGTCTGGCTTATGGCAGGGCAGACTGTGGGCTTTGCTCTGGCACGGGGCATTTCGGTTCTGGTTATCAGCTGCCCCTGCGCTCTGGGTTTGGCTACTCCTGTTGCCATAATGGTGGGCAACGGAGTGGGCGCGAAAAACGGCATTCTGTTTAAGACCGCTGTTTCCTTAGAGGAGGCGGGCAAGACCCAAATCGCCGCCCTCGACAAAACGGGCACCATTACTATGGGAGAGCCTAAGGTAACCGACCTTATACCAGTTGACGGAGTTTCCCCAAGTGAGCTCCTGAAATACGCAAACGCTCTGGAGCAGAAAAGCGAGCATCCCCTATCAAGAGCGATCCGCCTGAAGGCCGAGGAGGACAAAATTGACCCCCTCCCCGTTGAGGGCTTCAAGGCTCTCCCGGGCAGCGGACTTACAGCATCTGTTAACGGTCAGCCCTTAAACGGCGGAAACCTAAGCTATATATCAACCTGCACAAGCATACCCGAAAAGGTTAAGACCACCGCCGACTCTCTTTCCGCCTCGGGCAAGACACCGCTGTTTTTCAGTCTGGGCGACAGGCTGCTGGGCATTATTGCCGTTGCGGACGTTATTAAGGAGGACAGCCCGTCTGCGGTTAAGGAGCTGCAACATATGGGCATTGAGGTGGTAATGCTTACCGGGGACAACCGCCGCACCGCCGAGGCTATAGGCAAGCAGGCGGGGGTTGACCGAGTTATTGCCGAAGTTCTGCCCGACGGCAAGGAGCAGGTTATCAGAGAGCTTAAGCAAAAGGGCAAGGTTGTCATGGTTGGTGACGGAATTAACGATGCTCCCGCCCTGACCCGAGCCGACACGGGAATCGCCATAGGCGCAGGCACCGACATTGCCATTGATGCGGCAGACGTTGTGCTTATGAAAAGCCGCTTAAGAGATGTGCCTGCGGCAATACGTCTCAGCCGCGGCACCCTTAAAAACATAAAGGAAAATCTGTTCTGGGCGTTTATATACAACATAATAGGTATTCCACTGGCGGCGGGAATTTTTATTCCCATATTCGGCTGGAAGCTTAACCCTATGTTTGGCGCGGCGGCAATGAGCCTTTCCAGCTTCTGCGTGGTGACGAACGCCCTGCGGCTGAACTTCAAAAATATTTATAACAGCAAAAATGATAAAAAAATTAAAATACACAAGCATACGGAGGTAAAAACTATGGAAAAAACAATGAAAATCGAGGGAATGATGTGCGGGCACTGCGAGGCTAATGTTAAAAAATGCCTTGAAGCTCTGCCCCAGGTGGATAGCGCAGAGGTGAGCCACGAAAAGGGAACTGCCGTTGTTACATTAAGCGCGGCAATCTCCGATGATGAGCTGAAAAAGGCTGTGGAGGAGCAGGGCTACACGGTTGTGGGCTAAGCCATGAATATTTTTCTCAAATCGGGAAACACTTCTTAATATATTCATAATATATTAAGGAGTGAGAACTATGCCCGACTACAAAAACATGCCTGTAGGCTTCAGTATGGCGCTGGCGCAGAATACCCACGCCCTTGAGTGCTTCGCCGCAATGACGGACAGGGAAAGAAGCGATGTTATCAACAAGGCGCGCTGCGCTGCCTCCAAGCAGGAAATTCAGGACTTAGTCAGCAGCCTTACGGAAAATTAACCTGTTTCCCCCAATTCAAGCGGATTTTGGAAAGCTGCCGATTTGTGAAATTTTACAAAAATAATTTTTGAAGAAAATTCCAATTTATAGAAATCAACAGTTGACTTCTAAAATTTCCTGTGCTAAAATACCAGGCATAGGACAAAGGTGTTCATTCGCCTTTGTCCTTTTTTGTTTTTTCGGGACTTTACCCCGTACAGCGGAAGCCGGCGCCGCTGCAAAAGCAAGCGTAACCGCCTTAAAAGCGGAGTGGTCTTGCCCTTTAGTTATTTTTACAGGAAAGAGGTTGATCCTAATGAAAAGAAAAATTGTTTGCATGGCTGTTGCAGCAATTCTTGCATCGCAGCTGACTGTTGGTGCGTATTACACCAACGATTTGTCCTTTCCCCTACAGTCGTCCGACAGCGCAGAGGTAACCGGTGATTATTATGTTCAGTCCACATTGGAAAATATCAGCTGGGGCTTCCTGCCCAACAGGGACGCAGAGCCTATTCTGACAGTTCCCTCAGGCAGCAGCATAACCTTTGACACAGTTTCCCACGAGGGAATACTGGAGGATCAGGGTCGAGACCCTGTGGAATATTTCTGGCAGTTCGGAATTAGTGAAGATATGGTTCTTGACGACGCAAAAGCAATCGCTGCCTCCGATGACGCTCATGACTTTTTGGACGACGGTCCCCACGTTGTAACAGGACCTATTGCCATCGAGGACGCAGAGCCCGGAGATGTGCTCAAGGTAGAGGTTCTGGAGCTGGAGCCGAGAGTTCCCTACGGCGTAATCTCAAACCGTCACTACAAGGGTGCCTTGCCGGAGGAGTTCCCCAAGCTTGAACGTCTGGAAACAGCAAGCGTTGACAATCCCGAGGCTTACGGCGACGTTTCCGTATTCTGCCCCATTCATCAGGAGGACGGCGTATGGTACGGAGAGGTTGAGGACAACGGCAAGACTATGACGTTCCCTATCAGTCCTTTCCTGGGAATTATGGGCGTTGCCCCTGACACAAGCGAAAAGGTAAGTTCTGTTCCGCCTATTAATGTCGGCGGAAATCTGGATATAAACGAGTTGGGCGTTGGTTCAACCCTGTATCTGCCCATTGAGGTTGAAGGCGGATTATTCTATGCAGGCGATCCTCATTTCGTTCAGGGCGACGGCGAGGTTGCTCTGACCGCCCTGGAGGGTTCCCTCAGAGGAACTGTTCGCCTCACTCTTATAAAGGCGGGCGAAGCGGGCATTCCCAAAACCTCCGAGCCCTTTGTTCAGGCGTTCGGCGAGACGGAGGATTATTGGATCCCCATCGGGCTCGATGCCGACCTGGACGAGGCAATGAAGCAATCGGTCAGAGAATCAATCAGCTTCCTTTCAAACCAGTTCGGTCTTGATGAGGCAATGGTATACGCATATCTCAGCGCAGGCGTTGACTATGAGGTATCCCAGGTTGTTGACAAGACAAAGGGTATTCACGCTCTGATACCTAAGGTTGACTTTAAGGATATAATTACGGTTATGTTAAATGCAGGCGGCAAGTCTATTGACGTTGCGGTCTCCAATAATCAGTTCTACGTTCCCCTCAGAGAGACAATGGAGGCTCTCGGGTACAGAGTAACCTGGAACAATGCCGATCAAAGCATTACCATGACAAAGGACGGCAAAACCATGTCCGCAGTGATTGAGTCAAACGTTTACTACAGCGACGGCAAGAAGATTATAACATCGGCATCATCGTTCCTTATGAATGACAGCACAACCATGATGCCCGTTTCAACACTCAGCGAGGTAATGGGACTGTCCGTCAACTGGTCAACAGTCGATACTACAGTTACAGGCTTTGTCAGATAAGAGGTAAATAAGATATTTTAACCCCTCGGCGTTATTTGCCGAGGGGTTTTGAATAAGCACTTGACAAAAATATAAAAACATTGTATAATATACAATGTTTTTCGGGGTTTGGCGCAGTTTGGTAGCGCACTTGGTTTGGGACCAAGGGGCCGCAGGTTCGAATCCTGTAACCCCGACCACCACGTCGAAGCAAAGTTCGCTTTGCTTCGACGTTCTTTTTTTCAAAGAACGTCTACGCCTGCTC
>CATWQA010000020.1 GCA_958352815.1 uncultured Eubacteriales bacterium
AACAATACATTAGACACACCCTCAGGATGAAATGATGGCAGCACAACACAACTGCTCATTGTTTCAAAAGGTATTATATCCCTTACCAATCCGTGATAAACAATAGTGCCATTCGCTTCGGCTTCCTTAATGATGGTCTCATAGTTTTCTTCGCAATGTCCGCAAACGTGAAATTCCACGTTTGGATTTTCACTTCTTATAGTTCTCGCTGCATCTAAGAACTGATCGATTCCCTTTGCCTTCATTACCCTAGCCATATATGTAAAGATTATCTTTTCTTTATTTGGGTATGGCAGAGGGCGGAATTTTTCTAAATTCACTCCGGAGCCCGGTAATATAATTCCATTCTTGAACTTGATTTTTTTATCTATAAAAAACTGCCTGTCATGTTCGTTTTGAAAAAAAACACAATCAGCATTTTTAACTGCTCTTTTATATAATACTTCGGTTATTTTTTCTGTTATACCACCTTCCGCAAGTCCTTTTCCCAGTCCTGTAATATTTAGTATAAATGGAATCTTTAACATTGAACAAACTATTCCACCATAAACATCACATTTCACAGTGTATGCCAAAACCACATCAGGTTTGACTTTCTTAATCAGCTTCTGATAATTTTTTATAAGAGCAAGATCTTGAAACGGATTTTTCCCACGCCTATTGATAGGAACCTCAATAAATTTACATCCATATTCTTTACTTGTCTTTTCTCCTTCTCCAAACGGTCCGTTGGGAAAAGAAACGATTACCTCATTGCCTTCTTTTATAAATCGTTCAATCAACTCACCACGAAATCCAAAAATAACCAGATGGCTATTTCCCAACATCAATATTCGTTTTTTTTCCATATTCAATGAACTTCCTTTTTGAAATCTAACTAATCACGTCTAAAAATATCTCGCGTGTAAACTTTGTCTTCCACGTCATCTAAATGACTATCATATCTATTAGCAATAATAGCTTGAGACATTTCTTTGAACTCCTCTAGGTCATTTACAACTCTGCTTCCAAAGAAGGTCTCGCCGTCTTTGAGAGTCGGTTCGTAAATTACCACTGTAGCTCCCTTAGCCTTAATTCGTTTCATAACGCCCTGGATCGAGCTTTGGCGGAAGTTATCGCTGTTACTCTTCATAGTTAAGCGATACACTCCGATAACAACCTCTTTCTCCTTACCTATATTCCACTCATCATTTGCCCCATAAGCTCCGGCAATCTCCAGAACACGGTCAGCTATAAAATCCTTTCTGGTTCTGTTGCTCTCAACAATTGCTTCAATCAAATTTTCGGGTACATCCGCATAATTCGCCAGAAGCTGCTTAGTATCTTTTGGCAGACAGTAGCCGCCATAGCCGAAAGACGGATTGTTATAATGTGTGCCGATACGCGGATCGAGGCATACGCCGTTTATGATCTGTTGAGTGTTCAGCCCCTTCATCTCAGCGTAGGTATCAAGTTCATTGAAGTAGGAGACGCGGAGAGCCAAGTATGTATTGGCGAAAAGTTTCACCGCTTCTGCTTCTGTAAAGCCCATAAAGAGCGTGTCGATATTTTCTTTCACAGCCCCTTCCCGGAGTAATTCCGCAAAGGTATGTGCCGCCTTAACAAGACGAGCATTTTCCACATCCGTGCCGACAATTATGCGGGAAGGGAAGAGGTTGTCATACAGAGCCTTGGACTCGCGGAGAAATTCGGGGCTGAAAATGATGTTATCACAATGAAACTTCTCACGAACGATTGCCGTATATCCCACAGGAATAGTGGACTTGATGACCATAATGGCATCCGGGTTGTACTGAATAACGAGTTTTATCACGGCCTCGACCGCAGATGTATCGAAAAAGTTCTTTTTACTGTCATAGTTGGTCGGTGCAGCAATAACTACAAAATCCGCATCACTGTAAGCCGCCTCTGCGTCCAAAGTGGCTGTCAGGTCTAATTTTCTGCTTCCTGCTTTATCTTCAGCCAAAAACTTCTCTATGTACTCATCCTGTATAGGACTTACCCTGTTGTTGATCTTCTCGACCTTCTCCGGGATGATGTCCACAGCCGTCACATGATTGTGCTGTGAGAGCAATACAGCCAGACTCAAACCAACATATCCAGTTCCGGCTACTGCAATTTTCATGTTGCTCATAATCTTCTGCTCCTCGTATTTATCTTCTGCTTCTCCTGCTTATCATCCGAAATCCTATATTTATAAAGCACTTACTTATAAAACTCCGCATACCACTCGGCAAACTTCCTTAACCCTTCTCTTAGGCTTGTACTCGGTTTGTACCCGAAGTCTGCCTCCAATGCACTTGTGTCAGCATAAGTCACCGGCACATCGCCCGGCTGCATTGGAACAAGCTCTTTGTGGCTCTCAAAATCGTAATCTTTATCCAAAACACCGGCTCTGACCAGCTCTTGTTGAAGAATGTCCACAAAATCTAGGAGATTTTCGGGAGAATTGTTCCCAATGTTGTAGACCTTGTACGGCGGAATTGGGAGTCCATCCTCTCCATCCTTCCTGTCGGGAGCTTTCTGCATTACACGTACAACACCCTCAACAATGTCATCCACATAAGTGAAGTCACGCTTGCAGTTTCCATAATTAAATATTTGTATGGTCTTTCCTTCTCTCAATTTATTGGTAAATCCAAAGTATGCCATATCCGGACGTCCGGCAGGTCCATACACAGTGAAGAAGCGCAACCCTGTAGACGGAATATTGTATAATTTAGAATATGCATGAGCCATTAGTTCATTACTTTTCTTGGTGGCCGCATAAAGCGAAACAGGATTATCCACCATATCAACCGTAGAATACGGAACTTTCTTATTAGAACCGTATACGGAAGAACTGGAAGCATATACCAGATGTTCAACACCCACGTTTCCATCATCATAAGAATGGCGGCAGGCTTCCAAAATGTTATAAAAACCAAGAAGATTTGCCTCTATGTAAGTATCAGGATTTGTAATGGAATAGCGTACTCCCGCCTGAGCTGCCATGTTCACAACAACATTTGGGCTGTACTTTTCAAAAATTTCCTCAATAACTGATTTTTCTGCAATGTTTCCCTTTACAAAAGTGAAGTTCGGATGAGAATTAAGCTCTTCCAATCTCGCCTCTTTCAATCTGACATCGTAGTAATTATTCATATTGTCAATACCGACGATTTTGGCAGACGGAATATCATCAAATAAACGCTTTGCAAGATGAAAACCTATGAATCCTGCGACGCCTGTCAGAAAAATCGTTTTATTTTTCAAATCAACATTTGGAACAAAGTCCATTTCGTTTCCCTCTTCTTTCTCCTATGTTTGCATATCCGACACAAATTAAAATATGTATTTCATTCTACTTGATCCATCTCAAAATTCTTCTGTAAAAGATCGCTTATCTCATTTTCACAACTTGTTCTAAACTATTGTTTTGTAGGGTACACATTCGCTGAACCGGCTATTTGTGTAGCGCATATTACAAATTGTGCGCCGAAAAACAAGTCTTTCGGCTTTCTAATAAGCGCCCTTATGGAAAAGAACCGCAGGAATTGTTCTGAAAATAATTTCTATGTCCTTTAAAAAACCGCGTTCATTTATGTACTTAATATCCAAATCCATCCACTCATCAAAGCTTACGTCACTTCTGCCGGAGCACTGCCAATAGCAGGTCAGTCCCGGCTTAACGCTGAGCCTCTGCATCTGGTAATCGTCATACTGCATAACCTCATATCCCAAAGGCGGGCGAGGCCCCACAACGCTCATATTTCCCTTAAAAATATTAAACAGCTGAGGAAGCTCATCAATACTTGTCTTTCTGATAAAGGCTCCTACCCTTGTCACCCTCGGGTCATTGGACATTTTGAATGCCAGTCCGTCAGCCTCGTTCCGATCTTGCAGCTCCTTTAGCTTTTTCTCCGCGTCCTCGCACATGGAGCGGAACTTATACATCCTAAAAAACTTACCATCCTTGCCTACTCTCGTCTGAGCGAAAATCGGACTTCCGCCGTCCTCCATCTTTATTGCAAGAGCGGTAATCCCCATCAACGGCGAGAAAACAATCAGCGCCAACAGAGAACTCACAACATCAAACACTCTTTTTGCAAACTCATAGCCCCGCCTTTCCTTTTGAACGACGGTCTCCTTGTGCAAGTCCCTCTCAAGAACCAGCTCATTCGCAATCTCATTATTTGGTATTTGCAACATACTCTCTTCCCACTCCATTTGAAATACTCCCCACTTTCAATAAGCAAGCAGCAGCGCCGCACAGCGCAATTTGTAAATACCGATACCCCTCTATACGGTTAAAAACAACACGGGCCGCAAAGTAATTCGATATTTTATAACAAAACACCATTTTAAACAACAGCATAAAATTACATAATTTTTGACCCGAGTAATGGAATTATTATAGCACATCTACGTTATAAAATCAATAGCATTTTTATTAAAATATATTACAAAAATCGAAATTATATAAAAAGATGTTTGTTATATATGCCTTTACGTAAACATAATATGGTTATCGGTACAAAAAAAGTTTTGTCTGCCAAAATATTCCTGAAATAAATTTTACATAACTTGAAAAAATATTCAATAAAGGGTTCCGTCACCCTATTCAGCTTTCGGCAGCGCCTTGGCTCATGCTGAAACTCTTGCCGTTTTGGAGGTGAGAGCGTTTAACCGACAAGTCACAATATAAGGAGAGACAATATGCTTATAACAGTGTTAAGAACAGGACTTATGTACTTTTTAGTCGTGCTGTGCCTGCGTGTTATGGGAAAGCGGCAGGTGGCGGAGCTGGAGCCGTCGGAGCTGGTTGTTACCATAATTATATCCGAGATAGCCGCCGACCCGGTTGTTGACCCGGGTAAGCCCTTTGCCACCGCCTTTGTTTCCATAATAATATTACTGTTTTTAGAGGTACTGCTGTCCTACATCGCCTACAAGAACATCGGGTTCAGGTCGGTTCTGTACGGGAAACCCAGCACATTTTTCTGCGACGGAAAGCTGAACCAGAAGGAGATGCAAAATCAGCGGTACAGCATCGGTGACCTCCTTGAAGAAATCAGAAACACCGGCGCCACCTCTTTAAACGATGTGGAGTACGTCATTATGGAGACCAACGGAAACGTCAGCGTCATACAGAACTCGGTGAGCCGACCTGTGACGCCTATGGACCTGGGGCTCAAGGTCCCGGTAACCGAGATAAGCTACATCATTATAGACAACGGAAACCTTATCAAGAGCAACCTAGACAGACTCAGCCTTGACAAAAAATGGGTTATGAACAAGCTGAAGGAGGACGGCATCAGCAAAATTTCCCATGTATTCTATATGGGTGCGGACAAGAGCGGAAACGCAGTTATAATCAAAAAGGAGCGATGAGCCTTCGGCGGATTGAATTGCGCGTGCGAAATTTTGCTCGCCTATGGCTCACAAACGCACATGCGCAAAAAATCTCTTATCATTCCTTGCTCCGCTGATGAGAGAAATTTTATCTTTGCCGATGCGGAGCGGCGGAATGGAGATTTTTATGAAACGGGTCATAATAACAACCGTAATGCTCTTGGCGGCAGTGTGCTTCATTGTTTTTCACTACCACAAGGTGTCGGAGCTGGATAAATTCGCAGAAGAGTCCTACAATCAGATTATTTCCGCCTATGAGCGGGACGACTTTGAGGAGATTTCCGCCCGCCTTGAAAAGCTTAAGGCAGCATGGGACGACACCCAGACTTGGGCGGGAATGACCGTTGATACAGACCAGATTGAGGAGATAGAAATCTCCCTGCTTCAGAGCATAAGCTACGCGAAAATTCAGGCAAAGGAGGATTTTATCGGGGAGTTCATACTGTTCAACCAGCACATAAAGCACCTGCCTTACTACGAGAAAATTACTCTTGAAAGTCTCCTGTAAACCCTTTACAACACTTCCGCAAAATGGTACAATAATACAAAAACCATTGGGAGGATAACCATGTATATAGGAATAGACCTGGGCGGCACAAATATTGCCGTGGGAATTGTTGACGGAGAGGGAAAGATACTGTCAAAGGCTTCCTCTCCCACCTGCTCCCGACGCAGCTTTGAGGAGGTAGTTAAGACAATGGCGGACACCTGCTTTGAAGCCCTCAGCCGAGGAGGATATACCGAAAAGGATATTGAGGCGATAGGTATAGGCGCTCCGGGAACCATTGACAACAAAAACGGAACAGTTATGTTTGCCTCAAACTTAGGGTGGACTGACGTCCCCCTTACCGCAGAGCTGCAAAAATACATAAACATACCCGTCAATATTGAGAATGACGCCAACGCCGCCGCATACGGGGAATATATGATGTGCGGCGCGGACGTCAAGGACTTCATTTTTATCACGCTGGGCACAGGCATAGGCGGAGGCATTATTATAAACGGAGAAATATACCGCGGCTTTAACGGAGCCGGGGCGGAAATCGGGCACAACAGCTTTATCTTCGGCGGGGAAAGGTGCAACTGCGGAAAGCGGGGCTGCTGGGAGGTTTACGGGTCGGTTAGCGGACTTATAAAGCAGACGGAAAAAGCTATAGCCGAGAACCCAAATTCAATCATGGCAAAAGCCGAAAAGGTAGACGGGCGCACAGCCTTTGATGCGGCAAAGCAGGGAGACAAGGCGGCCGCAAAGGTGGTCAGCCGTTATATTGAATACGTGGCGGACGGGATATGCAGTATCGTGAACATATTTGAGCCGGAGGTTCTGCTCATCGGCGGGGGCATCAGCAAAGAGGGGGATTACCTCTTAAACCCCATAAAGGAATACTGCCGAAACAATTACTACTGCAAGCACATTGAGCAGACAGAACTGGGGATTGCAACTCTGGGGAACGACGCAGGAATTATCGGCGCAGCCCTTGCCGCAAAAAATTTAAAATAAATTTGAAAAAATTGGGAACTTTTTATGAACTTCAGTCGTCATATTAAACGAATGGTTGTTATTTGAAAAACTTTATGCGATTTTGCTGTGGGGCGGTATAATAAGGTATCGCCTCATGGCAGGCTCCCAATTCATTTAGGTTAGGTTTAAAATTTAATAGAGTTTTTCACTGAGCGGTCATCAAGACCGCTTTTTTGTTTAAGAAAAAAATAAAAATATATAAATGAAAGAAGGGGTATTATGAAAGGAATGGATTATATGAAAAAGAAGCTATCGCTGTTTCTGGCGTTTGCGGTTGCTGTGACTGCCCTTTGGGGCTTGCCCGTATTCGCCGACGGCACAGACGGCTACATAGCGAAAATCGGAGAGACTTACTACCCGTCAATCAGAGCCGCTGTTGAAAACAGCAAAAACGGCGACGTTATACAGCCCGCAAATCCGAGTGTTGTTATAACTACGGGAGAAAAGGCGGAGCTTAAAGCCCCCGTTACAATCGACGGCTTTACATTCGGAGACGGAGGCTATTTGAGCCTTGCGGGCAGCTTTGATTTTGCCCTGATAAACTGCCGCTTTACCGCCCAAAAGACCTATGCGGAAAGCGGAAACTTAACCCCCGTGAACCTGGCGGTTAAGGGCAAGCTGACAATAAGCGGCAATGACTTTTCGGGAGCGGTGGACAATGCCTACTACAACTGTATCGAAACGGGATTAAACGGAGCATACGAAGTGCAAAACGGCAGCGTAATCAGCGCAAACAGCTTCGGAGTTATCGGCGGAAGCGCTGTAACCATACACTCTGTGGCGGAGGGCGCAACAGTTGCCGTATCACAAAACACTTTTAAGAAGTCGGCAAACGCAATTTGCCTGGGCAATACGAAATACTTACTCACAAACGCCGTGTTCAACCTGACAGACAATAGGGACGGCAACGCTTCCGACTTTGTTATTTTAAGAGACAACGGAACCACCGCCGAGACCCATGAGATTTTCTCGGGCTACGCCCTTAACTTTGTTAACCACAGATACGGCGCAGAGGGCACGGTTGCCCTGTCAAACGAGCCGCGGCAGTACAGCGTAAACAACATGGGAGTTGTGAACCCCGTTCTGAATATGCCGACGGCAAGCTTCGGCGTTCAGGCTTCCCCCTCTCCTCTGCCTACGGGAATTACAGAGACGCCCACAGCAGAGCCAACGGGAGAACCAACCGTTGAGCCGACAGAGGAACCCACCACAGTTCCTACTGTTGAACCTACAAAAGATCCCACCGCAGAGCCAACGAAAGAACCAACCGTTGAGCCGACAGAGGAACCCACAGGAGAGCCAACGGCTACACCCTCAACGGAGCCAACGAGCGAACCTACGGTTACGCCTACAACCGAACCCACTGTCGAGCCAACAGTAACTCCCACAGCCGACCCCAATGCTACACCTACTCCCATGCGCAGCGTTACTGTGCAGGCTGGGGAGAATATTACATCCGTTACCCTTATAAACAAAGATACCAACACCGTTATAGAGCTTGCAAAGGATGAGGGAGCGGAAACATTCAGCGGCACGGCTGCCGACGGAGAGTATGAAATTGTTTGGACTACAGCAGAGGGTACAGAGGTTGACCTGGTAAAGAGCGACCTTGGCATTAGCATAAAGGAGGACAACGCTTCCGCTGCCCTATATACACAGGCGGCAAATGAGGTTGATCACATCGCTCTCGTCACCCCTCCCGCAAAGACGGTTTACGCCGTAGGCGAGACCTTTGACCCGACAGGCATGGTTATCCGCGTTGTGAACAATGACGGAACTGCCTACGACGCGGCTTATGACGATACTACAAAGGCGGACTTCACCTTTAAGCCCGGTCTTGACACGCCTCTGCCCCACACAAGCCTGTATATGGGAGAGAGAAACGTTACCGTTATCTACAAAAATCGGCTTTTAAAGCAGGAGCTTGAATTTGTTATGAGCTCCGCAAGCGCAACACTCACCTATCCCTCTCCCCACACCAGAGTAGGCTTTGAGGCAGCGCTGCCCGAGGGCGCACACTACACAGCAGGCACGGTTACCTGGGATCCTGCCGTATATCCCGGAAGCAACTACAACTACGGCACCACCTACACCGCTTATGTTACGCTGACCGCCGATGATGGATATTACTTCGGCGAGAACACGGAAGCGCTCATAAACGACCGTGTTGCCGTTACGGAAGTAAGCAGCGACAGGAAAACTCTGAACCTGTCCTACACATTCCCCAGAACTTCAATAATAACGGGCGGAGACTTTTCCTCAGACTTCTCAACAGGCGTAGGAGCCACGGCGACCCCCAAGCCCGACCTTAACACCTACGACCACTTTGCCTACATGGTAGGCTATCCCGATGGGTACATAAGACCGGAGAACAACATTACCAGAGACGAGGTTGCCACCATATTTTTCAGGCTCCTTACCGACCAATCCAGAAGCCGTTACTGGTCACAGGTGAACTACTACGTTGACGTACCGCCCGAGCTCTGGTCAAACAACGCTATTTCCACCCTGACAAAGGCGGGAATACTGGGCGGCGACGGCACGGCATATTTCAGACCCGAGGACTACATCACAAGAGCCGAGTTTGCCACGATTGCCGCAAAGTTCAGCAGCATAGTTTACAGCAGCACAAGCAAGTTCGGAGACGTGGGCGGACACTGGTCTGAGGACTATGTAAACATTGCCGCCGAGGAGGGCTGGATTCAGGGTTACGAGGACGGAACCTTCCGCCCGGATCAGCTTATCACAAGGGCAGAGGCAATGACCCTGGTGAACAACGTGTTGAACAGACATGTGCGCACAAGTGGCTTGCTCAGCGGCATGAAAACCTGGCGGGACAACCGCGACGCAAATGAATGGTACTACACCGCAGTTCAAGAAGCCACCAATACCCATGATTACACCCGAGCAGCCAACGGAAAATACGAGACATGGACAAAGATAGGCGACAACCCCGACTGGACAAAGCTGGAACAGCAGTGGTCGTCGGCAGGAAGCGCCGGAGCCATTAATTAATATTAAAGAGTGCAGAGATTTGTTCTCTGCACTCTTTTTGTATGGAATAACCATAAAAGTAAATCATTTATTCGTAGGGGGCGGCTTCCCAGACGCCCCGAGATGTACCAATGTGATTATATAAATTAGCAGGTACTTTGAATTAAAGAAAATCCCAAATCCGCATAATATGATATTTACTATGTAATTTAACAAGCGGGGCGTCTGGGAAGCCGCCCCCTACAACGTAAATATTTACGCATATATTGATTCCGTTTACGTTGACATAAAATATTAGTATTTCAGCAAGGGCGGACGATATTTTTCAACTAAATTTCTATTACTTTATTTTTCAGGTAATCCAATTCTCCGGCGGGGGTGGTAAAGGCAAAAATCAGCTTATATGCAGTCAAGTCCTGATAGCTCCCTGTGGGGGCTGCGCCGTACTTCACATCCCCTAGGATAGGGTGCCCCAGACTGCTCATTGTCGCCCTGATCTGGTGGGTTCTTCCGCTGAGCAGCTCCACCTCCACGGCTGTTGTGTTCCCCTCATGCCCTATTACTCTGTAGCTTAAACATGACTTCTTGCCGTCCTTTGTTTTTTCTTTGGTGAACCTGAACCTATTCTCGGCGGTTTTGGTAATATACCCCTCCAACACTCCCGTCTTTGGTTGAAGCCTGCCCTCAACCCTGCACATATAGAATTTTCGGATTTCCTTATTCTTTATTTTCTCGGTAATAATCCTATGGGCGGCAATATTTTTTGCAGCAATAACCAATCCCGAGGTGTTGCGGTCAATCCTGTGGCACAGGGACGGGATATACGCCCCGTCTTTCAGCTCTCCCATTTTGTACAGATACCTGCGGAACTCGCTTTCCAGAGAATTTCCCTCTTGCCCCTCTATATCCTGAGAGGGCAGACCGCTCCTCTTGTTCAGCACGGCAATATTCTCATCAATATATATAATTTGCGGGTTGGCGGGACCGTTGTTTTCCCAAGACTTGGGCTTGGGCTTGCTCTCCCCGAAAAACTCATCGTTAATATAAAGCTCCAAAACATCCCCTTGATTTAGCAGGGCTTTCCCGTCGGTAACCCGCTTTCCGTTGACCTTAACCCGCTTCTTGCGCAGTGACTTATAGACAACGCCGGAAGGAGCGTCGGGCATCAGCTTAAACAAAAGCTTGTCCAGCCTTATGCCGCTGTCGGATTTTGAAATTTTTATTTCTCTCATGAGTGATACCCCGCAATGTCCTTGATTACCTCGCCTGCCATTATCAGCCCCGCAACCGACGGCACAAAACTGAGACTGGCGGGAACCCGCTCCTCCCCCTCTCGGAACTTGGGAGATACGGGCTTCTCCTTTGAGAACACCACCTTCAGGCTTTTAACCCCCCTAGCCTTCAGCTCCCTGCGCATAACCCGCGCCAGAGGGCACATCTCGGTGCTGTAAATATCCCCTACCATAAAGGCGCAGGGGTCGGCTTTGTTCCCTGCTCCCATGGCGCTGATTACGGGCACTCCCGCTCGCTTACACCTTACAACTATTTCCAGCTTTGCAGAGACCGTGTCCACAGCGTCCAGAACATAGTCATACCCCTCTAAGGGGTACTCCTCTGCATTCTCGGGCAGGTAGAACACATTGTGGCAGACCACCTTTATATTGGGGTTAATATCCCCTATACGCTCCGCCATAACCTCTGTTTTATATCTGCCTACGGTGCTGCGGAGAGCCACAATCTGCCTGTTAATATTGCTTTCTGACACCACATCTCTGTCAAACAGGTGGATTTCCCCGACTCCCGCTCTGGCAAGAGCCTCTGCGGCAAATCCCCCAACTCCGCCTACGCCGAAAAGGGCGACCCTTGCGGTCTTTAACCGCTGCACGCCGTCCTTTCCCAAAATCAATTCTGTTCTACTGTAAATTTCTTCACTCATTTCTCAGCACGTCCTTGCGGTGGAGCATTTCATCAAGCCTTTCTATATAGTCCTTCGGCTCCTTCACGTTAAATATCCGCTCAATTCTGTTGGTTTCCCTGTCCACGGTTTTGGTAACCCCGCCGCAGCCCAGAGATATAATAGTCTGGATTTCCTCCATGATGTACACATTATAAAGAGATTCCATGCCCGCCTTGGCGTAGCCTACGTTTTCTAAGTTTCCCAGCTGGTTCTTTTGGCGGTACATATAGTAGGGGAACATTTTCCGCTCCCTTAAAAACTCCCGCGCATAGTCAACCATTTGGTTCACCGCGCCGCCCTCCGCCAGAGCGTATTCCGCAAGACGCTCGTTAAGCCGCGAAGAACGCTTTATGCTCATTGTGTGCACCGTAATATCGGCAGGCTCCATTGCCGCCACCTCACTTAGGGTATACTTAAACATATCCGCATCCTCGCCCGGAAGCCCTGCTATAACATCCATATTTATATTGTCAAAGCCCTTTTCCTTTGCCAGAGCCACCGCCACGCGAATGTCCTCCGCCGTGTGAGCTCTGCCGATAACCCTCAAAGTCTCATCGTTCATGGACTGGGGGTTTATGCTTATCCTGTCCACCTTGTATTTTTTGAGAACCTCCAGCTTCTCCGCCGTAATTGTGTCGGGTCTGCCTGCCTCCACAGTGAACTCCCTTATTTCGGACAGGTCAATCTCCCGCCTAAGGCAGCTAAGCATTTCCTCAAGCAGCTCAGGGGTCAGGGTCGTGGGGGTTCCCCCTCCTATGTACACCGTTTCAACAGTGGAGTTGTTATGCCTTAAAATCTCCGCCGTGTATTCTATCTCCTTTTTCAGAGCCTCCACGTACTCGGGCATAAGCCGCCTCGCCCGCTCGGTTCCGTTGGTAACAAAGGAGCAGTACAGGCAGCGGCTGGGGCAAAAGGGGATACCTATATACAGGCTCACCCCATTCGGGTACATTTTCTCCCGTATAGGCAGCAGCGCCCTTGCGCACTCCAACGCAAGGGTAGCCTTATCATATGTGGTTTTGTATTGATTGGTGAAGTACTCCGCAACCTGACTTTCGGACATTCCCTCGTCCAGCAGCTTTGTGGCAATTTTAGCCGGGCGTATTCCCGTTAGAATACCCCAGGGCTTTTCTGTAAAATCTGACATAAATACTTCCTCTTTAAAACAATTTTATCCCATAGTGTCATGTAAATACTAAAATTTTACTTTATACTATACCCATATAATTCTATTTAAGTTCGACAATTCACCTGCCGCCAAGCCCAGTTCCGCCCTTTCGGCAACAACTTAGGATTATTATTGACATTGCATACTTTGTATAAATCGAAATAATGTATTTCGTCCAACTTCAAAGAAGTTGGGTCACAGCCGGACCCGGGCGGTGTCGGTTTTTCCCCTTCGGGGAAACCGATTGGGGCTCATGCCCCAAACCCCTAACAAAATTTTGATAAAGGCTTTGGCGACATTGCCGCCGCGGCTTGGCATGGCGGAATATGGGCTCGGCATTGGTTTCAAAGGCAAAGCCTTTATCAAAATAGATGAGTTTAAATATATAAAGTTTTAGCTGTTACACAATACCAGTAATATATGGGTTGTGCCGTCTTTCCTCGCCCACGGTAGTAGCCTCGCCGTGACCCGGGTAAAGGCTGACCCCGTCCTCGAGGCACATGAGCTTTGACTTAATTGAGCTTATAAGCTGAACGCTGTTTCCCGTGGGCAGGTCTGTTCTGCCCACGCTGTATCTGAACACCGTATCTCCGCAGAACACCATGTCATCCACTTTAAGGCAGATGCTGTCAATGGTGTGCCCCGGGGTGTAGATTACCCGGAAGCCCTTTTCGCCGAAGGGGATAGTGTCTCCGTCCCCTACGGTCTTGTGGGGCGCAAAGGTCTCAATAACGCCGCCGATTTCACGGCAGCAGCTCTTCGACGGGTCTCCCAGCACCTCTACACCGCGCTTGTGGGCGTAGAGCACTGCATTCGGGCACTCAGCAAGAAGCCCCGACAGCCCGCCTATGTGGTCATAGTGCCCATGGGTCAGAATAATCAAAGTAATTTTGCAGCCCGGGCTTTCCGCCGCCTTAATAATCGACCTGTGGTCGTAGGCAGGGTCGATAACCGCCGCCTCGCCACGCTCTTCATCACAAAATATATAGCAGTTTGTCCCCACAGGACCCAGTATCAATCTTTGAATTTTCACAATAAATCAAGCCTTTCCCGCAGCTACTGCCGCCGTCTGTTTACTGAAATTACGCCCTTCAGGCTCTTTAGGTTCTTCATAATCCTGCTAAGCTGCTCCTTGTTGCCAATCTCGGTGGTGACCTCGATAATCGCCAGATCGTTTTTGCCTGTTCTGGCATTCACGTTTGTTACGGGAACCTTGACCTCGTTAATCACCGTCATAATATCAACCAGGAGATTAACCCTGTCGGAGGCCGTCAGCGTTATCATTGACCTAAAGGCGGCAGGCGGGGTTTCATCCTCCCAGTGCACAGAAATAAGCCTGTTCCGCTCCCGCTCGTTATTGGCAGCCTGAATCATGTTAATGCAGTCGGCTCTGTGAACCGCAACGCCTCTGCCTCGGGTCACATATCCCACAATATCGTCTCCCGGAACCGGGTTACAGCAGTGGGAGAAGCGAACCATGCAGTTGTCTATTCCCTCAACGGCAACGCCGCTGGTATTGGGCTTTGAGGTGGTCTTTACCATTATGGGAACGTCCAGCTCCGCAGGGGTGACCTCCTGCTCCAAGAGCTGCTTGTTCTTCGCCTCGGTTATGAATCTGGTCACGAACCGATTGGCGTTGACGCTGCCGTAGCCCACGCCGGCATACAGGTCGTTAAGCCCGTTAAAGCCGTACCTTTTAAGCAAGGGGTTCAGGAACCTCTCATCGCTCAAATACTTTTGAGGGATGTTGTTTTTGTTAAGCTCCTTCTCGATGGTTTCTTTGCCCTTTACGATGTTTTCTTCTCGGTTCACCTTTTTGAACCACTGGTTTATCTTGTTTCTCGCCTCAGAGGTCTTGCATATTTTCAGCCAGTCTATGTTGGGACCGTGAGGCACGGAGCTTGTTATAACGTCAACAATATCGCCGTTTTGAAGCTCATGGGACAGGGGCACAATCTTGCCGTTGACCTTTGCCCCGGTCATCTTATTGCCCACTGCGCTGTGTATCTTATATGCAAAGTCGATAGGCGTTGAGCCCACAGGCAGGCTGATAACATCTCCCTTCGGCGTGAACACAAACACCTCGTCGCTGAACATATCGATTTTGAGGGTCTGCATGAAGTCCTCGGTGTTGGTTGTGTCCTTCTGGATTTCAAGGAGGTTCTTGATCCACTCCAGCATGTCGTCCATATCGCTGCTGCCGCTTTTGCCCTCCTTGTACTTCCAGTGGGCGGCAATACCGTTTTCGGCGATTTGGTGCATTTCCCAGGTTCTTATCTGAATTTCAAAGGGAGTTCCGTCCGGGCCTATCAGTGTGGAATGGAGGGACTGGTACATATTGGGCTTGGGCATTGCTATATAGTCCTTAAACCTGCCGGGCATGGGCTTATAAAGCTCATGCACCATTCCCAGAACCGCGTAGCAGTCCGAAACAGTGTCCACTATTACTCGGACGGCGAACAGATCATAAAGCTCGTCTATGGTCTTGTTCTGCATGAACATCTTTCTGTAAATACTGTAAAAATGCTTGGCTCTGCCCACAACGTGAGCCTTAATATGGAGCTCCTTGAGCTTTTGCTCCAGTATTTCGATTATCTCGCTTATATACTTTTCCCGCTCCTCCCGCTTTTGGGCGATGTTGTCCACGATCTCGTAGTAGCCGATGGGGTCAATATATCTAAGGGACAGATCCTCAAGCTCCATTTTTATCTTGGACATACCGAGCCTGTGTGCCAAGGGTGCGTACACCTCTAAGGTCTCTCGGGAAATGGCGCGCTGCCGCTCCTCCGCCATGAACTTCATGGTTCGCATATTATGAAGTCTGTCCGCCAGCTTTATCACAATAACGCGCACGTCCTTCGCCATGGCAAAGAACATCTTCCTCAGGGTTTCAATCTGCTGCTCCTCCTTAGAGGAGTAGGGAATTTTATCAAGCTTGGTAACCCCGTCCACCAGCATGGCTATTGTCTCGCTGAACTCGTCAACAATGTCCTCCCGTGTGGCGTCCGTGTCCTCAACCACGTCATGGAGCAGGGCGGCGCAGATGGATTCCACGTCAAACTCCATTTCCGCAATAATGGAGGCAACCTGAATAGGGTGGTTCACAAAAGGCTCACCGGACTTTCTCTTCTGCCCGTCATGCTTTTGCACTGCGAAGTGATACGCCTTTTCCACCATGGACAGGTCGCCGTTTTTATTATATTTTCTGATAAGCTCGATCAACGTGGAAAGCTCGTTTCCTTTCACAACAACCCACCTCCGATATAGCGGCTTGAACCGGTTTTATTCTCGGAAAGTCCGAAAACATAAGCCGGTTCATTCTTAAATCTTAAATTATTTCGCTTCCACCTTTCTCATATCCTTTAATATGAGCTGAACATTCTGGAAGCCCTTATAGTCGTTTATGTCAAGAGCAAAGGCAACGTCCACAAAGTCGCCCTCCTCGAACAAACTGTAGTAGTCGCCCATGCCGAAGCCCACAGCGTCCAGATACTTGCCGTCCTTATACAAGGTCATGCGCAGGTGCTTGCCCTCGCTCATAACGCTTATTCTGTGGATTTTTATATTGCGCACCGAGAACGCCGGCGTTGGGTTGTTCACTCCAAAGGGCTGGAGCATATTTATGTTATTCACAGTGTCTATGGTTATATAAGTAACCTTTATCTGCGCGTCAAGAGATATGGTGGGCATAGCCAGGTCTTGGATTTTACCCTTTGAATACTCGTTTATCTTCTTTCTGAACTTCTCTATGTTTTCCGCCTTTATGGTAAGGCCTGCGGCAAGCTCGTGACCGCCGAACTTTTCAAGCAGTTCACTGCTGTCCTCCAGAGCGCCGAACAGGTTAAAGCCCGTTACGCTTCTGCCGCTGCCCTTGGCAGAGTCCCCGTCAACCGCGAACAAAATTGAGGGCTTATAGTACTTCTCGGTTATCTTTGAAGAAACTATACCCACAATTCCGTGGTGCCAGTTCTCGTGGGGGATAACAATAACGTCGTCCTCCTTAATCTCCGGATGAGCCTCTATATATTCAAGAGCTTCCTTGAACATTTTCTGCTCGGTTTGCTGGCGCAGAGTGTTTTCATGGCAGAGAGAGTTGGCAAGCTCCATCGCCTTGTCAGCGTCATCCGTCAGGAACAGCTCCACGCTTGTTGAAGCGCAGCCCAGTCTTCCGCTGGCGTTTATTCTGGGAGCGATGGTATAGCCTATCGTTGAGGTGGTGATTGCCTTTCCGTTGGTGGAAACGTCAATCAACGCCTTTAGCCCCACGTTATTGGTGGTCTTAAACCTCTTTAAGCCCTCCGTTACAATAACTCTGTTCTCATCAATAAGAGGGGATATGTCCGCCACGGTTCCCAGACACATCAGGTCGGCGTACTCATCCATAAGGCTGGTTAAGGACTTGGTTCCGTCCAGAGCCTGAATGAGCTTGAACACCACCCCAACCCCGGCAAGGCTCTTAAATGGGTATGGGCAGTCCTTCCGCTTAGGGTCGATTGCCGCATACACGTCGGGAATGGTCTCCTTGCACTCGTGGTGGTCGGTGACAATAAAGTCAAGCCCGATGGACTTTGCGTATTCCGCCTCCTCAACGGCGGTAATACCTGTGTCCACAGTTATAATAAGCTTGGTGCCCTCCGCCTTTATCTTGTCCAGAGCCTCACGGTTCACGCCGTACCCCTCAACCATACGGTCGGGAACATAGTAGTCAACGTCAACGCCCATGCTCTTTAGATACTTATAGAGTATGGCAATGGAAGTGATACCGTCCACATCATAGTCGCCGTAGATAGTAATCTTCTCACCCTTTTCCTTTGCCTCTGTTATTCTTTCGGTTGCCTTATCCATATCCTTCATAAGGAACGGATCGTGCATAGCGCTCAGGTCACGGGCAAGGAACTCCCTAATATCCTCGTCCTCCCGAACGCCCCGATTATAAAGAATAATCGCAATCAAGGGTGAAATCTTAAACTTCTTCGAAATTTCAACCACTTTTTCCTTGTCAAACTCTTTCAAAATCCATTTCTTTTTCAGCATAACCTAACATATCTCCTAAACCAATTAATTTGCAAATCTGATTTAAACCGGCTGAACAGCCGCTTTACACGGTTCAGCCACGGACATTATACCATTTTAACACTAGTCGCAAGAAAATACAACATATTTTTTGAAAATTTTTAATGAATAATTGTATTTTTACAGTATGATGATTTTATCACAATATACGCCTTATGTCAAGACGAAGGGTTATTTCAGTTCCACTATTGTAACGCCGATGTCTCCCTCGCCGAATCTGCCCAGTCTGTACTTCCTAACGTGAGGGTGGTGCCTCAGATATTCATGGAGCCCGGCTCTCAGTGCTCCCGTGCCCTTTCCGTGGATAAGGCTGACGCTGCTGAGCCCGCTGAGAACCGCCTCGTCTAAGTATTTATCCACCTCAATTTCCGCCTCGCCTATGGTCTTGCCCCGCAGGTCAAGCTCGGTTTTTCCGCTTCGCTCGGCATTGAGGGTTTGGGTGCGTCTCGGTGCGGCGTAGCCCTCGGGTCTTGTGCCCTTTTCGTCCTCCAAGACAACTAAGTTTGAAATCTTGGCGGTTATCTTCATAATTCCCACTTGGATTACCGCCGTGCCCCCCGTCTTGTTAATGGAAATCACGGTTCCCTTATCGTTAAGGTCGGTTATAAGCACGTTCGCCCCGGGCTTTAAGGCGTTCAGGTTCACCCTCTGCTTGGGCGCTCCTCCGCCTCTTCGGCTCCTGGGGGGAACGTTGGACTTCTCCTTAAGCTTCAGCTCTCGGCGAACCTCCTCCATTGCCTTTAGGGCTTCCTTATCCCGCTTTTCCTTTTGCAGCTGCTTTATGCTGTCAAGCATCTGCTCGGTTTCCTCCTGAGCCTGCTTGATTATCTTATCCGCCTTTGCCCGCGCCTTGTCGTATATCTTGTCCTTGTTCTTGTCTATCTTCTCCCGCTCGCGGCGCAATTCCTCCCGAAGCGTCTCTATTTCGCGGCGCATCTTCTCCTGCTCGTCTCTTGCCTTTTCCGCCGAAGCGCGGCTCTCCTCAATGCTGCCCAGCACGTCCTCAAACTTTATGCTCTCATCGGACAGCTTTTCCTTTGACCGCTCAATAATGTAGTCAGGGAGCCCCAGCTTTTGGGAAATGGCAAAGGCGTTGCTCTTTCCGGGCACGCCGATAAGCAGCTTATATGTGGGGCTTAGGGTCTCCACGTCAAACTCACAGGAGGCATTCTCCACGCCCTCTGTTGACAGGGCATACAGCTTAAGCTCGCTGTAGTGAGTGGTGGCTGCAACCTTTGCCCCCATCTGTCTTATGCTCTCTATTATAGCCGTTGCCAGAGCCGCTCCCTCAACCGGGTCGGTTCCCGCTCCCAGCTCGTCAAAGAGCACCAGACAGTTGTTTCCTGCATTATTCACTATATGAACAATGTTCTTCATGTGTGAGGAAAAGGTGGACAGGCTCTGCTCAATGCTCTGCTCATCGCCTATGTCGGCAAAAATATTGTCATAGACGGGCATTTCGCTCTCCTCGTTTGCGGGAATGTGCAGCCCCGCCTGGGTCATCAGAGCAAACAGACCGATTGTTTTCAGCACAACCGTCTTACCGCCCGTGTTGGGACCCGTGACAATCAGCGCGTCAAAATCCCCTCCCAGAGAAACGTCCACCGGCACGATTTTAGACTTGTCGATTAAGGGATGCCTGCCCTTTATGATAGACAGCCTGCCCTCCTTGTTCAGCTTAGGGCAAACCGCCTTCATGTCAAGAGCCAGCTTTGACTTGGCAAATATAAAATCCAAATCGATTATTCCCTCGTAGTTATACCTGACCTCCTCGGAGATTTCTCCCACAAGGTTTGACAGCTCAAACAAAATTCTGTCTATCTCGGCTTTTTCCTTTATTTCCAGCTCGTGCAGCTCGTTGTTGGCGTTGACAACCGCCGCAGGCTCCACAAACACGGTGCTGCCCGTGGAGGACATGTCATGGACAATGCCGGGAACCTCGCTTCTGTGCTCCGCCTTAACGGGCACAACATAGCGGTTATTACGCATGGTAACAATATTATCCATAAGGAATTTTTGGTAGTGCCCTGAGCGCACCATACTGTCCAGACTGTCCTTTACCTTTGCACTTGTGTTTTTAATCTTTCTGCGGATATTGGCAAGGGCAGGGCTGGCGTTGTCAGAGATTTCCTCCTCGGAGATTATGGCGCTGCCGATTGCGTCCTCAACGGACTTTGCCTCGACCAGCTCCCTGAAATATCCCGACAAAACCCCGCTCTGCTCCTCTGTGTACCGCTTTAGGTTTCTGGCGCACTTTAGCACCCTCGCTATGTTCAGCAGCTCTCCGGCAGACAGACCTCCGCCCACAGCCAGCCGCTTTAAAGAGCCCTCAACAGGCTCAAAGCGCAGGATTTCGGGCGTGCCGTATTTTAATGACATTGTAACAGCCCCGTCTGTCTCCAGCAGGCTCTGCTCCACCTCTCTGTAAACGGGAGAGGGCTTTAAATTCTCCGCCAGCTTTTTTGCGTCCTCGTTCTTTGCATACTCCGAAAGCCTTTTTAATATTTTGGTAAATTCAAGAGTTACTAAGGACTTCTCCTCAATAAAATTTGCTTCCATATAATAATTCTCCTGTGTAATTAACTGTTTGAAAACGGGGATAATTTAGTTTTGTCCGTATGCTTCGAAATATTCATCAACCCCCTCAGCGATGGCCTTGCCTATTGCTTCGGACTCTGTTTCAAGAATATTCAAGTCGGATTGGTTATCAAAAAATCCTATTTCAAGATATGCGATTGGTATGGGGCTCTTGCAGAACAGAATTGCCTCGGGCAGGCCGCCGTAAGCTCCCCCTGCCCAGGCGGGCATACTCGTCTTTTGGGTAATGCTGTCGTTTATCATGCTGCCCAGAGCGTTGCTTTTTGAGACGTAGTCCAAGTCGTCTCCGTCCCTGCGGTCATAGGTTCCCGACAGGCTCATGTACGCCGAGCCTCTGCCGCCTCCCGCATTGGAGTGAATACATACGAACACGTCGGCGTCCGCCTCGGAGGTCGTGTCTCCGTCTTTATAGCAGTATGTAAGCCGCTTGGTCATAGAGGGATTTTCGTTCCCCTCTCTGGTCATGCGCACTTCATAGCCAAGTTCCTCAAGATACGCCTTGGCGAACTCGGCATTGCGCAGATTAATCTCAGGCTCAATATCCCTGTCCCCGTTCACAATGGGATACCAGCAATCGCCCCGGGCGCAGCAGCCGCTGCCCTCGCAGTCCTGCCACGCAGTGCCGCTTTTCCAGTGCCGCCACTCGCCCCAGGCGCCCTTTGCACTGCTGTAAATCCAGCCCTCCTCGGTCTTTTCCGCCTCGCTCATGGCTGATGAGGACTTGCCGTGCCCCGGGTCGATAACGACTATTCCTTTGGCGGGCGTCTCCTCGGTAGGCTGCGGGCTTTCGGCGTTCTGTTCCTCTGTATGTTCCGCCACTAAAGCAGCAGGCTCCGCCGCTTCTATTCCAAAGGTCTCCTTGGTAATCGTTCCGTTCAGCACAAGGACGAACACCACAATCAGCCCCGCCAGAATTACGCTGAACAGCACAATCAGAGATATTAAAAACTTTTTCATAGCTTAGTCAAAGTCAAGGTATATCTGTTTTGAATACCCAACCGTTCCTCCGTAAGAAATTTTATAGAACGTGCCGTTTGGTGTTCCCAAATATGTAACCTTTGCGCCCAGAGGTATCTCGGTTATTATATTGCTGTCCGACGCCTCTGACGGCGTGCTGCGCAAATAAATCGAATGGGCAACGTTTACCACCGTCATGGTTGAACCTGAGCTTGAGCCTGAACCCGAGCTCGGGGACGACGATGACAGGTATATCTGCTTTGCGTACCCGATAGTGCCGTTGTAGTTAATCTTGGCAAAGGTGGAGTTTGCCGCCTCTATGTAACCAACCCTTGTGCCCAGCGGTATCTCGGTTATAATGTTGCTGTCGTTCTCAACAGGGGCGCTTCTCAAGTAGATTGAGTTCTTTACATTTGCCACATATACATAGTGAGATACAGTGTTGTTTGAGGAAACATACGGCGCGCTGTCCGACAGGTAAATCTTTTTGGAATAGCCGATGGTGCCGTTATAATTTATTTTGGCGAAGGTGGAGTTCGCGTCCTCAATATATCCGACCAGGGTGCCCAGAGGTATCTCGGTTATTATATTGCTGTCCTCCTCAACAGGTGCGCTTCTCAAATATATGGAGTTCTGAACATTCGCCACGTACATATATCGGCTGACAGTTGTGTTCTGAACGGGCTGCTGAGGTATGGGCTGGGTCTCCACTGTTGGTGCGGGAGCGGGAGCCTCTGTTTCAACGGCAACCGCCGTGGACTGCGGCTCGCTTTCCGACTTCATCACCGATGTGAACATAACAGCCCCCACAGCCACCCCAATCACAATAACCGCCGCCAACACGGACACGGCAATAATCAAGCCCTTGTTGCCGCCGCCGTTGTTTTTCGGATATTGAGGCGGATAGTTGTAGGGCGGATACCCGCCTTGATTGTATTGGTTTTGGCTGTATTGGTTTTGGCTTTGAAAACCTTCAGTCACGCCAAAATCCTGGGTATCTTCCAGATTACTCTGCGTATTCTGATTATTCTTTCCTAAATCCATAAAAATCTCCACTCCTTTACTTTAATAGATGTACTATATAATATTATATACGTAAAACCGCCCTAAGTCAATATAAAAAAGACAGCAAATTAGGGCGCTTACTCCTCGTCGCACTGTGCCTTTTCAGCGATTTAAGCGGCATTAATATCAAAGCAAAATCCCAAATCTACTGTATTCGGATATAATAATATAATTTTAATTTATCATACTTGACAAATTAAGTGTTTTATATTATTATAATTATGCAAATATGATAAATTAAAAAACAGGTGATAAAATGAAAATAGTTGGAAACGAGAACGAAACAATTGTTATTAAAGAACTCGGTTATCGGATTAAACAGTATAGAATATCACTAAAGCTAACGCAAGCCGACCTTGCAGATAAATGTGAGGTTTCACCAAGCACGGTAACTCGTATTGAAAACGGCAATGATTCAAAACTTTCAAATTACTTGAAAATTTTGGGTGCATTAGGTTTGTCCCAAAATATAGATATGCTGATTCCCGAACCTCAGCAGGATTTTAAAGCTATATTTGAGCAAAAAGCCCCGCGACAACGGGTTAAGTCAAACAGACATACTAATAAAAAATCAGATTGGATTTGGGGCGAGGATAAATAGGAGGTGTAAAAAATGGATATAAGAACGGTAAAAGTAAAATTGTGGGGTACTACAATCGGATATCTTCACCAACAAGATAACGGCTTAATAGGGTTTCAGTATGATAAGAATTTTATTCCCAGCGGAATAGAAGTTTCGCCCGTTAAAATGCCTTTATCCGATATGACATACTCTTTTCCGACGCTGGCGGAAGAGACATTTTGCGGATTACCGGGAATGATTGCCGATTCATTGCCTGATAAATTCGGTAATATTGTCATTGAACGTTACTTGGAAAGCCAAGGCAGAGACAGGGACAGTTTAACAATCCTTGAAAAATTATGTTACACAGGTCAGAGGGGTATGGGAGCACTGGAGTATGAACCATCAATAACTATTGCAGACATTAGCGAAGAAGTTGACATTGACGCACTCACAAGGCTTGCTGCGGATATTTTGTCAGACAGAGAAAAATTAAATGTTAAATACGATGATAAAATGATTGCTCAACTTATGGAAGGAAGCTCCTCTGTCGGCGGCGCAAGAGCAAAAACACTTATTGCACTGAATCCCGAAACCAATGTTGTGCGTTCCGGGCAAATAAATGCAGGTGAAGGCTTTGAATACTGGTTATTAAAGTTTGATGATATTGCCGACAACAAAGACAAGGATACAGAGCCTGACAACAAGGAATATACCCGTATTGAATATGCTTACTACCTCATGGCAAAGGCAGCAGGAATCAAAATGAGTGAATGCAGATTATTCAAAGAAAACGGCAGAGCCCACTTTATGACAAAGAGATTTGACCGCACAGGCGTTAAGGGCGAAAAGCTTCACATGCAAAGCTTGTGTGCGATGGGACATATGGATTTTAATTCTCCGAGAATATACTCTTATGAGGATGCGTTTGGAATTATGAAAAAATTAGGGCTTCCCCATGAAGATTTTATACAGCTTTATAAGAGGATGCTTTTCAGTGAATACGCAAAGAACTATGATGACCATACAAAAAACATAACTTTCCTGATGGACAAAAAAGGCATCTGGCGTTTAGCTCCTGCATACGATGTGACATTCTCATACAGAAAAAACAGTACATGGGTGAATGCACATCAAATGCTCATAAATGGTAAAGCGGACGAAATAACAAAAGAAGATTTTATCAAGGTTGCAAAATACGCAGGCATAAAACAAGCTGATGCCGAGATATACATTGAACAAGTCAAAAAGACTGTTTCCGAGTGGAAAAACTATGCACAAGGAGCTGAATTATCCTCTAAAAACATCGAAATTATACGAGAGTTCCTTAATTTAGAGGCATAACTGATAATTCAAAGAAATATGAAAGGGAGCCCGCTTGGCTCCCTTTCCCATTAAACTAATTGTTAAGCTTATTTATGGTCGAATCGTACAGGTCGGTATACACCTGACCGGGCTCCAGCCCGCCTATCTTCGCCTCGCCCATCTCCGAAACGGTTACAAGCTGATACCCCTTTTCCTGCAGGGCGGGGATTAGCTTTATCGCCGCGTCAACGGACTGCTCATAAATATCGTGGAACAAAATTATAGCTCCGTCTGAAACATTGTTCATAACCTCGTTATAGGTAGAGTCAACATTCTTGGTTTTCCAGTCAAGAGTGTCGATTGACCACAGGATTATAGGCTGGTCGTAGGACTTTGCAACTTCCTTAACGGTATCGTTATAGGAGCCGTAGGGCGGGCGAACTGTAACCGCTCCCTCTCCCACAATGTTCTTGATTTCATTATCCGTATCCTCGAACTGCTTATTCAGAGCGTCTTTACCCAGCTTTGTCAGCTGAGTATGGTCATAGGTATGGCTTGAAACCTCACAGCCGATTTCTTTCATACGGCTGATAATCTCGCTGCTTCCCTTAACATTTTTCACGTTTTGACCCAGCATATAGAATGTAGCTCTGGCGTTATTCTCCTCAAGGGCAGTAAGCAGCCTGTCCGTTGTTTTGGCGCCGGGACCGTCGTCAAAAGTAAGGCAAACCATAGGCTGATCCGGGTCAACATCGCCTCTGCCGCGCTTCCAGCCGTTGTCAATATATGTCTGAACCTCAGCCTTTAAAACCTCTTTTTCTTCTTCCGTGGCAGGGTTGTACACCTTTGAGAATATGGAAGAATAGTTCGTGGTATATCCCTGTTCCTCGTACTTTGAAACATCGCTCTTATAGACTATAACGCTGCTTCCGTCATCCTTCCACAGCGTCTCTAAAACATCGCTGAAGTTGTCGTACCAGCCCACGGTCTTTTGTTCCTCCGCTTCGGCTTCGGTAAACTCCTCGGTTCTGCCGTCCTCCGCATACATGGTAACCATACCCTCCTGAGCGGCAGGCTCCTCATCAATCTGTATAATACCTCTTGCACCCAAACATACAACCAAAACAGCTGCAATAATCGCACAGCCGATAATCTTCTTCATTAGTAAAACCTCCATAACCCCTAAATTACCAAATAATTTTTAAATCATAATCTCACATTAAATATATTATTAAACGAGAATTATGTCAACATGTATACATTACAAAACTGTTACATTTGTACAACATTTAATCTACGACATAAAAATATAGACCAGAGCCATAAGCAAGGCGACGTCCTCATTGTCGTCACTGTCCGCAATCATAAGGATTAAGGCGATAAGAAACAAGTCCTCCGCCGTAAGCAAGCCGAACAGCTTTTTTGTCTCGGGGTTATAGATACCCGGGGGAAGCATTTTAGACAGGGAACGGAGTATACCGCCCTTTTCGGGCGGAGCGGGGGCGGCACTCCTCCTGTCCTCGCCCCCGTACTCACGAGGGCGGGGCGGGGGCTCGGAAGCGCCGCTGCCTCTGTTTTGGGTGTATAGTCCTCTGTTCATAAAATATCTCCTTTTTTACTTTTGATAAAGGCTTAATATAGGCATAACCCATTATTTGCTGAGCTTTTGTGTAAAAGCTCCTACAGCTCAAACCCTATTCCGCTGTCCTTTAAAACATTCATAACCCTTACCATGCCCATAATCTTCACCGCGCTGTCCGTCTTTTCCTGTCTGGACTTTCTGAGATAGGGCTTTATGGCGTATAGCAGAGCCTCGCTTTTCCCGCCGCTTTCCGACTTCATGGCGGACAGTATGTTCCCCAGCTTTATCATCATATCGATTTGGTCAATGCCGTCAAAGTCGGGAAAGCCGGCTCCTCCCTTGGCGCTCTCGCTCTTTTCCTCTGTCCCTGCCGTAAAGGCGCTGATTATACTGTTTAGCTGAGACTGCCCCTCGTCGTTTGACATCATTTCCTGTATCTTCTCAATGGCAGAGCTCAAATCAAAGTCCGTGTTTTGTTGATCGCTCATATAATCACCCGCCTTGCTACATAGGTTTACCCTTGCTTGTTGTTTCCGCTCACAACCCGATTAAGGTTCTTGGCAAGCTCAGGGTTTGAGCTGACCGCCTTTTTAAGGCTCGGGTTGCTGTTTAGCAGACTATCCACCGCCTTAGGGTCGATGGCTCTCATCTGCTTTTGCAGCTGTGCCGCATTGGTGTTCTTCAGGGTGTTCAGCACCGTGTTCATATCCTCCTTTGACAGCACGCTTCCGAACTGCTTTAGGGCTTGGTTCAGCTTATTCTTGTCAATATTAATGTCCATAGTACTCACCTTTCCGCCCGCCTAAGCGGACTGCATAGAAACTCTTTCACAATACATTATATGTTTTTGCATAAAAATAGTGACAAAAATTATTTTTTATGTTAGAATAAGCATGTTGGGAGGTTTTGTAATGAAGGCTGTAATTATAAGCGATATTCACGGTTTCGTGTCAAAAGCCGAGGAAGCTATTGAGAGAGAAAAGGACGCTTCCATGGTTATCTTTGCCGGAGACGTGCAGAGAGACATTGAGGAGCTTTGCCGCAGGTATCCCCAAATGCCCGTAGTTTACGTTTTGGGTAATAACGACTGGGATATTACGGACGTGCCCTACGACCGCACCTTTGAGCTGGGAGGCAAGCGGGTTTTCCTGACCCACGGTCATAGGTACGGGGTTAAAAGCGGGCTGTACGGTCTGCGAAAAAAGGCTCTTGAGGAAGGCGCGGATATTTGCATATTCGGACACACTCACCAATCATTCTTTCAGGTGCAGGACGGAATTTATATGATAAATCCCGGGTATTGTTATTGTTCCTACGCCGTTTTGGAGATTGAAGGAGACAAAATAAAAGTTGAGATTAAATAGGGGAAGATTATGTTATTAGCGATTGATGTGGGCAACACCAATATTGTTGCCGCTTTGTATGATGACAATGGATTAAAGAGAAGCTGGAGAATGGCAACAGACATTAACAAGGCAAGCGACGAGTACGGAATACTCCTGACCCAGTTTCTGTCAAACGTAAACGTTAAGGCGGAGGACATTGAGGACGTTATGATTGCCTCTGTTGTGCCGACGGTTATGCACTCTCTGACCAACGCGGTTAAGCGTTACCTGAGTTGCACGCCCATGGTAGTGGGGCCCGGTATAAAGACGGGAATGAATATCAGAATGGACAATCCCAGAGAGCTGGGAGCGGACAGAATTGTCAACGCCGTGGCGGCTATTCACAAGTATGCGCCGCCCCTCGTTATTGTGGACTTCGGCACCGCCACCACTTTCTGCGCCGTGGACAAGAACCGCAGCTATGTGGGCGGCGTTATTGTGGCGGGCATAAAGATTTCCATGGACGCCCTTTTTGAGAAAACGGCAAAGCTGCCTAAGGTTGAGATCGTCACCCCTCAGTCCGCAATCGGCAAGAACACCGTCCACTCTATCCAGAGCGGAGCCGTGTTCGGGCACGCCGCTCAGGCGGACGGGATTATCAGGCGCATAAAGGCGGAGCTTGGGGGAGAAGCCACGGTTATCGCCACAGGCGGCCTGGCGAACATTATTGCAAAAGAGTCGGAAGAGATTGACATTGTGGACAGTATGCTCACTCTGGACGGTCTTAAAATATTATATGACAAAAACAAGGAGAATTGAAAATGGATTACAACAAAGCTGCTATTGAGCTGCACAAAAAGCTTAAAGGAAAAATCGAGGTCACCTCACGGGCGGCAACGGACGACAAGGATCAGCTCTCTGTTGCGTACACCCCCGGCGTGGCGGAGCCCTGCCGCGAGATTGCAAAGGACATCAGAAAGGTTTACGACTACACCAGAAAGGGCAACCTTGTTGCCGTGGTAACAGACGGCAGCGCCGTTCTGGGACTGGGAAACATAGGTCCCGAAGCGGGAATGCCTGTTATGGAGGGCAAGTGCGTGCTGTTTAAGAACTTCGCAAATATCGACGCCTTCCCTATCTGCCTTGACACCAACGACGTGGACGAGATCGTAAACACCGTGAAAAACATTGCTCCCACCTTTGGAGGAATTAATCTGGAGGATATTTCCGCTCCACGCTGCTTTGAAATCGAAAGGCGGCTCCAGGAGGATCTGGACATACCCGTGTTTCACGACGACCAGCACGGAACCGCAATCGTTGTCTCGGCGGGAATCATAAACGCCCTCAGGGTTGTGGGCAAGAAAATCGAAAATGTTAAGATTATTATTAACGGCGCGGGCAGCGCAGGAATTGCAATCTGCAAAATGCTGATGAACATGGGCGCAAAGAATATTATATTAGTGGACAAAATCGGCGCAATCTGCGAGAACATGAACGGCCTTAACTCGGAGCAGGAGAAAATGTCCAAAATCACCAATCCCGAAAAACTTGCGGGCAATCTTGAGGACGTTATCAAGGACGCAGACGTGTTTATCGGCGTGTCCGCCCCCAATATTGTGTCAAAGGACATGGTTCGGTCTATGGCGGAGGAGCCCATTGTGTTTGCAATGGCGAACCCTGTGCCCGAAATCATGCCTAATGACGCCAAGGAGGCAGGAGCGAGGGTTGTGGGAACAGGCCGCTCGGACTTTCCCAACCAGATTAACAACGTTATCGCCTTTCCCGGAATTTTCCGCGGCGCGTTGGACGCAATGGCTTCAAGCATAACCGAGGAGATGAAAATCGCCGCCTGCAACGCCATTGCCTCTCTTATTTCCGACGAGGAGCTCAGCGAGGAATATATTATACCAAAGGCGTTTGACCCGAGGGTTGCTCCCGCCGTGGCTAAAGCGGTGGCAAAAGCGGCAAAATAGAATAAACATAAAAATACGAAAGGGGCTCCGTCTTGAAGCCCCTTTCGTATTTTGGTGAGTTGTGATTTTTGTAGATCATTTTATTAAGTATGCCACAAAATCTAAAACGCATACTCTGATTGCCCGTCTCCGAGCGGGTGTTAAGTACAGCTCTTAGTGCTTAGTACTCTTGAGAGCGTCCGCCTTGCATCTCTCGTACTCAACGTTAAGCACTGTCTGTACGGTGTGTTCAGCCAATTTGTCAAGAGCATTATACTTTTTCAGCAGCGTAATCACATTATCGTTAATTACCAATGGAACGCTATAATCGAATACTTGAATGTCTAAAGCTTTACAAATTTTCATTACTGTGCTAAAGCCTGTGCCTGAGACGCCATTTTTTAGCGCGCTGACCACTGTAGTCTGCGCAATGCCAACACTGAACGCAAATTGTCTGACACTGCGGTACTGTTTTTTTATTTCCTGCTTGATAAGCAGAGTCAACTCATCCACTGAAACACCTCCTAACATGTATGATTTTAACATAATTACAAACAATTGTCAACACCTATGTTAAAATTTTATACATCGTTTATATTCTTGTTCTACTATATTCTCCACAAGTCTTCTGCCGCGATTATCTAACAGTGAATATTTACGTATTATCCGAACCTCCGCTTCGTCCAATTCCGGAAGCCTCTGCTCAGGCAACTCAACCTCCAACCTTCTGCATATATCCACTACCATAGAAAACTTACTGTTGTCAAAACCGTTTTTAAGTATATTATTAAGGGTTGAATAGGGTATGTCAATCAACCTGGAAAATTTCGCAACACTGCCGTATTTGCTCTCTATCGCCTCTTTTATCGCGGCTGACAAACGCTGCATTCATATCACCTACCGAAATTTCATTTAATATAAGTGTATCAAAGACTAAAACATTTGTCAATAGGACATGAGCGAAAAATTCAAAATATTCCCGAATAAAATCGATATTTAACGTTTTGCCGAATAAATTTCGCAAATATTCAAGCGGTTATAACACCCTATCATAAACAAAATTCAAATTAATCATGTTTCGGTCACGTAAACAGTACTTCCTATAGGAACATAATCCGCCATCCAGTTGATATATTTCGGCTGGCAGCGCACGCAGCCCAGAGACAGCTTAACGCCGACATTGTTGTTATATGGGGTTCCGTCATACCTGAGCAGCGTGGAGTGCAGGGCATAGTTGCCGTAGAATACCATAACAGGACCCACATAGTAATATTCATAAGGCCACCTGGACACGTAGTCGCTATACTGAAATACGCCGGTAACAGTCTCGCTGTTTGACGCGCCGATACCTACGGTAAAGTCCTTCAGCAACTTCCAGTTGCCCTTTGAGCCCTCAAAAACGGCGCATCTGAACTTATCCTTGTTAACCCAGATAAGATAGTCGGTGGAGCTGCTCACGCCGCTTTGGTTCACCCTCTCCTCCAAAGCTGCCTTTGCCTCCAAGGCCATGGGGGACTTGTTAAGGTTAATGTCAATATACTCACCGCTGTCGGCATAGTTAAGAGTGCAGCCCAGAGCCTCCACAAAGGGTCGGAGCTCAATATATGTAAGGCTGTTTATATTCATAACCGGCAGGTCAAGATTAACGTCCTGCCCAAACACCGTCATGTAGGAAAAGCCTATGTTCACCAGAATTTCGTTATCGCCGGTCTTTACCTTAACGCTGTTGTAGTTGGGATAGAATGTGCAGTCATACACTCCGATTGCCTCTGCCACCTCTGACAGGGGAGCAATTATGTATGAGCCCTCAAAAATCGCAGGCGATGAAAGAGATGTATACTTTCCGTCCACATAGATGTTAATAGGAGGCTGGGTTCTCACGTGTGCCGTCATGTATGCGTCACACACGGGAGTTCTCACTCCGTCCTCATCAGGCTCGCTCCAATATGTATAGAGCGGAATTTTCTCATCCGAAGGCAGCCTGTAATTATCCGAATAATAATCAATCGAATCAAGACCTGTCACCTCTAAAAACAGGGGCGTTCCCAGGGGTACAGGGGAAAAGTCAAAGTGAACATTAAAGTCCTCGACAGTCTCAATATAAACCGTCTCGGAATCCAATATAGCCCCGTTCTCGTCGTAGAGATTGAACACTCCGTAATCCTTTCTTGGCCAGCCGTCAAGAACGCTTGTAAAATAAACATCAAATGAAGAAACAAGTTCTTCCTCGGCAGTCGGAGCCGCCGTGGTCTCCTCCGCTATGCTCGGGGTCTCCATGGGTTCCGAATAATTAACTGAGCTGTTTTCCACAGGCGGTTCCTGAGAAATATCCAAGGGAGCCTCCTCAATAACCTCTGTCTCGTCAATAACCTCCGGGGTCTCGGTCGCCGCACTCTGCTCCGCCGTCACGCTTGGAGAAAAAACATGTTCCACTTCCTCCCCTGCGGCAAAAACAGCCTGCTCGCCAAAGCCGCACATAATAATTCCCGCCGCCACAATCTCACAAACTAATTTCCTAAGCATAAAACTTCCTCCGTTACTAATTTAATCAGTTACAGATATTTTACTATATAATATATAAAAAGTCAACACGTCGGAGCAAAGTTCGCTTTGCTACGACGTTCTTTTTTTAAGAACGTCTGCGCCTGCTCCCTTGCTCCTCCTCCTTCCCAAAAAATCTTCGATTTTTCGGGAGCCCTGTATCTGTTTTGCCCGACCTCCCCAAGCGCCGGGGCGGCTATATTTATGTAATCGGAATAGTCGCCATAGTAAATCAAACATTCGTAGGGGCGCCATTTATTGCGCCCGTCGTATAAAGTGACGGTCAACGCTGTATTGTACGGATTTCGGACTTATTTAAATTATAATCCCTGTTAATTTATATACTCACATTGGTGTGTCTGTCGCCCGCCCTGTTGCGCTTGCCGCCCTCCTCCCCAAACGCACAGTGCGGGCTATTAATTGCAAAGTCTTTTGAAAAGATAATAAAAAATTCCAATAAGCTTACTGTTTTTTTGCAGGGGTCTTAGGGGATAACGTCCCCTAACTCGTTTCTCCCGGAGGGAGAACGATCTGCGCTCGGGGCGGAGGCGGCTGTGACCCCACTTCTTTGAAGTGGGACGGCTCACATTGCTCCGATTTGCACAAAGTATGCAATGTCAATAATAAACCTAAGTTTTTGCCGACAGAGCGCAACTGGGTGGGCGAATGGTTTCAAAGGCAAAGCCTTTATCAAAATAACTGTATTCAGATATGTGTACATTAACAAGTTGTAGGGGGCGGATTCCTATACGCCCCGCAAGCACACCTGCGGTTTCCTCTAACGTAAATAGGTTGGTATATACGTAACCCCTACAAATCAATTATCTGCACATATCCAATCCCATTTACATATACAAAGTCCGCCCGTACGCTCGGGGAGGAGTTAATTTGACATTTCCTTTGAGGTGTTGTATACTCTTCGTGTAAATATTTCAAAAAGAAATTCCGATATGGCGGAGGTACATAATCATGAAAAAAATGATTGCATATTGCGGACTTGATTGTGAAAAATGTGACGCATACCTTGCAACAATTAACAACGACCATGACTTGCGTAAAAAAACTGCAAAGCTATGGGCTGAACTAAATAATGCACCTATTCTTCCGGAGCATATTAACTGCCAAGGCTGTCGTGTTGATGGAATTAAAACGGTATTTTGCGACAGCATCTGCGGCATTCGCCAATGTGCATTGAAAAAGGGCGTCGCTACTTGCGGCGAATGTTCGTATTTAGAAAGTTGTCCCACGATTGGGGTATTCTTAGAGAATAATCCGTCCGCTTTGAAAAATTTAAAAGGATAAATTATTTTTGTGGAGGTAACGGAAATGAAATTGAAAAATCCTATGTTGGTAGTAACAGATATAGACAAATCAGTTGAGTTTTACAAAAAGATTTTCGGACTTCATGTAATTATGGATTTTGGAGCAAATAAAACTTTAACAGGTGGTTTGGCTTTGCAGACAATTGAAACGTATAAAGACTTTATCGGTAAAAATGATATTTCATTTGGTGGTAACAACTTTGAAATTTATTTTGAAGAAGATAATTTTGATGAGTTTACGGATAAGTTGGAAGAATATGATATTGAATACGTCCACCCCATTTTGGAACATTCATGGGGACAGCGTGTTGTTCGTTTCTATGACCCTGATAAACATATTATCGAAGTCGGAGAAAACATGAAAATAGTATGCAAGCGTTTCCTGAACAGCGGAATGACGCCGGAGCAGGCAGCAGAACGCATGAATGTACCTATGAAATTTGTCAATGCCTGCATGCGATAAATACCGGATTGCAAAACCAATTGAATAACCCCTACAAATCAATTATCTGCACATATCCAATTCCATTTACATATACAAAGTCCGCCCGTGCGCTCGGGGCGTCTGCGACCCAAACGCACGGCGGCAAACAAAAGGCGAAATCCTATTTCAACCTAAAACTCTATACCCTGCAAAGCATTGTCATACAAAAAATCTTTAATTTTAGTTTTGTTGCCCGTGTTATAGTAGTCAACCAGCAGGGCGTTAAACTCCTCCATATGCTTATCCGTTATGGTGAGCATACCCGCTCCCGCCTCAATCAAAACTCTGTTGGCTGCGGTCAATGCAGTTCGCTTGTTTCCGTCCCAAAACAGTTGCTTTCTTGCCGCCCACAGGAACAAATCCAGAGCTTTTTCTGTGGCTGTCGCTTCTGCATCCAATATCCCTTTAAGCTCCGCCTCGGCAGTCTCTGCCTCGGGCAGGGGCGGTATGTAATCCGTACCGGAAATTCCCACCTTTCCGGTACGCAGCTTGCCCCATTCAAGGGCTTCGTTTCGGGCAATATACCCGTTTAGCTTGCACATATAGTCAATGCTGACGGGCTCATTAAGGCTGCTAAGCAGGAATTTCCACGCGTCCCGCATGTTGAGCACAGCCTGTATATCGTCAAGGCTCACGTTGGGCACATTTACACCGTTTAAAATAGTCTTGGTTTGGGGAAAGGTTATTGCCCTGTTTTCCATTTTCATGCCGCAGTAAATATTCTCATCCCACTTCTTTTTCGCCAGAAACAGACTCTGCTCCGCCGTGAGCTTAAATTTATCCGTATATTTATTCAATGCTTATCACCCTTTCACCCTTTATTGTACAACAATATTTGCCTGCGCACAAGTCCTATTTTTAATACGGCTACTGAAACAAATCGTTTTCCGGGGCGTCGGAGGAGGTTTTAAATACTGTGAGCTTATTATCCCCGTCAACCATCGCCAGAAAAACAT
>CATWQA010000021.1 GCA_958352815.1 uncultured Eubacteriales bacterium
CTTTGCTCCGACGAGGGCTCGGCAATGGTTTCAAAGGCAAAGCCTTTATCAAAATTGCACGCCTGCTGTGCAGGGATCAGGGGCTCCCGAAAAACTGTTTTAGTTATATATGTAACAACTTTGTAGTAAATGTATAAGAAATTTTTTGTAATAATACGCTTGAAAAGCGAAGTTGTTTCGGGTATAATCAATATATTCATATTGATTTTGCCGAAAGGGTGAGAATTATGCGAAAACTGTTGGCTGTTTGGGCGGCGAAGCTGGCTTCGGTTGTCGGCAGACTTGTGGGAAAGAAGTCGTCGGCGTCTCCCGGAGTGCTGGCTCTTAAAATCTGTCCGGATTTGGTCAGCCGTCTTAGGAAGAATATAAAAAGAGGGGTTATTGTAACCTGCGGAACAAACGGCAAGACCACAACAAATAATCTTCTCAACACCGCCCTCCAAAAGTGCGGATATACCACGGTGTGCAACAACCTGGGCGCAAACATGCTGGGGGGAATTGCCACCACCTTTGCCCAGGCGTGCAATCTTTTGGGCAGCTTTAAGGCGGATTACGCCGTGCTGGAGATTGACGAGGCTTCTGCAAGACGGGTTTTCAAGTATATCAAGCCCGACTATATGCTGATCACCAACCTGTTCAGAGACCAGCTTGACAGGTACGGGGAGATTGACATAACCGTTGACCTGCTTAACGAGGCAATCGACATGGCGGGCGACGTGAAGCTTATACTAAACGGAGACGACCCTCTGACCGCTCGGTTCGGAGAGGGCAGGGACGCGGTGTACTTCGGAATTTCAGAGCAGGTTCTGCCTCAGACCGATGAGACCAAGGAGGGCAGGTTCTGCGCAAAGTGCGGCGAGGAGCAGGAGTATAACTACTTCCACTACAGCCAGCTGGGAGATTACTATTGCCCCCACTGCGGAAACAAGCGTCCCCATATTGACTATGCCGCCACCGATGTTGACCTTTCTTCTTCCATGAAATTTAAGGTGGGAGACAAGCAGATTGACGTGAACTACAGAGGTTTTTACAATATATACAACATTCTGGCGGTGTACTCCGCTATGATGACAATGGGCATTGATAACGTGGACTTTAACACTGTATTAAGAGATTATAAGCCCCAGATAGGCAGAATGGAGCTTATCCCAATCGGCGGCAAGCCCTTTATTCTGAACCTGGCGAAAAACCCCGCAGGGTTTAACCAGGCTATTCAGACGGTGTTGCTGGACAAGCGCAGGAAGGACGTTATTGTTGCGATAAACGACCTGGCAAACGACGGCAGGGACGTATCCTGGCTCTGGGATGTGGACTTTGATAAGCTGGGAGAGGCGAACCTGAGCACCCTTACCACAACGGGTATAAGAATGTATGACATATCCTTGAGGTTTAAGTATGCGGAGGTAGCGGTGGACAGCATAAATCCCGACATGAAGTCCGCCCTGAAAAAGTGCTTGGAAAATTCTGAGGCTGAGGTGTGCTATGTGCTGGTAAACTATACGGCGCTGTACCTCACCCAGACCACCATGCTTGAGGTTCAAAAAGAGGTCGGCCTGACTGTCAGGAATGAAGGAGGTGCAAACAATGACAAATAACAAACCTGATTATGAGATTAATATTGTGCACCTATACCCCGACTTGCTCAACCTTTACGGCGACAGAGGCAATATTGCCTGCATGGAAAAGCGTCTCAAGTGGCGGGGAGTAAAAGCCAATGTTTACACCTGCACCAATAAGGATCACAGTATAGACTTGAAAACTGCGGATATAATTTTCGTGGGCGGGGGCTCCGACAGGGAACAGGAAATAGTGTGCAGCCTTCTGCTCAAAAAGAAAGAGGAAATAAAGGAATATGTGGAAAACGGCGGCGTGCTTGTTGCTGTGTGTGGCGGATATCAGCTCCTCGGCAAGTACTACAAGACGGCAACCACAAAAATAGAGGGTCTTGACATTCTGGATATTTATACGGATTCGGGAGAGACAAGGCTTATCAGCAACGTTGTGCTGAAATGCGATAAGTTTGAACAGCCCATAGTGGGCTTTGAAAACCATGCGGGCAGAACCTATCTGGGCAGCGGTATGCAGCCCTTGGGCAAGGTGCTCTACGGCAACGGCAACACGGGAGAAAGCGGCTATGAGGGAGTTCTCTATAAAAACGTTGTGGCGACTTATCTTCACGGCCCCCTCCTGCCCAAAAATCCACAGCTTTGCGATTATATACTGACTCGCGCCCTAAAGCGGAAGTATAAGGATTTCGGCGGCCTTTCGCCCCTTGACGATGAGCTTGAAAATTTGGGCAATGAATATATTAAGAATAAGTATGCTCGATAAGGCAAAACAGTTTTTTTACGAATATAGAATAAAAGTATATAATTTTTATAACAATAGTAATACAATATTAATATTTGCTTAACATTTGTATGATATACTTTTTGTAATATATTTAGGAGCAGGGCGTCCCCTGCCTTTAGGCGGCGGGGGAGTTTTTGCGACTTCGGCGGGAGATTGAGCTTTTGCCGAGCCCTGAGGAGCGACGCTCCGATTTAAATTTATGTTGGTTTGACCTATGTCAATATACATATAGGAGGAAAACGAATGGGTTTTTTTGATAAAATGTTTTCCGGGAAAAACAAAGGCAAAGAGAACGGCGAAGCCGATTATCTGACAGAGGCCTATGACAGTTTGGGCGACGAGGATGATCTGAACCCGGATAAAATTCTGGACGAGGTCGGCGAGACGGTCTTAAATGAACTGAATGAAAGGGAGACGGAGTTTGACGCAATCACCGCAGAAGAAAGTTCTGACGGTGTTTTTGCCGTTGAACAAGACTTAAGCGACCCGGATACGATCGGCAATACCGGCGAGATGGATCCTGAGGAGATCAGCCGCGCCGCAGACTTTGCCGACGCATATGTTTCGGGAATTTACGGCGACCGTGAAGAACCTGAGCTTGAGGCCGAAGAAGCGGAGCCTGAATCCGAAGCCGAAGAGGCGGTGTACGGCAGAGATTTCCAAAGCGAGCCCGAACCGGAGTTTGTTGAGGATGAAGCTGTTGAAGAAGATATTTCTGATGAGGAGCCTGATGAGGAGCCGACAGCGTACGACGCTTACGAATCGGGCGAGGTTGACAGGGAGCTGTTGTATTCAGCCTATGCTCCCAAGAGCATGAGACCCAAGGTAACAGAAACGGCGTACTATGATTTGGACGACCCGGATGAGGATGAGGATGCTGACAGCCATAATCAAGGCGGAGCGGGAGCTTTTATTAAAAAGCACAAGGGCTGGTTTATCGGCGCAGGCGTAGCGGCAGCCGTGGTTTTGATTGTGCTGGGCTCAGTGTTCTTTATACAGTACCGCATGAACCCTCTGGGAGGATATGCGGAGACCTATGTGGCAAAGGGAAATATTATTAAGACCATGTCCGCCGGGGGCAATGTTGAGCCAAATGCCAGGTACAACATAACCTCACTGGTCAGCGGAACGGTTACCGAGTCCCCCTTAAACGCAGGCGAAGCGGTTAAGGCGGGAGAGCTTGTTTATAAAATAGACGACACCAACGCCCAAATAGCGGTGCAGCAGGCGGAAAATGCAGTGCAGCGCGCGCAGGTCAGCGACAGCTCGTCCTCAAATAACGAGCAGCTCCGTATTTACGCAAATGCCACGGGCACAATCAGCGGCCTTAACATATCGGCGGGCAGCACCGTAAACGGCGGCCAGATTGCTGTGATAACCCAGGCAAACGGCACCGAAATAGGACTTATCCCCTCTGTTACGGGAACGGTTCAGAGCGTCAGCGTGCGAAACGGCGCTTCCGTCACCTCAGGTCAGGTTATTGCAACTCTCAGGAGCAACCAAACTACTTCAACCCAAGGCAGGGAGCTTGATTTGGCTTCAAGCAAGCTGGCTCTGGAGCAGGCGGAAAAAGAACTGGAAAAGTATAAGATAGCTTCGCCTATCGACGGAACCATTCTGATTAAAAATGCCAAGGTGGGCGACAACGTGGGCACGAACCAAAGCGGCGAACCGCTTATGGTTATTGCGGACATGAGCAGGATGAAGTTCACCATTGAGGTAGACGAGCTTGATATTTGGAATATAGAGCTGGGGCAGACCGTTGTGGTAACGGCAAACGCTCTGCCGGGAGAGACATTTAGCGGTGAGATTACCAATATCGCCGGAGAGGGCGAAAAGAGGGGCAACGGCGTTACGGTTTACCCCGTGGAGATAACCATATCCGACCCGGGAAAGATTAAGTCGGGAATGAACGTGGACGCAAAGATTATAATTAACTCGTCAATCAACGTGTTGACTTTGCCCGCTGCAGCCCTGTACGCCTCGGACGGCACAAACGCTCTGGTAATAACAGACTCAGCCGACATCGAGGAGGATGCGTTGGCAGATCCTGCCGAGTATCCGGATATATATGTTCCCAAGGGCTACAAGCTGGCAAGGGTTGAGTACGGCTTGAGCGACGGAACAAATGTGGAAATTCTGTCAGGCCTCAGCATAAGCGATAAGGTTCTGTACGTGGAGGACGAGGACGCAGCTCAAAGCGTTCAGCCTGCCCGCGATGACAGCAGCTCCGACAGCGGGACGAGCGCGGGGGATGACAGCGGTTCCGGCGCCGAGGAGAGTGCGGGCGATGACAGCGGTGAGAACGTAAAATCAACAGGTAAATCCGCAACCCAAGAGTGGATTTCCGATATAGAATAGCGGCAAGTGAGGATAAAATGAGTATTTTTTCAAAAGGCGACGGTTTGGCAGGGAAAAAATCCGGGCGGAACGGCATACCGAAAAGAGCTCTTGCCGACGCTGTCTGCGAAATCAGGATAAACAAAGTCCAGGCGCTGTTAAGCGTGATGGGCTTTGTTGCTGCGTTTGCGGTTATTATGGCGATGCTGTTTGCGAATAACTCAATCACCGTTTCCGAGGGGTATAAGAAAAATCCCTTAGGAGGGAACACGGTGGTTCTTCGCCTTAACAACCGCGACAGTGTGAGCATTGACGATTTGGAAAGGTTTGCGGATAGGAGCGGCGCAATTGCCGATGTGGTTCCTACGGAGATGGTTGAAGGCGTGGAGATGTACGGAAATCAGGGTGACAGCCTTACATACTCGGCGCTGGCAACAAATCAGGAGTTTTTTAAAAGCGGCGGCGTCAATGTAACAGCCGGCAAGGCGTTCACGGCTTCCGATGTGGAGACAAGAAATCGGGTTGCCCTTATAAGCAGCGATATTGCGGAGCCCTTGTACGGCTCCGCAAATCCCGTGGGTCAGGATTTAAAGGTAAACAATCAGGTATTTAGAGTTGTGGGCGTGTTTGAGGGCAAGGGCGGTTACGAGCCGAAGGAGCTGGTGGTTCTGCCCTACAGGAGCGCAAGGCTGGTTATGAACTCCACCAACTCGGGAACCTATACGTTTCTGTGCGGCGGCAGCGCGGAGGACGCGTACCGAGCAGCAGAGGAGTTCGTTTCAAGAACTCTGAGCGGAAGCGAATACGCTCTGGAGGCGGGAAAAGACGGAGGGGCGGACTTGGCTTCAATAATCATATTTATTATATTGCTGCTGATCAGCGGCCTTGCCATGTGTATGTTTCTTATGTTCCCCTCAAAGCGCAGACGGGAAAGCCCGGAGGTTTCAAGAACTAAACACAGGCTGCTGTACGCCATTGTGAAAAAGGAGGCGGAGTGTGTCGCTCTTGCGGCGGCAGGCGCGGCAGCGGGCTTGCTCCTTGGGTGGCTTGGCGGCATGGTCTGTTTGATAATCGGGGGAATACCCCTTGTTTTTGAGCCGGAGATGTTTTTTGCGGCCCTGCTGCTGTTTATAATTTCAATCGGTTTTGCGTTATTAACGGGAATAATCCCGTCTATCAGAGAAAAAAAGCTTATTAGGCATGATATGACTCGTTGACAGCTGTTGGATTTTAAGCTGAAAATACGGGGATATCATGCCGTTTTTTGTCTGATTTTCCTTTTATGCTACTAAAATATGTAAATTTTTCAAATTATTTTAAGAATAATCTTGAATATTCTTTGTCGATATGGTATTATCATGTTATTATTGAATAAATATGATATACTGTGATGTTTAAATCTGAGTAAATAGGTTATCAGAAATTTTCGGCGGATTGACCGATGCGGAAGAAGGTGATAAAGTGGCGCGAAAAAAAGAGAAGTCCTCGGAAGATAAAAATAAAATAATGGACAAACGAATAGGTTTTTTTGATGTTATATCGAAGAACGAACTGCTTTGGCGGGTGGTTTGGGGCGTCGCTTTTTCCTTGATTTTGGGAGAGCTTGCCAATGCGCTGGTTCACGCCTTCGGAGACGGTGAGGTTGTCTCTGCCCGACCTGTGTCCGTTGTTGTTTTTATTGAGACCGGGTTGGTTGTTTTGGCGATTTCTGCATTTGCCATTGTGTCTAAGTATATTAAGGCTATGAAGACAATGATCGCCGAGGGCAACGAGATGATAGAGAATGTTGCGGGCGGGACTATGGTGCACTATTTTGACGATAACTTTACGATAAAAAACGTTACGCCCATGTTCTATAAAATAGTTAAGTACGAAAAAGGTGAGATTGCTCAAAAACTCCACAGGGAGTTTTCAAGGCTTTTGGTAGGCGAGGAGTCAAAGCGGGAGTTTGCAAGGCAAAAACGTCTGCTCCGGGAAAAGGGCACTGCCGAGGCTCAGTATAAAATTCACTGCGGCGACGGCAGCGATATATGGGTCTCCAGCAGAAGCTACCTGACCAAGAATAAAAATCTGGAGCCTGTTGTGTACACGGTTTTGTTTGATATAAGCCGCGAAATGGAAACCAAGGAGAAACTGCTGTTGGCTGAGGCGAGAAACAAGCTGGTCTTTGAAAATATTAACAGCGGTATTTTTGAGCTTGATATGTTTAACAACACAATAGAATTGTCGGAGCAGCTGATGAGCAGGTTTGCTGCCAGCAGCAATATTGTGAGCATAGCCGAGTTTGAGAAGGTAGCCGCTCACTCTGACGATACCGAGCTGATTAAAAATGCCATTGACGCCCTGCGCAGCGGATTTCAGGATAACTTAGAGGTAACCCTGAGGCTTTTGGAAAAAGACGGAAGCTATAAGTACAGCAGCGTCAACATGAAACTGATTCGGGATAATAACAAAGTGGCCGCCCGAGCCGTGGGCATAGTTATGGATGTGGACGACAATGTTAAGAAAGAGCAGCTGCTCAGACATCGAGCCGCGAGAGATTCGTTGACGGGAATTTATAACAGAGGCGCGACCCAGAAGCTTATAGAGAGCACCTTGGAGCTCAGAGGCGACCAGGAACACGCCCTTATACTGTGCGATATTGACGATTTTAAGTCGGTTAACGACACGTTTGGTCACGGAATAGGCGATGAGGCAATTAAAACAGTCGCGAACTTATTGAGTTCTGTTTTTGATTACGACAGCGTAGTCGGCAGAATAGGTGGAGACGAGTTTGTGGTTTTGTGCAGGAATATTAACGGTGATTATGAGGGGTTGAAGGAAAAGCTTGAGCGGTTTAAAACCGAGGATCCCCATGTGGAGGCCGGCGGAAGAGTGAGGAAGATTACCCTTAGCGTGGGCGTTGCCATCTATCCCCAAGACGCGGATACGTATGAAGGTCTGTATAAGAATGCGGACGTTGCCCTGTACGAGGCGAAAAAAGCAGGCAAGAACAGATATGTGTTCCGCGGCGACTTTAGAGAAGACGCGTGAAATACGTTGGCAGTGTAGAGTGTAGAAATTTGTCGGAGGGTACTTTGTGACCCTCCGACTTTTTGTAGCAAAATATTTTACAGGCTTAGTTTTTTCAGAATACCCCGCTGACAAACCACCCGTTTTTACCAACACAAATGGAATGGCATGTATGTAACTCTTTAATTCGTAGTATTATGTAATAACTAAAACTTTACTTTTATACTATATCCATGCTAGTTTATTTATATTTGATAATATAATCTGTCGCCCGCCCTGTGCGTTTGGGGAGGAGAGGGCAAACGCAACCAGGGCGGGCGATATAAATAGAAATGTGATTATATAAATTAACGGGGATAATAATTAAAAACAAATTTCAAAATCCGCATAATACGATATTGATCGTTAATATGGCGGTCGGGGCGTCTGGGAAGCCGCCCCCTACAGCTTAAAAGAGATTACGGTTGTCAAAATCCGTTTAAATAGCCGGGATTGGTGGGCGAACAGTTCTAAAGGCAAAGCCTTTATCAAAAGCGGGGGAAAACAAAAAGGGTCGCTTTGGTGCGACCCTTTTAAAAAACAATTCTTATCTCTGAACACGACCGCTGCCGTCTCCGCCAACCAGGTTCTCAACATCTGCACGAGTAACCAGGTTGAAGTCTCCGGGAATTGTGTGCTTAAGAGCTGACGCTGCAACACCATATTCGAGAGCGTCCTTGAAGTTCTTACCGTCAACAAATCCGCAGATTGTACCGCCGGCAAATGAGTCGCCGCCGCCAACACGGTCAACGATAGGATGAATTCTGTACTCCTTTGAGTGATAGAATTCCTTTGTATCTCTTGAATAGATACAAGCAGACCAACCGTTATCGGAAGCCGAGTGGCTTACACGAAGTGAGCTGATAACATACTCAAAGTTGAACTTGTCAACCATCTGCTTGAAGATATCCTCGTATCCTGCAAGCTCCAAATCACCGCTTGTAACGTCTGTTGCGCCGGGCTTGAAGCCGAGAACCTTTTCAGCGTCCTCCTCGTTGCCGATACAAACGTCAACATACTGCATCAGGTTTGTCATAACCTTCTGAGCCTTTTCGCTTGACCACAGCTTCTTACGGAAGTTAAGGTCAACAGAAACCTTAACGCCCTTAGCCTTAGCAGCCTTAAGAGCAGCCTCTGTAAGCTCAGCGGCAGCGTCGGAAACAGCAGGTGTAATACCTGTGAAGTGGAACCAGTCAGCGCCCTCAAAAATAGCGTCAAAATCAAAATCAGCAGCTGTAGCTGTTGAAATTGAAGAATGAGCTCTGTCGTATACAACGTTAGATGCTCTCATGGAAGCGCCTGTCTCCAGGTAGTAAATACCCAGTCTTTCACCGGTCTTAGCGATGTTCTTTGTTTCAACACCGTATTTTCTCAGGGCTGCAACAGCGCATTCACCAATCGGGTTGTCGGGAACAGCTGTAACGAACTCAGCGTCGTGACCGTAGTTAGCCAGTGATACAGCAACATTAGCCTCGCCGCCGCCGTAGTTAATGTCAAACTCGTCAGCCTGAATAAATTTCTCATTGTTAGGTGTGGAAAGTCTGAGCATGATTTCGCCCATTGTAACAACTTTAGCCATTTGTAATAGTCTCCTTTAAATATGTAAAATAGTTTAATAAAATATCGGTTTAAGGATTAAAGAGCCGCGCGTGTTTCCTTAATCTTAGCGATAAACTCTTTAGCTGTAGCTGTGATAGCAGCGTAGTCGCCCGTCTTAGCGCCCTTTGTCAGTGAAGAACCTGCGCCGACAGCAACAGCGCCCGCCTTAATCCACTGGTCAACATTATTAACGTCAACACCGCCTGTGGGCATAAGCTTAGCCTGGGGCAGAGGACCTCTAACGTCCTTGATGAAGTTGGGGCCAACAATGTCGCCGGGGAATACCTTACAGATATCAACGCCTGCTTCCATAGCGGTGAGGATCTCGGTAAAGGTCATTGTGCCGGGCATGTAGGGAACAGCGTAACGGTTACAGAGCTTAGCCGCCTCTGCGTTAAAGCCGGGGCTAACGATAAAGTTAGCGCCTGAAAGAATAGCCTGTCTTGCGGTCTCAGAGTCAAGAACCGTACCTGCGCCGAGAAGCATTTCGCCGTTTGTGTACTTAGCGGCAAGAGCCTCGATTACCTTGTGTGCGCCGGGAACCGTGAACGTCAGCTCAATTGAGGGGCAGCCGCCCTCCAAGCAAGCGTCGGAAATTCTGATAGCTTCCTCCGCGCTGCTTGCGCGAACAACAGCAACCAGACCGGCGTCTGTCATTTTTGTCAAAACTTGTTGTTTATCCATTTTTATCTCCTCCTATATATAAAATATAATTTTTTATGCAAAATAAATGAGCAGGTAGCAGAAATAAACTGCCCACATAGATATTATAACTCAATACTTCCCAATTAGCAAGAGCATTTTAAAAAAATTTTACAGTTTTTTTATTTAAATGCACCTTTTAAACACGGGATATCAAAAGGAAACGGTCAAGGAGGTAAATCGGGGCGGCGGTTGAGGATAAATATTGAAAAAAATTCCTTAAAGACTTTTGTGTTTTTGTTACAATATACAAAAATGGACGGAGGCTGACTTTTAGACTTGATTTTTGAGCGTTCTTGGGGTAAACTGTATAGGTATAAATTTGCGATGATAAGCGGTAATAATAATTCCATGGCAAAATTATTTTGCAAACCTTGGTTAAGCATATTGGAGGTCTGTTTATGAGTGAAATTAAAAAGATAGGTGTAATGACGGGCGGCGGCGACTGTCCGGGACTTAACGCGGTTATCAGAGCGGTTGTTAAGACCGCTATCCAGAGATACGGTCTTGAGGTTGTTGGTATAAGACACGGTTACCGCGGTCTGTACCTGGGCGAGGAGGAATTTGTTCCCCTTACTCTCCACGATGTTTCCGGTATTATTTCAAGGGGCGGTACTATTTTGTACAGCTCCAATAAGGATAACCTTTTTGACTACACATATGTTGACGAGCACGGTCAGGAGCAGCGCGGCGACGTTTCGGACGTTGGCGTGAACAACCTGAAGAAGGCGGGTATTGACGCCCTTATTGTTATCGGCGGCGACGGTACGCTGACATCGGGCCGCGATTTTGCGCGCAAGGGTGTTAAGGTTATCGGTGTTCCCAAGACGATTGATAACGACTTGGCTTCAACAGATACAACTTTCGGTTTTGACACGGCTGTTGCCACTGCGACAGAGGCAATCGATAAGCTGAGAACAACTGCCGAGTCTCACAGCAGAACTATTGTTGTTGAGGTTATGGGCAGATATGCGGGCTTTATCGCCATTGCTTCAGCTCTTGCCGGCGGTGCGGACGCGGCTCTTATTCCCGAAATCCCCTATGATATAAACAAGGTTGCGGAAACCATTAAGCAGAACAGAGCAAGGGGCAAGAACTTTGCCATTGTTGTTGTTGCAGAGGGCGCAAAGCCTTTAAACGGCGATGTTGTTATCTCAAAGGTAATTGAGAACAGTCCCGACCCGATTCGTCTCGGCGGAATAGGCGAAGTCATCGCAGGGCAGCTTGAGCATCTGGCAGGTCTCGAGTGCCGCGCAACAATTTTGGGTCATACCCAGCGCGGAGGCTCCCCCACAGCTAACGACAGAATTTTGTCCACCCGTTACGGCTCATATGCCGTTGACCTGCTCATGGCAGGCAAGTTCGGCAACATGGTTACTCTTAACGGCGCAAGCCTCAGCTATGACTCCCTTGAAAACGTTATAGGCAAGAACAAGTCGGTTGACCCTGAAAGCTACTGGATTAAGGCGGCAAGAGCCATTAATATGTGCCTGGGCGACTAAAAATTCGGTATTTTTGAAAAAAAGGCTTGCATTTTGTGCTTCGTTGTGTTATAATATACGGCGTTGCAATTAATTAGTAAATAATTGAAGTTATATATTGAAAGAGGTGAAACGCAATGAAAGAGGGAATTCATCCGGAGTACAAGCAGACGCAGATTAAGTGCGCTTGCGGTAATGTTATCGAAACGGGTTCCACAAAAGAGGATATCCGTATAGAAATTTGTTCGGCTTGTCACCCGTTCTACACAGGTAAGCAGAAGCTGGTTGATACAGGCGGCAGAGTTGACAAGTTCAGAAGACGTTACGGTCTTGATAAATAGTTTGAATAATTTAACGGTCTGTCTTGATGAGACAGACCGTTTTGCTTGTTTGATAAAGGCTTTGCCGCGTAGCATTATGCCGCCTTTGGCAAAAGGCGGATAGCAAGCACGGTAGGTCGCCGTAGGCGACACGTGAGGCGCGCAGTCCCCGCCGCTTTAGGCGGCACATATATGTAGAAGAATAACGTAAACATTGGTTTTTATACTATATCCGTGATATTTTATTTAAATTTGATAATATGGCCTGTCGCCCACCCTGTTGCGCTCTCATTATCAACAACTGAGGTGTGTTATTGACATTAGTTACGACATTTTAAAGGGAATACCGTGAGCCGTCCAACTTCAAAGAAGTTGGGTCACAGTCGGCAACAACTTAGGACTGTTATTGACAGGGCGGAACCGGGCTAGGCGATAGTTTAAAATAAAAAGCCTTTATCAAAATACAGCATATGTATGTTTTGGGGATAGAAAGGGGGCGAATAGCCCCCTTTCTATATCATCTTATTAGGTTTAAAATCAGGGTGGTAATCCCTACGACTATCGCAGATGACGCCAGCCACATGAGCCCCTGAACCCGGATCTGCTTTTTGGTTTTCGCCTTGGCTGTGGGATAGTTGGGGTATAAGAAACCGTTTATTATCCTGTGCGCCTCTAAAACTATGTCCGAGTCACCGCTGTTTTTGGAAAAGACCTTGTCTGTTTCCTTGTCCCTTAGAATAAATATAGCCTGTTCGATTTTGTCCGACTTAATGTCGTTGATAATAACCACTTGCCGTTTGTTTCTCAGTATCATAGTATCACCGCTTTTTAAATATTTTCAATTTGTATAAATTTAATATTGACCGAAATTTTGCCGTTTATACCAAAATGTTCAAAAAAATTACCCGCCGTAAGGGCAGAGGATAATAACTAAAACCAAGATGTCCCCCGCCTCTGCGTCGAAACGGACTTCACTATGTTCTGATTTTATGTAAATAAAATCAATCACACCGCTCCGTCGTTTCTCCTTGAATGACGGGGTGGAATCCGTTCTGCGGGACAAATTCCCCGATATAGTTAAAAATAATCTGTATTTTCTGTACTCTGTTATTGTCGGCGTTAATTCCGTTATAACTACTATTGACATTTTTATATACAGTTGCTATAATTAAACTGATAGTTTAATTATTTGGAGGAGCTTATGGGACGAAGAAAGAAAGAACCAAAAAGTGTTCATAGGGAAAATATTGCTTCTGCCGCGTCAGAATTGTTTATGAAAAAAGGTATTGAAGCTACTTCTATGGATGATATTGCAAAAACTGCCGGATACAGCAAAGCGACTTTATATGTGTATTTTGAAAATAAAGAGGAAATTGTTGGGCTTTTAACATTAAACAGTATGAAAAAGCTGTATAATTACATATATTCAGCATTAGAAGAACAGGAGACTACCAAAGTCAGATATGATTTAATTTGCAACGGTTTGGTTAAATATCAAGAAGAATTTCCTTTCTATTTCAAGATAGCATTGGATAAAATCAATATCAATTTTGAAAACCATGATTACTTACCGGAAGAAAAGGAAACCTACCGAGTTGGTGAGGATATAAATGAAAAACTAAAAGATTTTTTAATATGCGGCATTGAAAAGGGAGATTTGAAAAATAATCTGGAGGTTATGCCAACCATATTTAATTTCTGGGGGATGTTGTCAGGAACTATCAATCTTGCTGCGAATAAAGAAGAATATATCAAAAGTGCAATAGGCCTGTCTAAAAACCAGTTTTTGGAATACGGCTTTAATATGCTGTATCGTTCTATTTCAAATACGGAGGAATGAATATGAAGGAGAATAATATACTTGCAATTTTAGGGAGCCCGCATACGGACGGAACAACAGCAGCTATGCTTGATTGCGCAATTCGTCAAGCAGAAAAAATCGGATACTGTGTAACAAGAGTCAACTTGTATGAAAAGAATATTTCTTTTTGCAAAGGCTGTGAAGCTTGTTATAGGACACAAAATTGTGTTATAAATGACGATATTCAAGAAATTACCGCTTTATTGCGAAAATGTCATACTGTTATTCTTGCGGCTCCCGTGTACTGGGCAAACGTTCCTGCACCGGTTAAAAATATGTTTGACCGTTTGCTCGGAACGGCAATGGAGAAAACAAAAACATTCCCAAAGCCGCGCTTGAAAGACAAAAAATATATAATACTGACTTCCTGCCATACTCCCTCTCCTTTTTCGTGGATATTCGGACAAAGCAGGGGTGCAATCCGAAATATTGACGAATTTTTTAAGACCGCAGGAATGAAACCAATAGGTAAAGTTGTCTGTGCAGGCGCTAAAAACAATGCGGTGTTGCCTAATCGTATAATCAACAAAATTGAGAGATGTTTAAAGTGAAATTGTCTATGAAAAATGGGGAATTTGCAGATTAAAAGACAATACGCTATCAGATTATCAACCTTTATATATTATTTACAGCAAGAGATACAGACTTAACTGATAGCCTGTATCTCTTTTATTTTGCGCCTTGTCTGTCGGTAAATTTAATAACTTCCTTATCGCCATTTATCTAAAGGCGGGTCAAATTTTATCGGCCTAAGGTAAATACCTCGCTGAGGGGAGCCATGTTCTCGTTCCATAGCATAACCTTTATCTCCTGCCCATCACTGAGGGGAACATCCTTATTGATTTCGTTGAGCTTGTTTGGAGCTATGGGTTCTATGATTATGCTCTCCAGTATTTCCTTATCGCTGCTATACACCCCGATTATAAGAGCGGCATTTTCAGATGTCTCGCTGCACATAACCGTTGCCGTAACTCTGCCCTCCTCCAAAGCGGGATTTTTTGTGTAGTATATTCCCGGCTGAATAGTAGGAGTGGGTGTAGGTTCTGCTGTAGGCGTAGGTTCTGTCGTAGGCGTGGGCGTAGGTTCTGCCGTAGGTGTGGGAGCGCCCTCGGGAATAAACCGGGCGGATATGGTGACGGCCTCGTCGGGCATTGTAAATGAATAGCTGCCGTCCGGCTCCTTAACTGTTTCAACAACGCCGCCGTCCTCTGTATTAACGGTCACTGCCGTATTTACATAGCCTATATCGGGCATGGCGGTTATTATTATATTCTCGCCCTTTTTGGCGGCGGGAGCGCCATTGGAAAACTCCGCGCTGACAAGACCGATTTTAGAGCCGCCTGCCCATGCGAAATATTCTCCGCCCTCAGCACAGTCCACAATAAACTCATATATGTCGGCTTGACTGCTGTAGAAATTGTTCTCTATATAGGCTCTTGAAGCATTGTCGTACAGGTTAAAGTACTTGCCGCCGAATATATAGAACTTCAATTTCAGCTGTCCCTTGTTGGGGGTGGAAAAGCTCATAACATTTCCCGTGGGCTGATTTGAGTCGGTAATAGGCGGCAAAATACGGGGGTTGTTGGTTCCGTGCAGGTTTGCCACATCTGTTCCGTCCTCATCAACAAAGCTGTACCATTGAACTGCGTCATAAAATGTGATGGTTCCGTCTGTGTCGTCAGTGCCGTTCAGGGGGACAACCGCCTTGCCGTCTCCGAATATGTTGGTTACCTCCGGCACGGCGTCTGCGGGAATGTTGTCCTCCGCCCTCCAAATTACGCTCTTGCCTGCTGAGCTATACTCTGCGACTCCTATTCGAAGGCTTAGAGAACCGTTCTCTATATCGCCAAAGGCGATGTCGTAATTCGGTTCAGGCGTTGGTGTGGGAGACGGTGAATTTGTGGGAGCGGGAGTTGGGGTCGGCGAGGCGGTGGGCAGGGGCGTGGGAGAGGGAGGTGTATACTCCGTAATTGTCAGATTGCTGAACTTTGCCTCTGCCATGTACTCCTTTACGGGCGTTCCCTGGATAGAGTCAACCGCAAGCCCTACGTACAATGTTTCGCTTAAGCCCGAAATCGTCAGGGTAAGGGGCTGACGGGGATTGTTTGTCCAGCTGACGCCGTCGTCTGAAACATAGCAGGTTATAGTGTCCCCGGTTCTAACCATTCTAAGATAGTCGGGAACTCGATATTGGCTCTTGCTGGTGTCGTAGGAATCGTTATTCTCGATTGAGGTTCCGCTGCTGTTCTTGAACCATTTAACTGTTCCCTTGCCGCCTGTGGTGTCTCTTAATATAGTCTTAACGTTTTGACCGTATTTAAGCCAGCCGTCGGAAATCATTGCCATTCTGGACTTTGGATCCAGGGTTTCCCTAATCATAATGCCGCAGAGCTCGCCGTTTTCAAATTTGGGAACCTGCTCCACCTTGACCGAAATGTCAAAATCACCCGTGACCTCCTTATACATAAAGTCGAACTTGTCCGAGGTTTTGGCAGCGCCGATTGCGCCGCTGCCCATGATTGTGTACACTCCGTTTTCGTACCAGGAGCCGCCTTGGTTGTTAAAGGCGGTTGAACCGATTTGGGCATGTGTATATCCCGGCGCACCTGCCGTGGACTTGACGTATACAATAGATGTGGGGCTGCTCGTTGCCTCCCCTTTATTGTTATACGCCCGAGAGGTCAGGTAGTGAGTGCCGGGGGTCAGAGTCAGAGGGGCGTTCAGCGTTGCCGAATTTTCCGTATGTATAAGCTTTGTGCCGTCGTAAATCTCAAATTTGGTTATCTCCGTGCCCTCTTTGGCAGTGGCAGTTGCCTGATATGTAAGTGTTTCGCTGTCGTTTATAACAGCCCATCTGTTGGTTGAACCCAGAGAGTTCATGTCCTGAACGGCGGGAGCGGTCACCGTAATTGAGGGGTTTGTGGGGGCGGACTGCTGCGCCGTCCAATCGTTTACGTATGCCTCAATCCAGGTGTATCCTGCGAACTCGCCGCTTGGCACTATATCGGTCTCTTTGGCGGAGCCCATGGCGTTTTCATCTTTCCAGCTCTTAGGGATTTCAAATGTTCTGTATGCAGTCTCTGTGTTAATGTGACCGCCTACCTCGTCGGCGTTGTTGATTATTCTGCCTGTTTGGTTAATAACATCGTTTACAATTCTCGCGTCAATGGCGTCCCGCTTGGGCAGGGTCGCTCCAACGTTGTTGAGGACGGTTTGATATGCCTCCTCGGCGGTTTGAGTGTTAATTTCATATTCGCCCATATCAACGGGAGCGGAGAGAATTTCCGCAGAGGCAATATTTGCCACTCCGTTTAGATTGTTGCTCGTAACGCTGCTGCTGCCGTAAACATAGTTGCCGTCAAAGTAAAACTGAGACTTTGAAACCGAGGGGTAGGCATTGGAAATCTCAAAAATCCTGGTTCTTAAGGAGGATTTGGTTCCCGAACCGTACTTATAGTAGTTATTTACCCAGTTGACCTTTGAGGGGTTTTGGGTCTTATTATTGTAGGAATAGGGTTCGCCGCCGTAGGCGGAGTTGGTTGTGCCCCAGTTGTATATAACGTTGTTGCGAACGTCTGTGTTTTGCAGCTCGCGGTCAAGGCGGGGACTTCTGCTGTCGTGATGAGCCAGCAGGTTGTGGTGCCAGGTTGAGTTTGTGGCTCCGAAAATCGCGCCGTAGCCGTGAGCCCCCTTAAAATGGTTGGACATTCTCAGGCTCTCGGAAGCAATGGTGTTTTGCACGGTTATGTTTGAACCCTGCTTACCGTTTTCCGAGGAGCCTGCGTACAGAGTAAGAAGCTCGTCCACGCCCCAGCTTGTGCTGCAGTGGTCTATAATAATATTATGGTTCCACCTGCCGCCAATGCCGTCGGGCTCGCCGCCGTTTTTGTCTGTGGGGCGGACTCTCAGATGGCGCATGATAATCTGCTCCGCGCCGTTTGCAAGGCTAATATCGCCCCCTGCTAAGGTAATGCCGTCTCCGGGAGCGGTTTGGCCTAAGATAGTCAGGTTTGACGCAGAAATCGTCAGGGTTCCACTGAGGTTTATGGTGCCGCCCACGTCAAAAACAATAATCCTGCCCGATTTTGAAACCGCGTCCTTAAAGGAACCGGAGCCGCTTGCGTTAAGATTTGTAACGTGGTACACCGCAGGCGAGGACGCTGCCCTTGCGCCCTTGGTATACTTTCCGCCGCCCTCTGCGCCGGGAAAGGCGATAACGTCATCTGCCCCATAGGAAAATTGAGAAAAACAGCAGATGAGTAATATTAATGATAAAACAGAAACTAATTTCTTCACAATAGCCACCTCTTAATTTATGACGGGGCAAAGCCCCTAAATATATGCCGTGCTCATTATAACATATTTTGCGGAATTATGCAAGTTCGGCAGACTGCGTTTTTCCGGCAAAGAAAACCCGGGCAAAGCAAACCTGTAAAATAAAAACCCGGTGAAAAATTAATAAAGGATTTTAAACGTTTTATGGGTTAAATTTAACAAAAATCCTAAGTTGCGGTATTTTACATTTTTATCTATTGACATGGAATTATTTATGTGATAAAATATATGTCTGAATATAGTGAGGTACTTTGCTTTTTTGCAAAATCGGCGTGGCTTCAAGGGGGCAATAAATCCCTTTAAATCAACGTTTTTACGCAGGTTTCGGCAGGTGCTTCGCTCAAAGCGGCAAAAATGAGCGTGCCTGATTTTGTCGGATTTGGATTAAGGATTACAATTGTTTTATATTTTGTAATCTTTTCATAAAAATTTTTTACGAGAGGTGATCGGTTTTATGGTACATCCTGTGAAACTTGGTGAAAACACACGTATGAGCTACGGAAAGATCAATGAGGTTCTGGAAATGCCCAACCTTATTGAGATCCAGACCAGCTCTTACAAGTGGTTTTTGGACGAAGGGCTTAAGGAAGTCTTTCATGATGTTTCGCCTATAACGGATTATACCGGAAATCTTATTTTGGAGTTTATTGATTACAGATTGGACAAAACTCCGAAATATGACATTGAAGAGTGCAAGGAAAGAGATGCAACCTATGCGGCGCCTCTCAGAGTTAAGGTTCGTCTTATAAACAAGGAGACCGGCGAGGTTAAGGAGCAGGAAATCTTTATGGGTGACTTCCCGCTTATGACTCCCTCGGGAACCTTCATTATAAACGGCGCAGAGCGTGTTATTGTATCCCAGCTTGTGCGTTCTCCGAGCGTGTATTATTCTCAGGACTATGACAAGCTCGGTAAAAAGCTGTTCTCATCTCAGGTTATCCCCAACCGCGGCGCATGGCTTGAATATGAGACCGACAGCAACGATATATACTATGTGAGAATTGACAGAACCAGAAAAATCCCCGTGACGGTGCTTATCCGTGCTTTGGGCTTTGGCACCGATGCGGAGATTATAGATTTGTTCGGTGAGGACGAGAGGCTCCTTGCTACATTGGAAAAGGATACCACCAAGACCCATGAGGAGGGCTTGCTGGAGGTTTACAGACGCTTGCGTCCGGGCGAGCCGCCTACGGTTGACAGCGCTCAGTCCCTGATTTCCAGCACGTTCTTTGACCCCAAGAGATACGACATGGCAAAGGTCGGCAGATATAAGTACAACAAGAAGCTCATGCTGTCCGCCAGGGTTGCGGGTCAGGTTGCGGCGGAGAATATCGCCAGCCCCGTTACGGGCGAGCTGCTGTGTGAGGCAGGTCAGACCATTACAAAGGAATTGGCTCATGAGCTGGAGGTTCACGGCGTAAATCAGGTTGTGCTGGACTGCGACGGAAAGCAGACCAAGGTTATTTCAAACAACATGGTTGACTTCCCGGAGTATATCTTAAACAAGATAGGCGGGGAGATCGACTATAATCCCCGTGATTACGGAATTACAGAGCGTGTGAGACGCTCTGTGCTCGATGAGATTTTGGAGCAGTTCGGAGACCCCAATTCCGACGAGTTCAAAAACGCTGTTGAGGACAGACGCGATGAATTGCAGCCTAAGCACGTTTTGATTGACGATATTATTGCTTCCATGTCATATATGGGCAACCTGGCAAACGGCGTGGGAGATGTTGACGATATTGACCACTTGGGTAACAGAAGAATAAGAAGCGTGGGCGAGCTGCTTCAGAACCAGTTCAGAATCGGTCTTTCCAGAATGGAGCGCGTGGTTCGCGAGAGAATGACCACGTCGGATTTGGACTCAATCACGCCTCAGTCATTGATTAATATAAGACCCGTTACCTCCGCTATCAGAGAGTTTTTCGGATCTTCCCAGCTGTCCCAGTTTATGGATCAGATTAACCCCTTGGGCGAGCTGACCCATAAGAGAAGATTGTCCGCCCTGGGTCCCGGCGGTCTGTCAAGAGAGCGCGCGGGATATGAGGTGCGTGACGTTCACCATTCTCACTACGGCCGCATGTGCCCCATCGAGACCCCTGAGGGTCCTAACATCGGACTTATCAACTCCCTGAGCGGCTTTGCCAGGGTTAATGAATATGGCTTTATCGAAACGCCGTACAGACGTGTTGACCAGGAAAATAAGAGAGTAACCGACGAGGTTACCTATATGACCGCCGACTTTGAGGAGGGATTTTATGTTGCACAGGCAAACGAACCCCTTAATGAGGACGGAACTTTTGTAAATAAAAAGGTCGTTACAAGATATAAGGATGAATTTGTGGAAGTTTCTCCCGAACGGGTTGACTATATGGACGTGTCGCCGAGACAGGTTACATCTATAGCAACGGCAATGATTCCCTTCCTTGAGAATGACGACGCCAACAGAGCCCTGATGGGTTCAAACATGCAGCGTCAGGCTGTGCCCCTGCTCTCTCCCGAGTCGCCCATAATCGGCACGGGTATGGAGTACAAGGCGGCTAAGGATTCGGGTGTCTGCGTTCTCGCAAAGCGTCCCGGAACCGTTGAATATGTTTCGGCAACAAAAATTCGCGTCAGAACCGATGAGGGCGACGTGGATAATTACAAACTGATAAAGTTCACCCGCTCAAACCAGGGTACCTGCGTTAACCAGAAGCCTATTGTTTCAAAGGGGCAGAGAGTTAAGCAGGATCAGATAATCGCCGACGGTCCCTCTACCAAGGACGGAGAGATCGGTCTGGGCAGAAACATCCGCATGGCGTTTATGACCTGGGAGGGCTATAACTACGAGGACGCTATCCTGATCAGTGAAGAGCTGGTTAAGGAGGACGTGTTCACATCTATTCATATAGAGGAATATGAGGTTGACGCAAGGGATACAAAGCTGGGTCCCGAGGAAATTACAAGAGATATACCCAACATCGGTGACGACGCTCTGAAAGACCTTGACGAGCGAGGCATTATCAGAATAGGCGCTGAGGTTGAAAGCGGAGATATGCTTGTAGGAAAGGTTACTCCCAAGGGAGAGACGGAGCTCACGGCTGAGGAGAGATTGCTCCGCGCCATATTCGGTGAGAAAGCCCGCGAGGTAAGAGATACGTCTCTGAGAGTGCCTCACGGCGAATACGGTATTATAGTTGACGTAAAGGTGTTCACCAGAGCCAACGGCGATGAGCTCCCGCCGGGAGTAAATCAGGTTGTGCGCTGCTATATAGCGCAAAAGAGAAAAATTTCCGTAGGTGATAAGATGGCGGGCCGCCATGGTAACAAGGGTGTTGTTTCCAGAATTTTGCCTGTTGAGGATATGCCTTTCCTCCCCGACGGAACCCCTCTCCAGATTGTGCTTAATCCTCTGGGCGTGCCCTCGCGTATGAATATAGGACAGGTTCTTGAGGTTCATCTGGGCTATGCGGCAAAGGCTCTCGGCTGGAAGGTCGCGACCCCTGTGTTCGACGGCGCAACCGAGGATGATATTATGGAAGCCCTTAAAATGGCAGGCTATAATGAGGACGGAAAGAGCGTTCTCTATGACGGAAGAACAGGAGAGCCCTTTGATAACAGAGTTACGGTGGGATACATGCACATGCTTAAGCTGAACCACCTGGTTGATGACAAAATTCACGCCCGTTCAACAGGCCCCTACTCTCTTGTTACCCAGCAGCCTCTGGGCGGTAAGGCTCAGTTCGGCGGTCAGCGTTTCGGTGAGATGGAGGTTTGGGCTCTTGAGGCATACGGCGCTGCGTATACTCTTCAGGAAATCCTGACGGTTAAGTCCGACGATGTGGTAGGCCGTGTTAAGACCTACGAGGCGATCGTTAAGGGCGAGAACGTTCCCGAGCCGGGCGTGCCCGAGTCGTTTAAGGTTTTGATTAAGGAGCTGCAGAGCTTGGCTCTGGACGTAAAGGTTCTTGACGGCGAAGGCAACGAGGTTGTACTAAAGGAATCCATGGATGACGACGACGTTGAAGAATTGCCCGTAAACATCTCAGGCTACGAGGAGGACGAAGTAATAAATACTGCGCCTGATGATGAGGATATTATGCAGGATGAAGAATCGGAGGACTCCGAGGACAGCATTATTGACGAGGTTGCTCAGATTTTGGCAACGCCGTCCTCCGAGCCCGACTTGTTTGACGACGAGGAGAATTTGCAATCCTTCGAAGAAATGAGAGATGCAGAAGATTTTGATGATGAGGACGACGATAACTATTAATCCTTAAAAATTTTCGGATAATGTTTTTCAGAGTGGTGTTTGCTTGACTCACGGCAAACAGCAGCGTAAAATGTGAGTAGAAAGGCATGGTCGTTAATGGGAGAATATCAAAATTTTGAAGCAATCCAAATCGGACTTGCTTCACCCGAGAAAATCAGAGAATGGTCAAGAGGTGAAGTAAAGAAGCCCGAAACTATAAATTACAGAACGTTGAAGCCCGAAAAGGACGGCTTGTTCTGCGAAAGAATATTCGGCCCCCAGAAGGACTGGGAGTGTCACTGCGGAAAGTACAAGCGCGTTCGTTATAAGGGCGTTGTCTGCGACCGCTGCGGCGTTGAGGTTACGAGAAGCAAGGTAAGACGTGAGCGTATGGGTCATATAGAGCTTGCGGTTCCCGTTTCCCATATATGGTATTTTAAGGGTATTCCCTCCCGTATGGGTCTTATTCTTGATATTTCGCCCAGAGCCCTGGAAAAGGTTCTGTATTTTGCGGCGTATATCGTAATCGACCCCGGCAATACCGGGCTTATGAAAAACCAGATTTTGTCTGAGAAGGAGTATTCGGAGAACCGTGAGAAGTACGGCGATATGTTCCGTGCGGGAATGGGCGCCGAGTCCATTCTGGAAATGCTCCGTGAAATAGATCTTGACGAGCTTTATGAGGAGCTGAAAAGTGACCTGGAGGGCGCAAAGGGTCAGAAAAAGGTCAGAACAGTGAGACGTCTTGAGGTTGTTGAGGCGTTCCGCCACTCGGGCAACAAGCCGGAGTGGATGATTATGACGGTTATCCCCGTAATCCCGCCTGAAATCAGACCTATGGTTCAGCTGGACGGCGGCAGATTTGCCACCAGTGACCTTAATGATTTGTACAGACGTGTTATAAACAGAAATAACAGACTAAAGCGTCTCCTTGATTTGGGTGCTCCCGATATTATTGTAAGAAACGAAAAGAGAATGCTCCAGGAAGCGGTTGACGCTCTTATTGACAACGGCAGACGGGGCAGACCGGTTACGGGCCCCGGAAACAGACCTCTTAAATCCCTTTCGGATATGCTTAAGGGTAAGCAGGGTCGTTTCCGTCAGAACCTGCTTGGTAAGCGTGTTGACTACTCCGGCCGTTCGGTTATTGTGGTAGGTCCCGAGCTTAAGATTTACCAGTGCGGCTTGCCTAAGAAGATGGCGCTGGAGCTGTTCAAGCCCTTTGTTATGAAGAAGCTGGTTGAAGAGGGCTTGGCGCAGAATATTAAATCCGCAAAGAAGAAGGTTGAGCGCGTCCGCGAAGAGGTTTGGGATGTGCTTGAGGAGGTTATCTCCGAGCACCCTGTTCTCCTTAACCGCGCACCAACTCTGCATAGACTGGGTATCGAGGCCTTCGAGCCCGTCCTGGTTGAGGGTAAGGCGCTTAAACTGCACCCGCTGGTATGTACGGCGTTTAACGCGGACTTTGACGGTGACCAGATGGCTGTTCACCTGCCCCTGTCCGCAGAGGCTCAGGCTGAGGCGAGATACCTTATGCTTTCGGCAAACAACCTGATTAAGCCTCAGGACGGTAAGCCGGTAACGGTTCCTACCCAGGATATGGTTCTTGGTTCATACTACTTGACCCTTAAGGATGATACCGAGCTTGGTTCACCCAAAGAGGTTGACGGAAACATTCAGTATAAGGTGTTCAGCTCTCCCGATGAGGCGAAGCTGGCATATATAAACAAGGCGGTTGGTCTCCATGCTCCCGTTAAGGTTCGCATGACAAAGGAGATTAACGGCGAGAAAGTTACAAGACTTATCGACGCAACTGTGGGTCGTCTTATATTCAATGAGAAAATTCCTCAGGATTTGGGATTTGTTGACAGAACCGACCCGGATAAGATGCTCAATCTTGAAATAGGCGACGAGGTTCTTAAAAAGCCCGGCATAAAGAACGTTATAGGCGACAACGTGGAGCCCGGTGTTGATAAGAAGCTGCTGGGCAAGATTATCGACGCAAGCATTAAGGTTCACGGCATAACAGAGACCGCAACTCTGCTGGACGATGTTAAGGCTATGGGCTATAAGTATTCCACAATCGGCGCTATCACCGTCGGCGTTGCCGATATGGAAATTCCTAAGGAAAAGGCGATCTACCTGAAAGAGGCAGATGAGGAAATAGATAAGGTTGTCAGAAGCTTCAGACGCGGTTTGCTGACAGACGAGGAGAGATACCAAAAGGTTATTAATATCTGGAACTCAACCTCCGACCGTGTAACAAAGGCGCTGATGGATAACTTAAGGCAGCTTAACCCGATCTACATGATGGCTAACTCCGGAGCCCGCGGTAGCGTAAACCAGATTCGTCAGCTTGCCGCTATGCGCGGTCTGATGGCGGATACTTCGGGTAGAACAATCGAAATTCCCATTCGTGCCAACTTCCGTGAGGGACTGACGGTTCTTGAGTACTTCATCTCAACTCACGGCGCAAGAAAGGGACTTACGGATACGGCGCTGAGAACGGCAGACTCGGGTTACCTGACCCGCCGTCTGGTAGACGTTTCTCAGGACGTTATCGTTCGTGAGGACGACTGCGGAACAGATGACGGTATCTACGTTTCGGACATAATGGACGGCAACGAGGTTATCGAGCCTCTGGCAGACAGACTTGAGGGCAGAACTATCATCGGCGACCTGGTTTCTCCCGCAACGGGCAGAGTTGTTGCCGTTGACGGTGAAATGATTACCCGTGACAAGGCTGAGGAAATTGTTAAAGAGGGAATTAAGGAAGTTAAAATTCGTTCGGTTGTTAAGTGCAGAAGTAAGGTCGGCGTATGCTCTAAGTGTTACGGCATGAACCTTGCCACAAGCAGACCTGTCGATATAGGCGAGGCAGTCGGTATTATTGCGGCTCAGTCAATCGGTGAGCCCGGTACCCAGCTGACAATGAGAACCTTCCACGCCGGCGGCGTTGCCCAGGGTGACGATATTACCCAGGGTCTCCCCCGTGTTGAGGAGTTGTTCGAGGCAAGAAAGCCCAAGGGCGTTGCTATCGTAACCGAGGGCGGCGGAACCGTTCATATCAGCGAGGCAAAGCAGAAGCGCGAAATCATCGTTACGAATAACGAGACAGGCGAAGCCTTCACCTACCTCATTCCTTTCGGCTCAAGAATTAAGGTTCGCGAAGGTCAGGAAATCGAGGCGGGCGATCCCATTACAGAGGGTTCCCTCAATCCTCATGACATTATGGCTATCCGCGGCGAAACCGCTGTTCAGAACTACTTTATCCAAGAGGTTCAGCGTGTTTACCGCCTCCAGGGTGTTGATATTAACGATAAGCATATTGAGGTTATCGTTCGCCAGATGATGCATAAGGTTAAGATTGATGATCCGGGCGAGACGGGCTTGCTCACAGGCTCTCTTGTTAATGTGTACGACCTTGAGAAGATAAACGATGAGGTTGCGGCAGAGGGCAAGGAGCCGGCTAAGTATTCCGTTCAGCTCATGGGTATCACCAAGGCCGCTCTTGCTACGGAATCCTTCCTGTCGGCAGCGTCATTCCAGGAGACAACACGTGTTCTGACAGACGCAGCTATAAAGGGTAAGGTTGACCCGCTGGTCGGCCTTAAGGAGAACGTTATTATCGGTAAGCTGGTTCCTGCCGGAACAGGTATGGCTCAGTATAACGATATTGATGTTTACACAAGCTATGGCTCTGCTATAGCAGACAGCAGTGAAGTGCTTGACATAGACGCTGAATAATTTAAATCCGCCCCATAGTACGGGGCGGATTTTTGTATGCAAGTATTTTATAATGTAGAGTGTAGAGTGTAGAGTGTAAACTATAAACTATACCCCATAAAGTGGACACAAAGGGAATTGACACATACGTAACCCACCAATCTCGTAGGGGCGCCGCTTTATCGGCAACAAACGTTATATTATTATTGACATTGCATACTATTGCTAAATCAGAATAATGAGTACCGTCCAACTTCAAAGAAGTTGGGTCACAGCTGCGCCCGCTGACAAACCAACAGTTTTGATAACGTAAACGGATTAATATAAATTGTAACGGTTTAATCTGTAGGGGGGCGGCTTCCCAGACGCCCCGCATACAAACCAATGTGATTATATACAGTTACAGGAATTATAAATAAAATCCCAAATCCATATAATGTAATTGTTAACAGTTGTTTGGGCGGCAGGCGCCGCCGCTATAAGCGGCACATATATGTTTTATTTTGACAAAGCCTTTGTCAACTTTTTGTTGGGGTTTGGGGCGAAGCCCCAATCGGTTTCCCCGAAGGGGAAAGCCGATACCGTCCGGGTCTGGCTGTGACCCAACTTCTTTGAAGTTGGACGGCTATCAGTGTTCCGATTTATTTAAAGTACGCAATGTCAATAATAAACATAAGTTGTTGCCTGTGGGGCGGAACAGGGCTAGGCGATTGTTACGAATGTGAGGATAAAATTATAGGGGATAAATTGAATTGTAAGTTCAAATTTGTGAAAAACATAGGTTTTTCGCAAAAATCCCTATTCCGTGGGTATCAGTTTAAATAATACTGCGTTGGCGTAGGCAAGAGACTTTGCCTGGGTAAAGAACACAATCCCGTCTGTCGGCGCAGTGATTTCCGTTTGTACCGAGCAGTCATAGGGATCAAGTATATGTGCCATAACATCGCCCTTTTGAACCGTCTCGTAGGTGTCGGTAAAGCTTCTGAAAATACCTGCTGTTGACGATTTAATGGGAATCATAGAGCTTTCGTCAATAATCGATGAAATATACCCCTTGTGACCGCCAAACTGCACTATGCCCTTGCTGTTAAGGAAATTCAGCACTGCGGTTACGGCGTCGTCTGCACCTTTGATATCAATGGTGTCGGTTTGGTTGGTAAACAGAGAAAAGGACTCGGTTTCCCATATCTGCCAGTTGTAGCTCAAGGTCGTGGTGTCGTAGGGATGGGGTTTTCTCTTGACAATATACGGCAGACCGAAAGCCTTTGCGTCCTCTGTGTAGTCCCAACCCGTGTCCATAAGACGTATATGGGGTACGAATTTTCCCGGGATGTAGTTGCTGGCAAAATGTATGCCGTATTTATAGCCCGTAACCTTTTCAAACATTCCCGCAGCAACCCTCTGGGTAGTCTCGCCCAGGTTATAGCCCGGGAACATTCTGTTTATATCTGTATTGTCCGTAGGCCAGAACCGTTTTTCAATATTCATCGAATAGGGATTTATAACAGGCACCACTGCAATTGATTTGCCCTCTGTGATTTTTCCCTGCTTTTCAAGCTCCGAAAGTCTTTTCACAAGCATAGCGCAGGAAAACATCTGCTGTATCTCATTGCCGCGGACGCCGCCTGCAATAACCGCAGACTTTTCTCCGCTGCCGAATTTGCGGCAGTGAATACGCATATTGTCCCTATAGAGGGATTTTAATTCGTAAATTGTATCTTCAATCATTTTCGGCACCTCCCAAAATTCGGGCTATGAGAGAGCCCTCGTCAACAACAGGGTATTCTCGTATTGTAAATACCATGCCGTCGCTTGGCGCATACATGGTGTCAAGTATTTCCGCGCGGAGAGGGTCAACTATATCGCCTACAGCATCGCCTTCTTTAACATAGTCGCAGTGCTTCACCCGCGGCAGAAATATTCCCGATACGGGTGCGTTGAGAAAGCTGACCTCATCGGGATCGCTTGATACAATGGGCTTTTTCGGCTCAATTGTGTCTCCGTCCCATATGCCCAGCTCCTTCATCAGACAGAAAATCCCGTCGGTTATACGGGTTCCGTACTCCCTCGTAATTCTCATTCCCACGCCTGCTTCCACAACGAGAGTGGGAGTGCCTATTGTGTTAAGAGAATTTGCCAGAGTGGATTTGAGCACTGTCGCTGCACCGTGCACCCATATTAAATCAATATTCATGGTTTTGGCAAGGGGAACCAGGGTCTCGGCCGTCTCCTCAGAAATCCGTATCTGCGGCACCTCCGTAAGGAAAATATTCGACGCATGAATGTCCACACAGGCGGCAGAGCCCTCAATATCCGACACTATTTTTGCCGCAATATGCTCCGCCATTGAGCCGTCCTCAGAGCCTGGGAAAATCCTGTTCATGTCAAGGTCAAACCCGGGAATACCGCGGGTTATTGAGTCAATGCCCATGGGGTTAAGGGCAGGGTATACGTCAACTATGCCTTTTAGGTGAATAATATTTTCTTTTATCCTGCGCGACAGCTCATAGCACACAAACTGCCCCTCAAGCTCGTCGCCGTGGGTTCCGGTGACAACGCTAATCCGTTTTTCTCTGCCGGTAAGCGGAGTTAGAGGAACAATTCTGTTTTTCTTTATTTCCAATTTCTCGTCAATAGGCAGGCCTACCGACGCCACTGTTTCTATCATATTAATCTCAATACCCTTTCCGTTATTGTTCTTCCACAAGTACGCTGACAGTCTGGGTCTGTTTCCCCATGCCGAAAAGGACACCGCGGGAAACCTTGCAGTCGCGGCTGTCGCGTCCGTGGGAAATTTTAATGTAGTAATCGTCCGCAAGCAGATTATTTGTGGGGTCAAAGCCGTACCAATAACCCTTTAAGTACGCTTCAACCCATGCGTGGGTCGCCCCTTCGCCGATCATCATGCCCACGACATACCGCGCGGGAATACCGTCCATTCTCAAAAGAGAAATAAGCATCTGGGCAAAGTCCTGGCAGACGCCGTGCCGCTTTGCCATGGATGTCTCAGCCGTGGTGTTGACATCGGTGGCATAGGGGGTATAGCTCACGGTTTGATGAAGCTTTTCCATAAAGTACAGCGCGCGGTCATAGGGCTTTTTGGGCGCACCTCCGCAAAGGCTCTTGTAAAAGGCTGTAAGCTCTCTGCCGGGGGAGGTCAGAGGCGAACGGACAAGAAACATATCCGTTTCACCTCCAAGCTCCTCATAAAGAGCGAGACCTGTCTCCGCAACGCCCTGTACAGATACGTCAAAGCTGTCATGAGGCTCCGGAATATAGCCGTAGGATATTATGTTGCCGAAAACGTCTCGGTCGGAGACGACTTTGTTTTCGGGCAGAATTGCTATGCTAAGGCTCTGTATATTCTGCCTCTCGGTATTTCGCGGCAGGCATTTCATGCTGTAATAGTGGCGAAAGACAGGGCTTGAAAAATCAATCCGCATTTCATATGAAAACCGTAAAATCATAACTAAAATATGGACAGCGCCTTTTGCAGTGTTGCGCCGTAGTCAATGGGTTCGTCCTCAATCATTGCCGCCACGTGCATGAGCGCAGCCTTGTTATACTTCAAGGTTGTTGTGCCGATGCGGTGAGTGAGCCTGTCAACCTCCCGCCGCAGCTCGGCGCGGGGCTTTTTGGTGCGCAGGTACAGATCAAGCCTTTCAATGCGCTTCCCCGCCTTCACCGCGTTTCTTGTGGACTCCTCGTCAACCTCGTCGTCCAGACAGCCCCAGAAGGCAAGGATGTTGTCAAGAACCTGCTGCAGGCTGAAAATAGGCGAGTCGCTTATTTTGGCCTCGTTCAGACGGGATATAGCCAGATGAATGTAGGCGAGAGTTTTGGTTGAAATCTCGTCACGGATTACCATGGCGTTATCATAGGCGCGCTGAGCGTTTGCGATAATGGAGTAGCTGTTGTTCTCATCAAAGGCGAACCTTGACGTAAAGTCCTCCGATGATGTGTATTCGTTGGGAACACCGAGAGCCTCACATATTCTGATATAATAATCGCTGTTCTCGTCAATCATATGGTCATAGCTGTCCATATACATAGAAATAAGCTGATATACTCGTTCAATATATCGTCCGAGCCAATATAAATTATCAAGTCTTGCTACCGTGATAGTACCCATGTGTCTTTAAATCCTCCTCCCTGAGATGAATTGACAATGAAGGAATCGGGATTTCTCGAAAACCTTGTCAATCCGCTTTTCCAAACCTTTACGCTGTCCGATGCCAGGACAAAGGCTCTTAAATCCGCCTTTCTCGGCACAGGCGTTTTTCCGTCCTCGTCAAGAATGTCCAAATCAATAAAATCAATAATTTCCTGAGCGATAAAGCGGCGGGGCTCCGCCTTAATCGTATTTATAAATTCCTCTTTCTTTTCCTTTGTCAGAGAGCTGCCGAACAGCACTCCGTAGCCTCCCGCCTCGGCAACGTCCTTGATTACAAGGTTGTCAAAGTTGTCAAGGACGTACTTCATGTCCTCCTCGTAATAGGGCAGGTATGTGGGGGCGTTGTTGGTAACGCAGTCCTCGCCCAGATAGTATTTAACCATTTTGGGCACGAAATAATATATGCCCTTGTCGTCTGCCACGCCGTTGCCCGGTGCGTTCAAAATCGCCACGTTGCCCCGCTTATATGCGTTATAAAGCCCCGGAACTCCTATAAGGGACTCCTCGCAAAAGGCGAGAGGGTCGAGATACTCGTCGGAAATACGGCGGTAAACCGCCCCGACCCGCTGCTTGCCCGAGGTGGAGTTGAGGTAAACAACATCGTCCTCCACCATAAGCTCGTTGTTGGAAACAAGCACCGCCCCTGTCTTTTCGGCGAGATAGGAATGTTCAAAAAATGCCGCATTATATCTTCCGGGGGTCAGGATTACGTTAAGACCGCCTGTGTTTACATAGTCCATTGTATGCTTGAGCAGGTCGGCGTAATCCCTGTTATCCTCCACGGGGTTTTCGCGGAAGGTGGAGGGGCTTGATATTCTGCACAGGTTGCGGGCAATAAGGGGATATGACGCGCCTGACGGTATGCGCAGATTATCCTCCAGTATGTACCAGTTGCCGTCCTTCGCCTGCACAAGGTCAATGCCGGATATATGGCTGGCAATACCCTTTGGAGCTTTGACGCCGTCGCATTCAGCCATATATCCCGATGAGGAATAAACGAACTCCGGAGGAATGACCTTATCCTTTATGATTTTTTTGTCGCCGTATATATCGGCGATAAACATGTTAAGAGCCGTTACCCGCTGGGCGAGCCCCCTCTCCATTAAATCAAATTCGTCCTTTCCGATAATCCTCGGAATTGGGTCGAAGGGAAACAGCTGTTCTTTAAATACACCGTTTTTGTAAATCCCGAACCGCACGCCGTAACGCTCCAGAAGCGAGTTGATATTTCCAACATGCTTGTAGAGTTCTTTCATTTCCATCATCTCCTTTGCTGAAACAAAAAAGGCGCATCACTAACGTGAAACGCCTTTGTAATCATTCGCAATAATATTTAATTGCTTACATTTTAACACTCACATTTGCTTTTGTCAATGTTTCGGAATAAAAATTTTTAAAATTGTAATAATGCAAAAAACTCGTTTAGCTGAAAAAATCAATTTTAGTATATTTTACAACAGTGAACCAATCACCCGCCCTCGTCGCAATATGCCCTCATAGCTCGGCTTGCCTGTTCGCCAAGCCTACGCCTTTACGGGCATGTGCTCCTCTTCCCAAAAAGTCTTTCGACTTTTCGGGAGCCCTGCCCGCCCCGGCGCTTGGGGAGGAGGGCGGCTGTGACCCAACTTCTTTGAAGTTGGACGGCTCGAAGTATTCCAATTTGCACAAAGTAGGCAATGTCAATAACAGTCCTCAGTTGTCGCCGACAGAGCGCAACGGGGTGGGCGAATGGTTTCAAAGGCAAAGCCTTTATCAAAATAGATGGGTACAGATATATTAAAGTTTTAAGTGCTTCGTTGTAGTATGACCCTACAACGAAAATTTTTTGTTTTGAAACCATATTGACATTTTTAACAAAATAATTTATACTTATCTTATCAATAATTTAACGGAGGAATGAAAAATGGGATTGGTTATTAAATCGATAAATGATAAGTCTTTTGCAAAGTACGGCAGAGTGGTTGAGGGGACTGACTGGAGCGAGCTTTTAAAGGCTCTGGAGGAGAACACTCCCGCACCGGATAATGTGGTGTATGTGCCTTCGTGCCCTGAGCTTGAGAGCTTGCCTGTTATGAAAACCCTGAGCGATAATGTGTACGGCGGAATGCCTATCCAGATAGGCTATTGCAACGGTACAAATACAAAGCTGAACTGCCTTGAGTATCACAGAGACAGCGAGATTGATATTGCGGCGGACGATGTGGTGCTGCTTCTTGGTTGTCAGCAGGACGCAACGGGAGATAGCTATGACACAGGTCTGGTTGAGGCGTTTCTATGCCCTAAGGGAACTGCGGTTGAGTTGTACGCCACAACTCTGCACTATGCTCCCTGCAGCGGAAAGCTTGGGGATACCTTTAGAGTTGTAATAGTTCTCCCCAGGGGGACCAACGGCCCCAAGCCTGAAATTGAGGTAACCAACTCGGAGGATGCCAGACTGTTTGCCTGCAATAAGTGGCTTATTGCTCACCCGGAGGCACCGGAGGCAAGCCAAGGCGCAGTTGTTACTCTGACCGGTGAGAATATAGATATAGCGGATTTGATAAAGTAACTAAAAGGGGGAGTAGGGTTATGAAGTGCGCAAACTGCGGCGCGGAGATTGACGCAGCAACAGGTAGATGTATGGTGTGCGGAGCAGAGGTGTCCGCAGGAGATACAGGGAATATCCCGAATATAAACCGGGAGATGTACGGCGCTGCGCCGCCCCGGAATACATATTATGAGCCGCTGACCAATCAACCGGTATCGGTTGCACGCTGGATAGGCAGAATGTTTATAACCTGGATTCCCGTTGTGGGCAGCCTGGTGTACCTGATTATGCTGATTGTTTGGGCTTGCTCCGATAAGTTTGAGGTAACCTCAAAGAACTGGGCGCTGGCGTCTCTTATTATGACAATAATTCGTATAATAGTGGGTATAGCGGTATTCTACGGCATTTTCGCCTTGCTTGCGGCGGTTTTCAGCGACCCCGGGGTACAGCAGGATTTTCAAACTTTTATGCAAACCTTGCCTATTTATTAATAAGAAAGGGAGAGGTATATATGAAAAAGTTTATATCGCTTTTGATGTTGGTAATTTTAATTTTTTCTTGTTCTGCCTGCAGTAACAATGCGGAATTGGAAGCGTTAAAAAAAGAAAATGAACAATTGAAAGCACAGCTCTCGGGAGACTTACCTGCAGAAATAAACGAAGAAGAAAGTGGGAATGAAGCAATTCAAGACGGAACAATAAGTTATGGGCAAATTAAGACGTCAGAGTTTTCCGACTGCCTGTCTGACGGAATATACAGATGTGGAACAGACATGGAAAGCGGCGACTATTATGTGCTGTCACCTTATGGAAACGCCGGCTATGAAGTGACTGATTCAGCTGATGAAGTGTCATGGTCCGGACATGCTTGTATTTTCAAGAAAATTCACATTGAGGACGGACAATATATTAATGCTGATTTTGCTGTGCTTATACCTGTGGATAGATTTAACAGAGATGACTGGTCTAAATATGGGGCATTTTTAGTAGGCAAAGATTTAGCCGCAGGCGAGTATAGAGTAAGTTCAAAAGGAAGTAGTAATGTTTCTTCCTATCAGATTACCGTTGGTGAACCGGATAGTGAAATTATTAAATCTTCCACATTGCATGGTAGTCAGGAATATGTTTCTTTATCAGATGGACAATATATTATGTTAAATAATATAATATTAACACCGGTTGAAAATTGAAATAACTAAATAATAATTTTGTGAAAACAGAATAATCTAAGTAAATGTCCTTTTCATTTTTACGATGGCAGGGGCATTTTTCTTTTTGCCAAGATTATCGTCTTTTATTTTGTTTACACGTTGTCAGCCCGCCGTTGCGCTTAGGGGAGAGTGGGCAAGCGCAACAGGGCGGGCGACAGATATACCAATATAGGTATACAAATTAATCGGAACAATTATCAACGTAAATATTGCATTTTTATGCTTTTATGAAATAAAATAATTTAGCATATTGCCCACTTTGTTGTTTTTTAAAGCTTGATCATTTTTCGGTTTTACGGATAAGTCGTATTTGAAGAATTACTTCAGGGCGCCGTAGAACATCGCGGCGGCGTCCGTCCTGCTTAGGGGAACTTCTATGCCGGTGTTCTCCGTATAGTCAAAAATTCCGTTATTTCGGGCGGCTATCATGAACCCGTTGGGGTACGCCGTGTTGGTGCTTGCGAATCCCGCGCATATTGTCAGGATTTTTGCCGCCTGATCTGTTGTAACGTACTCCTCCGGGGCAAATAATCCGCCGCCCACGCCGTTTATGGCGCCTATGTCAACGCAGGCTTTTATGTACGGGCTTGCCCAGTGATCCTTGGCGTCGGAAAAGCTGCAGTTTTCTTTTGGTTCATAGCCAAAACCGCGGCAAATCATTGCGGAAAACTCGGCTCTCGTTATGTTGGCGTAGGGTCTGAATGAGCCGTCCTCGTAACCGTTGACTATTCCTTTGTTGTATACAAACTCAACGGCTTTCTGCTGAGTTCTTGAGAGAGAGGAGATGTCGTTGAATATGCCGCC
>CATWQA010000022.1 GCA_958352815.1 uncultured Eubacteriales bacterium
GGACATTAGACGTTGGAATATAATAAAGGCTATGTACCTGGATAGCGATGTGAAAACCGTTGATGAAATCGCTCAAAGCGAATTTGTCGATAGGAGAACAGTATATCGTGACATTGAAATAGCAGTAGAAAAAATATCAACTCTAATATTCGGCGTTGATGGCTTAAACAATAAGAATAAACAAAAATAGGGGATGGATATGTCATCCCCTATAATTTTTAAATATTTATTCCCCATATACTCCTGCGCGGTCGTTTATTACCAGCATTCTCAGCAGGTCATTAGTCAAACCCAGCTCGCCGTTTTCGTTGCCTTTGAGCAGTCCCTTTTCCACCAGCTTCTGAATTGTGGGACGGGCATACTCGGGCATATTCTCGTCTATGTAGTTATATACAACCGCACTTTCCTTGAGTTTGGCGGTCTCATTTGCTACTGTCGCTACGTCTGCCCCCAGGGCATTAATTACCTCGTTCTGTCTATTGTTTTCCTTTAGCAGTTCCTCATACTGTGTCATTGTTAAGACCTCGCTTTCTTCTGTTTTATATCCAATTCCCAAGTAGTCGCATATGCCCTTGTATATCGCTGTCGCACAAGCCTTTTTTCCGTTTTCACTTGCAAGAAAACTGTTGTCGTCATAGTTATCTATAAAAGCGGTTTCTACAAGAACAGCGGGCATATTTGTGTGTCTGATAACCGCAAAATTACCTGACTTTACCCCTCTGTTATATCGGTTTGTTTCAGCAACCAAATGCGGCTGTATGCAGTCCGCAAGGGCTTTGCCCTGTGTGCTACCTGTGCAATAGTAAGTCTCGCAGCCGTACGCCTTAGTGTTAGCGGCGTTACAATGTATACTTACAAACAGGTCTGAGCCCCAATTATTAGCCCCATTATAGCGATATGCAAGACTGGCGTTTAAACTACTTGCCACTGTGTCCGTAACGTTTTCACGGCTCATTTTTACGGTCTGACCGTTGTTTACAAGCATATCACGGAGCAACACTCCGATTTGAACAGTAACATCTTGCTCTTTAAGTCCGTAACCTGTTGCCCCGGTATCTGCACCATTGTAATTGTGCCCTGGGTCTATATAAATCTTTGCCATTTTTAATACCTCGCTTTCAGATTTATTGTATCAAAAAAGGAATGCCATATTGTGACATTCCTTGTAATACATATTTAATTTGACATTGTTCGCTATTCCATGTATAATTATCGGAGCAGATAAAAAGGTAATTGAAGGACGGTTAGCCATCTCCTACGCTACAACCTGTAGCAGAAAGGAGGTGACGCTTATGTGGAAAACAATACTTAAAGTTATTGTTTCTATTATAATTTTTTATATAATAGTCTCCATGAAAGCAATGTAACCGCCCCTCTGTCAAAGGCGGTTACATTAAACATTAATTAACTTTCTTTGGCTAACCGACATTTCGGTTTACCTTTTATCTGCTTATATTATACAACAAACAATTCTTAAAGTCAACCGTTATTTTTAAGTTTTTCCAAATATTCATCAGCCTTTATTGCGTTTTGGCTGAAACTGTTATTCTTCCACCATGCGACCGCCGTTGAAGCGATTGTGAACAGCAGCGACACCACTGTTGCAATATCATCATCGGCAATATTAAGCGGTGACTTGCCAAACATAACAAGCACCTGATTAATAAGCGCCAGCACAAGAATTACAGTCCTTGCAATTGTTCCCGATGTTACTTCCATTATGTAGTACCTCCTTAAAACTGAAATTTATTTTATTCCTATGTGTGTGAACAGAAACCCAAGTACTATACCGATTACGGCGGTTATAATGTAGCCCGTCACCTTGCGCCACATCTCACCGTCTCGGCTTTCCAGCACTTCAAGTCTTTCGCCTTGCCGAACCTGCTCGTCCAGCATATTTTTCATGTTTACAGCTAACGTCTCTATTGAGGTATTTATCTTTTTCATGTCCTCCATATCCCTTTCAAGATTTTCAAGACGCTTATTTTGACGACTGTGTTCTTCTTCCATACGGCGGCGAAATTCTTCATGCTCTGCTCTTGTTATCGGTGTATCCATGTCCATTCTCCCATCTTATTCGTATGCGATTGTCAGCTCCGGAACCGTGAAGCCGTATGCCTTTGACTCGTTTAATACAAGCTGTGCTGTCGGCGTTGCCAATGTCTCATCATTCCAATTCTCAGCCACACTGCTGCCAAATGTAACCGTTTTGCCGTTTGTGTACTGGTTAGGCAGAGTTGTCCATTCGTTATCCAAATATCCCGTACCGCAATAGGATATCTTTTTATCTCTCATATTCAAGACTATCTCCCATGTCATAGATTTGGGAGGTATTCCGTCATTGTCGCCCCATAGACAATAAAATGACTGGTCTACACGTGTTCCTCCGTTCATATACAGATTTACACGGCTCTGGAATTTTTCGAACATGTCCGAGTTTAACTGAATTACCAAGTTATTTCTTGTACCGCCGAAGTTTACCCTTATCCATGTTTGTCCTGCGGCTGCCGATGAAGCGAGAACGTCCTGCATTTTCATTGTTATTCTGACATTTGTTGCTTCTGTTATGGGAAATGTAGCGCTTAGGGTCTGATACTCTGTTCCGTCATATGAAGATATACCGCCGCTTGTTCCGTACTTTACACCGCCTGTTAGTATTACACCCGTGCCGTTTGATGACGGAATGTCCCCCGCCGTATCGTTGGGCGTTCCTGTCAGATTAGCAGTAAAGGCTTTAGTGGTGGGAACTACTGTAATGCTTCTCTTGAAGTCGGGGGTATCTATCAGTGCGGCAGTTATAAGGCTGTATCCTGCGTCATAGGTGTTTACTGTAATCACGTCTGTTGCTGAGTCCACGGAGATATTAGAGTTATCCACCGTATATAACAACTGCTTTCCGCTGTTGGCGTTTGAGGGTTGGTATACAGGCAATAGAGTAAACGGCGTATTTATAGGAGTTAACACCAGCTTGCCGCTGTTAGGGTCTTCCTCGTCTGTCAGAGATACATTTGAAAATCTAAAGCCTGTTGCAGGAATGTTCTCAAAGGATATACCTGCGTCCTTAATCCACTGTACTATGTAATCCATAGCGTCGTCCGATATATGGACGCCTTCAACACTGCCGCTCTTTAAGGTTCGGCTGTCAAGGTCGGATATAACTTCATCAAGCTTGTTGCTTGAATAGGTTGTTGTATCTCCGGGGGTATCGTTGTCGATAAACCTGCCCGTTACGTCAAACTCTATGGGTACATTTTCCTCAATGTAGTTAAGCAGCCCGTTTTTTGCCGTGTCGTCCAGCATTTGGAATGTGATTTTAGTATCTCCGTCCATTTTATCTTCCAAGAGCTGATAAATTTTCATAGCGGATAAGGTCTTGTTGTCCGCCGCCGATGTGTCGCTGATTAATGCGTCGTCCTGCAATACTTGTTTAAGCAGCTCAAAGGGTGCCTTTACAAAAGAGTTGTTCACGGCTATATAAAACTCCGCATTTTGAATATCCGCATTTGACACTGTTTCTATGTTTAAGATACTCTTATCCATTATTCGCCCTCCTTTACAAATGAATATATTTTGGCATACTTAATATACAGGGGTGCAAACCCGGAAGCAGCATAGGAGGCGGAAACGTTTTCAGCCTTTAGCATGACCTCACCGTTTGTTGTCCCTGACGGCTTTAGGAGCACGTTTAATATTGTGTCCTCGCCTTCGGTTCCCTCTGTTATTACGTAACCGCTGTATGCCGAGTTGGGTTCGGCTGACAGCTTCAAAACCTTATTAGCTTCGGAGTTATACTTTATCTTTGCCCAGATTGATATATCTGCGTTCTCATAGAGTAAATCCTTATAATCCAGCTTCATGCCTGCATAACCGAATTGATTTACGGTAATAGAGCCGTCCGCCTGCTCGGTGCAGGATATGCTGCTTGATATATCAAAGTTTCTTCCGCTTGCTCTGATTTTCTCATGAGTGTTTACATATCCGCTTTTGAAAACAAGAGGCAGAGGCAGCACTATCTTTTTACAACTGCTGTCAAACACAAAGTAGTCCATAGCCTTATTCGCTGCATTTATTGTAGCACCTGCGTTAATAACGTTATTGACTATTTCCAGTGACTTTATTTGGCTTAGGGTAAGCCCCAGACCTCTGTCGTTCGGCATGGAAATATAGTTGCCCGTTATAACAAGGCGGCAATTTTCACCGCCGCCTGTTGTGGTTATGCCCTCTGCTGTGCTGTCATCTGAAATTATGGTATTCCCTTTTACAACTGTCTTATAGGTCTGGGAAACAGTTATATGTACTCCTGCTCTTGACGGGGTATATCTTTCGCCCTCGCCTGTTCCCGACTCTGCTCCCGGGTTAAATATGATGTTATTTTCAACGGTTTGCCATGTTCCCTCAATACCTACCTCACGACATTTAATAATAACGTTATCCCTAACGGCAACGTTTTCAAGAGAAAAGGTAGTTGTTGTGCCCGTATTACCGCCGTATATAGCGGCACAGCCTACGCCGGTAACCTGCCCGTACTCGTTAAGGGGCATATCGGGCGGGGGAGTGCCGAAACCTATATTAAACATCAGGTTATTACTGATAAGTATAGGCTTATCGCCTGTTCTCTCAGCCCTCCATAATTGCACGGCTCCGAACACTGTATTGGTAAACACGTTATTGCAGCAGATAAAGCCGTTAAAACTGTTGTATACCCTAAGAGTGTTTGACTTGATTTCATTGAACCTGCAACCGACAACCCTTATATCCTCGGTGTCCATAAAGTTTATGCCCTCGCCCGATGAGTTTTGATTGGTTATTTCGGTTCCTATTTCGTCAAACTCACAGTCATAGAAGTTGATTGCGGAACAGTTCTGCGTTATGAAGCCGCGATATGTAAAGTTGGTGAACCTACAGTTTTTAAAGGTTATGTTTGTGCAGCAGGAAAGATTGATTTGCACAAGTCCGTCAAACCAAATATTCTCAAATGTGATATTGTTTTTATATGATATTTGAAAACTTCCGCTGCTGTATGCTGTGAGCCTGGTATGCTTAGGGCTGTACCCTCTCAGAATGTAATCGCTTGCAGAATTAAGGGCTGCCCCTGTAATAGGGAATGTTCCCTTAGATAAGTACACGATTTTCTTGCCGTTTGTTAATGCCGTTCTTACAGCGTCCGAATAGTCCGAGATGTCTGACACGTTTTCAACCACTCTGTAAATATCGGAGGTAACATTGTCAAACCTGTATATTGGATTGTCAAGATATAGCTGTTCGCCGTTCTCGGTTGTCAGTATGCTTTCGTCTGTGTCCTTTAGATAAGCCCCTGCAATGACAAGGTTCTGAACATAACTGCGGATTTTCTCATCTATTTCATTAAGGGCACCCAGTATATCCCCGCTTTCGGTGTTAAGCTCGTCCGCATATGTTTCATCTTTAAGCAGTGGATTTTTAGCAGCTAAATCCTTAAAGTCCCGCAAGCCGTCAGTAATCGGCTTTATTGAATTTCGCCCAAGATATTCGCCCATTTTCTCACCACCTATCCGTTTATCATGTCTTCAATATCATCAGCAGGAATTTCGGTCATTGTGCCGCTTGTTCCGCCGCTCTGATTTTTTAGTAACTCCAATTCAGAATGCAGCATTTCAATTTCTTCTAAAAGCTGAGCAGTGCTATTTTCAAGGGCTTTAACACGAGACTTTAATAAATTTAATTCTAAAATAACATTATGCTGCGATGTATTGCCGCCGAATGTTTCAATATACTGTCCCATATCGCTACACCTCCGTGATTTATGGTATGTATCTTATTATGCGTACCAATAACTACTTGCTTTCAGCACTGTTAAATTTGCGTAAGGCATAAATATATGTATTGGGATTTGTTTGCTTATAGACAGTATAACTTGGCGTACCGTCAGGCGCAATATCGTTAGTAATGCTAAAAACTTCAACACATATGTCTATACCTGTTATTGCATTCTGATTGTCAATCATTATATAGCTTATTGGAATACCCGTTTTTTCTTGTACATATATGCTCGTAGCTACGTTTGACTTCTCGATAGTACCATTGCTTATTTCATATTCAGTATCAAACGAATAGCGAGCAAACACGTAAAAAGTTTTTGACTCATTTGAGCCAAGTGTCCCGGCATTTCCGTTAAATGTTAATTCTGTGACAGGTGGCAACTCAAAACTTCCGTACACCCCATCAAACACCGAAATTTTAGGCATGTTGAAAGTGCCTTGATATTTTCCGTTTTGAGTACCACCGTTTTCTTCCTCAAAGTCAAACTCTATTCCATTTAAACTGCTTGAAAGTTTAAATACAGTGCCGGGAATAGAACTATCTGCAAACATATGCCTTTGAATTTGGTTTGATGCAGGCATTTGCGGATTTACCCAGTACACACTGCCACCGGCCAGATATAAAAGCATTAGGGTATGTCTTGTAACTTCGCCGGCCGACATAGTGTGAGTTTCGTCCAAACCGTTCACCATGCGCCTAATTACTTTGTTACCCAGGTTATTTACATTTAGGTGAACAGGACCGTCTTTCGTGTTAGTGTAAATACCAGTGTCTACAATTAGAAATACATTTTCTAAATCTTCATAGCTTTCAACATCACTCACAGTAATCCATAAAACGTTGTTTCCGCTTCCAAACTTGGATGTGTCAGGTTTATACACAGAATTACCGTTAACCCTTGAAGTGTTTTGAAGTATTGTCTGTAACTCAGTTAAAGCGTTTATAACTTTAGCCCAAAACCAATTGAATACACTTGCCGGCGGCTTATAGCCGGCTTTAAAACCTGTTTCAATAAAGTCATTACTTGGTTCTGTGCCTGTATTGTTCCATGTATTAAAAGTATTCTCAAACTCCATATTAACCTCCATATAGTCCTAAATATCCGCCTATAGTGCCGTCATCATCGGCAAAGCCTTTTGTTTCGTCATACTCGTATTCATCTTCGCCAAACTCAAATGTTCCAGTAAAAGCAAATGTTTCTACTTTAACATTCACAGCCAATAGTGAATTTAATAAATCTATTATTTCTTCGGGTTCAAAGCCTGCGTTTTCCAATACGGTAAGGGGAATGTCCTTGATTATTACTCTGTTAGGCGTTTCGCTTTCTACAATGTGTATGGAAGACTTATCACACTGCAATACGTAAGCAAGAGCTTCAACCACTTTATCGAATGAACCGTCTGCCATATTTTGCATTATCTTAGCCCGCAGCCTTATAGTATATTGTTCATCGCTCAGATTGCCTCGAAGTAAATTAAGCCGACTTCCATAGATTTCATCTAATGCTTTGCCTTTGGCATTATTTAGGTTTAATACATCAAAAACATTTTGTACCGCTGTCCTCAGCAATTCGTCCGTATCACTGTTTATTCGCAGCAGCTTATAGTTATTGCTGTCTTCGCCTTTCTTATATGCGTCAGGTAGATTTTGAACGGGATTATCGTAATTTATTGCCATTTCTCACACCTCTATTCGCTTGTTACCGTTACAGTTATGTCGCCGGCTCTGATTATTTCATCGCCGTTCGGAGTGATTGAACTTGTTCCCTCATCGACTGTCAGCTCGGTTATGTCTGTGGTACCTGCAACTGCGTAAATCTGTTGGTAGAGCTTGCTGAAGATAAGAGGCTTTCCGATATCGAGATTATTTATATAATCCTCAATATTGGCTTTTATTTCCTCAATACCACCGGCCGCAAATTCAATGTTCACACGGCAACTGACATTTACGTCAACACTCTTTTCTTTAACATACGTAAAGTATACATTGTGATACTCGCCCGCCTCATCCTTTACCGTAACGACCTCAACACCGTTTTGCATAATCCCAAACGGCTTGCGGTTAAAAATTGCCTCCGCAATTTCATCGTCAGGCTCTGAATTTGCATAAATAATAATGGCGTATTTGCCGCTCTCCACTGTTAAATCATCTGATATAACCATGTCTGTATCGGTGATATTTTCACAAACAATAACTTTATTCACGCCGTTAATTTTCATCAACTCGGATATTATTGATTTTTTGGTATTGGTTCCCAGTCCGTCAACAACGTCGTTGTATCTCCGCAGCAGGTCTACATCTCTTTCGGTGTCAGTGCCGTCCGTTACGGTTTCGCAGTATTGTATAAATGTTACATCATTGTCCACATCAACTAAGCTGTTTATATCATATACATTGCCGCCGCTGCCCGCTTCTACAGCCTGTACACATACCTCTGCATAATATTGTTCAACATCGTTTTCCTGTATGGTATATTCATTGATTGTGCAGTCAGTCGTTGTGTAGAATACAACGCCGCTTGAAGATTTAACCAAAGTGCCCTTTTTAAGAACGTGGTTGGCAGTGCCGTAAATCTTTATTTTATGTACGGCGGCGACCGAGGTATTTCGCGTCATTCCCGCAAAGCTCACAGCACGGTCTAAAGACACTCCAACTGCTGTAACAGGCGAAAAGCTATAATACACTTTTTCGAGCTCCTCAAAAATTTTGTGGTCATAAGCTGTCTCAATGCGTAAAAATTTTCCAAGAGCTGTATTATTGTCAGTCGATATGTTCTCGCCGAACAGCTCTTTGGCACGTTTTACCTTGCTTGCGAGAATTTCGTCAAAGGTCGGACAATAAAAACCTTTTTCAGATAACCCCCAGCTTTCAATATTCATAATTTATCACCTCTTAACCGTAACTGTTGCTTATAGACACAATCGAACCGTCGGACTTTCGAGCCTTGATTGATACGTTTGATACTCTGTTTTCTTTTTCCACTTCATATTTGAAGTCCTCTATAATGTAATCCGTATTTACCTGGTTAAACGCACTTTTGACTTGCGTCTGAACCATATCCGCCGTTATACCTTTGCCGAGTATTTGACGAAAATTTATGCCTTCGTTTTCGTCAAAAACGTCTTCGCCCTTATTGGTAAGCATAACCGTTTCAATCGTCTGCGCCTCAAATTCAACGCCTTCTGTCATGTCTATGTTGTTATCCGTTATTGATATATCTCCGTTTACAACCTTAAAACCTTTCATATTTCACCGCCTTAAAATACCGCTAATATTGCGCTGTCGTTTATGTCATGGTGCCGAGTGGGTTCAATAATTTTCCCGCTTAAATTTTCTTCTGTTATATCCCTCTCAGATACTCCGCAAAAAACAATATCACCTACCGCAACCGTGTCAGGTGTAATAACCATTTTCGTCTCTTTTTCGCAGGTTACAGGCGTTGAACCTCCGCCCGATACTGATGTTACGTATGTTATGTTTTCCTGCTTAAACTTAATATTTTGCGGGATATACGCTGCGACAGGCGATTGCTCTTTGAGCGTGCCGCCTGTGTTCTTTGAATAGGTCAGCGGCTGCACCCTTGCAATATTTCCGTATACAGACAGAACCTTGCCGACAAAAGCGGTATGTATGCCGATTATCTTGCCGTTTACAAACAGTTCGTTAAAATCCATATTAATTACCTAACGCCGCCTCGATTTCGGCTTGCGTTCCTTTCCACTTGCTCATTTTGCCTATTACCTTGTAATGTATAGGGTGTGTTCCGGGTCCTAATCCCAGCGCATTATATGTGTTGGGCGGTAAATCAAGGGCGGCATTGTGATTGTAAGGATTGTGAATACCGAAGCTGCCGCAGTCAGCTATAACCGCATGACATGATTTTCCGGTATCAGGTGATTTAACATCAAGAATAGTGCCATATCCGCCGGCAAACTCAGGATAATCCTGATTTGCATATATTGAATTATAGTTAGAAGCGTATTTGATACAGTAGGTAGGCACAGCAACATGACAACCGTCTATATTGTGATAATTAATTTGACCCCAACCGCATGTTCCGGGGTCATCACCGTTATATCCGTATGTGGTTGCGACATGCTTTGTTATGTATCCGCTTGACGTATTATCAATCGGATAGGGCGGTGTTACAAACGTGTAATCTGAATTATTTAATGTTCGAGTGGCTACTTTGTCACTTGAATTACCCTCAACGGTTACGAATGTGCTGCCTGTACTGTCGTCTCGTACAAAACCGATATGTTGAGCCCAGTCTGTGCCGTTATAGCCGCTTATAAACAAATCTCCACGTTTAGGCGTATATCCGCTGCCTAAGGCGTGATATGTGCCCCAACCGCTCTTACGTGCCGCATAAGCATACATTCCCGCCGACGCATAATTAAAGTTAGGTAGTCCAAGTCCGCCCTTTTGCAGGCACCATGCAACAAATATACCACACCAAGCAACGCCGTTTTGACCCAACTCTCTGCCGTATTTGTTATTGTTATTTCCTCCTATTTCAGTTGTACCTATTTCCGCCTCTGCTATTTGAATAACCCTGTCAGCTATCGCCGATGTTCCGCCAACAATACCGTAAGCCGTATCAGTGTCTTGCTGCACGATTTCAGTCGATATGTTTTCGATACATTTTATTTCGGTTGTAGCCGATAACCCGTCAAAACTGTGAGTTCCCGAGCACACTCTGTAGCTGCCGTTATAGTCCTTGCTTGATACCTCAACAATTGCTGCCGTTGCCATTCTATGCTGAAACAACATTTTAATTTTATAGCCTGTTACATTGTCCTTGTATTCTTCACTTGTGTTGGACTCCTCAAAGGGTTCCGGGCTGTCAATCATACCTGTATCAGCGCAGACCGTATAATGAATATTGTCACCGTCCCAAATAGGACGGCAATAAATCTGTTGCTTATGTATGTATACGGACACGCCGCACACATCAGCATATTTTTTGACCGCTTCTGTTTTGCTTCCTTTAACAGATACGTCCTTATCATATAGGTGGTCTCTCTGCACTTGAAACACAGCTATGGGCAAATTAAGCTGTTTCAGCAGCGTTTCCAGAATATAGCTGGCGTTTACACCGCCTGTAAAGGTCTGTTCCACAATATCATCATCGTCATAATCGATATTGTCCAGCACATAAACAGTTGTGACTTTATCAACCCCGCTGTGCTTTGTCTTTACAGCCGATATTTTACCCTTTAATACAACGCCTGTATCTGTTCCGTATCCGGCAGTAATTGTAAGAGTATTACCGTTTTGGAAATTGTTTATGGTATTCTGCGAAAGGTTATACAGAGTGATTTCCGCTTCATTTGGCACCGTATCATCGTCAAAGGGTATGTCAAATTCAAAGTCAAACATTGAACTGCTTAAAACAGTCTTATCGGTTTGAATGACTGCTGAAAACCCAAACATACCATCGGGAGATGAGCGTTCGCTGTTCTCATCAAGTACCATATCCAATGCCTTAACAAGTTTTGATGTGCTTGTTTGCGGTCTGCCGTCAAATATTCTTTCGCTCATACGCTATCACCTACATTGTCGATTTCCAGAAATACCGCCTCATTGAAATTATCCCACGTAACCGCTTTATTTTCGCCGCTGCTGTCGATTGGCGTAATGCTTAACGCAGGATACAGCAAAGGCTGATAAAGCTGTTTGAATAGCTGTACGCCGTATATAATCGGCTCTATACAAATCAAAGTATCGTTCTTATACAATAAGACCGAAAAAAGATTTGCCGTTTTATTATAACGTATTTCAAGGTCGAATATATCGGAGGGCAGCGCAATAGAAAATCTGTAAGGTATATTCTCTTTTTTAATTAAAATTCTGTCTTTTCGCATTATCTGTACCCCATAAGTATTTTAGTACACGCCCGCAGCGTGCTGCAGTCTGTAATATCATCGAATGCGTCAGGATTTTTCTGCATTATCCAATCAATATTTGTATATTCCACGCCGTTTATAGGGCTTCTTTTAAGACCGCTGTACTGTGATATTAGGTCATACATATTGTCGCCAATCTGAACCTCGTACCACACTTCCGTGTTCTCGCCCTGGGAAATTTGCTGTGTTCCGCCGCTTGAAATACTGCCGTCTGTTCCGTTGTAACTGTTTAAAGCTCCTCGGAACTCTTTCAGTGTCATGCTGAATTTTGCGCCGCCCGTGACTTCGTTGGGGTGTTCCGATTGAAAAGACTTGATTAGGTAGTTTTGAATATAGTTTCTCCCCTCGTAAGTCACCAGTGTACCGCTATTCATCCAATCTCGCAAGCATTCGATAACCCAGGCGGCGCTCTTTTCCTCACTCCTTTCAAGCGTTGTTGTTTCAATATCATAATTTGTAAATTCGGTTCTTATTCTTCCGCTTTCTCCGTTATACGTATTTGATAAAACAAATTCGTTAATGTCGGCAGAGTCGGCGTCATAGTCCCGAACGTTATACCCGGTAGTATTTTTATTTATGATATTGAAACAGCAATATTCTTTATATGCGTTTTGTATACGCACTGTACCGGCGTAAGGCATATCAAGCTCAAATTTTACGGCATAAATCTTAGAGTTTTCCTCAACATTGCAATTTATTAAATCCCCGTTTTCGTCAATGTATTGTATTGCTCCTGTGTCAGCCCAGTACGTGCCCCCGTAAAACGTCAGAAGCTCATTGTGCAGACGTTCAAAGCTCATAGTATCAAATGCGCTGCCGTCTTTTTTCACAAGGCTTAACCACGCTTTTATTGTCTTCTGTTCGGTATTGCTTTCGGAGATATTATTTGTGTAGCTCACAATATAGCCTGACAATGATAATTCAACGGCTTCGGGCTTTACATGGTCGGTCACGTCTACACCTGTTTCAACAGAATGCTCCGACATCTGCATACTCCTGTCCACACTTTCATCAACAACGTGGATATAAACACCGTTTATTAAAGCCATTAATCTATGCCCCTTTCAAATCTTAAAGGGGCGTGCAATCCGCCCCTTTTTCCTCGTTAAAATTCTTGTACAGGTCTCATTTTGCGCTGTCTTGCTTCTTCAACTTCTGCCAACGCTTCCTTAATCCAGCGTTTAACCTTTCGCTCCATGGTTCTATCGTCATTTGTGCCGCTTATTGTTAGGTTAAACTCAGGATTGTAGCTGTTATACTCGGTTACAGTATTGCGGTTTTGAGTTATTGCGCTGTCTCTTTCAGGCGTATAAACATTCGCAAGGTCATCAGCCGTTTTTTCGGCTTCCGGAATGGTTTCTGCAACGCCCAAGTTTAAGCCCTCAACCTGATAAGCACCATAAGACTGCCAGATTTTAGACGGAGAGTTTATATCTTGTATTCTCTCATATTCCGAATTGACAGCCGTAGCCAATGCACGTATCGTATTCAGCAACTTTGTTTTCTTGCTTTCGATACCGTCTATCAAGCCCTGTATCATGTTCGAGCCTGAACTTTTAAGGTCAATACTGTTGAATATGGTTTTTATGCTGTTGGAACCGCTTCTAACGGTTGATACAGCGCTGTTCATACCGGAGGTAATAACACTGTTAAGCTTGTTCATGCTACTTGTCACGCTTGAAACAACCGCCGAACCGCAGTTAATAACCGTAGTTCTGACAGAGGACGCAGATGTTGCAGCTGAAACGGTAATGCTTGAACATGCGGAAGCTACGCCGGAGACAAGCCCACTGCACATTGCAGACGCAACGGCTGACAAATCAACGCTTAGAGCTGCTTTCACGCCTTCCATAGCGGTTGAAATTGAGGCTGTTACCTGGGATATACCGTTTGTAAAACCGACATTCCATGTATTGGCAGCTTGCGTTCCCTCGGCCGTCAAATCAACATTCATGGACGTTTTTACTTGTTCCGTTGTCATTGACAAGTTTGTGCTTTCACCGTTTAGATTTGAGTTAAAACTGTTTGTCCACGAGGTCGCACTTGCCGTTCCCTGTTCCGTCAAATCCATGCTTAAGCCGCTTGACAATGTCTCTGTTGTGGAAGCAAGACCTGCCCCGTCTCCGCTCATAGATGAAGTAAAGCTGTTGCTCCAAGACGTAGCGCTTTCTGCGCCCTGCATTGATAAGTCCATATTTAAGCCGCTTGTTAAGCCGCTCGTATCAAGGCTCATAGAGCTTAAGCTATTATTTAAGGACGTTGCATATGTAGCTCCTGCATTTGAAGCCGCACTATCCAGCTCGCTTGAACCTCCGCCGCCTGTGAATATTGACTTAATACCGTCCCATATAGAGCCGGCAAGAGACTTGATACCGTCCCAAATGCTGAGTATAATCTGTTTACCTAAGTCAAGCCAATCTACTGAGGTAAATCCGTCCCAAATAGCCTTTGTGATTTGTGGAATTGCTATTAAAAGCTGTGGTATAGCTTGCAGTAATCCGACTGCCAGCTTAACAATGAGCTGAATACCCATACTTATTATCTGCGGCAGCATTGACGCAAGACCCTGTATTAATCCTGTAATTAAGTTTACACCTGTCTGCACAATGGTCGGCAGATTTGATATAAGTCCGTCAGCCAATGCCATTACAAGATTAAGCGCAGCAATCAACAGCATAGGCAGATTTGACATAAGTCCGTCAACAAGAGCGTTTAAAACCGCAATTACTCCGTCAATAATCTGTGGAGCTGCTTCTGTTAGCCCCTGAACAAGACTTATTACTATCTGGCTTGCAGCAGTTAAGAGGGTGGGTAATAAAGTTGTGAGACCCTGTATTGCAATTATAAGGGTATCTTTAAGCCCTTGTGCAAGCATTGGAGCATTATCCGCTAAACTGCTCAAAAGTTTTTGCAGCAGCGATACAACACTGTTTGTTAAGCGAGGCAACAGAGATGATACAAGCGTCGGTATAGCTTCGCCGATTACAGGAGCCAGTCCGTCTATCAACTGTTCCATTCCGCCCATTGCGCTTTCAACCGCCGGTATAATATTCTTAGCAAAAGTAGTCGCCGTCTCAACAAGAGCGTTTATACTGTTATCTAAGTCATCGCCGCCGTTTACCAGGTCAACAAGAACGTTCTGCCATGCGGCTTTCATGGAGTTAAACGAACCGCTTATAGTCGTACTTGCTTCTTTTGCGGTTGTTCCCGTTATATCCATCTCCGTTTGGATAACATGTATCGCCTCGGTTACATCGGCGAATGATGACATATCGTATTTTATGCCTGTTATCTTTTCAGCGTCTGTAAGCAGGCGCTGCATTTCTTCCTGGGTACCGCCGTAGCCTAACTTCAGGTTGTCCAGCATTGTATAATTTTGCTTTGCAAAACCCTGATATGCGTCTTGTATGGACGCCATGTCGGTACCCATTTTATTGGCGTTGTCCGACATGTCTGTCATAGCCTGATTAGACAGTTCCGCCGCCTTTGCGGTATCTCCGCCGAGGCTTTGAAGCATACTTGCGGAAAAACCGGTAACGGTTTCCATATAGTCGTTTGCAGATAAGCCGGCTGTCTTATATGCGTTTCTCGCATATTGCTGAACAGTTCCTGCGCTGTCGCCGAAAAGGGTCTCAACGCCGCCGACAAGCTGCTCGTAATCGGCGTACTCTTTTACGGAAGCAGTCACGCCTGCCGTGAGTGCTGCTGCTCCTGCAGCGGCTCCCATGCCGAGACCTTTAAGGGACATTTTTCCCAGGTTGCCCGCCGCGCCAAGAGCCTTCGAGCCAATCTCTTTTAACTTTTTCCCTACACCGTCAAGTGATTTTGTTAAATCCGTGAACTTCTGCTTTGCAAGCTCTTTAAGCCCGTCTACACCTTTTTTGGCGCCTTCGGCAATCTTTTTTAAGCCGCTTACAGCCCCTGAAACGCTTATCTTGCCTATGTTCTTTAAAGCTGTCCCAAAGCCTGCTAAGCCTGTTTTTCCCTCTGTTAAGGCTGACTTTATCTGCTCAAATCCGTTTGCAATCGGCGATAATTTTTGTTTTCCGATGTCTCTGAGTTTGGTAACAAAGTCACCGGCTGCGTCTTGCGCCGAACCTAAAGCAGATGTAATTGTTTGAATAGGATGGGTTAATTTATCAAGTCCTGTGTTTGCCATTTCTTTGAGCTTGCTCTTTACTGCAGCAACCCCCGTATCAAACTGTTTTATGCCTGTATTGGCAAGATTAAGCGCCTGAGAAGTTTTATTAACTTCGGATGCCGTATCTTTAAATCCTTCTGTTGCGGGTTTTGTGGATTTACCCATTTCTTTTGCAGCTTCAGAATTTTTGTTAAGTTCTTCTCCAATTTTAGTAAGGTCTTCAGCTGCTTCATTAACTATTTTGGGCAATTCTTCGCTAAGGCCTTTCAGCCCCTCTGCCAACGATGAAGTATTTATATCAAAACTGATTTGTATAACGTCTTCACGTATAACGTTGCCACTGGGCACATTTAACACCTACTATCTATTTTTTGTTTCGGGCTCTCTTTTCCATTTCAATTTTAATATCGAGGGCGGCATTTGCTTCTCGGACCTCTCCGAGGGTCATTTGATGGAAAACGGTGTTATAATCTAAACCGCAATCACTCAAAACAAGCCGCCACATTGCCCAATTATCCCTTGCTCTTTTCCGTGCCGGTGTCCGCCGAGTCTCGAAACTTGCCCTGCGCCACCTGAAGCGCAAACTTTACAACCTCGTTATATTCGTCCATATCATCAAAGCTGTCAGGTGTTAAATTCGATGGCACAACAATCACTTCATCGAAAAGCCTTTCCGACATTTTCACGTTGCTGTGATTGCTGGACGTATCGCTGACATAAGTCTCGTCCGTGAGCTTCAACACGTAAGACAGCCCATTAAACTGGGCTTTATATGTCTTACCCTTTATCTCTTTAGTTACTGTATAAAATTTGTTGTTTGCCATATTAATCATCCTTTCATAAAATTAAAACCGGCGTGTAATCCACACCGGTTATATGCTAAACAGCTTTCTCATCGTAATCAAATACCTGGATTTCAAAGGTTCTGTCGCCGACTTCTGCCCCGTATTCCTTCTCGGGGTAATTTTTGATACGCGCCTGAGAACCGCCGCAGCGTTCGCCTAAATTCTTATTTGTGACATAACACGAGGCATATGTACCGTTGCGGGCACAGTCAGTCAGATATGAATTTTGGGGGCTTGTCGCCTGTAAAGTAATTGAAATAGTGCCGAGAGGATTGTTTGTTGTATTTACAACAACATCACCCTGAGCTCCCACAGATGAAGTAAATAGCTCCTCATCTTTTGCACAAGTAATCATATCCTCGGAAAAGCCTGTGATATATACATTTCCAAAGGTTACAACAACATCTTTTGCGTCATATGTTTTCATATAGCTGCTATTCTCCTTTCATTACCAAATTATCGACCCGTTTATATCTGCCTGATGAATTGCTCCTGCAAGCTCAAGTTTAAAGCTGCCGCCGGGATAGTAACGGTTTTTTATAGCTTCCTTATTTTGCTCCCTGATTTCAGCCTTGGTTGCAAAGGATGTACTGTAATTTCCTACTTTTTTGTTCTCCTCTGTCGGCGCTATCATGCCGTTATTAAAGGCAGTATCAAGTACACTTAACACTACATCTTCCATCTGCTCTATACCTGGGTCAGTATACGGCACTTTAGGTTGCGTATTAAGCAGTGACTGCAAATTATATGCTACATTTTGCTTTATCCAGTCGCGGCTGTCCACCACGTCAATAAACTCACCGCTTGCCGTCTTGCCGTCAGTTGTTACAATATCGCCTGCTTTTGAAACAACAGTCAATGCGTGTCCTGTCTCATCGCTGCCGCTTATAGCTGCTATGCGTGCGTCGGAAAGTTTTAGAGCCGGTACCCCGGTTAAAATCATATTCTTGTATGTAAACTCGCCTGCATTATATGCTGCCGTCGCACCTACCAAAGCAGCTTCGGGGGTGTCCACCGTGTCATCATAGTACATAATAACTGTGCGGTTATTATCTTTTAAATCGCTGATAGCTGCGACCCACTGCGTTGTAAATTCGCTGTCCGACAACGCATTTGCACCGTTAATACTGATAGATACAAAAAACATTTTATCATCTCTTGCTTCAATCCAGTCAGAAAAGCCTGTAACCGTATCCTTGTCGCCGAATTCAACAACAATTGCCTGCCGCCAAGCCTCGTCTTTAAACTCTGAATATATATCGCAGATACTGTTCTTCGTTGTCTGTATTGCAAAATTCTTAGGCGGGTTATTCTGGCTTTTCAGCAGCTTCACCGCTTCATAAATTTTCATTTCGGGAGTAAATCCCAACTCCTCCAGGTCTTTTAAATTTGAGCAAACCGTAAAAGGTACCGATTTAGTCTGATTTCCTGCAAGCAAAAGAGGTACGCCGGTGCCTGCCGTACCGCTTACCTGCTCGGTTGTCAGATTTACCGTAATATCCAATGTCATGCTTTATTCCTCCTATTCTAAAATAATATTTGCGGTTTCAATTTCTCCCTCGTCAAGCTCTGAACGTTTAATCTCGTTCATCAGCCCAAAGGTTACATCAAAACCGCACCTGTACTCATATTCAGTTGTTAAAAAATTGTCTCTGCTTGTTATATCACCGAGCCGCACCACCGCAATTTCATCTTCCGCCAACACCTCATAGCAGCGGTCAAAAAAATCATGCGCTTTCTGGGATGTCTCCTGTGCCTCGTCAAGAGTCTGCGCCTGCGATGTTATACTCCATATTTGCTTTACGGGCTTGCGGTCAAAACCGTCGCTATACCGTCCGTATGTACCGTTATTTGCTGTCATAGGCGTGGTAATTGTAAATGAAATATACGGATAGGGCGGTATATGTGCCGCCTGGTTTGCCAATACAACCTCAACCCCTGTATGCGCCTTTAGAAGATTGACGATTGTGTCACGTTTTTTCTTATATTCAATCATATATCCGCCTCTTTTCTGAGTAAATAATGATATGCGTCCGCATAGTCGGAGTAATCTGTTTCTTCTTCTATGCTGTAGGTACAGCCCTTATATATAACCTTGCCGCCGAGCAGCGCATTATCAATCTGAGTGACTGTGTAAAGCTCCTTGTCCTGGGCTGAATAATTACCCCCGGGCTGATAGACCTTGCGCATACTCATCGGCACAATAGCGCCTCTCATCTTAATTTGTTCACCCTCACCATCAACATATATACCGCCCTCATATTTGCCCTCGGACGGCGCAATAAGGACAAAATCCACGCTGTACTTGTCTATCAGCCTCTTAAAGTTATATAGCTTCATCTTTATTACTCCACTCTGTAGTTTATTGCTCCTATCATATCACCTGTATTTACAAGTGGATTGGTCTTGCTTGGCGCAGCGGCTAATGTTATAGACGATTTTGGCGGGGTTTTCAGGTCGCGCGCATACTTTTTAATCCTGTCAGCCAATAATTGACCTATTGCATTACAATACTCATCAACTGACATTGCACCACTGCCTAAACTTTTCTGCAGTCGTTCACACTTCGTGATAACTTCGTCAATATTTTCATCGTGCCCCGCACGCAAAAAAGAACGCTCGGGGATATGTACGGATTTAGTGAGCCAAAAAAGGCATTCGATTTTTTCCTTCCCCACCTCTCTTGCAAGAAATTTTTCGCCGCTTTTTCCCTCTATAAAGAACAAGTCATTAAAGTCCCTTGCTCTTTTTCCAAAGGATTTTTTACTGCAAGGGATTGTAAGGTATCTGCTGTTTTTAGCCGTTATATTACAACCGTACTCATGAACGCCGGCGATATAAGCCTGCTCGCCGAAAACTCCAACCTGTATCTTTTTGCCGTTAAGAGCGGCGTATGTTTTCTGCATTTTTGGTATATCATTTTTGACGGTTCTTATTTTAACGCCCATATACATACCTCCCAATCCTCGGGGCACATTTAAACTGTGATACAACATACTGCCCGCATAAGCCGCAGAGCAGATTATAAAACAGTGTGTTTTTATCGCCTGTTTCAAAGCTCTGCGACATTCCTCCCAGGCTTTCGCTTGTAACGCCGCTGTCCTTGCTCATAATCTCGTTGTACTTAACGACAAACAATTTCACGCAGGACGGCAGGGCGGCTATGCTTGCAATATCCGTTAATTCAAACTCCAAATTGGTGTTTGCCTTAACATATTCCAGTGCGCTCTCTACGGTCAACACTGTTGTTTCGTCTGCGCCGTCAATGATTATTCCGCAGCTTTTCAAGTCTTCCGCCGTCATAGCCCTTACGCTTCCTTTTTTGCGGTGCGTTTTACTGCCTTAGAAGTATTTTCGGTGTTTGCTTCCTTTTCATCAACGGAAACCTCTGTGTTGGGCGGGTAGATTTTGCCGTTTACCTTAACGGCATAGGGATATGTAACAGTTGCCATACTAAGCCACCTCCAATACGTAGATATTATCCATTCCCTCAAAGGAGGGCAGGACGATTTCAGACACTGTTGTTTTCGTGTTCACAGGGTCTGTTGTTGTAGTAACCGTAACCGCAACGCCTGTGTTTACAATTGAAACGTCAGCATTGACGTCCGCCATAAGCGTTCTCTCCTCCGGGGTCGTGCCGTAGTAGGTCTTTCCGATTGAGCCGTTGGGAAGCAGGGTAACCAGATTATCAGGATAAAAAGCCTTTGTTGTGCCGCTTTCGTCTCTGAACTTCTTTGTATAAACCACAATCTTAATATTGAGCTCTTCCTCTATATACTCCTGAACCTTTTTTGAAGTGTAGTTCACGTTGGCGGTCACGTTCTGAGCCAGTATTCCGCTTCTGACCTTTTCGCTGTTCTTCAGCAGCTTAAAAGTTGCCTTTGACATCAGAGCGATTTCAGGGCGTGTTCCCGATACCTGTTCCTGTGCGTCAAGAGCTTCCTCCAAATCTTTCATGGGGTCGCAGGTCGATGAAGCCGACCATTTATCTGTGGTGCCTACAATCTGCATATAATGCTCTGTTTTCCATGAGCCGTCAGGGTCGTAGTTGTATGTATAATTAACGGGCTTGCCCTCTGTATCTGCCGCAACAATGCTGATACCTATCTTGCCGCTGACCGGTGCCAAAAGCTGCATTCTCATACGCTCGGGAACAACATCTGCGCCGTCAACAAGAGTTGCCGTGTCATCGTAAATACGCTCAAGGACCTGCGCCGCATAGGGGTCGTTGCTGTCCTGAACTCTCATAATCTCCTGTTCGTCCGCCTCTTTTACGAGCATACTCTCACGGAAAAACGCCATCTGTGTTTCAGACAGCTGTACTCCCACACGGTCTCTAAACCTTGATTTGCTGTCAAAATTCGAGGGCGCAAGAGATACGGGAAGTCCCTTATATCCCTTAATCCATTTGAGGTCAAGCCCCTGTTTTTTTGCCGCCGGGAACAGACCCGCACCAAAGTAGGGTATCTTATTTGAGGCGGCTTCTGTGTAGTTTGCCGCTATGCTTTCAGCTGTAAAAATGTCTCTAAGTTTCATTCGTCATCACTCCTTATATAAATTTAATCATGTTGAGAACGGTTTTTGCGCCTGCCGTAGTAGTGCCCGATGAGGTTGTGTCCTCCGAGGGTGCCGCCGGCAGCTTGCTTGTCTCGATAAAGCCGTGTATAACAATTGTTCCGTTGGGGTTTTCGGCCTTAACGACATCGGTCAGCAAAACGCCTATCGCCGTTTTATCATTTGCCGGTATAATGGTTCCTGCGGGGATTATGCCGTCTGAATTGGCATTAATGTTTGAACAGTCATACGGTATCGCTACAAAATGGTCGTTTGCAAGAATGTTCTTGTCTCCTGCAACGGTTGAACTTGTGAACTTCATTACTACTCTTTACCTCCTGTATAATAATTTAAAATGCTTTTAGCCTGTTTGTTTACAGCAGCCGCTTTTTTGCCTGCGTCAATTGCCGCTGTATTTTTATTGGTGTCTTTCGCTCCGTTATAGTTTGAGCTTCCGGGCTGCCTGCCGTTAGCGGCAAACGCTTTATTTACCTGGGTTTCAACGAGCTTTTTTACAAGGGTGTCAAGGGTTGTCACTTTGCCGTCAATCCCCTTTTCATCATCAGCCATAACCAAATCAATCAACCCTAATGCTGTCTCTGAACCGTCATCAAGCCCTGCGGCTTTAATCTTGCTAAGGGCATACATACGGTTTTTCTCGGTCTTAACCTCTGCTTCCCGCTCGTTGAGCTTTCTTTCCCTGTCTGCAAGCTCCGCTTCTTTCAGCTCGTCATCTGTCATTTTTGATTTTTGCAGGTTTTCAAGCTGGGTTCTCAGCTGCTTATTGTCGTTGCCCAGCTTGTTTGTAGCCCTGTCGATTTCAGACTGAATAAATCGCTGAAATTCGGGATTGTTGTAATCAAAGCCTGTGCTTGACTGCTGTTGCTGCTGATTTTTGTCCTTTTCTTCGCTTGTCTGCTGCTGTGTACCGCCGTTTGTGTTGGTGTTTTCCGGGCTCTGGGAACCCTGATTGGTTCCTGTTCCTGTTCCTGTTCCGTTACCTGCTGTGTTTTCAGCCATTAATAAAACCTCCTTTGAGTTAGTCCGCCTGTGCGAACTTCCACATAATATTTTTTTGAGTTCAACAGCCAAGTCCCACGCAGTCCGAGTTACTTAGCTATTGCCCACTATGGTGCGGTTGGGGGGATTTGAACCCCCTGCCTGCGGATTAAAAGTCCTCTGCTCTGCCAATTGAGCTACAACCGCATAAAAAAGCACGCCCTAAGACGTGCCTGTGCATTTCTATACTGCCCGCAATGGGGCTTTGTATTAGCTTATAAATTTCGTTCCTTTGCATATGTAGTAAGCGCACCGCAATATGCGCAATATATATCATCATCCGCATAAGTGCGTTCAGAACACAGAGTTGTCCTCTTTTCGGAACACTCGTTAAGTGGTTTTTCAAGCATAACACCGCATTTTGAACAGTAGTTTGCAAGCTCTGTATATTCCCGCCCGCAGGTAGGACATACCTTATACATTCAAATTCACCTCCCAAAACAAAAAAGCACGTCCTAAGACATGCTTTAGATTATTAAGTTTATGCGCCCGGCATAATAGCCTTTTTACCCTTTGCTATGTTGGCGGCTTCTCTCATCAATGGGTTTTTGTTTAAATACTTTAAACCCTTTGGGGTAATTCGTGGCGTGCTAACCGATAAAACAACCTCACCTTGCGCCCCGCTCTTTATTGCAATGCCTATTACGTACTCAATAGCTGTAAGCATTTCAATTACGGAGTTCCAGCGATTTTGTGAAATACCGAGCCTTTCGGGGGAAATAAAGTCCATATCCACCTCATCATAATCCATAGCCGTTTCAAGGTACTTGAGTATTTTATAAATGATATTGAAATTATTCATGTTTAGTCGCATACCTCCTGCTTAAAGTTTAACGCAAACAACGACTGCGGAATTTCTATCCACACATCATCGCTAAACACATTCATCTCACATATGCGTACCTTTGATTTCTGCGGGAGGTCGTCGTATTCAAACCCGCATATTTTCCACCGACTACCCTTTTCAATGGCAAATAATCCGATTTCTATGCGCTCTGTACACTCAAATACATCATTCATTGTAATCACCTCTTAATATGCGTATTTCCCTAAAACATGCACGAAAAAGCACCTACCAAAACGGCAGGTGCTTAAATGCTATGTTACAACATCAAATCTCCCCACGGAGGCGGGTTTTTCTCTCTTTCTTCTCTTTTCTTCTTCGCTATTTCTTTGAGTTCTTTATGAGCTTTACGCTTTTCCTCTCCAGTGCCCTCATCAATTATTTTCCATAATTCTAATACTCTGTCGCTCGGCATCATCATGTCTCATCATCTCCTCATATTAAGAAGCCTTAAAATATTTTCCATATGTATATTTTTGCTTTCGGCACTAAAGCATTCGGCAAAAATTTCGGAAATTACGTGTTCCAAATAACTATCTTCCGCATATTTACTGATATTTTTAGAAATGAAAAGTTCATTTGTTTTTCGCTCTTCGCCTACATAATCCATTAGCCTATTTTCAATGATATTTCTTGCCCTGTTAACTGTAATGCCGTTATTCCTTGCATATGCTTCCAAGGCGTCCTCATACCGTTTATGCCCCAGCTCATGAAGATACGGGGCATATTTGGTGCTGTTTGAAAAATATCCCTTTGTTTCATTTACATAGGCTTTTATCTTTTCGTTGGTGTCATACTTGCTGTTGATGAACATCGTTTTTGTGCTTTTGGTATACCCTGCAATAGCATTGCTGTTTATCCCATGCTTATCAAAGTCAACAACAACTATTTTAGGCATTTCAAAACCTGCGTCCATCATCTCCGACACCGTGCGCATATTCTTTTCGGTCAAGCGGACAGCCTTATTTCTGCCTGTATACTCTACATCGGTGTACATTTTAAATTGGCTGTTGGTAACCCTTTTTACAGGAATATGCATATCGCCGACACTGACAACATTTTCATCGCTAAACTTAGGTCTGAAGCTGTTGCTCATGTAATCAACGCTGTCATTATCTATTATACCACGCTTTTGCTGATTTGTAAACACTTTTTCTTCATATTCGGGAAAATGCCGCCCTGTTGCAGCATAAAACTCGGCGTCGCTTATTATATCCCGCTGGGCAAAGCAGCGGCAATTGCAATCCTCAGCAGCTATGCCCGAATTGCCGGGGCATTTGGTTTTTCCGCCGCTCTGAACAAGAGTGAAGTCCTCATTGGCAAGAACCGTCTGCCCCTCCATATCAACATGATTTGCCTTATCTGTTTTGCGAACAGCTCCGTCAGCCATATTGCGCCATATCTTCACCATGCGATATTCAGAACCGCTATCCCGCATTACCTTGTCAAGGTGCACTGCGCTGTCGTTAAAGGCTAACTCACGCACTCTATGGGCTTCCGTTCGTGCTATCAGCATTGATTTTTTATAATCACCGTCGACACATTTACTTATGCGCTGCGCCATGGTTGACATTCTGTCCCCATTCGTCAGTCCAATGCCTATCTCATGGCGTATATTAAGTATTATTTGCTTTCTGTTACGCTCTAATATAGGCGTGAGCCTTAGTCTCGGCACGGCGTTCTGTACAGCTGCTTCTATTTGCTCCGATGTAATTGTCCTCGCACCCTTAAAAATTTTATGCAAGTCATCGGTTTTACCGCTTTTGGCAACTCCGTCACACATTCCCTGCCAACAAGTTTTGTATGTAGTATTAATCATAATCTCAACATCGTTTTTTAACTTCGGATAGGCATTGTCAATTTGGTGTTGAACGTCTCTAATAAATTTAGTATATTGTCCTTTTGAACGCAATATTTCAAATGTCAGACTGTCATCAACCGCATAACGTGCATAACGATTGCCAAGCCACGCAGTTAAACCAACCGCAAGAGTCAGATATATTTCTCTTATCTTTTTCTCGGTTTCAGCTTCTCTTTGCTCCGCTCTCCTGCGCACCTGATCAAGATATTCTTCAAGTTCAAATTCACTATACGGCATTTGTCTCACCTACAGCGCTGCTGCTAACCGCCGCTTCATCATTACTATTGTTATCATTTTCGGAGAATAGTGGCGGAATACTGTTTTGTTCCTCCTCAATGAGCTGCATAACCCATTCTATATCGTCTATGCAGCTGAACGCTATGGAATATGCCACCCGTTTAGGCAGTTCTGCGTTTATCATAGCTTGCGCCGCCTGCGCCTCTGCCAATATATCCAGCGGGAAATTGCGCTTGAAGTCCATAACGCATTGAAGCGGGTCAAATTCAACCTGCTTATGCCGCTGCCAGCACTCGCCGAGCAGCTTAAACATATATGTGGCAGCCGCCTGCATTTTTGCCTGAAACATACCGCATTTTGTTTCAAGACCCGTCAGCTTAAATTTTAGGCTTATACCGCTCGCGGAATTAAATTGCTCATCGTTCAGATTAGGGGTTTTGCTGAAACGGTAAATGTTATTTTCTATCCTTGTGATTTGGTTCTCGGTAAAAGTGTCGTTTATATCCTTTGTTAGGTAGTACACTTTACCGTTTGCCGCACCTGAATAAAAGCTGTATACGCCCGAAGCCTGGGCTTCCGCCATCTTTTCTTCTGATGTGGTTAAGTTTTCAAATACCAGCATAGCCCTTGCGAAAGACTCAATATCGTTATCGCAGTCCGACAGCTCTTTGTCGTATGTATCAATAAGAGTTAAAACCTTTTCTGCGTCCCCCAGCATTTCTTTATTGTTGGGTATAAGCTGCAAGGGACAATAGTTAAACATATGCAATTCCGACTTAACAAAGGTTAAATTTCCCAAATTCCCCTCATAGTAATAGATATAGGCATCGTCATAAAATTCGACTTTCCATACAGTTTTGTCATGTATATCCTTTGTTTTATAATACCGCACGGCGTATTGAGGCTCCGTAACTTCCGTATCCGATAGTACTATACATTCATAGGGCTTTACAACCATACAACGTTCGTTGCCCTCGGGTTTGTCGATATAAAACAGCCGCCCCGCATATCCGCATATTGCCGCAAACTTAGTGATTTCCATGTCTATATCGTACATATTGTTACAGGTGACAAAATCAGTCAATATTTTTGCCGCAGCGTCAACTTTTTCATCTCCCCCGGTATCCGATCGGCTTTCCTTTGTCTTGCTGTAGCTGTATCCGATTGGTTCACCTGAAAAATATCCAACCTTAAAATCGATTATCTCACCAAAAAAGTCATTATTGATTTTATTGTTTATTTCGTTGTCATCAAATCGGGGCTTTCGCTCAAATATAGGCACGCCGTCAGCATTAGCTTTATATCGACTGTATAGCTTTTTATTGTATAGCGCATTACCCTTATGCTTGTTAATTATACGGTAAAGCAGTTTTACGTCAATGCCCTTCGCTGAAACGCCGCCGCTGTTAATGGCGGCTATTTCCGCCGAATAGTCAGGATATTCTTGGTCTATCTTCCGCATTACTTCACTCTCTTTCCTATTTTTTCAATAAGTTTTCGGTCTATCTGGATAAATTTACCATTGCAAACCGTCATACCGCATTTTAAACAAACATCAACATCATTGATTTTTATCATCTTTTTGTGATTGCACATTATCTTTTGCTCCTTGTATTTCCAAATCTTAAAGGTTCAACGCCGTAACGCAGAGCGTCCATAAGGTGGTTATTTGCGTCAACTGGCATATCTAAAATGTTGCCGGTCTTGTCCTTTAGCCATTCATAGTTGGATATTTCATCTATAAAATGAGTACAACGGTAATCAACTACAATATCGTAGCCTTGAAGCCACTGTATACCAAAGGTAACGCTGTCCGCACCCTTTACAGCCGGTACGGCGGCAACACCTCTTGAACATAGTTCTATTATATTTTGCTTGCTCGCTGCGTCACACGTGACGAAATTATTGCCGACACGCTTTTTCACTTGCGCCTCTATCACATCAAGAGTAACATTGCCCTGGTAAAATTCATCGTACACGTATATTGTCTTTTGACCCGCCTCAAAGTCAAAGCAAACTAATGCGTTCGGGTCGTTTACACCAAAATCCATACCGAAATATCTGTTTGAAAAGGTCGGTATCATATCTGTTAAATCCGCAACCCGCCAATTCTCAAATACAATGCCGTCAGTTACGCCCCACTCGCCGAGTCCTGCCACCTTGTAACGCTTAGGGCGGTTCTTCTTCATATCTTCAAACATACGCCTGTCCGCCTCGTCAAGCCATTCATTACACAGATAATTCGTAGTCATGGCAAGAATATCGTCGGACACAGTATCAAAAAACCGACGCTTTAACCAGTGTTTCTCGCTCCATGGATTAAAAGTAATCGTGGTTTGCTTAAACAACCCCGGCGGGGTAACGCCTCTGATACTCTCATCAAGAGTATTAAAAGCGTCCTCGTTTTGGATTTCATATGCTTCCTCAATCCATAGCCAGCACAGGCAGCCAACCTCAACAGATATAGACGTAATCTTTAAAGGGTCGTCAAGCCCTCTAAAATATATCTTTTGCCCGGTTGGCTTGTATGTCATTTCAAGTGGTGAATGTTTTACGCTCCACCAGGCTCCGACACCCAACCGATTAATAGCCCACTTTAATTCCGTAAAGCAGCTATCCTTTATACTTTGGTATGTGTTTCTCACCACAAGAGTGTTTGCGCCCGGGTATTGCATCATTCGCACGATTATGTTTAAAGCCGTTGTTTTTGACTTCTTGCTGGCACGAGAACCTTTACAAACCCGATAACGCCCCTTATTGTTCCAGTAGGTTCCGTAACCTTTACCGACAACATCAGGGAGATATATTCTCTTAGCTTTCAAGGTTCTCACCGCCTTCGATTACGATTGGTATAATAATATTCCCTTCACTGTTCATTGCTTTTTCCCGCCGCAGACGCGCCAAAGACTCAATAGCTTTTGTTTTCTGCCTTTGAACCTTTGTCAGCTCGGACTCGAGTTTTTCAATAACGTTTATTGCATCGGTTTTTTCGCTTTCAACCGTTGTAACCTTATTGTTTGAGTGTGAACCGTGCGAATTTTCAAATTGTGTGCTTGTAATAACTCGGTTTGCCCTCGATGGAATTAGCTTATCTTGAACAGCAGTCCATTCCCCTGTATAATAAGCTATACTTGACATCAGTCTGTTTTCCCTGATAGATAACAGTGCGATTTGGTCGGTAAGCAGCTTCTCAGGGTCATCGGGAACGGAGGAAAACATTTCTTTTTCCTCGTCGGTTAAATTATCATAATATATTGGCTTGTATGCGCCGTGTTTGAAGTTGTTGTTATTACCTCGCTACCCGCCTCTTTTGCGAGCGTTCGTGCTTTTATCTCGAACACTTGTATTTTTAGATGAACGTTCATTACAACTTCCGTTGTTATCATTGTTTAACTCATCGTCCCAATGTTGTGTGCTTTTCCATCGCCTGACAGTACCGGCGGGAACATTCAGCTTTTTGGCAATTTCAACCAGCTTCATTCCTTTAAAATATAACTTTTTTGCTTTTTCCGCTTTTTCGTTAGGCGCTCTCGCCATATCACCACCCCGCTATTGTTTTTTGTTTATTCGTATCAATATTTTTGTTTGCTTTTCCGTGTAAAGAAATAAAAAAAGGCGTATCTAATAACGCCAGAAAAAATTTAATTCATTCATCACAGCCGCCCGCCCCTCAGCTCCATATATAAGTGATGTACAGTTCCCACAAGTCCAATATTATAATCTCGTTCATGCGCATTTCATTACATCGTTAGGCAATCTCGCCTATACGTAGTGCTGCACTATTTTCTTTTAACATCCTTTTTTCCAAATATCACATCAAAGTATTCTTTTTTATTTATAAACCTATCTTTCATTTCTATTGCAAAGCTTGTTTCTTTTAATCTTTTGGTTTCGCCTGTTTTCTGCGATATAGCTTTGAACACATCCGCCGTACCTTTTTTCTTCATAACTTCAGTTGGGCTTTCTATACCGCCATTTTGAAAGTGGTTTATATTATATGAATTGCCTTTAAAGCCCTCTAAATCGTCTATTCCGCAGCAACAAAGGCTGTCACCCATATACCTAAGTCTGTTTTCTCCAGAATAAAACTTAAGTCCCAAGCTATGCGCCAGGTCTTTCAGAGAAGTAAACCGCGGTTTAAGTACGTACAAAGGATAACAAATATCTCCACCCACCTTTACAAGTCCCTTTTTAGATTTGAAGAATTTCATTCCCTCCACGATAATGCCGTACGCTCCTACTTCCGCAAATCGTTTTATGTTCTTTGCAATGCTGTTATGTACTTCCGGCATATATGGTTGTATTCTAACAAGAACGCGCTTATACTTAGATATTTCCCTTATCATTTCCAAACGCTCTTCAAACGTTGGTGCACCCGGTTCAAGTTTATCATATTCCTTACATACCGCTGAAATCTGAACAACACAATTACATTTTTTTATTAATTCCAGATACTCAGGTTCAACAATAATTCGACCTTTTGTTGACACAATAAACGGATACTGGGTTTGAGCAAAAACCTTTAAGGCCTCAAAGGAATAACGGTATTTCCGTTCAATCGGCTGAAACGGATCGCTACAACCGCCCCAGTGTAAAGGTATTTTCCAGTCACACCAATTTGTTTCGCTTGTACGTTTTCCGTCTATAAACGATAGTAATGTTTTTGCCGTTTCATTCTTAGATATGTTTGAAATATCAACTTTTCGCTGCACAAAACAATATTTGCACAGATGACTGCAACCCTTGTATGTGTCAAATCTTACCGGTACATCGCAAAGAACTATTTGACTTCCGCATTCAGGCAAGCCCTGTCGCCTCCCTAATGATTATTTCCGAGAGCTCTTCACGAGAAAATGCGGTAATATCTTCCTTGTATTGATTAGGAAATAAAAGCGTCATGCTAAATTCATCAGGCGATGTAGTCTTAGAGATTAAATCATCATCATTTAGCAATAGGTCAATAAATTCGTTTCCAAAATCTTCAAACCCAAACTGAGACATATCCAAATTTATTTCGTTCAGTTCTTCTTCAAGTTTCTCAAAATCCCATGATGCAAATTCAGATGTTTTATTCTCAATAAGCCTAAACGCCTTGATTTGCTCATCTGTCAGATCATCTGCAACAATACACGGAACTTCTGACAGATTTAGTTTTTTTGACGCTTTCAGGCGCGTTTCTCCTGCAACAATAACATTTTCTTTGTCAATGACTATCGGCACCAAAAAGCCAAATTTTATAATTGACTCAGCCACTTTGTCAACAGCCTCATTATTATTACGAGGGTTATTGTCATACATGACTAAGTCGCCGACTTTACGCATTACAATTTGATTTTTCATTTTGCGTCCTCCTAAATATTATTTAGAGAGGGAAGCATTATTTCACAATCTCCTTTCAGACTAAAAATCGGCTGCCAAAATCCTTTGACAGCCGATATATAAATTTTAGAATTTTACATTTACCATTTTAACACTTTGTTTGTGACATGTCAATGACAGGTTTGTGACATTGCACATGGTTGTATCAAACTATGATAAAAAATATCGCAAATTGGTATTTTATATCAAATTATACAGTAAATACAACATCGATGATATAATTAGCAAGAGGGTAGCGTAATGGCTATTAGAATTTTGCTAAGCCGCAAGCTCGGGGAACTCCGATGGACGCAATCAAAACTTGCGAAAAAAACAGGTATACGCCCGAACACAATTAATGAACTTTACCATGAATTAACAGAGCGTATCAATTTAGAACACCTTGACAAAATATGTGAAGTTCTGGACTGCGACCTATCAGAAATACTTATCCGAGAAGATGACGGCAAACAAAAGAAGCGGTGACAAATCCGCTTCTTTTTGTTTATGTAAGGAAAGAAAAGTTATGTTTATCTTCTCGGGGCTGACCAAGCGGCGCCCCTACGAATTTATATCATTAATATATAATCAAACCCGTTCCCAAAAACAAATCCCGCCCCGCCCGTAATATTTACAGAAAACATCATATTGTACGGAATTGGGATTTTCTTTAATCATTATCTCGGTTAATTTATATTTTCACATTAGTTTGTATACGTGGCGTCTGGGAAGCCGCCCCCTACGGCGTAATGATTAACACATATTCAAACCCGATTATTTTGATAAAGGCAAAGCCTTTATCAAAATACCGCCGCGGGCGGCAGTATCTTGCCAAATGCGAATAAACAATTTCATACCTTGACAATACACCTATATCATGCTATAATGGAGTATAACTGTATTTTGGTGAAGCTAAATTCCAAAATATAAATATAGGTTCCGCTTCGGCGGCGGAGCAGCGCTTTCTCCAAGAGCCGCTGCCCTGTTAATATGAAAGGATGATCTTTTTTGGACACGTTGCCCCCTGTGCGATCGCTATGGGTAGTAATTCTGATTTTATTTGGTTTAAGTATGCTTTTGACCTGTATTGAACAGGCTACGGTCGTTATTAATGACTCCCGCTTAAAGCGTCTTGCCGACGACGGGAATAAAAGATCTTTGCGCCTTCTTGAATTTCTTGACGGCAGCTCCGGTGCATTCAGAGCCGGAATGCAGTTTGCGAACACCCTGCTTGTCCTGGGAATAGGAATGTGCGCTATGTCTATGTATTTGATACCCCTGAGCCGTTATTTTTCTGAACTCGGCATGGGTCAGTCCGGGGCGTTTATTCTGTCGTTCCTTATTACGATGGTTGTAACGGCTATGGTGTATTTGATTTTCGGCGTTTTTCTGCCCAAGGGTATTGCCGGTAAGCATGCCGAATCTATCGCTCTTTCCTTTGCTTCAATTTCAAAGTTCGTCACCTATTTCAGTATGCCCTTTGTCTGTCTGCCTCGGTTGATTTCCAACATAATCCTCAAGATTTTCGGAATTAACCCTGACGATAACGACGAAGACGTTACCGAAGAAGAAATACGCATGATGGTTGATATCGGCTCTGAAAGCGGAGTTATTGATGATGACGAGAAAGAGATGATTCACAATATCTTTGAGCTTGACGACAAGCCCGTTGTGGATATTATGACCCACAGAACCGATGCAGTTATCCTCTGGATAAACGACGGCGCCGACAAGTGGGAGGAGATCATTAACGAGACAAACCACACCCGCTATCCCGTATGCGGCAACGCAATTGACGATATACTGGGTGTTGTGAACAGCCGTGATTTCTATAGGTTCCTGCTGAATGACAGAAACGGCGATCTTAAATCCATACTGAGATCTCCATACTTTGTTCCCGAATCCATTAAGGCGGACGAAATGTTCTCCCAGATGCAGGATAAGAACGCTCACTTTGCCATTGTCCTTGATGAGTACGGCGGATTTAGAGGAATTGTGACCCAGGAGGATTTGCTGGAAGAAATAGTAGGCGACCTGTACAGCGAGTATGACGAGCCCGAGCAGAACCTTGAGATTTATCCCATTCCCGGAGAGATAAACAAGTGGTTTGTTATGGGAAGCGCCGAGATTGAAGATGTTGAGGACGAGTTGGGTATTGAGATCCCCGATGATGAGTATAACACCTTTGCCGGACTTATACTGGATAAGCTGGGAACCGTTCCCACTGACGGGGAGACCCCCGAGCTGACCTTCGGCAGAATGAAAATCAACGTTATCAAGGTCTCGGAGCACAGAATTGAGGAAACGATTGTTACTCTTGAGGCGGAAAATGATGATGACCAAGATGATGACAGCTCCGCAAACACCAATGAAGCGGACGGAGACGTTGAGGACGCCGATAAGAGTAAATAAATATTAGGATTAGGTGTTTTATATGAAAAATCTAAAAAGGCTTACGGCGGCAGTATTATTTTTCATAATCTCCGCCCAAACATGCGCCTTTGCCTATATTCCCGAGGGCTTCAGCAAGCTCCATGATTATGACAGCAATACATATTCGGACGTTTATCCTGCCGACTGGTACTATTACTATGTGGGCTTTGCCTATGAATACGGGATTATGACAGGAAACGGGGATTACACCTTTAACCCCGGCGGCAATATTACCCTTGCGGAGGCTGTTACCGTTGCCGCAAGGATTAACGCCTCATGCTACGGCAACTCCATCAACACAGAAGCGGTGGCAGGTTCCTCCTCTTATATGTCCTGGTTCATGCCTTATTTAGGCTATGCGGCGGAGCAGGGGATTATCAGCCCCAATCAATTCAGCGGCCGCTACGAGCAGCCCGCCACACGGGAGCAGCTGGCATATCTCCTATACAGGGCAATGCCCTCCTCTTACAGCAAGATTAACGATATTACTCCCATACCGGATGTGTATACCTCAAATCCGTACTACACCGAAATCCTCAGCCTGTACGAGGCGGGAGTTATAACGGGAAATGATGAATACGGAACATTTTATGCCGCCTCCAACGTTCAGCGCAGCGAGGTTGCGGCAATGGTTTCAAGAGCCGTAAACACAGACCTTAGGGTTAGATTTACCCTAAACCCCAATATTCCCTACAAGCTCCTGACTTACACCTGGACTTATCCCTATCGGGGAAACGAATTTTCTCTGAGCATGGATATTTCGTATTACGATTATAACTACTATTCATCAAAGCCCAGAGTGTATGACTACTCTGTGTACGCCACAGATGAGGCGGACATAAGCGGAATGACAGCTCTTGCCGAAACCTTAAGAGGCATGGCGATAGACAACGGTTTTACCTCGGACTATGACATAGCGGGGTTTGTATCCGCCTTTGTTCAAAACATACCCTATCAGGACGACAGGGAATACAAGGGCGTTGCGGAGTACCCCAAGTACCCCATAGAAACTCTGTTTGAGCAGGGGGGAGACTGTGAGGACAGCGCTGCGCTGCTGGCGAAGCTTCTGAACCTTTTGGGATACGGAGCAGCCCTCCTTGTGAGCGATAATCATATGGCGGTGGGCTTGCAAACCTCGGGCAGGGGCAACATATCCTA
>CATWQA010000023.1 GCA_958352815.1 uncultured Eubacteriales bacterium
CAATCGGTTTCCCCGAAGGGGAAAACCGACACCGCCCGGGTCCGGCGGGCGGAACAGGGCTAGGCGACAGGTTATGCAATATAAATAAAACTACATAGGACAGCATAAAAGTAAATGTTTAAGTTAATCTTCTAAATAAATCTGCCGCAAAAGCGGCGGTGACTGCGCGCCTTACGAGCGGTCTGCGACCGCCTGCCGTGCTTGCGATTCGCATATTGCCAAATGCGGTGCAGGGCGGCTGTGCCGGTCTATTTAAAATCCGCCTTTAAATTTGATTTTATAAAGCCTGTGGCGTAATTACTGATAGCTCCGTATCCACTTTCAAACTGCACCCACTTGTTTGCCGCTTCGTCAAAATAATACTTCACATCGTCCTGAACAACACCGCCGTTGTCCGACAGCGATATGCCGTAATCCCATATAAGAGAGGGATTTTGGCTTCCGCTTACATTGAAAAATGCAACCTCTACCCTGTTATCTCTATAGCCTTCCTTGTAGATAACATAATATTTTTGGCTGTGTGCGGGCAGCTTTGGATAATCTTCAATAATTGCCGTCTGGGCTATATCGTTCCACGAAACCCTGTAGCCTAAGCTCTCGCTGAGAAATCTCAGAGGTATCAGCGTCCTGTCATCCTTTAAAATCGGATAGGTATCTATTGTAAAGTCTTTTCCATTTACATATACAGTATTCGAGTTTACAGTAAAGGAAATACGCGTATTTTCATCGGCAGCTGTTGCAGTCTCTGTCAAGTTATCCCACATTACATTCATTCCGAGACTCTCGAATATTAGACGCATGGGAACAAGAGTTCTGTCGTTGAGCAGTACCGGGTCTGTGTCAAACTTTAGGTACTCTCCGTTAAGGTTTACGAGGATTTTATCCATGTTATCCTCCTCGGTCTCGCTCCAGAAGGTCTCCTGCCAGTTTACGCCGTCAATACTGAACAGGCGCTTTCCGTCCATCTGCTTTACCATAAACTTGCCGTCAACAAACTTTGCTCCCAGCGGGAACGAGTCAAAGTGAGACTTTCCCATGTATGAAAAATTCTTATCCAAGAAGTATATATCGCTTCCCAGGGTTTTAAAATCCCCCTGAGAGTTGGGGTTTGCATCCCACTCCTTAAACCGCAGCATATAGCCGTACGCCGTTTCGGTAACCTCAAAATTATTCAGGTTGCCTTGTAATAGCTCCTTGGTCTCTGCGTTTGCCTTGGCGTTATACTCGTCATAATATGTATTTAAAATTGTTGTATAGTCACCGAGCATAGTCTTTTTTGAAGTGATAATATTAAACGAAGGCTTTGCATCGGAAATTCTAAAGGCGTTTGTGATACCTCCCAAATAGTTTACAGGCAGAACAACCTCTAAGGTAAAGTACTTTGTGGTGTTGGGCGGCAGGCTTGTGTATGCGCAGGTCGTGGTTGAGTTATCCCATGCGCTGGCTCCGCCCTTTGAAACAATCGGCTGCTCCTGCTCCGTTGACAGGCTTCCGTCCTTATTCTTCATGGTTACCACAATATTGGCGGAGGTTGTTGCATCGTAGTTAAAATATCTGGTCTTTGTTCCGTTGTTTGTTATTGCCAAGTTGTAGCGGGTCGTTACTCCGTAATTTCCCATGCTGCACGCAACACCGTGATTATCCTTTGTTATGTCAAGCTCAAAGTTCGGTGAGTAGTTATCTTGGCTGACTCCGCTTTCGGATATGTATTCCTTAGCGTCGCTGTGCTTAGTGTCAAAGACCCACACATCGTCACGCTTGCTCAGAGGCACGTTTTTGCCGTAATAGTTCAGTTTATCCGGGTCGTAATATTTTAAAGTCAGCATATCACTCTCGACGGTAGTATACTTTGACCAAATATCGTCCTGAGGATTTAGGTTGGAAACCCAGCTGTCAAGAGTTACGCCGTCTGTGGCGTACTGGTTTGTAAAGCTGACGGGGAGATATGCGCCGTCGGCAACGCTGTCGTCAATAGTATATTCAAGGTCAGTCTCTACCTCAGGCAGGGTGTCTGCAACGCCCTTATGACACCTATCTCTTAAATATGAGCCAAACGCCACCTTTGAGCTGTCAAAATCCGACCTGTCCCCAAGATTGCCGTCCTTTGACCTAAGCTCAACAACGTTCATGTCAACCTTTCCGCTGACCAGCTCGGTATCCGCCGTCATAAACACCGGCATAACCATGCTGCACGGGGCATAGTTATCAACATAGTCGCTGAGCCATACGGTTTCGCCTTTTTTGATATTAATCGTCTTTGTTGTGTACCCGCTGTTTTTAAACACCACATCGGAATTCAGCTTGTAAATATCATGGTTCATCATGGTCGCAACGGCGTTTTCCCCGCCCCAAGTCGGGAATATGTATTTAACTCTGCCGCTTTCGTCAAGATAACGCTTGGACTTGGTCGTCTCAAAAGCCGCTCGGTATATTTTCAACACAGAATCTTCCTTGGCAGTGATTTCCAAATCAAGCTCCACGTCAAAGCCCAGTCCCGACGGCTGATAATATTCATCATACCCATATGTGTAGTTTATATGGGACAAATAAATATAGTATCTGTCGGGAGTTAAATCTAAGTTTGACATTGTGTATCTCGGATTTGGGTTTGAGGAGTCCGCCAGGGAGGTTGTAAATATACCCTCGGTATTATTGCAGTATATAAACTTACCTCCGCCCACAGGCTCAAAAACCAGCTCCTGCGGCTCAAGAACGGCGTTTTCACCGTAACACACGCCGCTAAGCAGCACCGCCGCCGAAAACAGCAGCAGACAAAATGCAGTCTTTAAACTAAATCTGAAATATTTTCTAATCATATTAACCTCCAACTTCCGCTTTACTTTATTAGTTTAGACGAATTGTTTTATAATTTGTTCCACATTTTTCAAATTCTTTTTGCATTTGCCTATTAAATTTGATTTTTCACTTGACATTACGCCGAAATCATGATATAGCTATTATATCTACATAAATCTGAATGGAGGAGAAAATGAAAATTCAGCTATCAGACCACTTCACTTACAAAAAACTTTTTTTCTTTTGTATTTCCCCCGTCATCATGATGGTGTTTATATCAATTTACGGCGTTGTGGACGGCTTTTTTGTATCAAACTTTGTGGGCAAAATCCCATTTGCCGCCGTTAATCTGGTAATGCCGTTTATTATGGTTCTGGGCGGCGTCGGCTTTATGGTGGGCGCAGGCGGAAGCGCACTGGTTGCCAAAACTCTGGGAGAGGGCAAGCAGGAGAGGGCGTACCGTTATTTTACCATGATGATTAAGCTGACCGCCGTATTCGGCGTTATCCTCTCTGTGGTGGGAATTATTTTTATTCGTCCCATAAGCGCAATGCTGGGCGCAACCCCGGCAATGCTTGAGGACTGCGTTTTATACGGCAGAGTTGTTCTGATTTTTAACACCGCTTTTATGCTTCAGAACGTGTTTCAGACGTTTTTGGCAACCGCAGAAAAACCCAAGCTGGGTCTGGCGGTTACCGTAACCGCAGGCATTGTAAATATTGTGTTGGACGCGCTGTTTATCGCCGTCTTTAGATGGGGCGTGGCAGGAGCGGCTCTGGCTACCGGTATCGGGCAGTGCGTCGGCGGAGTTTTGCCCCTAATATACTTCTCTCGCCCCAACAGCAGCCGCCTCAGGCTTGTAAAGACAAAAATGATGGCAAAGCCTTTAATAAAGGCCTGCATAAACGGTTCCTCGGAGCTTATGAGCAACATCTCCTCTTCAATCGTCAGCGTTCTCTATAACCTGCAGCTGTTGAAATTTGCGGGAGAAAACGGTGTTGCGGCGTACGGAACATTGATGTACATTCAATTTATTTTTGTCGCTGTATTTATTGGGTACACAATCGGAACGACCCCGATTATCAGCTACCATTTCGGAGCCGAAAACCACGATGAGCTAAAAAGCCTGCTGCGGAAAAGCCTTTTGATTATGGGGTCGGTCGGAATTGTAATGATGGTTCTGGCGTGGGCTCTTGCCTCACCTCTCGCTGCAATTTTCGTAGGCTATGATTTAGAGCTGTTTGAAATGACAAAGCACGCCTTTAAGATTTTTGCCTTTGCGTTTATACTGGCAGGCTTAAATATATTCTCCTCCTCGTTCTTCACGGCTTTGAACAACGGCGGAGTATCGGCGGCAATCTCTTTTCTCAGAACCCTTATATTCCAAATGCTGTCCGTGTTGATTTTACCAATATTCTTCGGGCTTGACGGCATATGGAGCGCAATCACCGTGGCGGAGGTTCTGGCTTTTGCAGTCTCTGTAACATTCTTGATTGTGAACCGCAAAAAATATAATTACGCATAATATCGGGGGAATTATATGTCTTTGATTATTGCACTTGCAGGAAATCCGAATTGCGGAAAAACAACTATTTTTAATTCCCTGACGGGTTCAAACCAGTACGTGGGCAACTGGCCGGGAGTTACTGTTGAGAAAAAAGAGGGTCGCTTTAAGGAGCGCGGCGACGTTATTATTATGGACTTGCCGGGGATTTACTCCCTGTCGCCCTACACCGTTGAGGAGGTGGTCGCCAGAAAGTACCTGGTGTCCGAAAGACCGGACGCAATCCTTAATATTATTGACGGAACCAATATTGAGCGGAACCTGTATCTCACGACCCAGCTTCTTGAACTGGGGATACCTGTGGTTGTCGCCGTTAATATGATTGACATAATCGAAAAAAACGGCGATAAAATAAACATTGAGCTTTTCTCAAAGGCGCTTAGCGGGTGCCCCGTGTTCCCTGTCTCAGCCTTAAAAAACAACGGTATTAACAAGGCTGTCCTTAAAGCAATCGAGCTTGCGGAGCAACCCAAATCAGCTCCCGAGCCTATCCGTTTCAGCGGCAAACCCGAGGAAGCATTAACAAAGATATACCATATGCTGGGAGATTACATTCCGCGGGAACAAAAAAGGTTTTTCTCAATCAAGCTCTTTGAGCGGGACAGTAAAATAAACGAGCTGCTGAAGGACAAAAAGGTTCCCGACGTTGAGGATATAATCAAAAAGACCGAAAAGGCTCTTGACGATGACAGCGAAAGCATAATTATAAGCGAACGATACGCCTACATAACCTCGATTATAAAACAGTGCTACGTCAGAAAATCCGACACCGAGGAGACAACATCCGAAAAAATTGACAAGATTTTAACAAACAGATTCTTAGCCCTGCCTATATTTGCTCTGGTTATGTTTATAATGTACTATGTTTCGGTAACCACTGTGGGGACATATTTAACCGATTGGCTGAGCGACGGCATTTTCGGCGAGGGCTTTGAAGCTTTCGGAAGATTTATTCCCGGAATACCCACTGTTGTTCAGGCATTTCTTGAAAGCGTGGGAGCTCAGGAATGGCTTATTTCCCTTATTGTGGACGGGATAATCAGCGGCGTCGGTGCCGTGCTGAGCTTTGTGCCCCAGCTTATGGTTCTGTTTATATTCCTGGCATTTTTAGAGGGCTGCGGATACATGTCTCGGGTTGCCTTTATAATGGACGATGTTTTCAGGAGATTTGGACTTTCGGGAAAATCCTTTATACCAATTCTTATCGGAACAGGCTGCGGCGTGCCGGGGATTATGGCGTCCAGAACTATCGAGAGCCCTGCGGACAGGAGAATGACCGTAATCACCACAACCTTTATCCCCTGCGGCGCAAAGCTGCCTATGATAGCCCTGTTCTCCGGCGTTATGTTCGGCGGTGCATGGTGGGTGGCTCCAAGCGCATACCTCATGGGAATTTGCGCAATTGTGGTCTCGGGAATAATCCTGAAAAAGACACATCTGTTTTCAGGCGACCTTACGCCCTTTGTTATGGAGCTTCCGCCTTATCATATGCCCACCCTGACCAACATTTGGAGGAGCACCTGGGATAGGTCATGGTCGTACATAAAAAAAGCAGGCTCTATTATACTGCTTTCAACAATCGTTATATGGGCGCTGTCAAACATCGGCATACAGAACGGAAAAATCGGGCTTGTGGACGATTTCGACCACGGATTTCTGGCGTATATAGGCAAGGGCTTATACAGGCTGTTTATCCCCCTTGGCTTTGTCGGCTGGGAGGAAGCCGTTGCCACCATCACCGGCTTGATTGCAAAAGAAAACGTGGTAAGCACTCTGGCTGTCCTGTTTGGTTTTGCAGACTCGGGCATGGAGGCGGGAAGCTCCTGGGATGTACTCGCCTCGCACTTTACTGCGATTTCCGCATATTCTTTCATGGCGTTTAATCTACTGTGCGCTCCTTGCTGCGCCGCAATGGCGGCTATAGCCCGCGAAATGAACAGTAAAAGGTGGACCGCCTTTGCAATTGTTTATCAGACAGGGTTCGCATACCTGGTTTCAATGTGCATATACCAAATCGGAACCTTTATTGCAGGCGGAAGCTTCGGCATATTTACGGCAATTTCGGTCATTACTGTATTGATATTTTTATATATGTTATTCAGGAAACAAAAAGCATAAGCAGTGCATGGAAAATCTCTTTTCCTCCACAAAGGGCCAGCCGTTCATCTTGACCGTTGAACGGCCCGGTCGGCTTTGCTATTTTTTGCAGCCAATCATTAAAATCCACTTTTGATTAAAGCAAATTTCATTGTCCCCCAAATATGGGGAAAAACCTGTTTTCTCTTTGTTTCTCATATCATTTTTCATACGTTTTGTAATTTCAGCCTGTATCTTCTCCGGCGTTTTTGTAAGCGCAAGCCAGCTTTTCAGATTCTGCTTCATTTCAGTTTTTTCGCATTTTTCCACAGTAAGATTGTGCATAGTAAACAGGTTCAGCATTTCACTCATGCTCAGGTTTCTTACATGAGAGGGGTCACGCAGGGTTTCAATTTCATCTTCTGTATTTCGTAATTCTTCATCGGCAGCTTCCATATCAATCAAGACTAATTTGCCGCCGGGACGTAACACCCTTACCATTTCAGAAAAAACGGTTTTTGTATCTGCAAAATGGTGGAACCCAAGACGCGAAAACGCAATATCAAAATTCTCATTTAGGAAAGGTAGTTCTTCCGCATAGCCTTTTATGAAAATCATGTTATTCATGTGGCTGCTGTCTGCTTTTTCTTTTCCAACCGTCAGCATGGGATGTGTTGCGTCCAGACATACAACCGTGTGTGCTAACGGGGCAAAAGAACGGCCGCAAGCACAAGTTCCGGCGGCAACCTCTAAAATAATATCCTGCTTATGCGGCACAACGCAAGATAATATATAATTCAAATAGCCCTCTTTTGTAAAATTCAGTTCTGTACGTTCAAAATTTTCTGCCTGTATTTCAAAAGAATGATTGATGTCAGTAAAATTAATGGGTTTCATCACGTCCTCCTTTACGGGGCTGTACTATGTTTAGGAATAAAATATTCCTGTTTCAAAGCCCCCTCCAGCTTGAGCAGTTCCACTTTTTTGTCAATGCCGCCGGCATACCCGGTCAAACTCCCGTTTGTTCCTACAACTCGGTGGCATGGTACAATAATAGAAATTTCATTTCGGGCAACAGCCCCGCCGACGGCTTGCGCCGACATACGCTTTAAGCCCCGTTTGGCGGCAAGCTGTTTCGCAATTTCCCCATAGGTTATCGTCTGTCCGTATGGAATGGAATAGAGGATTTCCCACACCTCATTTTGAAACTCAGTGCCGATAAAGTGGAGCGGCACCTGAAAATCCGGCTCTTTCCCGGAAAAATAAACAGTAAGCCACTTTTTCGCCTGTTCAAACACGGGAAGTTCTTTTTCTTCATGTTCCTTTTCCAAATAAAGAGCAAAATATTTTTGCCCCTCAAACCATAATCCCGTTAAGCCGATTTCATCTGCGGCCAAAAGGATTTCTCCCAGGGGAGATTGATAGCGACTGATGTACTGCATATTATCCCTCCACACCAAAATATCGGTTAGAATCCTGCGGAGCCTGCGCGCGGTCTGTATCCGTATAGGAACGGATTTCAGAGCAGACGGTAATTTTATAGCTTTCAAACAGCTTTTCACGTCCCTCTTTCTGGCTCATGCGATGCTGCATAACATTCCTCCAACGCTCTACGGCGGTTTCGTCTGTCCACACATTCATGGACAGCAGTTTTCCCTCCTCATTTAGGCTGCAAAAGCGTTCTGCCCGGATAAAACCTTCAAAATCAGCTAACAGCGGCTTTAACATAGCTGCAAGGTCAAGATATTTTTTCATTCCGGCTTTGGTGGGTTTGACTTCAAATAAGACAATGATATTTGCCATTTTCATTTCCTCCTTGTGTTTAAATATTTTTTGGTTTACATAATTTACATGGGCGGTAGCCATTTGCTAATGCTTCTTCTAAAGTGTCATAGAATACCATGTTTTTTTCTAAAGGTATTCGTGAATAGCAAGACGGCAGGCAGACAATTTTTGTGGATTTTACTGCAACAAAAAATTTACCGTCATACCTTTTGTCCCGATTTTTGACTGCGTTTATTTGTTCTGTTCGTTCCACGATTTACTCCTTTCTTCGGAGCATAATCTCTCATACCGGGGACTGCGCCCCCCGCAACAGCCCATAAATATAAGCCGGCAACACTGCAATAAGGGCTAAACCGCCTGCGGTATTTTTCGAAAAGTTTACGGTCTATTTTTCTGTGATGATAGACCATACGCAAGCCGCGCCGGATTGCCAGATCATCAAAGCTGAAAATATTCGGACGCTGTAGGCAAAAAAGCAAAATCATTTCCGCCGTCCATACGCCGATACCTTTTACAGCTACCAGCTTTTTTATTGCTTCATTGTCCGGCAATCGGGAAATTTCATTCAAGTCAAACGCTCCGCTTTGCACTTTTTCTGCAAAATCTTTGATATATTCTGCTTTGCGGAATGTCATACCGAAAGACTGTAACTCCGAAATATCAGCCGCCAATATGGTTTCCGCGGTCACTTCTCCAAATTGTTCTTTCATACGCCGCTGGATAGTCGCCTGCGCCTTTGTTGATATCTGCTGCCCGATAATGTGATGTATGACAGAGGAAAACAGGTCGCTATCCAATTCACGTTCAATATGACCGATTTTTTCAATGATTTCGCCGAACACCTTATCTTTCTTTTTCAAATACTCGGTTTCCTTATCGCCATATTGGAAATACAATCGGTTCACCCCCTATGTGCTTGACATTTTTTCTTAAATTCATTATAATTTTATCACAAAGTAATGCGCCGTACTATCGCAAAATCACCGAATATTATCGTAATATTCCCAAAAAAAGAAAAGGAGATAGATTTGGAAAAGGAAGATTATATTAACTCAATCAATTTGAATATCGACACGGATTTTCCGTATCTTGTCCTTGACGTGACAGGTAAAAATTCCTACCCGCGGAATCCCGGATTTCAGGTCATGCACCGGCATGAGGATTTACAGTTTATTTATGTATTGGACGGAATTGTTGAGGTTCGGACACTTGATAATTCTGTTCAGATACAGGCAGGGGAAGCAATCTTTATCAATAAAGACGTGGTACATTTTGTCGGGGAAATTAAAAACTGCCATTATAACAGCTTTCTGTTCCCGTCATACTTTCTTGCTTTTTATGCGGGAAGTCCTGCAAAAGATTTTGTGGACAGTGTTATAACGAATGACCTGCTCCCCCTTGTCCATTTCACATCCGCTGTCGGATGGCATAAAGAGATAACGACAATTTTACAACAATTAGTCCGGCTTGAAAAAGACAAGACGATTTTCTATGTCTATGAGGTCTTGGTCAAGCTATCCTCTCTCTGGCTGATAATGCGTAAAAATATTATACTCCCGCAGAAACAGAAGGAAAGCGTCGTTCGTCTTCGTATGCAAAAAATTCTGCGCTTTATTGATGAACACTTTTCAGATGATATTACTCTTTCTGACTTGTCTGCAAGTGCAAATATCAGTAAATCGGAATGTTCCCGTTGTTTTAAAGTGACCATGGACACTACGCCTTATAAATACCTGACTGAATACCGTTTATCAAAAGCTGCGCAGCTATTAGCAAAGACAAATGAGCCTGTCGGCAATATAGCGGCGACTGTGGGTTTTCATCAAATGAGCCATTTTGGAAAATGCTTTAAAGAAAAAACAGGATATTCTCCAAAAGAATACCGAGAAATGGAAAATAACCATTAAATTTTTGTTACCAATACGGGATGGCGGGCTGCACTGTCTGTCAAATTCTTGTGTGTTACTTTGGACAAAAAGTAAAAGCAGTGCGGAACCTCCCGCACTGCTTTTTTTATAGTATTATGCAAATCAGGCCGCCGCTGCCCTCGTTTATTATTCGTTCAAGAGTTTCCCGCAGCTTCTGCTGTGCGTCGTCCGGCATCTTTGAGAGCTTGTTATGGAGACCCTCGTTTACAAGCTCATGAAGGGACTTGCCGAATATGTTTGACTGCCAAATCTGCTTCGGGTCGTCCTCAAAGCCCTTCATCAAATATTCCACCAGCTCCTCCGACTGCCGCTCTGTTCCCACAAGAGGACTTACCTCTGTTTTTATGTCCGCCTTTATCATGTGCACCGACGTTGCCCCTGCCTTCAGTCTTACGCCGAACCTGCTGCCCTGCTTGATGATTTCAGGCTCTTCAAGGGTCAACTCATCAATTGACGGATATACAATGCCATAGCCCTTTCTTTCAACATCACCCAGAGCATAAGCAACCTTTTCATATCTCTGCTTCATTCGCGCCATTTCCTCAATTTCCTTAAGTAGAGCCTGCCTGTCGTTAATCTCAAGACCCGAACGCTCATTCAAGGTTTTGTAGAACAAGCTGTCCGGAACGGTTATTTCAATTTTGGCTTCTCCGTAGCCCGGATTAACATCCGCTATAACAGCCGAGCTTACAAACTCGCATTCCTCCTCCAGCACCTTCGGCAAATCAACTATATCCGATATTTTTTCGGCGGACTCAATGGCTCCGTATATATCATCGGCAATCTCGCAGTTTTCAACAGAGGTCAGCCATGCGGGAACCGATACGGACAGCTCCTTTAAGGGGAACTCGTAGAGGATTTTTTCCATGATGTTGTTAATATCCTCCTCCGTCATATCGGAGCAGCTGACAGGTATTACTGCTGCCTTATATTTATCGCTTAGCTGACGCGCCATTTTCTCCGCCTGCTCCGTGTGTGGGTTGACTGTGTTAAGCAATATAACAAAGGGCTTGTTAAGCGCCGCAAGCTCATTTATGACCCTCTCCTCCGCGCTGACATAGTCGTCTCTGGGAATTTCGGTTATGCTGCCGTCGGTTGTGACAACAACGCCCACAGTTGAGTGCTCAGAAATAACCTTTCTCGTTCCTATTTCCGCCGCCTGTTCAAACTGCATTGGGTTTGGCGACCAGGGCGTCATAACCATTCGGGGCATTTCGTTTTCAATATGCCCCAGAGCGCTTGGAACAATGTATCCCACGCAGTCAATCATTCTGACCTTTAGGTTTGCGTGGTTGCCGACGGTTATCTGCGCCGCCTCATTAGGTATAAATTTAGGCTCGGTTGTCATAATCATCTTTCCGGCTGCGGACTGGGGCAGTTCGTCCATTGCCCTTTCACGCTTATAGTCGTTTCCTATGTTGGGGAGCACAAGCAAATCCATAAACCGCTTGATAAAGGTTGACTTGCCCGTCCTGACCGGCCCTACAACTCCGATGTAAATATCACCCTGGGTTCTGAGGGCAATATCATTATACAGATTATCTCTCATTCAAATTTCCTCCTTAAAACTTTGGTACACCGGCATAATCATTTGTTAAATAATATGATGTGAAAGACAAGAATATGATTAAAAACAGCTCTTATCTGTAACCAAATTTCAAGTTTTGAATATATTAAACTGAGCGAGAATTGAAAAGGCGGTGACCCTGATGTTTAAGAAAAAGCCCAAGAGGTGCAAGAAAAACAGCATAAGAATTTTGGGTCCCGTCCTGGTCGCTCTGGGCGTGGGGGTGTTTCTGGCAAACATTATCCCCGCTTATGTACTTATTGTTTTTTTCGGGCTGGCTCTTATCATTGCGGGAATTTGGTTCATAATAAAATAATTAAATATATTATAAAGGAGCGTTACATATGCAAATAATTGTTGTCAGACCTCCAAAGGTTCTGAGAGGTATTCTTAAGCTTATGTTCGGCGTTAAGACTATTCCCGAAGCCGAGTAGGCATAACAAAGGGACTGTCCCACTGAGACAGTCCCTTTAGCATATCTAAAAACTATATACTCAAACTTTTAATAAAGACTTTGCCTTTAAAACTATTGCCGAACCCAATTCCGCCCTCATCGGCAACAACTTAGGTTGATTATTGACATTGCAGACTTTGTATAAATTCGGAATAATTTGAGCCATCCAACATCAAAGATGTTGGGTCACAGCCACGCCCGGACGGCTAATGACATATCAATTTGCGTATTTTAAAATCTTCTTCATTCTGTGATTCACGCCCGACTTTGTCAAGGGCGGATTCAGCAGCTGCCCAAGCTCCGTCAGGCTTAAATCCTTATGCCCAAGCCTTAGCAGGGCAATCTCCCGCAGGTCGTCGGGCAGGCTGTCAAGCCCCACAGTGTCGCGGATTTTATATATTGCCTGAATTTGTTCAACAGAGGCGTTAATCGTTCGCGATAGATTTGAGGTCTCTATGTTGGCGCTTCTGTTCACATCGTTGCGAACCTCTTTCTCGATTTTTATGTTAATAAGCGCCATCTGCGCCCGATAAGCGCCGAGAAAAGACAGCACATCCGCTATAACCTCACTATTCTTCACATATGCCACATATTTATTTTTACGCATGATATAATGAAATTCAAATCCCAGCTCGGCAAACAGCTTGACTATGCTCTCGCACAGCAGCCTGTCAGAGGTCACATATTCAAGATTATAGTTCTTCTCCGGATCACTTACGGCTCCCGCACCCAAAAACGCGCCCCGCAAAACCTCACGCTTGCAGCAAGGCTTCTTAATCTTATCCATACAGTATACGATTTTCCCGCTGTCATCCAGGATATTAAGGTCGTACAATATCTGAGCCACCATAACGCTGTCGGAGATTACGGCGGTATACTTTGCGCCGGTTTCATTTTTCTGCTTAACAGTCGCTTCAACCCCAAGCAAGCGCGAAAGCTCCACAAAGCTCCCGAGAACATCGGGATTATCCGTAACCAATCGTATCTCATTTTTTGAAATCTTATTTGCGCCGAACAAAATCAATCCCGCAAACCTTGCGCCTATACAGCATCTGTCGGTCAATTCGATTTTGTAAAGCTCCTCCTTAACATCTCTGGAAAAGGACTTTTTAATTCTGGGTTCAACAGCCATAGCAAGCTACCTCCGTCTGTTTTTGGGGCTGTACAGCAAAACGCCCTCCGAGCTGACCTTCTGACCTTTTTCGTTTCGATTAATACTAATAATATCAAGCAGCGCGTCCGCCAAAGCATATGTATTGTGGCGCACATGCCCCTCGCTGTCAACTGACACAAGATTGCGCTCAATAACAGTCATTTTAGTTGAGGCAAACCTAATCTTGTCATATTCGACACGGGCTGCTCCGTCAAGGCGGTATTTCTCCAAAAGCTCCTCGTCAATGCTTCCGGAGTTCACAATGCAGTAATCTATAAAATCATCGCAGGTATGGTCGAGTATGGCAAGAGCGTGGTCAAAGGCAGTGTAGTTATCGGTTTCTCCCGGCTGGGTCATGATATTGTTTATATAAACCACCGGAGCCCTTGATTTCATAATCGCCTCGCGCAGGTCGTCTATTACCAAGTTGGGCAGAACGCTTGTGTAAAGGCTGCCCGGCCCCAGAGTGATTAAATCCGCGTCCCGCACCTCGGTCAGAATTTCTTTCAGGGTCTCAACAGGCATAAGGCTGTCCGTCTTTGAGCGCAGCCTGACCTTTTTTATAGGGCTGCTGTGCTCATTTACGGAGTTGCCTATCCGAGACTCCCCCACAACGGTTGTTCCGTTTTCAAGTGTAGCCACCAGCTCCACATCGGAAGCGGTTACGGGATAAACCCTGCCCGTTATATTGAGCACCTCGCAGACGTTTCTCACTGCGGTGACAAAATCGCCGTTAAAAGTTCCCGTCATCGCCGCAAGAAACAGATTGCCGAAGCTCTGCCCCTCCAAAATTCCGCTGTCAAACCTATACATCAGCAGCTTCTCCATTACGGGCTCCACCTGAGAAAGGGCGAGTATGCAGTTCCTTATATCTCCCGGAGGCGGAATTTTTAAGTCCTCCCGAAGCACGCCGCTGCCTCCTCCGTCGTCGGCAACCGACACAACTGCGGTAATATCCGAGGTATAACGCTTCATACCTCGGAGCATTGCGGAAAGACCCGTTCCCCCGCCGATTGAAACTATTTTAGGATTAAATTCGGAATTTTTCTTAAAGCTATCATACTTTGAACCTGACATATCCACTGCTATACACCCTTTTGAATATCCCTGTGGGTTATGCTGACGTTTCCTCTGTCGTCGCTTTTCAGGAACTTATATAATTCCTCTGCCAGCGTCACGCTTCTATGGTGACCTCCCGTGCAGCCCACAGCAATAACCAACTGATTTTTTCCCTCTTTTATGTATTCGGGAATGAGAAAAGCGATCATCTTCGTCAGCATATCCAGAAACTTTTTGCTCTCATCAAAGCTCATAACATAATCGTGAACAGAGGTTTGAAGCCCTGTACAATGTTTAAGCTCCGGAATGTAAAAGGGGTTGGGAAGAAATCTGACATCAAACACCAAATCCGCATCAAGAGGTATGCCGTACTTAAATCCGAATGACATAACATTTATAATAATATCCGATTGCAGTCTTGATGAAAACAGCGTCTTAATCTGCGCTGTCAGCTGCGCCGCCGTCATGTCCGATGTATCAATAACATGCTCCGCTCTGGATTTTGCCTCGCTGAGCAGCTTGCGCTCCCTGTTAATTCCGTCAATAATCCTGCCTCCCCCTGCGCTGGGGTGAAGCCGCCTTGTCTCCTTGTAACGCTTGATTAATGTCTCATTGGAAGCGTCCAGAAACAGTATTTCACATTCATATCCCAGTTCCTCAAGGTCGCTTATGGCGTCCGAAAACTCATCAAACATATTGCCGCCCCGAATATCAGTCACTACGGCTATATGTTCCATTTTATCCTCGGCTCTTGCGCAAATCTCGGCAAACTTAGGTATCAGCTCCGGCGGCATATTGTCAACACAGTAGTACCCCGTATCCTCCAGAGCCTTAATAACCTGAGTCTTTCCCGCGCCGCTCAAGCCGGTTACAATCAATATCTTCATTCAAACACTCCTATTAAAACTCGCCCAAAAACTTAATTTCCGTTTCCAGCTCAACCCCGTTGTATTTCTTAACCGTCTCACGGACGTGTTCAATAACCTTAACAACGTCCGCCGCTGTTGCGTTGCCGTTGTTCACAACAAAGCCCGAATGCTTTTCGGAAACAGAAGCGCCGCCTACGGCGTAGCCCTTTAGTCCCGCCTCCTCAATTAAGGCGGCGGCAAAGTACCCCTCGGGGCGCTTAAAGGTGCTGCCTCCGCTGGCTTTATCCACAGGCTGCTTGGAAACCCGCTTTTGGGTAAGCTCTCTCATATATTCGCGGATTTCTTCTCGGTCTTTGGGTTCAAGTTTGATTTTCGCACTCAGTATAATATAGTCCTTATCCGTAAAAAAGCTGTGCCTATATCCAAACTCACACTTGCTTGCGGGAATTTCCCGAACCTCTGTCTTGTCGTCAAGATAGGTGACGCTATCCACGACATCTTTCATCTCGCCGCCGTATGCCCCTGCGTTCATATACACGGCCCCTCCGAAAGAGCCCGGGATACCCGAAGCAAACTCCAGCCCCGAAAGACCGTTATCGGCAGCCACGTTTGCCAATTTAGACAGCAAAATACCCGACTGAGCTTCTATAACCTCGCCCGTCACATTAGTCTCGCCCAAGCTTTTGCCTATCTCTATAACCGCTCCTCTGACACCCTTATCACCAACAAGGATATTGGAGCCGTTACCGATCACGTAATAGTCAACCCCCGTCTGCCTGAATAATTTTATTAAGGCAATAAGCTGACTTGTGGTTTGCGGAGTTAAGTACAAATCCGCATTCCCGCCCACTCTAAAGGTGGTGTGGGCGCACATAGGCTCATTCAGCTTAGCATTTGGCTCTCCCACTATGGTTTTTGCAAGTGTATAAACCGTATTTAGCATAAAATCCTCCAATATTCTAAGAAATATTCTTACCAGCCGACCTCAAATAGCTTATGAACTTCTCGCCTGTTGTGTTGACAATAAGCTCCTCGGGGAAGTTTATCTCCTCCAGCATTTGCTTTGCCTCCTCCACGCTTCCCACATCAAAGGGAACATGGGCGTCCGAGCTGACAACAATATTGCAGCCAACCTCCATGCACTTTAAGGCAATCTTCCTGCAATTGGGTATGCTGTGCTTTCTGACCGAATATGAGTGATTGTTTATCTCAATGCACTTGTTGTTCCCCTTAGCGGCTCTCACAACCCTGTCAATATCGTAAGGGAACCTTGAGTCGCCGCTGTGCCCCAGTATATTAACATAGGGATTTTTTATTACGTTGAGCCATGTTTCGGTGTGATCCTCCATGTCTCCGTCCTCATAGCAGGGCGGATGAATGGAAGCGACAACGACCTCCATGCTCTTTAAATATTCAGGCTTCATATCGATCGTGCCGTTCCTGTCCAAAATATTGGCTTCACAACCCCGAAGCAGCCGTACTCCCTCAATGTAATCGGGAAGCTCCTTCATGGTAACAAAATGCCAAATGTGAGCCGAGTCGGGAATTGCGGGGGCATGGTTTGTCATGCACACCACTTCCAAACCCTTTTCCTTTGCGCATCTCATGTTTTCCCAAATTGTTCCGAAAGCGTGATTGCTGCAATTTGTATGGGTGTGCGCGTCAACAAGTATGTTCAAAATATTACCTCCAAAATAATTTATTATCCAAAATTGCTCATCTGATCGGTTATTCTCCGATTTAACTCTTCAGCAGCGTTATAGCCCATGCGCTTCTGCCTGTTATTCATGGCGGCAACTTCAAAGATAACCGCCAGGCTTCTGCCGGGCTTAACCGGTATTGTCAGGGAAGGTATGTCAAGCCCTAAAATATTGGTGTACTCGTCAACAAGTCCCAGCCTGTCGTACTGCTTGCCCTTCTCCCATGCTTCCAAATGAATAATCATGTCAATTTTTTCGGACTCCTTAACGGCGCCCATACCGAATATACTCCTTACGTCAACAATTCCGATACCCCTGATTTCAATAAAATGCCTGATAATGTCGGGCGCAACGCCGACCAAGGACTTTGACGAAACTCTCTTTATCTCAACAGCGTCGTCCGCGACCAGTCTGTGTCCCCTCTTTATAAGCTCAACGGCGGTCTCGCTTTTACCGACGCCGCTCTCACCGAGAATAAGCACGCCCTGACCGTATACCTCAACCAAAACACCGTGCCTTGTAATTCTGGGAGCCAACTCCACGTTAAGGTATGCCGTAAGGTCGCTTGTAAACATGGAAGTGGGCTGAGAAGTTCTCAAAACCGGGGTTTCATACTCCTCCGCAAGCTTCAGCATCTCAGTGGAGGCGTTGCTGTTTCTGGTTAATATAACGGCGGAAATATCCTTTTCAAAAAGCCGCTTCAAACTGTTGTATCTCACCTCGGCGGAAAGCCCCGCAAGATAAGTATTCTCCACCATTCCGAACACCTGTATTCGGTTGGGGTCGAAATAGTCGAAAAATCCCGCTATCTGTAATCCCGGTCGGTTTATGTCCGCAGTTTTAATAATAACCTCTTTTTCGGGATAATACAGGGTATCCAGCTTCATTTCACGAATAACCTTTTCCAAATTGACAGTAATAATTTCATTTTTCATAGAACTTTACCTCTGACCTTTTATATTCATATTGCACAAATGCGCCGTTCGCCTTTTAAGTGCATTCAAGTATATTCTGTTCTAAATTTTAAATTTAAATCGGAGCAAGGCTCCGCTTTGCGGGGGACATATTTGTTTTATTATAATTCAATATATTGCTTTTGTCAATCAGATATTTAAAATTGAAACACAAATATCCCCTGTACAAACACAGGGGATACTCAACGTCTTAAAATTTTACAAAATGCTCTCAATCAATTTGTTTACTTCATCGAATGTAAGCATATATCTTTCGGTTTTATATGGTTTTATTATATAGTCAAGATTTAACTCATCGGCTGTTTTCTTCTCGTTTTCAAGATACGTCTTTTCATCATCGGAAAATTCAACGGCGCAATCAATAAACAACGCCTTTGCTCTTGTATCTATCGCCGCCGAAGTAAAATACTTTGCGCCCTCGGGAACTCTTATGGGGATCCATGATACGGCGTCCTTTGAAGCCCAGATTAGGCTGTGCTTAGGCTCGTTGAAAACAGTTTTTCCCGAGGTAAGCTCTTGGTTTTCATATGGGTAGTAGCTAAAGAACAAGTCTGCCTCATCATCTGAACACACAGGCTCCAAGCCCATGATAAAGCTGTTTCTGTCGGTTTTCTTCTCGTTATATTGCAGTTCGGGCTCTCCCTGCGTCCATGTCTTGAAATCATATGTGTAATATGAATTATTGGGGTCATCTGTTGTGCCTTTTATTGCACCGTTAAAGTTCAAATACTTTATGTTCTTGATATGGTCGGGCAGGTTGTAGCACACCCTTTCTCCCTCAATATCCTCATACGCCACGTTCCAGTTTTCCCTGTCGTAGGAATAGAGCAGCTTTGAGGGTAAATAGTGATAATAATACCCATCGCGATACCCATCAGCCTGTGCCGCCGCAGTAGCTTCGTAACCCTGCCAGCTTCTGGGATAATAATCGATATATACATCTCCGTTGTACCAATTGCAGCCAAGGCTTTCCATGATGTCATATGTAACAAGTGTTTCACCAAGGTTGGCTGTCAGCTTTGAAAGAGTTTCCTCGGTTACGGGAGCACCCTTTATCATGGAACCCGCCCCTGTAAGCAAACCCTTTTCCATTACAAACATAATGTGCCCGTTGGGAAATGCGCCGTATTTTTCAACAATGACGTCCTCAGGCAGAAACACCCGTCCCAGTATTGCCGCCGCTTCCTCAAACAGGATATTATCATTGGGTCTGAAACAATCGTCTCCGTCTCCCATTATAAGAGACAGCTTTTTCAGCGTCATAACATCCTCGCTGCCGTCGTCTGCAAACTCCTCGGTTACGCTGTTTATATCGCCGTATATCCCTTTGCTTCTCAGGGCTTCAGCCACCGCTCCCGCAAACTCCGCTCTGGTAACAAACCCGTCACTGTCTGCGGCATAAGCCGCTCCTCCGAACGCCGATAAAACCATAACCAACACCGTAATACAACAAATAAGTTTTTTCATAAATACCATCCTTTCCATCAATCTGATGTATGTAAATATTATATCAAATTTTGTTATATTTTGCAATATATTTTCCAAAAAATCATAAATCCTCAACATTTTTAACAAATTCAAAATTTTATAATAAAAATTTTGAAATTTTGTGCAGCCGGTGCTCTATAAACACTAAAACTTTATCTAATACTATATCCATGTAATTTTATTTTTATTTGATAATATAACCTGTCGCCCACCCCTTGCGCTCTATCAGCAACAACTTAGGATTATTATTGACATTGCATACTATAGATGCATTGGAATAATGTAAGCCGTCCAACTTCAAAGAAGTCGGGTCACAGCCGCCTCCGCCCCGAGCGCCACCGTTTTTCCCCTTCGTGGAAACCGATTGGGGCTCACGCCCCAAGCCCCCAACAAAATTTTGATAAAGGCTTTGGCAACATTGCCGCCGCATCGTCGCATTATGTCATCGTTGCTTCGCCTTCTCTACTCGGCAAGGCTCCATGCCCGCCCCGGCGCTTGGGGAGGAGGGCGGCAAGCGCAACGGGGCGGGCGAATAGTTTCAAAGGCAAAGCCTTTATCAAAATAGACGGGTTTATTACACACAGTACCGGAAATAAGCAAAATATTGTACCACAGTTATATTAACACAAATTAACAATTATCTAAAGGTTTTAATACAAAATAACCGAACTTTAGACACAAGGCTCACGGAGATTTAGATTAAATTGAAGTTAAAATATCGAAAATAATCTTGCAAAGATTTTTTATTTGTTGTAAAATGTTATGTGATATTGTTCATGGATACAAGGAGAATGTTTATGAAGGATTACAAAGGCGCTGTATTTTTTGATTTTGACGGGACTCTGGTTGACGAAAAGGCGGACATATATGTGCCTACAGAGACCACCAAAAAATCCATTGCCGCACTGAAAGAGAACAATTATATGACCTGTCTGGCAACGGGCAGGGCTATGTGCTATATTCCCGAAACGCAGATTGAGTTTGACTGCTACATAACCTCAAACGGCTCCTGCGCCACCGTGGACGGGGAATATGTTATAAACGACATACTGGAGACAAAAGAGCTTATTGAACTCATTGACTTTTTTGACAAAAACGGCTACGGATACATCGTGGAAAACGACAGGGAATGCTTTTACAGCAAGACCAATCAGGAGAGCTTTATTAAAATGATGAACAATTTTAATATTGATATGAGCTGCTTCTTCCCCTTTCCCGACGATATTGCCTCTGTTGCCGCCAACAAGATGATGTTTACATATAACGGGGACAGGGCTTACGCAGAGTTTATAGGCAGATTCGGCGACAAGTACAACATTACCCGCCACCGTTCCAACCCGTCGGGAGACTTGGTTAAGAAGAAAATTAACAAAGCCTTTGGCATAAACGCAGTTATTAAGGCATATAGCCTTGAGCTCAGCGACACATACGCTTTCGGAGACGGGGAAAACGACTACGAAATGATTGAAGCAGTGGGCAACGGAATAGTTATGGGCAAGCACGCCGCGCCCCTTGAAGGCATTGCCGACCATATAACAGACACTGTGATTAACGAAGGCGTGACCCTGGGGCTTAAGCATTACGGACTGATTTAGCTTTCTGAATATCAGGGCGATTTTGAACATACAATAGAACAAAAAAGTTTATGAGGTGTTTGTATGTTCAAAACTTTAAATCTGAAAAAATTGGCTATATCCCTGCTTATACCTTTCGGAACGGCATTTTTCTCGGAGATGCTGACAAAAAATGCAATGGAGGACTACGGAAACTTAGCCACGCCTCCCCTGTCGCCTCCGGGAGCTGTGTTCCCCGCCGTATGGGCTGTTTTATTCCTGCTTATGGGGCTTGCTCTTTACGGAGTTTCAACAGCTTCGGCTCCTCAGCCTCAAAAATCCCTTGGGTATTTGATTTTCGGCATACAGTTATTTTTCAACTTTGCATGGACGTTATTTTTCTTCCTGTTTAAGCTGTATACCTTTTCGGCTGTGTGGCTGGGGATTTTGATTTTGCTGATTATTGCGAACATTTTGGTTTTCGGAAAGGTCAAAAAGCTGTCCGCATACATGCTTATACCATACTTGCTGTGGTGCCTGTTTGCATTGTATTTAAACATAGGCGTGGCTGTTTTAAATTAATTGTAAAAAAATCTGTACTTTTATGAAAAGTTGTGCTAATATATATTTTGAATTTAATACCAATGAGAAAAAGGAGAACATTTATGAACGCTGTACTAACCGTTATGGGAATTGACAAAACAGGAATAATCGCTAAGACGAGCACGCTGCTTTATGAAAACAATGTTAATATTCTGGACATTAACCAGACAATAATGCAGAATATATTTACGATGGTTATGCTTGTTGACGTGAGCAATTCCGACATTGAATTCAGCGCACTTGCCGACAAGCTCTCGGAGCTGGGCGAGGAAATGGGCGTTGAAATCCGTATTCAGCACGAGGATATTTTTAATTCTATGCACAGAATTTAATTTCAATCTGATTTTTTACTGAAAGGAAACCCATATGATTAACATTAATACAAAAGAAATTACCGAAACCATTAAAATGATCCGTGACGAGCATCTTGACATTCGTACCATTACTATGGGGATTTCTCTGCTCGACTGTGCAGACAGCGATCCGAAAAAGGCTTGCCAAAATATTTATGACAAGATTACCCGCTGCGCTAAGGATTTGGTTAAAACCGGTGAAACAATAAGCAACAGATACGGCATACCTATTATACATAAACGTATTTCGGTTACGCCTATCTCTCTGGTTGCCGCCGCAAGCAAGACGGAAGACTATGTTCAGTTTGCAAAAACTCTGGACAGGGCGGCAAGGGAGCTTGGCGTAAACTTTATAGGCGGTTACTCGGCTCTGGTGTACAAGGGCTACACTGAGTCCGACAGAAAGCTTATTCGCTCTATCCCCGAAGCGCTGTCCACAACTGACTTTGTATGCTCCTCCGTAGGAGTTGCAACCACAAAGGCGGGCATTAACATGGACGCGGTAAAGGAAACCGGAGAGATTATCAAAAAAATGGCTGATATGTCAAAGGATGACGACTCCTTGGGCTGTGCAAAATTCGTTGTATTTGCCAACCCTGTTGAGGACAATCCCTTTATGGCAGGAGCATTCCACGGCGTGGGCGAAGGCGATACGGTAATAAACGTGGGCGTCAGCGGTCCGGGCGTTGTGAAGAAGGCCCTTGAACAGGTTAAGGGTGCGGATTTCGGCACTGTTTCCGAAACAATCAAGAAAACCGCCTTTAAGATTACCAGAATGGGTCAGCTTGTAGCGCGAGAGGCTTCAAAAATGCTTGACGTGCCCTACGGTATTGTTGACTTATCCTTAGCACCCACCCCCGAGGTGGGTGACAGCGTTGCGTACATATTGGAGGAAATGGGGCTCGAAAAATGCGGCTGCCACGGCACAACCGCCGCCCTTGCCCTGCTGAATGACGCAGTTAAAAAGGGCGGAGTTATGGCGTCAAGCTACGTGGGCGGTCTCAGCGGAGCCTTTATCCCTGTCAGCGAGGACGCAGGAATGATTTCCGCCGCCGAGACGGGAGCTCTTACCCTTGACAAGCTGGAGGCAATGACCTGCGTATGCTCCGTAGGACTTGACATGATTGCAATCCCCGGAGACACCCCTGCATCAACCATCTCTGCAATTATCGCGGACGAGATGGCAATCGGCGTTATTAACCAAAAGACAACAGCTGTGAGAATTATTCCTGCGGCAGGAAAGAAAGTGGGCGATACCCTTGAGTTCGGAGGGCTGCTGGGGGCGGCTCCCGTTATGCCTGTTCACAAATACAGCAGCGAGGAGTTTATCAACAGGGGCGGACGTATTCCCGCACCTATTCATAGCCTTAGAAATTAGACTCTCTTGTTGCCTTGAAAAGAACAAAATATTGTAAATTAACAATAAAAAAGTTGTAGACAAAGATTGTAAAAAGTAGTATCATATAGAATGGTGTTATAATCAAGACAGAATTTGACAGATTATTGGAGGGAGATTTTAACATGGAATATGGTTATCTGCTTGACCTGGCATTAATACTGCTCAGCACCAAGCTCCTGGGCTTGCTCACCAGACGTATTAACATGCCCCAGGTCGTGGGAGCTTTGCTTGCAGGTCTGATATTGGGACCCGCCTGCTTGGGGTGGCTTCATACCAGCGATTTTATAACCGCCGTTTCAGAATTGGGCGTTATCGTTCTGATGTTCGGTGCAGGCCTTGAGACGGATATAAAGGAGCTGAAAAAATGCGGTCTGGCGTCCACAATAATTGCGGTGTTCGGTGTTGTATTACCTCTTTTGGGAGGCTGGGCGGTTGCGTTTTTCTTTAACAAAGGCGAAGACGCACTGCTCCAGAATATATTTACAGGTGTTATATTGACGGCAACCTCCGTAAGCATTACCGTCGAAACTTTAAAGGAGCTGGGAAAGCTCTCAACCCACAGCGGAAACGCCATACTCGGTGCGGCTCTTATTGACGATGTTTTGGGTATTATTGCCCTGACAATAATTACAAGCTGCGCTGACCCCAATGTCAGCATTGTTGTAATCCTGCTTAAGATATTGCTGTTCTTTGTATTCTGCGGTGTTGTGGCATTGATTTTCTTCAAGTTTGTTCGCCCGTGGATGAATAATTACGGCAGAGACCTACATAGGTTCAGCATCCTGTCCTTTGTGTTCTGTTTGCTCATGGCATACGTTTCGGAACACTTTTTCGGGGTTTCGGACATTACAGGCGCATTTGTTGCAGGTCTGATACTCTCGGGAACCCAAAGAACGTCATATATTATCTCAAGGTTTGACACGGTTTCATACATGCTGCTGTCACCTGTGTTTTTTGCCAGCGTGGGGCTTAAGGTTACGGTTGACTCAATGAGTTCGACAATTTTAATCTTCACTCTCATACTTTTGGTTGTTGCGATTTTAACCAAGGTCGTGGGCTGCGGTCTGGGCGCAAAGTGCTGCGGATATACCAATTTGCAGGCGACAAAAATCGGTATAGGAATGATTTCCCGTGGTGAGGTGGCATTGATTGTCGCCAGCAAGGGAGCAGCCTTAGGGTTAATGGTGCCCGAATTTTTTGCTCCGATAGTTATTGTGGTGGTTGCAACCACTATTATAACGCCTATACTTCTCAAGCTTATATACAAGTATCAAGCCGCTCACTATGTGGAGCCCGTTATATCTACAGGTCTCCTTGAGCATGTTGAGGCAAAGAAACGTGTGGACGAGCTTTCTAAAAAGGTTGTCCATGCTCATGAGGAGTCAAAAATGGAAAGAGAAAGAATGGAACGTTTGGAGGCATACAACAAGAAGTACGGCTTAAATATTGATAAGGACAAGTTCTATTAATAAAAATAAATACAGCCCTGAATCGATCAGGGCTGTATTTTTATTGCGGAAACAGATACGTCATTCTCTTTTGCAATTTTTGCCAAATCCTCATATTCAGCCTTTGATTTCTCCACTCCCCAACCATTAGAGATTTTTATTCTCACCTTGCCGTACGCCGTTTCACGCACTTCCTCCCTGCGGTTTAACACATATCTGTTTGAAATATGCTCTCTTACTCCCAGGGTCGAGGTATGCTTGAAAATCAATCTCAGCATTTCATCTCTGTTTTCGATTTTGCACATACAAGTCAGCAAGATACCGGGGCGGTTTTTCTTCATGCCGATAGGAGTTGTGTACACGTCAAGAGCTCCCGACCGCATAAGCAAGTCAGTCGCAAAGCCTATTTCCTCTCCTGTCATATCGTCAATATTACAGCACAACTCTGCCACCCTATCCGTATTTACTCCGCCAATATTTCCCAGCAGCACACGAAGGCAGTTGGCAGTCTCAAAATCCTTAGTTCCCATTCCGTACCCGATTTTTTCAACGCTAATCACGGGCATGGGAACAAATTCCGACACAAAATGCTTAAGCAGCGCCGCACCTGTAGGCGTGCAAAGTTCGCCCTTGATTTCACCGCCGTAAATCGGCACATCTCGCAATATATATGCTGTGGCGGGAGCAGGTACAGGCAAAATTCCGTGGGCGCACTTAACCGTTCCGCTGCCCACATGAACGGGTGAAGCCAATATTTTCTCGGGAGAAATCTCCTCAAACAGCATACAGACACCCACAACGTCTGCAATCGCATCCATTGTTCCGACCTCATGAAAATGAATTTGTTCAATCGAGCAGTCGTGAGCATTACTTTCCGCCTCGGCTATAAGCCTGTACACCGCTATGGCATTTTCCTTAACCCCATCAGGCAGATCGAGAGAGGTGATAATATGCTCAATCTCGTGCATACCCGTGTGATGGTGGTGATGGTGCTCATGTTCATGTTCACGTTTATGATGACGGTGCATATCCTCACCCTCTGCCTCACCTTCAATCAGCACCTCAACATGTGTTCCCGTAATCCCCGCCTTTTTTGTTTTGGCTTTAATCAACTCTACCCCCGGTATGCCCAGATTATTGAACCTCTCCATAAATTTATCGGGATTGTCAATCAGTTCAATAAGGGCTGCCATTAACATATCTCCGGCGGCGCCCATGTTACATTCTAAATATAAAGTTTTCAACTACAACACCTCAATATATTTTATCTTTCTTTTAAATCCAAAAAGACTGAGTTAAACAATTCAGAAAATTCACTGTAAATTCTATTCCTGTGAGAAATTATTTTTCCCATATCACTCTCTGTTACCTGCAGCCGTGCCGCCCCGTGACATATCCTAACCCTGAAATCGGAAAATCCCATTTTAAATAAAATGTCCTCCGCTCTTTCAATTTTGCAAAGCAGTTCCTTTGTGATTGGTTCGTTAGTAGGTATTCTTGTAGCAAGGCAAGAATAAGACGGTTTGTTCCACGTGAAAAGTCCGGCTTCCTTTGACAGCCTGCGGACGTCAGCCTTTGTCAAACCGCATTCCCTGAGAGGCGACCTTACGGACAGTTCCTCAATCGCCTTAATCCCCGGGCGGTCACTTATATCATCAGAAGCGTTTGTTCCGTCTATCATCAAATTATATCCGCCGTCTTCTGCTTGCTTTTTGACTGCTCCGAAAATCTGCCGCTTACAATAGTAGCACCTGCTGCAATTATTTTCAGTAATTTCATTATGAGACAGTATATCAAGCTCTATGACGGTCATGTCCGCACATATGCTATCGGCAAGCTTTTTTGCGTCATTAAATTCAAATGACGGCTGAAAGGCGGTCTTAACATAATACCCTTTAATATCGGCATTATATTTCTTCGCCGCATATAGCAAATACGATGAGTCAACACCTCCCGAAAACCCCAGAGCAATCTTGGGATTGGTTTTAAAAAATTCTTTCAGCGTCATAATTCCTCCGCTCATATAAACCAAAAGGGAGCGCTTTGCTCCCTCCTGTTTTCTTTTGATAATCTATGGTTTAGTAGTTTTCCTTCTTGATTTCAAAGAAGCTCTGAGGATGCTTGCACACGGGGCATATCTCAGGTGCGGCTGTGCCCATAACAATATGACCGCAGTTTCTGCACTCCCAAACCTGAACACCGCTCTTTTCAAACACCTGCTTTGCTTCAACGTTGTTCAGCAGCTTGCGATATCTCTCCTCATGAGCCTTTTCAATTGCTGCAACGCCTCTGAACTGCTCGGCAAGCTCTGTGAAGCCCTCTTCCTCAGCCTCTTTTGCCATACGGTCATACATATCAGTCCACTCGTAGTTCTCACCCTCTGCGGCATGGACAAGATTTTCCGCCGTGTCGCCCAGCTCTCCGAGAGCCTTAAACCACAGCTTTGCGTGCTCTTTCTCGTTTTCTGCGGTTTTCAGGAAAAGCTCTGCTATCTGCTCATAGCCTGCCTTTTTCGCAACAGACGCAAAATATGTATATTTATTCCTCGCCTGAGACTCTCCCGCAAATGCCTCCCATAAATTTTTTTCGGTTTTTGTTCCTGCATATGGATTTTTTGCCATAGTAATTACCTCCTATTTTTCCTTTTTCTCCTTTATATTTATTTTTATTCAAATTCTACAGTATACTTTTTGAGCATATAATCAGGCTTATATCTCTCCTTGGAACGGCGCAGACCGACCAGCCCGATGTCCTCCTCCATGTTAGTGAGCTCGGCTCGCTCATAAAAGGTCTTAACATGCTCCTGAAGCACTACCTTATATATCTGCTGATACTCAACATCACCCTTTTGAGCAATAATATCAAAGGCTCCTCCCGGCAAAATCGTACCGTAAGCATAGCCGCGGACAGACTTGCCCACAGAGACTATAATTCCCTCCAGGTTCAGGCTCCAAAAATTATCAAGACCGTTTAAAATCGACTCGTTTTCGGAGATAAGGGAGTCCCGATCCATGTTCCTGTCTAAATTGTTTGCCAGCCAGTCGCTCTGATATTTTATAACCTTTTGTATGTTAGACGGTGAAATCCTCTCAACGGCGGCCTCGGCTCCGTATAAATTCCAAAACCTGTTTACCGCCCTCCTCTGCTTTGAAAGCTCAGAAGAGGCAAAGTCAACAAACTTCTCGCTCCTATAGAGGTATTCAAACCAGTCCCGCTGCTCGGTTATTTTGAAGCTGTTCTTTATGCTTTGCTCAAACAGGGATAGATTATCCTCCGTTACTCCAAAGAAGTATGGCTTTATACGTTCCTTTCTTGATGCTTCAAGTATCATGTCAACTGCATCGGTAAAGTCCTCAGGAGCCGTGCACTCGGGAATTATAGGCGCAAAATAAGCCGTCTGCCCATTATAAATTCTGTTCTTTTGGCGAATATACAAAACTCCGCCGTCTATACAAATTTCAGTGCCGTACTTTTTCCTAAGGCAAAACAAATTTGCAAAGGTCATCTGGCACGAATTGGATTTTGTTCCGCTTAGATATTCCGAAACGGTTTTCAGGTCCGATAACTCAATTGCTCTGAATTTTAAAATACAAAAACACCATCCTTTAGGTTAATCTGAAAAAGACATTAATTCCGGAAAATTCTCTCTGTATTCCTTGATTATCCACGGCATTTTTTCAGCCTCACCCTTTATAAACTCGCCAAGCCCGCTTCTAACCAAATCCCGCACCGTCTCAAGGGGCAGCTTATTTATTTCCTTGCAGGTTGGTGTTAGGGCGATAATCGTCTTGTTGTCCTTTTTCATTATTCTCAAAGGCCAGATTTTGCAGTCGAGAGGCTTTTCCTCATCCCTCAGCATACACCCTGAATTTTCGTCCAGAAAAAAGCAGGGAGCTTCCTCGTCCTCGGATTTTGTTTTATACTCATCATCTAAGTTGACGGTATACATATCGCCGACTTTCTTGAACTTGGCATTTTTATATTTCTCGGATAGGGAGTTTTTAACCTCCTCGGTAAACAGCGGAGTCTCCCATCTGCTTGCCCTCTTAAAGACACAGCAAAAACCGCACTCGGCGCACTGGCTCTTTGAAAGTATTTTTGAAAGCATATAAATCTCCTGTTATGGTATGCCGTTACGCCTCTAAAGCGTTCTTTATCATATCAACAAGCTCAACATACTCGGCGTCATCCAAATAAAGCCTGTCAGGGTTCATTTGGAATGTTCCGCCCCACTCAAACTCATCTGCGTACTTGGGAACAAGATGAAAATGCAGATGATGACCCGTGTCGCCGTATGCACCGTAGTTTATCTTTTGGGGCTTGAATATGCTTTGAAGGGCTCTTGAAATTTTGGCGATATCCTCAAAATACAAGCTTCTCTCCTCGGCAGTCAGCTCGGTCATATCCCCCACGTGCTTTTTATGGGCGGCAATAACTCTGCCTCTGTGGCTTTGCTCCTTAAAGAGATAAACCTTGCAGGTGTCAAGCTCACAAATCTTTATGCCGAACTTTGCGACCAAGTCGCCCTCAACACAATATGCACAATTATTATCTATCATACGATTACCTCCGTAAAACTATTCGCTAATCTTAATTTCTTGCGTATCACCGATATTGTCCTTTTTAACAGCCTCGGCCTTTGCCTTTTTCTCCGCCGCCTTTTTTGCCTTGAGCGCCTCGATTTGCTCGGGCGTCAGCTTAGGCTTTGCAGGCTTGGGCTCGGGGCGAACAAGACCGCTCGGCGTTACCATGTTAATTGCTTTCTGCGGACACTTCTGAGCGCACAGACCGCAGTTTACACACTTTGCAGGGTCGATTACAGCCAAATTGTCCGTAACCGTAATCGCTCCCTTAGGACAAGTTTTTGCACAAATTCCGCATCCTATACAGCCAACCTGACAGTCGTGCCTTGTAACCTTACCCTTTTCAACACTCTTACAGGTGATTGTGTACTTGCTCTTAAGAGGCAGAATTTTGATAATCTTCTTGGGACATTCCTCCGCGCAGGCTCCGCAGGCAACGCACTTGTCAATATCAACGTACGCAACGCCGTCTCTTATACTCATTGCTCCAAACTTACAGACCTTAACGCAGGAACCGAAGCCGAGACAGCCGTAGGCGCACATCTTTTCGCCGCCGCCCAAACGGGACGCACTGTAACAGTCCTTAGGACCGTCAAACTCATATTTTTGAAGAGCTCTCTGCGGGCTGCCGTTACACAAAACACGGGCAACCATTTTCTCTTTAACCTCATTTTCAACGCCCATAATGTCGGCAATCTTAGCCGCAACCGCCTCACCGCCGACAGGACACATGTTGGTCTTAACGCCGCCCTCACAAAGAGCCGTCGCATAGGCAGAACAGCCTGCAAAGCCGCAGCCGCCGCAGTTTGCGCCGGGTAGGACTTCCATAATCTGAGGAATACGCTCGTCTTCCTTAACGGCAAAGACCTTAGAGGCAACCCCCAGCAGCACTCCGAAAATTAATCCCATTCCGCCGACAACAAGGACGGGAATTAAAATACTTGAAACCATAATCTACCCCTCCTTTAAAAGCTGAGACCCGAAAATCCCAGGAATGCTATTGACAGCAATGCCGCAGTAACAAGCGTTATGGGCATACCCTTGAGAAAATTAGGCACATTTGAACTTTCCAATCTCTCTCTTACGCCGGCAAACAACACGATGGCAATTGTGAAACCAATTCCGGCTGAAACCGCATACACAACCGATTTCAAAAAGCTCATGTCTGTTCCGCCGAACTTTGTTATGTTCTGGATTGCAACACCTAGAACCGCACAGTTCGTAGTAATAAGAGGCAGATACACGCCAAGGGAACTGTACAGAGACGGGATGGACTTCTTTAGGAACATCTCAACAAACTGTACCAGAACCGCAATAACCAGAATAAACGCAATCGTCTGCAAATACTCAAGATTAAAGGGAACCAGCAGATAATACTGAACGCACCAGGTGATTATTGCCGCACACGCCATAACGAAAATCACGGCAAAGCCCATACCAACCGATGTATCAACCTTTTTGGATACGCCCAAAAACGGGCATATACCCAGGAATTGAACCAAAACAAAGTTATTAATCAGCATTGCGCCGATACTTATAACAAGCAAATCCGCAACCATTTATATGCCCTCCTTTTCACTGTCTTCGTTCTTCTTTTTTCTCTTTGCTGTAATAATATTAATAATCGCAAGCAAGCAGCCTAATGTTAAGAACGCGCCCGGAGGCAAAATCATAATTGAAACGGGCTGGAAGCTGCTTCCAAACAAGGATATTCCGGCAAAGGTTCCCGCACCGAGAATTTCTCTCACTGCGGCAATAAGGATTAATGCGCATGTAAAGCCAAGACCCATACCCAATCCGTCAACCGCCGAACGTCCTACAGAGTTCTTGCTGGCAAAGGCTTCGGCCCTGCCGAGGATTATACAGTTTACCACTATCAGAGGAATATAAATTCCCAAGCTGCTGGAAAGGGCGGGCACATATGCATTCATAAGCATCTGCACAACCGTAACAAATCCAGCTATTATAACAATGTATGCGGCAATTCTGATTTTGTCAGGTATAAACTTTCTGAGCAGTGAAATAACGATGTTTGAACAGATAAGCACAGCCGTTGTTGACAGCCCCATACCTATACCGTTAACCACGCCGGTAGTAACCGCCAGCGTCGGGCACATGCCCAGGAACAAAACAAAGGACGGGTTTTCGTGCAAAAGGCCGTTGAGAAAGGTTTTCATATAGCTATTCTGTTTCATTACTCAGCACCTCCTTCAGCGTCAACGTCAGCCTCTGTATCTTCCACAGCGGGTTCTGCGACCTCTTCCTCTACGGCTTCATCTTCCGAAATTTCCTCAGAGACTTCTTCAGGTACCTCTTCGGGTACTTCTTCAACAAATTCATCTGTGACTTCCTCGGCAATTTCTCCGTCAGCCGCAAGCTCTGCCCCCTCTTCAACAACTGCCTCAGCGGGATGATTGTCGTTTATAACAACTCCGATTGCATCAAGGGAAGCATTAACAGCGCTTGTCACTGCGTTTGAAGTAATAGTCGCACCGGATATAGCGTCAATCTTGTTTGGGTTATCCCCTGCGCTTCCGTTCTTGCTAACCACAATACCGCTCACAAGACCGGAATATTGGTCAATCCAGTCGCTCTGACACTTTGCACCGAGACCCGGTGTTTCGCTCATTTCGGTTACTTTAACCCTTGTAATCTTTCCCTCTACGTCAGCGCCTACCATTACGGCAACATCACCGCCGTATCCTTCGGGAGACAGAGCGTCGGCTACATATCCTACGACAGTGCCGTCCTCTTTCATTCCGCAATATACGCCGCTCACAGTGGCTGTACCGTCTGTTTCGGGAAGCTTAGTTCCGTCCAGATCAAACTTATCAGCCTCGGGAAGGATTTCCTTAAGATTTTCATTAAAGGTAATCTCTGTATTCTTCTCAATCATTGGAGCAGTAACCGTGTTAACTGCTCCGAGCAGTGCGGCAACAATTGCTGTTATCAGCAGCAGCTTTCCTGCCAAGGTCAATGTTTCTTTCATTATGCCTGCGCCTCCTTTCTCTTTTTAGAGGCACCGTACCGCCCGGGAGCCGTAACTCTGTCAATAAGAGGAGTTACGATGTTCATAAGCAGGATTGAATAGGAACAACCCTCAGGATAACCGCCCCAAACACGGATTAAAACAGTAATAACGCCGCAGCCGATACCGAATATAATCTGTCCTACGGGAGTATACGGCGTTGTTGTGTAATCGGTCGCCATAAAGAATGCACCGAGCATCACGCCGCCTGCCAAAACCTGATACAGGGCGTCGCCTGTGAACAAGCCCTCTTGACCCGAAAACATCCAGGTTCCCAGAGCAACGGTCAGCAAATATGTAAGGGGTATTCTTATTCTTATAACCTTTCTCACTAAGAGATACACGCCGCCGATTAATATTGCGAGAGCCGAGGTCTCGCCGATACATCCGCCTACGTTTCCGATAAACAGGTCAAGATAACCGGGAAGCTCTGCCGCACCCTCTGTTCCCGCATAGGCAGCGAGAGGAGTTGCAGATGTAACCACATCAGCCGTATTCCAGAAAGGAACCGAGGTATGGGGAGCAACCCATGTGGTCATCGCCAAAGCCCAGGACGCCAGCAAGAACGCTCTTGCACCCAAGGCAGGGTTCATAAAGTTATGACCCAGACCGCCGAAAAACTGCTTTACAATAATGATGGCAAAAAATGCGCCGATTATTACCATCCAGAGCGGAATTGTAACAGGGAGATTAAAAGCCAAAAGCATACCTGTAACAATTGCGCTTAAATCGCCGACTGTTGTCGGCTTCTTCAAAATCTTATTCCATAACCACTCAAAAAACACACAGCTAAGCACGCTGATAACCGTAACCACAGCCGCTCTGTAACCGAACACCAGTATTCCTGCCACAAAGGCGGGAACAAGAGCTATAATCACGTCAAGCATAGTGCGTCTCACTGTGTCGTTGCCGGATATATGCGGCGAGTGTGAAACAACCAACAAATTATCCAATTGTATTCCCTCCTAATCCATATAGCTTTATTTTTTCTTCTCTACTGTTTTGCTTCTCTGCTGTGCGTCACGCAGCTTAACCTTTGCCACCTTAATCTGCTGAACCTGTCTGCGCTTTGAAGGACAGCTGTATGCACAGCTTCCGCACTCGATACAGTCAACAATATTCAGCTTCTCCAAGGTCTTAAAGTCGTCAATTCTCGC
>CATWQA010000024.1 GCA_958352815.1 uncultured Eubacteriales bacterium
AATTTAATTTTATTTATTTTAATTTCTTTTACTATACTTTTATTTACTTTACTTTGTGTACTTCTGTATACATTAATTAAGTTGTTGCACGCATTAATTAAGTTTTTGTATACATAAACCCTGCTAAGCCGAGTTTTTGCATACATTAACCATTTTCTGCTAAAATAAAAAGAGCCAATCCAAACAGTATGTTCGGATCAGCTCAATTTGTTAATTGCCTGTGGGGGCAACGGATAGAATTATGCTTAAGTTGCCGTTGCGGCACCTTAATTCATCAATAAATTCCTGCTCGTTTTTAGCAGGGTCCATTGAGACGTTATACACTATCTCAAAAAGCGAACCTAAATCCGTGGTTCTTATTTTAACCAGGGAATGCTTCTTGGTATACTTATCCAAAACATCGTCGAAGGCTCCCTGATAGTTCAAATCCTCGGGAATTGTAATCCTCAATGTTTTGCACACGGATTTCGGAGTGAACACCCTTGCTCTTTCCAGAATAAACAGCACCACGCACAGCACAGCCACAAACAGCACGCCGTAGCCATAAAGACCAACGCCGCAGGCAAGTCCCGCTGCAATATCGAAGAATATAAAGCCTATATCCTTAGGGTCGCCGGGTGCGCTTCTGAAACGAATTATCGAAAGGGTTCCCGCCATGCTGAATGCACGGGCTATATTGCTTCCGATAAACAGGATTATAACCGACAGTATTATGGGGAGCATCAGCAGGGTGATTGCAAGGCTCCTCTGGTACACTCTGTCGTCCTGGGTTTTGAAGTATGTAAAGGCTATACCCCCTCCCAATATGAGGGCAACAACCATAGTTATTATAGCCGAACTAAACGTTATATCACTTGATACATACGATAATAAGTTATTAAATAAATTATCCATTTTTCTCCTTTTATCTGCTGCTAACCATATTTTTAAACTCTGTTCCGTACTTTGAGAAGCTGTTGCGCTTTATGTTAAGCTCCGCCAGCATATGGGTCAGCCACATAGGCTTTGCCATTGCGGTTTTAATCTCCATAAGATACATATCCCCGCTGAGCAGAGCCTCACCATAATCCCCGTCCTCAAGGTGCACGTCGTACCGTCTGGAGCGAATATTGCGGTCAAAGGAAATTCTTAGATCCGGGTTATCCTTTTCAAAGTATGCCAGCCTGTCATAGGCAAGATAGAGCTTTGGCGATAAGTCGTACATTTTCAGGAAATAAGCTATCTCGTTTAAGACCTGCTTGTTCATATAGTCCTTTTCCCCGGGCTTCTTGCCTGAGCGAATGAACCTGTACGCCTCACCCAGCTCAAGGGCGGTTCTGCGCTTGTTCACAATTCCGTTATACTTCTTTTTTATTTCAAGAAATACCTTTGTGGACATATCGGGAACTCCGTAGGCGCGCAACCTGAGCTTTTCCTTATATACCGGCTTCGCCAAAGAATTTCTGATAAGATAGTCGTCCGACGTATCGTAATAAATATTTGCGATTGTATAGAACTCATGGTTCTTGTTGTACGGGTCAAGCTCCATATGCTCATCCATGACGGAAATCACTTTTTTAAAGGTCTCTTTGTCCATAAGATATTTGTGCTCATACCTGTTAAAAACTTCAATTGCCACATTGTTCATCTCCTTTTGCATGAATTTTACAACACAAACATTAAAACAACCTTAAAAATCCAAATTAATTTATTGGAAAATCGTCAGATTAATTCCGTCGCTGAGAACAACAACGGGGCCGTCTACGGTTTGGTACACTTGACAGCCTATTCCATTTAGAATTTCCAAAACCTCGTCATCGGCGGGGTTTTTCTCGCTGCAGGTTATAACTGCGTACTTCGGGCTGACGCTTTCAAAAAACGTCTCTGTTCTGTCGTTATATCTGCCGTGGTGAGGAACCTTTAGGAATATATGCTCCATATCCATCTGCTTTGGCAGCTCCTTTAGCCTGTCCTCCTCTGCGTCTCCCGCAAACAGGAAGGTGTTGTCCCCATGGGTCACGCTTATGCACAGAGAGAAGTCGTTATCGCTCTCCTTGTATGACGACCTCATTGGTGGATATATCTGAAGCAGCACGTCGTCCAGAGTTAGCGTCATGTTCTCCTTAAGGACTGTGGGGGTTATATTATTCTCCTCCAGAGCCTCTACGAACTTTTCATACTCGCTGTTGTTCCCCTCATAGTCGGGAACCACGATTTCCTCTACATCTATGCCGTTTATGACCTTCGGCGCACCGCCCACATGATCCTTGTCAAAGTGGGTGATAAACATGTAGTCAACTTTGCTGACACCTATTTGGGTTAGATAGTTAAGAACGTCGTCTCCGTCACCCTTCTCACCGCAGTCAATAACTGCGCAGTTATTCTCGGTTTTAAGAATTATAGCGTCCGCCTTGCCCGAGTCTGTGAAGTACACCTTAAAGTTCCACTCTGCCTCCGGGGCTTCCACCTGAGCTATTTCCTGAGACCCGCATGAGCATAGAATAAACATGCAGCTCAAAATCATCAGGGCTGTATTCCTAATTTTGGTTTTCAGCGTCATAATGTTCACCTCTGTTCTTGTTGCCCATGCCGCCTCTGCCGCCGAAGCCGCCTGCCGCCGTGCCCACTTGGGTCACTGTGTCTGTTACGGTAAAGCTTTCCTGAGCCGCTCCGCCCACATATAGGATGTACTCTCCGCCCGTTACCAAATCGGGAGATGAGAAGATTATCGAACGGCAGCTCTTTGCCGCTGTGTGGCTCATAATAACCGTTCCGTCCGCACTCTTTACCTCAATTACAGTTCCCGCCGCTGCCTCTGCGGTCAGGGTCATGTTAAGAACGTTCCGGCTTGAATAGCTGTTGGGTGCTTCAACCATACCCGCCTCGCCTACCGCAATAAGGGTTCCGCCGTTTACCATGATTGCTCCGTCCGAATCCAGAGCGCTGTTGCCGCTCATTGAAGGACCGTCCACTATAACCGTTCCCCCGTCAATCACAAGGGAGCCGTTGGAGTCAATTCCGTCGCCCTGAGCGTTAATGTACAGGTTACCGCCGTTTATCTGAATATGGTGCTCGCTGTTTATCTCGTTGGTCTCCTGTCCTCTGCCGAGGCCGCCGCCAAACTGTTCATTTTGGGGTTGCTGTCCGTTCTGCATATCGGAGGGAGTCATCTGCCCCCTGTCGCCAAACTGTCCGCCTTGGGCTTGCTGTCCGCCTTGCATATCAGGAGAGAACATCTGTTCGCCGCTCGGCATTTGCTGCTCACTTTGTATATCAGCGGCGTTCATCTGACCTCTTCCGCCCATGCCGAACATATCGTCCATACCGTTGCCGCCTGCGTTAAGACCGTCATCGCTTGCGGTTATGTTGAAATTGCCGCCGTTTATAGTTAAGATTTGCTTGGATTCTATACCCTCAGTTGACTTGGTTATTGTAATATCGCCGCCGTCAATCACCACGTTACCGTGGGCGGAAATGCCCTTTTTGGACTCTGAGGCAAGGCTGATGTCGCCGCCCGAAATATTAAGGTCGGACTTGCAGTGAACCGCATGGTCGGTAGAGTTCACAGTCACGCTGCCGCCCGAGATTTCCAAAAGCCAGTCCGCCTTAATGCCCTTGCTTGTCACATCGTCGCTGTTGTCCGTCTCAAGCTCTGCCGCCTGAGCCGCCTCATACTGCTTCATCATTTCTTCACGGAGAGCCTGACGCTCCTCCGCTGTGGCGTTTTGGTCGGGTCTGAAATTCATTCCTCCAAAAGCCGTTGTTTCAGCGGGCATTTCTCCCGTTGTGGTAACGTTTACGGTTCCGCCGCTTATGTCCACAATCTCGTCCGCCTGCAAGCCGTCGCCCTCAGCCGTCACTGTCACGGTTCCGCCGCTAATGGCAAGGGTGTCGTTTGCGTGGATACCGTCGTTCTTAGCCGTTATTGTAATGTTGCCGTTCTCAATCTCCACACTGTCCGAGCCGTCGATACCATGGTTGTAATTCCCCTGAATTATCAGAGAACCGTTACCCTTAATTTCCAAATTGTCACGTGAGGTTATGCACGCCTTTTCCTTTTCGTCCTCAGTGGTGTATGTCTCGCCGTCCGACAAATAGTTCTCCGTGCCCTCGGTCAAGGTAATATACGCCTTGTCCGCATTCTTCACATAGATTGCCGCGCCGCCCGTGTTTGTCAAGCTCATGCCCGACAGGCGCAGCTTAACCTTGTCCTCAGTGTCGATCACAATCTGTCCGTCCTCAAGAGTTCTCGTAACGGTAAAGTCTCCTCCCTCGGATATGGTTACAACATTGCCCGAAACCGACACTCCGCTGCCGCTGACGTTGAGACTGCTCAGGTCAATGGCGCCGACATTTTCTTTCCATGTGTTATCCTCATCATCGGGAGTTGTAATCACAACCGTATCGGAGCTATCGTCCCACTGAACATCAAGCCCCAGCACCTCGCTGACGGCTCTTATTGGAACAAGAATTCTGTCATCCACCATTATGGGAGCCGTATCAAATGTATATGTCTCGTCATTCTTGGTTATCTCGTTGCTGTTTAGGGTCATGGTTATTGTTTTAGACTTTTTCTTCGCTGTCACTGTTTGGGTCTCGTCGTCCCACTTGACCTTTGCCCCGAACATTTCAAACACGGCGCGCACAGGAACCATAACTCTGTCGCCGTACATTTGAGGCTGCACGTCAAACACAATCTCCTGCCCGTCATATATAAGACTTATGCCTTCATCTTTCCCAAAGGCTGTAAAGGACGCACCGCACACAGCCAGAGAAACAGCGGCAATAAGACTGATAATTTTATTTTTCATTATGCCATTCCTTTCTGTTTTGTTTTTTGATTTTGTATCATTTTATTTATTGTAGCTTAAATTAACCTTAAATAAAAGGTGTATTTTTGTAAACAAAAAGTGAACAACGTTTTTTCGTCAAACCCGATTTCGCCGCCTTTGCAAAAGGCGGCTTGCAAGCACGGCAGGCGGTCGTAAGACCGCACTTTAGGCGCGCAGCCATGGATTTATTGAATATTATCCCGCATGATTTATCCTCTTACATTGGTATGCCTATCGCCCGCCCTGTTGCGTTTGCCCACTCCTCCCCAAACGCACAGTGCGGGCTATATATTTTATATATTGTTCCGAGAAAAATTTTTGTCACTTTTCCAGAGTATACATTGTAAAAGTAGCAATTAAGCATAATAAATCGTCGGAGCAAAACGAACTTTGCTCCGACGATTTTCTACACTATACACTCTACATTCTACACTATTTAAGATTACATAATATTATTATTAAACATTTCGTATATCATCAGCCACGTGGCGTAATCCACCTTACCGGTGATGGGTATATCAAAAACTCTCTGGGCGTCGGTTACCGCCGCTGTGGTTTCCGCACCGAAGATCCCGTCCGGATTCACACGCCTTATCCCCAGATAATGCTTGCTCATCTCCCGAAGCATTGTCTGAAGCTCGGTTACGTTAAGCCTGTCGTTATACATTGACCACATATTCACCCCTCCTGTTCGCCGCTCTCTAAGACGTATCCGGGATACTGGCCCTCATTCTTTTGGCTTCCGTTTACAAGGTCGGTATACAGCCTTACTATGCTGTCCCAGGTTATGGGTCCCACCGTTCCCCTCGGAGGCAGCCCGAACATATTTTGGTATGCCACGACCGCCTGTTCCGTTTCGGGACCAAAATACCCTGTCACCGTTACCTTGGGGATTTCTGAATATGTATTCGAAATTTCAGCAAGATAAGTCTGTAAATCTCTGACCGCCTCGCCGCTGACACCTCTGTAAAGATTGGTTCCGGGGAACGGCACAATCCCCACCCCCACATAGTCCTCCGGCAGTCCGTTCAGGATTGACAGGTAGACGGAATACAGCTTGTTCCAGGTCTCCTCGTTTACAATTCCCGTTTCGGGCAGTCCATAAGCCCTCTGGAAGGCTCTGACGGCATTTTCCGTTGCGGCTCCGAACACTCCGTCCGGCTCCACAGTCGGAATAAAATCGTTAAAGGTTCCGATAAACCGCAGATAATACTGAATAACCTGTACTCCCGGACCGCTGTCGCCTCTTTCAAGAGCTGCCTTATACTGCTTGCTCACGTCCTCCAGGGAAATTCCCTCCGAGTCCAGCTCCGCCAGCTTCTTGACGGCGTTATACACTCTGTTAATCTGATACCAGGTTGCCTTACCCACAATTCCGTCCGCCGTCAGGTTGAAAATCTTCTGAAATTCCTTAACCGCGTCCTCGGTAATTGAGTCAAAGTACCCGTCGGGGTAGGCGATTTTGGGTATTGCGGGATAGTTTCTGGAAATCGCGTTAAGCTGGATTTGTATTCGCTTAATAGCCATGCTGTCATCACCCAGCCGCAAGGGCGCTCCCGGATAGGTCTGGGGAATATCCGCCACCGGCACGTTCTCCACCAAAACAACATCATCTCCGTAATAGTACCTCAGTATCTCAATGGGAGTATATCCCTGATTTGCAAGGTCAACCGTTCCCCACTGGGACATACCTCCGGGACACTGAGAGGTTGTTCCGTTGCAAAATCTCGGAAATATGGGATTGATGTTCCCCTCTCTCACTATGTATGTATTAAAAATTTCATCCACGATTTGGCTTATGTTCTCAAAGTAGTCCCGCCCCGGAATAAACGCCTGGTCATACGCCTCTGTGTTGGTTATGTCAAAGTTATAACCTTGGCTTCTGTAGTGCTCGGTGAAAATTCGGTTTAACACAAAGGTTATTTGCGCCAGTATGTTTGCCCTAAGAGAGCTGTCCGGCCATGTGGGATAAATTTCGCTCGAAGCCACATTTTTAATGTAATCCACAAATGGCACCGTTACGTTCTGCGCCGAGGCGTCACCCGGACTCCCCAGGTGCACCACAATATTTTCGGGTATTTTCAGCTGCAAATCCATAGAAACACCCCCGCTATACGCCCCGTTCCGAATCGGGTATCATCTCAATGTTCTGAATAGACTGAACACTGTCGAAAACCAAAGCGTTTTTCTGACCGCCGTTTACGTGGTACCCGCTAAGCTCCGGAGTTATGGCATACACCGCATATGGCTGAATTGTATTCTGAGCCTGTTCCGACAGGCTTATATCCGGCGTCGGCAGGAATATGGGCTCAATCCGCCCGTCTCGGTCTGTGAACCTGATTTCGCTGACCTCAATCGGGGCGCCCTCCACAGATGTAACGGTTATCTTCACGTCCTCCAATGGCAGCGCCCTCCGCGCCATGAACACCTGTACAACCAAGCTGCCCTGACCGCTGTATGGCGTCGTTGACGGAGGCTCCTCTGTCTCCTTTAGTGACTTTTCCTCTGCCACAGGCGGATTTGAAAAGTCTTCCTCTTGAGCCCTCTCGGTAGCGCGGTTGTTAAGCTCACCCTGGCGGCTCGAAAGATTTTCACCACGAGTTCCCTCGGCAAGGCGGTTGTTAAATTCCTGCATCTCAGGGCTTGCCTGCGGCGTTACAATCGGCTCCGACCTTGGCGCAGGCACAGACTCTGCCGGAGTATCCACCCGCCTTTGAGGCGGCTCCTTAATTTCTGCCCTCGGACTTTCGTTTTCGCTTGGCATAAAGCCTCTAAAATATCCGTTCATAAATATCACTCTCCCGGGTTTAAATATGAGCAATGTCCCCGCCGCGGGGCAAGGGACATTTGCACCTATATTATACTATTCAAACCCGCAGAAAGTGTGATTAAAGCACTATGAGTTCCTTTGGTGAGGTCGAAAGATTTCGTATTCCGTTCTCTTCAACGCATACCAAATCCTCAATTCTGACTCCCCCAACGCCGTATATATAAATTCCGGGCTCACAGCTTACAACCATGTTTTCCTCAAGGATAATAGATGAGCTTGGGGAAAGGTTGGGCAGTTCGTGAATTTGCACGCCTACGCCGTGCCCCAGAGAATGCCCGAAGTACTCTCCGTAGCCCGCCTCGTCAATTACCCGTCTTGCGGCGGCGTCCGCCTCAGCTCCCGTTATTCCGCATCTGATTGCCTCTAAACCCGCCTGCTGCGCCTGCCTTACTGTTTCGTAAATCTTAACTTGGTTCTCGCTCAGCTCTCCTATGCCCACGGTTCTGGTCATGTCCGAGCAATACCCCCCGTAAACGCAGCCGAAGTCCATGAGCACAAAATCGCCCGCGCATATCTTCCGCTCACCCGGGGCTCCGTGAGGCAGAGCCGTCCTCTCTCCGCACAGGACTATGGTGTCAAAAGAGGTTCTTGCCGCTCCCTGCTTCTTCATGTAGTATTCAAGCTCTGCGGCGATTTCCGCCTCGGAAACGCCCTCCTTAATATAGCCCAGCACGTGGTCAAATGCCTTGCAGCCTATTTCCTCTGCCTTGGCAATCAGCGCAAGCTCCTCCTCGGTCTTTATCATTCTCTGTCTGTTAATGCTGCCTGCCATGGGGATAAGCTCCGCTCCCTCAATGAGCATTTTTATTTTTTCGTACTCATTAACGGTCATAAAATCCTCCTCGTAGATCAAGGATTTTATTCCGTGGTCTGATAAAAACCCTCTCAGCATGTTGCTAAAAGGTCTTTGTATGCTAAACTCGTGAACAGAAAAGCCCTCAGCCGCCTCCTCAGACGCCGCTCCCGTATACCTTGAGTCCACCATAATATAGCCTTGCTCCCGGGTTATGAGGACATAGCCCTCCCCTCCCGAAAAGCCGCTGAAATACTGCATATTATAAGGGGAGGTAATGAGAGCTCCCGTATCATCGGTGAGATTTAAAGCCTTAAACAAATCCTTCATGCTATGCGCCTGCCTTCTCTAAATTTTTCCTATATATCTCCTGCATGAGCACCGCGTCCCCCGTCTGGGTTCCTGCCGACTCGCATATTATTCTGGGGGTTAAGCCCCGCTCCGCAATGAGCTCTGCTATAGGCTCAAAGTCCGGCTCATACTCTGTCTCCGCCATTGTATGATGCTTTTTCTCTCCGGCTCTCGTGTACTCAATCCTGGAATAGTGGGCGTGGAAGTTCTTCGCCCGCTCCGCACCCAGAGTGTTGTGGACTGCGTCCAGCACGGCGGCAATGCTCTCCTTTGTATTGTACGCCCCGATTGACTGGGCGTTAATATGCCCAAAGTCCAGAGTTGGAATTAGCCTCTCGTCAATCATGCACAGCTTGAGCACCTCCTCAACGTTGCCCAGCTGCTTCACCTTGCCCATGGTCTCGGGGCAAATCCTGATATGCCCCAGCCCGCACTCGTCCGCCGCCTTTACGGCACGCGTCAGAGTATCGGTGGCAAGCTTTAGGGCTTCAAGGCGGGTTATGCTTCCGCAGGAGCCCGAGTGCACCACTATTCTGTCCGCACCCATGCAGTTTGCCGCATTCAGGGTCTGCAATATATATTCAATGCTCTTGTCCCGCTTCTCCTCCTCCACAGAGGACAGACTGATGTAATAGGGGGCGTGAACCGACAGTCTTATGTTAGCCTCCGCCGCCAAACGCCCAAAGTCTCTTGCGGAGTCATCCGAAATCTTTACCCCTCTGCCGCACTGGTACTCAAAGGCAAAAAGCCCGTGCTTCTTCAGCCAGTCGGGAACGTGGTAGACGCTTTTGCCGCCGCTTGCATAAAAATCATCGGAATTTCCCGCAGGACCGAACAGAGCATAATCCTCATGCTTAAATTCCATTATAACCAATCCTTTAATATATATTTCTCAAGGCTGCGCTTTAGGTGAACGAACCAATCCTCCTTATCCGACACAGCCTTAACCAGAATAGTGTACATTCCTATTCTGTTGCCGCCCCATATATCGGTAAACAGCTGGTCTCCCGCAAGGGCGGTCTCCTTGGGCAAAAGTCCCATCTCATCACACGCCCTCTGCAAAAACCTTCTGCGAGGCTTTAGGGCATTGCTGTAGTATGGCTCGTTCATGGATTTAGCAAAAGCGCTGACCCGCTCCTCATTATTATTGGAAACAAGGTAGGTGCCGATCCCCGCCCTGTGAAGCTCCTCAAACCACTCCTTTGTATGGTCGGGGGCGACCAAATCATCATATGTAACCAGAGTGTTGTCTATATCGAATATTATTCCCCTTATGCCTAAGGATTTAATGCGTGAAATGTCCAGATCGTATATATTATCAATAAACATGCTCGGCTTAAACCGCTGCTTAAATCTGCCCATAATATCCTCCAAAATGAAAAGGACTGCACCGGGCGCGTCTGCTCGTTACAGTCCCATTTAATCAACATTCTAAACCAATCGTCATATAACTTAGACAAGGAATGTCAATAACAGAAAATTAATACTTGCGCTTTCTTGCAGCCTCTGATTTCTTCTTACGCTTAACGCTGGGCTTCTCATAGTGTTCTCTCTTTCTAACCTCAGACAAAACACCTGCCTTGGCGCATGAACGTTTAAAGCGACGAAGAGCGCTGTCCAGCGATTCGTTTTCTTTAACTCTGATTTCTGCCATTATTACTTCCCTCCCTCCGAGTATTATACAACACTTAGAAGTCAAAAAAATTCTACCTGAACAATTATACTCGTTTAACCCTAATCTGTCAAGATATTTTGCAGAAATTTGTTATATTATTTTTGATTTTTTTCAAAGGCAGTTTTTTCGCATTTGCGTATAATAAAATGAGGTGATTAAAATGTGCGGAATTGCAGGCTTTGTTAATTATAAAAGAGGTTTTAAGGACGAGGACAGACAGGTTTTGTTTAACATGGGCGAAGCCCTAAACAGGCGCGGCCCCGACGACAAGGGGGATTATGTTGCCGACTGTCTGGGGCTGACCCACAGGCGGCTTGCGGTAATCGACCCTGAAAACGGGCGGCAGCCCATGGTTAAGCTGATAAACAACAATACATACGTAATCTGCTATAACGGAGAGCTTTACAACACAGAGGAAATACGCACCGAGCTGCGCCTTTTGGGCTATGAATTTGACGGGCGTTCGGACACGGAAGTGCTGCTCACCGCCTATATACAGTGGGGGACGGAGTGCGTCAAGAAGCTCAACGGCATATTCGCCTTTGCAGTTTATGACAAGCGGCTTCGGCAGCTGTTCTTCGCCCGTGACGGCGGCGGCGTTAAGCCCTTCTTCTACAGTCTCATGGGCACTGAGTTCATATTCGGCTCGGAAATCAAGGCGCTGCTAAAGCACCCCTCTGTTTCCTCAGATGTTGACCGCTCAGGCATTGGTGAGATTTTCCTTATAGGCCCCGGCAGAACCCCCGGAACCACCGCCTTTAGGGATATTAAGGAGCTTAAGCCCGGCTGCTGCGGCATATTCTCTGAGGACTCCGGAATAAAAATCTGGCAGTATTGGAGCCTTCATGCTTATGAGCACACAGACAGTCTTTCCGACACGGTATATACCCTGAAAACCCTGATTTGTGACTCTATTAAGCGGCAGCTGATCTCGGATGTGCCTTTGTGCACATTTCTCTCGGGAGGGCTGGATTCCAGCATTATTTCATGGGTTGCGGCGGAGGAATTTAAAAAGTCGGGTCGGGGCGCTCTCACCACCTACTCTGTGGATTACAAGGACAACGACAAGTATTTCAAAAAGACCTTCTACCAGCCCACAGACGATAAATATTTCATAGACCTGATGAGCGGCGCAATCGGCTCGGAGCACAAAACCGTCGTCCTTGACAACGACATGGTGGCGGACGCTTTGAGGGACTCAACCTTGGCACGTGACCTGCCCGGTATGGCGGACGTTGAGTCCTCCCTGCTCCTGTTCTGCAAGGAGGTAAAAAAGACTCACACGGTGGTTCTCTCCGGAGAGTGCGCCGATGAGATTTTCGGAGGGTACCCTTGGTTCACCAACAAGGAAATGCTGGCGCAGGCGGACTTCCCATGGAGCGGCAACACCAAAATCAAGGCGGAGCTCATTCGCGATGAATACATGAGCTTTGACCCGGAGGAGTACGTGTTTGAGCGGTACATAAATACAGTCCGCTCCGCTCCCAAAACAGGCTCCGAAACCCCTGCGGACGCCCGCATAAAGGAAATAACCATGCTGAATATGCAGTGGTTTATGCAAACCCTCCTCTCCCGTAAGGACCACTCCTCAATGTACAGCGGGCTTGAGGTTAGAGTGCCGTTCTGCGACCTGAGAATACTGGAATATGCCTATAATATTCCGTGGGAGATGAAGGGCTATGCAGGCAGGGAAAAGGGACTTCTGCGCAAGGCGTTCAGCGATATGCTGCCCCACGAGATTGTGTATCGGAAAAAGAGCCCATACCCCAAGAGCCACAACCCCATATATACCAAAAACGTAGAGGGCAAAATCGAAGCAATTCTGGCAGACAAAAATTCCCCCATATTGGAGATTGTGAAAGCCCATAAGCTGAGAGAGCTGATTGACACAAAGGCGGGTATGTTCTCAAAGCCCTGGTACGGTCAGCTTATGAATTACCCCCAGATTTTGGCGTATATGTATATGATAAACGTATGGCTTAAGGAGTATAAGGTTAATATAGTGTAGAACTTTATACTGCCTTTCGTAAAGGCGGTTTGCAAGAACGGCAGGTCGCCGCAGGCGACACGTAAGGCGCGCAGTCGTGGGTTTATTACGAATTATCCGTATAATTTTTATTCTAACATTGGTATGTCTATCGCCCACCCCATTGCGCTCGCCGCCTCCGCCCCGAGCGATGTTAGTTTTCCTCTTCGGGAAACCGATTGGGGCGTTGCCCCTCGTCGCACTATGCCTTTTCCGCTCACCATGCCGGTTCGGCAAGGCTTCGCTTTACAGGCATGTGCTCCTCTTTCCCAAAAAGTCTTTTGACTTTTTGGGAGCCCTGCGCCTGCTGCGCAGACGGCAGTTTTTGATAAAGGCTTTGGCAATATTGCCGCCGGTGCAAGCTGAGTGTACAAACAGGGCTAATTCAAAAAACGGCTGCCGAGGGGCAGCCGTTTTTGATTTATTCAACTGTATACATTGGGCTCAGCGGAATCATATTATCCGTGCTGCTCCAGATGAGCAGCTTTGTTACTCCGCCATCGTGCTTGGGATAGTCAAACTCCTCATCGCCCTGAGCGCCTATGTCATACACAGCGCAGTCTATTATGCTCTGTCCGTCGCTGTCATAGGTCACCGCAATTAGAGCGGCTCCGCCCTCAACTTCCGATGAGCTGTAGGACACCTGCAGCTTTCCGTTTTCGTTATACGTTCCGCTGTTGATTGTATATCCCGCCGGGGTTCCCACTACGATCTCAACAGTTCCCAAAGAGCTGTCATAATCGCAGGTTACGGAATACTCGTCGCCCAAAGCCGTAAGTTCAGCCGAAGCTGTGCTTGCAGTGGCAGCCTCTGCATATGAGGGTATATCCTCAACAGACATTGTAACGTCATTGCGCTTAGATGTCAGCGGGTGACTTATACGAACCAGCTCATCGCAGAACCATTGAGAAATTATCTTTGCGCCGAATATATTAATATGGGTATCATCTGTTGTTCCGGTGCTGTAGTATGTGGACTTGGTAAAATCGCCCTCGGGCAAATCCATGAACCGCGGATCCTTAGGATGAACATAGTTATAAATATCCTTCGCCTGCTCCGTGCCTACCTCACTAATATACGAAACTACCTTTGAGTACAAATCAACAACAGGGAGACCCAGCTCCTGACCCAATTCCTTTGCCGCATTTACATACGCCTCCAGGCTCGTATCGCTCGTCTTGCGGCGGCTGATTGAAGTAGTGATTATAGGATAAGCGCCCTTATCCAGAGCCAGCTTAACATAGTTTTCATAGATATTATGTTTATATGAGCCCTGAGTAAATCTGTCCCCTGACGGGTCTGTATACCTTGCCGCATCATCACTCTTTGAGTCGTTATGACCGAACTGAACAATAAAGTAATCTCCGCTCTTAATGCTGTTCTTTATAGTGGTGTAGTTTTTCTCGCTTAAAAAGCTCAGAGAGCTTCTTCCGCTGATAGCCAGGTCGTTTACCTTAACGCCGCTGCCAAAATAATTCTGGAGCACAGCCGCCCAGCCTGTTCTGGGGAAGTTCTTCACATCATATGTGCACGCCGTAGAGTCGCCCGCAACATAAACCGTGGGGCTTGAGGCTACGCCATAGGAATAGGTATATGACTTTGACAACTCAACAGTCTTATTGTCAATATCCTCGTAGGATTTTATCTCAATTATGCAGCCGTCGCTGACAGGAATAGCGTCCTTATCGATATAAATTATTCTCTGGTCGCCGTCATAGCACTCGGGCTTTTCACTGCATTCCTTAATGTTGAACACCCCGGAACCCAAAACCGAACTGCGGTCGCTGCTGTAAACCGTGGCTTCGATTGCTTCCTTTCCGGTCTTGTTGTTGATCGAGTCAGTGTACACAATATGGCTCAGGTAGCAGCCCTCCGCAGGGGTAACAACCACGTTGCCCTCACCGTTTGAAACAGCGGCTCTCTCTATGACAATAGGAACAATGCCCGGCACAAAAATCGTAAACTCTTTTGTATCGCTAATCTCGCCTCTCGTAATCGTGGCCGTGAGCACAACAGTGTTGTCAACGCCGTTTGCAGGATTAACGCTTCCGTCTGCTCCCACAATCTGAGGATTGCTGCTCGCCCAGGTTATAGTCGTGCCTCTTCTGCCGCTTGTTGGCAAGTCCAGATTTTTTTTAACCGCAGAGGTGTCCCCCAGAGTCAGCGCCTCCTTGGCGTCCGCCACAGCTCCCGCATCGTCATTGTCCGCAGGCACCGTCAGGTGGAAGGTCTTATATAGGAATATATTCGGATAGTCCTGATATGAGAACACGCCGGTGAAGTCCACCTTAGTATCAACAGTGGTGGCATTAACTTCACCGCTCTTGCTGATAACCGCCTCGTTGGAGGACTCCCAGGAAACGTCCGGGTCACCGATTGAGGTTTTAATAGTATCGAACAGATCAAGGTCGTCATAAACCAAGTTTTCCGACTCATTTGTGCCCTTGATACTGTCAAAGGAAATCGCCTTAATCTCGTCCACAACAGCGTTGCTCACAAAGTCTACCTTTACCGTTATGTTCTTCTCGGGCATAACAAAGGTGCTCTCCAGCATTCCTGTGCCCTTATTAAGAGGAATAGTATCATCGCTCAGGCGAACATTTCCCAGCAGAGCGTTTGAACCGGGAGTTGCCTTTATGGTAACCGTCTCCCCCGCCCCTGCGGGAACAACCTGCTTTTCTTCAAAGGTCGCCCCGTAGAACGTGGGCTTTGTACCAACGCCAAAGGCGTAGTATGACTTACCCGCCTCTACATTAAAGGAGAAAAATCTTGTGGCAACATCCGCCGTCACATTATAAATCTCCGCCTTGACATTGCCTGCATCAACGACCTTAAATCCCTTGCCCACAGAAACCTTTGCTGCAATGGAAAAGGTTCCCGTTCTGGTGGTATCAATCTTGAGAGCGGGGCCCGTTACTACCCCTGTTTCTTCGTCAACCTTTGCGTTGTCACCGGAAGTATTTTGCAAATTTCCCGTAAACTTAACCCCTTCCACGGTTGCTCCGCTTCCGGCATACTTCAAGTTTTCCATTGCCGTAACCGTAATACCGTTAAAAGCCTGAACAGGCACGTCCTTAGTCATAGCTGCACTGACGTTCCAGATTTCAACATCTGCCGCTGAAACCGTTACAGCCCCAAAGACCGTTAAAATCAGCGCAAAAGCCACAACCAAGCATCCCAATCTTCCTAATCTCTTTTTCATTTGCACCTCTCCTTTTCCCCGCCTCACAAGGCGGCATTGTAAATACCTATGTAAGCATTATACCATATATATACATAAAATAAAATATCCAGAAAAAATAAAAAAGAATACCAGATTGCAATATTCTTATATAAATTAAGTATTTTTTGCCAAAATAATAATTTTCCCTTTCAGGGAAAATAGAGAAACTGCCCACTCTCACATTACTGAAAAGATATATTATCTATATTTTGATAAAGGCTTTGCCTTTGGAACCATTGCCGAGCCCTCGTCGGAGCAAAGTTCGCTAAGCTACGTTTTTCTTTGACAAGAAAAACATTCGCCCGCTGCCTTGCTCCTCCTTCTTCCCAAAAATCAGAGATTTTTGGGAAATGAGGAGCACATGCCCGTAAAGGCGTAGGCTTGGCGAACAGGCAAGCCGAGCTATGAGGGCATAGTGCGACGATGCGGCGGCAATGTCGGCAAAGCCTTTATCAAAACTATTGATGAAAATAACTCCGGCACATAGTAATTCCCCAAAATAGCTCTTTAAACAAAAAGAGAGGCGCACAGCCTCTCTCCGTTTCTCAAATATATTATGCCGCTTCCTGACCGGTAACCTCGTCAACAGTCTTAACGACACTGTGCTTAATAGGCTTCCATTCAACCTTCCTGAACAAGGCAATAACCGCAATAAACACGTACGACATCATAAACACCGGGAAGGAAAATATGTATCCTATCTTTTTGTACCAAACGCAATGTATCTGTTTCCATTCGGTTGTTGTTGTAATAACGCCCAGAATAAAGAACAAACCGTAAAAGTTCAAAAGCGTTTGCATGAGCGCGTTAACAAGAGCATGGGTCTCGGGAGCGCCCGTCGCTATCGCAACGGGGATTGCAATCAAGTTAAGCAGCACGCTGAACAATGTGAGCAGCATTGCGGGCATAACCGTCATAAGCATATCCATGCAGGAGAAGCTTCCCTTAAGCATACCCCTAAACAGCTTTCCGCCGTAGTTTGCAAACACCTGATAAAATCCCTTTGCCCAGCGCAGTCTCTGCGAATAGGACTGGCTGAACTTGGTGGGCTGCTCATCATAGAGGACAGCCTTAGCGGCATATCCGATTTTTCTGCCCTTTGCAACAGAGTCACAGGTAAACTCAATATCCTCGGTCAGCAGATGGTGAATCCAACCGCCGTTTTCCTCAATAACATTGGCACCGACCAAAAATCCTGTTCCCGATATAGCGCAGCTTGTTCCCAGCTGCATTCTGGAGTTGTTCAGGAAGCGAGCCTCTCTCAAGAACCACAGTGAGTACGCCGAGGAAATCCAGTTACTGTCAAAATTCTTTGAGTTACGGTAGCTTGTGAGAATATCATAGCCGTTGTCAAAGACCTTGTTCATCTCAGCAACATAGTTTCTGTCCAGAATATTGTCCGCATCAAAAACCATGTATCCCTCATAGCCTGCGTCCGCGTAGTCCTTCTTGATTATCTTAAACAGCCAGTCAAGAGCGTAGCCCTTTCCCACCTGAGCCTTGTTAAAGCGTTCATAAACAATAGCGCCTGCATCTCTTGCAACCTGAGCCGTGTCGTCCGTACAGTTGTCCGCAATAACGAACACGTCCAGCTTATCCGCGGGATAATTCTGATTTTTAATACTGGCGACCAGATTTCCGATAACGTCTCTCTCGTTACGAGCCGAAATAATCGCCGCAAACTTGTGCTGCGTTTTGGCATTAAACCTCTGCTCACCCTTAAACAGTCCCACAAACAAATAGAAGAACTGATAAGCATAGCAGATTGTAAACAATATGGAAATCACCGCATTGAAAATAATAACTGCTTTCATAAATATCCCCTTTTTTAATATTCATTGATTAAAACGCTTTACTGTTTATTTTCAATACTAACTTTATTCTTAAAATATAAACAAATTATAAATAAATCATTAATTTTTTATAAATATAGTGTTATTTTACCATTTCACTTTATTACCGCCAAAAAACGACAGTTATTTGTTCAATTCTCACAATAATTTTCGAGCAGGTTTGTGAACAATTCACTAACATCTAACTCTCTTTCCAGGTATATCTCATCTGCCAAAATTGCCTGACCGATTAGCATACCGAGGCCGTTCATAATCTTATTGCCCTTCTTTTCCGCATAAGCCAAAAATCTTGTCTTTGAGGGGTTATATATTAAGTCCGCCGCAAGAGCTTGCTTCGGCAGCCCGTCAATAAATGACAAATCCGTATAGTCTCCCTCCACTCCGCTCATGCCCAAAGGCGTGGCATTTATAAGAATGTGGCAGTACCCGATATATTTATTTATTGTCGAGGTCTCCGAGTTATTCCACAGCAGCTCCGCCTCCGTGTCTATAACCCCCTCCTCTTTCAGCTTCTCAATTCTTGTGCATATATCTGCCGCCTTTTTCGGGGTTCGGTTAAGAATAACTATTCTGTTTGCCCCCGACACTGCGAATTTAAGCGCCAGAGTGGACACAACTCCACCTGCGCCCAGAATAACTATGTTTTTGCCCTTTACGTCTGCGCCGCAGCTGTTAAGAGACAGGATAAAGCCTCTGGCGTCTGTGTTGTAGCCGTACAGCTTTCCCTCTCGGATTTTCACGGTGTTTACCGCTCCGAACAGCCTTGCGTCCTCGTCAATCTCCTCCAAATAGGGAATAATATCAACCTTGTGAGGCATGGTCAGATTAAAGCCCGTCACGCCGCTGTCGATTGCCCTCTCTACATACTCTTTTAGGCCGCCCTTTTTAACATGAACCTTTTCATATTCGTAAGGCACATCGAGAGCATTAAGCACCATGCCGTGAACAACAGGGGACTTGCTGTGCTCAATAGGGTCGCCTATAACATTGAGCTTGATTTTATTCATCCTCATCCGCCCCTTTAAGCTCCTCCAAAAGGAAGTCAATGGCAAGGAGGTATCCTCTAAGTCCCAAACCGCAAATCTGACCTATGCAGCCCGCAGCAGTAACCGACCTATGTCTGAACTCCTCCCGCTTGTGTATATTGCTGATATGAACCTCAACCGTAGGCAGGTTTACCGATTTCAAGGCGTCAAGTATGGCATAGCTGTAGTGAGTGTACGCCCCGGGGTTTATCACAATAGCGTCACAGCTGCCGAGGGCGTGGTGAATAAAGTCGATAATCTCCCCCTCTCCGTTGCTCTGGAGAACGATTGCCTCCGCTCCCAGATTGGCTGCGTAGTCCTCAATCATGCTCTCCAAGTCCTGATATGTAACCTTGCCGTAAACATCCGGCTCCCTGACCCCCAGCATGTTAATGTTGGGTCCGTTTATAACCATAATTTTCATACATCTCTACCTCTTTTACATATATTCAAAGGATTTTGTTCCTATGCCAACTATTTTATTCTATTTGAGCTGTTCTGTCAATAGCCTGCGTCCTTTAAAATAAAACCATTTTTATGTAACAAAATCGGAAGGGCGCAAAGTCCCTTCCGACAAGATTTATTTAATTTACCACAAACGCTTCACACAGAGGTCTCATTTCCTCTATGCTGCTCCACAGCATAAAGCTGCGTATATCGTTCCCGTCATAGGGCTTAAATTGAATGATGTTTGTTCCGTAGTCAAAATTCAACTCATTAACTTTTGCTTCGGACAAGAGCTGCTCCTCAGTTTCTCGCTTCTCAATCAATACTCCTTCTTGGGGATACGGCATATAGACATGGAGATAACCGCTGCCTCCGCTTGTGATTTTTATCTCATTCTCTATTTTTGAGTCAGCTCCGAACAATGCGCCGTGTTCGTTTCCAAACATATCGCGCGAATATTCACTATCATCAAATACGGAAGCAACCTCTGTCGTGAGCCAATCTATACCGTCGGCGGAGTAGGCTATTTTACCGCCAATATTTTTAAGATAAATTCCGTTTTCCGCAATTCCCGACATCTTTGCCCGATAACCTACCAGCTCGTCTGTTTCGGTGGGCTCCCAAATCACATTTTGGGTTTCATCCATCATAAACGCCCGATATCCGTCACCGTACACATTATGCTCCATCATCGTGACCTTATCGTCTGCGCCTGTTATATAATTGCCGTATGAGTTGATTTTTCCGCTTAAATCGCGGCCGTCGTTATGGACTATAACCGAGCCGAACACATCCGCAGTACCGACAGAAACAATACCCCCTGTTTCAAGCAAGGAGTTTTCCGGGACGGAATTATCTGCAACAGTGGAGTAGATTATGGTCATATGTCCTCCGTTATTATACACTGCGCCGCCGTTTGATTTATTCTGAAACAGATTGCAGTTTAGCAAAGCAATCTCCGCACTGTTGCCTGCCCCAATTGCGCCACCGTAGCCGGACGTATTTCCCTTAAAGCTGCAGTTTTTCAGGGTTACGTTTCCGCCGTCGGAATAAATCGCTCCGCCCGACACGCCGCTTTTACAAAATATCATCCTGCTGTTTTCAATACAAACCTTTCCTCCCCTATTCTCGACTGCGCCTCCGCTGTCTTTGCTGTAGCCGCCGTACAGCGATGCCATACGGCAGTATAAATCGCCACCGCTTTCAACCTTAAAGAGCTGAACTGTCTCGCCGCCGTATATTATAATTCCGCCTCCGTCAATCTTAACCTTGCCCCCAATCACAATGGGCTCGTTTAAATTAACCGATTCTAAATTGTCTGCAAATGTAATAACGAAGTCCTCACCGCTTTTTTGAAGGAGAGAAACCGCTTCTCTTAAGGATGTTTCTCCGTCTTCCTCATCCACAACATCCTTGTCCGTGGTTACCTCGTACGCATGTTGTTTTCCTACAATCAGATAGCTTAGGTGACAGTCAACCGTATTATAATCGCTCTCGATGCACGCAACAATACTATACCTTCCGTCCAGCTCCGCCGGCCATGAATTAAATTCTATCAGCTCCGAAGCTCCTCCGCGGGGCACGCTGACGTTATCATACCGCTGCAATACAATTTTTTCCTCGTTCTTTACCGCGTAGATAATCAGATTGCAAGACAGGACTTCCTCTGACACTCCCGTTGAAGCATCAGAAATCCTGAACACAATGTTTTCACCGTCTGCAAGAGATTTTCCGCCGCTCTCAATCGGCGTGCATACGCGGGCGCTGCTATCCTCTACCTCAGCAGTAAACCTTTTGTATACCAGTTCCAACTCATCGGAATATATATTAAACACAGGGGTTTCCCCATCATCTGTGCTGACGGCAAGTCTGAGCTTAACCTTTTCGCCGTTGGAAAACAGTGTACACCCGTTTGGCAAAACTGCTTCTTTTGCGCCTCTTTCACCAACGGCAGATCCGTCCCCTATGTATGCCCTTTCCCAAGCTCCCCATTTGCCATCCGCATAATAGGAAAGGCACAGCCCTACCACTGCGTTATTGCCCTGCAGAAGCTCCTCAAGGTTCCCCAAGCCGTAATAGGAAATATCAGCCTTCATCTCGCCGTCTTTTAATTCACCGATTGCCACCGTCATTCTCGCATTTGATAAATCGTAGCTTGCTTCCGTAATCCTAAAATCACATGTATATTTGTTATTGTAATAAAGAGACTCGGCAAAATCGCTGCTTTTGGGAATTTCTATTTCAACCGTATAAACTCCCGCCTCGTATTCGGAGGAGGGAATAACCGTCCGCACGCCATTTTGAGGGGAGCACGTATCACAGAATTCAATACCGCCTGTGTACGCCTCTTTTCCGGTAAATTTCACCGTGCCGCTGTCCTTTTCTTTTACGGTGATGTTATAGACAAGCTCCCGTCCCTCCGTAAAGTCAAGGGCGCTGGCGTTGGCAAGCTCCGGCATAAGGTAAATCGTATCACCCTGGGCAAACACTTTTGAAGATGAGCCCTCCTCCAAACTGTCGTTTGACAGCCATAGGCCGTTTACAAAAAAATCAAGGTTAGTAAAGTGATTAAGCGTTGCGTCCAAATCTGTTTCATATTCAATATCATCGCTGTAAGGCGCCAAGGCCGTAAAGTCTTCCAGCACTCCGTTATTGCTGCCGTAATAGTTCTCAAAGTACCAGGAATTTCTCTTTCCGTACTGATACGGCGCCATATTTAATACGTTCAATTTATTCGGCGCAACTCTCCTGTTTGTATCCTCCGTCATATCATTGTCAGAGTCCGACACTATAAGGGCTTTATAGTGTTGGAGATCTGTCTCGGCAAAGTCTTTATCAATGATATACCCCCAAAGAGTAATCGCATGACCGCCGAGCCTGACCTCTTCCTGGTACCAGCCAAGAGAAATTCCCAGACCATAGCCATTATCCAGCGCATCAAAGGCTTTGATAATATTCTTGTAGTCCGCTTGAATATCAAAATACTTATAATTGCCAATTGCAGAATATTGGGGAAGATACCTTCCGCTGTTTCCGTAATCCTTCACTTGAGCCCAGTTGTCTTGGTTCTGCATATCGTTGGTACCGTTAAAAAACCAATTAAGCCCCATGGGCTCAAGAGAGCCCTTGTCATCAAAGGCGGCAATAAATTCTTCAAATATGTCGTCGGGGCTGTAAAATCCGACCTTTTGCCCCCAGCCTGTATAATGAAGCATATTGGCGGAGGTTGCCGCCCAGCAGTGCAGGTCGTCGCCGTCCTCAGGCAAATTTGTTTTTTCCGCATCGATAAAATCCAGAGCTTCCATAGAAAACTGTGAATTTTCTATGGCGGCGTTAAGCATCTCCTCCTGAACCAAATCAACATTGGTATCGGACAAGCCTGTCAAAAATGCCTCTGTGTTATCCTCTTGTGAAAGAGAAAATCTTACGCTGTAATATCCGTTGACAAACGGCTCGTCATCTGCTCCGGAAAGATTAACCTCTCCTTGAGAAACCACATCGTTCAGCGTCACCTTCATAACGGACTCGCCCTTTGAAAATATTTCATATGAGGCTATTTTCTCAGCATACCCTCCCTCTTCTATTTCCTCAGAGCTGATCAGTCCGTCTATAATGTGCATTTCTCCCTCGGTATCGATAATTTGCGTATAAAAGCCCTCCGCCTGCCGTGCGGGCATTTGGGAAAACTCATCTTCTGAATAGGCGTATACGCTTGCCGCGCTCATTAATATTAAAGCGGCCGCCATTGCTGTTATCCATAATTTTTTCATCATATACCTCCCTGATTTCGCTTACCAAATCGCCACTCTGTCCTCGGGCGCGATATACATACCGTCCCTCTCATCTATTTCATACACCTCATAGAATTTGTCGCAGCTCTGCAATACCCGATCAACCCGCACCCTTGCAGGGCTGTGAATATCCGCATATACCATGTTTTGCAGGTATTCTCTTGACGCTGTGGCTAACCAGAGCTTGGCGTAGGACTCATACATTTTTTTAAAATCAAAGCCCTCCGTCTGTTTTCCGATTTCGGTTATGCATGACATTGCACCTAAATCGGCAATATTTTCTGTAAGAGTGAGAGCGCCGTCCGTCACAATACCGGGCGCGGCTTCTGCACCGTCAAAGTAATCAACCACCCTTTGGCACAAAGCCTCAAATGTCTTTTTATCCTCATCCGTCCACCAGTTTGCGGCATTGCCGTTTTCGTCGTACTGTGCGCCGTTTAAATCAAAAGCATGAGACAGCTCGTGCCCTATTACAAATCCAACGCCGCCCAAATTTTCCTCATAGGAAGCGTTTTTGTCATATACTGGGGACTGCAAAAACGCCATCGGGAAGTTGATAGAGTTAAAGTTTGGTATATAAGCTGCGTTGACCGTCTGAGGCGTTACAATCCAGTTATCCTTATCCACAGGCTCTGCCGAAAGACGAGCGTCATCTTGGCGCATTGCCTTTGCAATTTCCATCATGTTTTTAAAATAGCTTCCCCCGTCCTTTACGCTTTTTAAATCGGCGCTGTCAACAGGGGACTTTACTTTGCTGTAATCGGGAGCTCCCACATTAATACGCATGGCATCCAGCTTCAAGAGGGCTTTTTCCTTTGTTTCCCCGCTCATCCATTCCAGATTTGCAATTCTCTTTTTATATACGTCAACAACTTCATGCGCCATCTCGGTCACATCGCTTATAATTTCCTCAGAGCAATATTTTTCCGCATAAGCCATGCCGACATAATCGGGAAGTGCGCTTGCAATCACCTCCGCCGCCTCATCTTCAAGGCTCTTTGCGCCTTCAATCCCCAAAGCCTCATGGTTATATGTAATTTTCGCTTCTCTAAAGGCTTCTCCGAAAAAGTCCGCGCACTTTACAATCAGAGTAATTTTCAAATAATTTTTTACAGCGTCAATATTTTCATCTGTCAGAAGCTCCGCAAGCTTTGTCATGCCCGCCTCGTCCTTAACAAGAATTCTGCTTTCGTCATGCAAACCTGTTTGCAAGAACGCCGCTTCTATATCAACTGTTGAGAATATCTCTTTCAATTCCTCAAGGCTGTAAATATTATAGGTCTCTTCCAAATCCTTTTGCTCCGCAATAGTAAGGGCTGCGTCGGAGAGCTGTTTCTCAAAATCAAAAAATTTCTGCGCCTTCGCCGAGGCAGCTTCATCGCCCTCGCCGCAAAGCGTCAGCAGAGTTTTGATGTATTTTATGTATGCGTCTTTCTGTGTTTCGACCGTACCGTCATATACTTGCTTGGTCTGTACCGCAGACGCAGGCACGAGCATTGCCAGGTATTTATTGCTGTCCTGCGCGTCAATTGTGAGCTCAAAGTCGGTCAGAACAGACAATGCAGATTTGGTTTCTGCCAAAACCATAACCTCGTCCAGCTCGGATACGCTTTTTAAATTGTCTATCGCTTCCAGATCATCCCGTATGGGGGTGAACCCCTCCTTGTTTTGCCTGTCCATATCCATTATGCTGTCGTATAAAATTTTAATTTTATCCTGTGCGGAACCTGCCGCAGGTTCGCCCGACGCCGAGTCCTTGATAATTTCGTTTATCTGGTTATTAACCTCGTCGCGGATTGCATAGAGGGTTCCTGCTATCCTACCGCCGTCGGGAATTGTCAGTGTTTCCAGCATATTTTTATTTACCGAAGCATAAAAGCTGTCCTTTGGGTTTGTACCGTAAATCGTAAATGTGCGGTCTATAAACAGTTCCATCTGCTCGGTGGTTACGTTTTCATCAGGTGAAAACTTGCCGTCTCCCGTCCCCGCTGCAATTCCCGCCTCAAATACAGGTTCAAGCTCCGCCTGCGCCCACCGGGGAATATCGGTAAAATCCTCCCTCGGGACGGCCAAACGCAGATTATTCCCCGCAAGGGTAGGGAACCCGCCGAAAGCGCGGTTAAGCATAATCAACGCTTCGGCGCGGGTAACGAATTGCTCTTCATGAAGATCCCCGTCACCGTAGCCCTTGATAATATCTGTCTTCTGCACCTGCGGATTGTAATCATCCGCCGCCTCCAGCAAAATCTGTACCACTTCTCTCCGTGTGGCATAGCCGCTTTGAGCCGAAACCGAGGCAAGTGGCATAGCTGTCATGACAAATGCAACCGCAAGCAGCGCCGCAATTTTTCTTTTCATCTTGTTTTCCTCCTTCACTTGAAGATTAATTGCTTTTCCTCCCCCTAAAATAACATGGCAAGCACAACAAAAGAACAACAAATACTGCCGATTTTATAAAAATTATTAAAAATATTTTGCATTCTTGAAATGCCTCAAGTTTTGTGCTATGATATAGCTTAAGTGAAAATTTTCCGAAAATAATATGAAGGAAAGTAAAATACAATGAATGAAATGATAAAAGCAAACGTCGCCCTGGATATACTCGGCATCATATTATCCCTGATACCGATAGCTTATATCCTCGGCGACAGACGGTACAAGCAAAAGTCAAACCGATATTTTTTCGGCGTGGCGCTCTCCAATATTTTTATGATAGCGGGCGACCTGGCTGACTGGCTGATTAAAGATACATCCGAGCCCTATGCCAAAGTAACGCTTATTGTTTTTTCGTCGCTCTTTTATGTTGCCTCCGCCTTTGTGTTGTATTTTTTTGCACGATATATCAACGAATACCTAAAAATGGAAAGACGCCCCGAGCGGCTGTGCATGATTTTTGTCTCCGCTCTGTGCGGCATACAAATTATATTTGCTCTAATCAGCCCCTTTACCGGCTCTGTTTTCTACGTAACGGAAAGCGGCTATCAACGGGGAAATTTGTTTATCATTTCACAGCTTGTTCCGCTGTTTTGCTATGTTCTGTTTACGGTTCTGATTATAATATACAGAAGAAAATTAAGCCCTCGCGAAGTCGGTTTTTTTCTGCTGTATATCTTTGTACCCTTGGGAGGCGGAGCTGCGCAAATGCTCCTACGGGGTATCGCGGTAGTCAATATCGGCGTTGCCCTGGCTTTGCTATTTATACTTGTCAATATTCAATTTGAGCATGAAATCACAATGAAGAGGCAGGAAAAAGAATTGGCTGATCTCCGCATTGATATTATGCTCAGCCAAATTCAGCCCCATTTTTTATACAACGTCCTAACCGGAATACGCAGCCTTTGCGAAACAGATCCCAAAAGAGCAGGTGAGTCTATCGGCGCTTTTTCAAAATTCCTGCGGAGCAACATGGACTCGCTGACAACAGGAACGCCGATTTTATTCGAGCAAGAGCTGGAGCATACCCGCAGTTATTTGCACCTGGAAAAACAACGGTTCGGGAATAAACTGCATGTTGTATATCAAATTAACGCCGTTCATTTTTCTGTCCCATCCCTTACCTTGCAGCCGATTGCAGAAAACGCAGTTCGGCACGGAATTATGAAAAAGGAAAAGGGCGGAACAATTACCATACACTCCTATGAAGCAGAGCATGATTTCATAATAAAGGTAACAGACGACGGGGTTGGCTTTAACGCAGATGATACAATGTCGTCAGAGCGCACACATTTGGGACTCAGTAATGTAAAAAGCAGACTTGAGGCTTTGTGCGGCGGAACGCTGGAAATACAAAGCAGTCCCAAAGTCGGGACCACTGTTACGATTTCTATACCGAAGGAGAGATAACATGAAGTTTTTAGCTGTGGATGATGAAGTTCTCGCTTTAACAGACTTAAAGCATGCATTAAAGCGCATACGGCCTTCCTGTGAGATTCAAGGGTTTACGTCAGCCAAGCAGGCTCTTTCCTGCGCTGAGCAAAATAGCTTTGACGCAGCCTTTTTAGATATAGAATTGGGCTATGCCAACGGCATTCTTTTGGCAAAACAGCTCAAGGAATTGCAGCCAAAGCTGCATATTATCTTTGTAACCGGTTATGAAAAATATGCCGTAGACGCCTTCGCAATTCATGCCACCGGTTACCTGCTCAAGCCTGTTGACGACGAGCAGTTGGAAAGGGAACTGACATTTTTGTATGGAGATAGAAAAGAGAAAAGATGCGTTATTACAACCTTTGGCGGTTTTGATGTCTTTGTAGACGGGAAGCCCCTTCAATTTAAACGAGCGAAAGCAAAAGAAGTTCTGGCTTATCTGGTTGACAGAAAGGGATGCAGCGTAACGGCAAAAGAAATATGTGCAATCCTCTGGGAAGACGCGCCCTATGATCGAACGAAAAACAGTTATCTTCAAACAATCATTGTTGAACTGAAACGAACCTTGAAACAAGCGGGAGTTGAGAATATTTTGCAAAAATCCAGAAACAGCCTGTCTGTGAATCCTGAGAATTTCGATTGCGATTACTATCGGTTTATGAAGGGCGATGTTGAGGCAATAAATCAATATCACGGTGATTATCTGGCATGCTACAGCTGGGCGGAATTTACAATCGGCGCAATAGAAAGTCAGATGAAAAAATTTCTTAATTAATCTATTGTATTTTTAATCAGATCTGCGCCCTGCTGCGCCGCAGGTGCAGGCCTCCCGAAAAGTTGCAAGACTTTTTGGGAAAGAGGAGCGGCAGCCTGACAAGCGAAGCCGTATTTTATGTAAAGAAAATGCGGCAAGCCATAAAGGCGCTAAAATAAAAATGCGCCGCAGGCGCAGCAGGGCTCCCGAAAAGTCGAAGACTTTTTGGGAAAGAGGAGCGGCAGCCTGACAAGCGAAGCCGTATTTTCTGTAAAGAAAATGCGGCAAGCCATAAAGGCTTGCCGCGACGTGGTATGCCCGACGGGATTCGAACCCGTGACCTTCAGAGTCGGAGTCTGACACTCTATCCAGCTGAGCTACGGACACATAACGAAATTAATTATAACACAACTTTTTCGATTATACAATACATCTTTGAAAATTTTTTCAATTTTTTTAAGTTTCAAAAAGAACCCATCCCCTTATTTCGGGGGTTGGGTTCCCTTTGGTTATTCAATATTATATCTTCCTGCGCCGTCTGCGGTTATGACCGTACTGTAAAACGCCTTTGCCGCCTCAATCATATATGCGGTGTCCTTAACCCCTGCGGTCTCATAGCTTGAGTGCATAGCAAGCTGCGCCAGACCAATATCCGCCATATTGACAGACACCTTTTCCGCAGCCAGGTTACCCAAGGTTGAGCCTCCCAAAACATCGCTCCTGTTCACATAGGATTGATACGGAATACTATTCCTGTCAAGAATTAATTTAAGCGCCGCCTCTGCCACTCCGTCTGTGGTGTACTTCTGATTAGCATTGTACTTAATAAGCACTCCGCCGTTGAGGGTCGGTCGGTTTGTAGGGTCGGATTTTTGCGGATGGTTAGGGTGAACCCCATGGCCGTTATCAGCCGACAGCATAAAGCTTGATGCCAAGGCACGCTTATAGTAACCTCTGCTGTTGCCCATCCCCTCGTTTATGCGCTCAAGAGTATCCGCCAGAAATCCCGACTTTGCCCCCTGCTTTGTACCGCTGCCCACCTCTTCATTGTCAAACACGGAAAGTACACGGATTGCCCGGCTGTTCCCGCTGCTTAAAAAGCCTTGCAGGCAGGAGTAGGCGCACTGCAGGTCGTCAATTCTCGGGGCGGAAAAATACTCCTCCTCCGCTCCCCAAATACAGCCTTTTCCCCTGTTGTATAAAAACAGGTCGCTGCCCAGTATACTTTCCTCTTTGACCTCTGCCGCCTCAGCAACAAGCTTCATAAACGCCCCCTTTGTGGCGGCGCTGCCCATAAGAGGCAACAGGTCAACCTGAGGATTATAAACATATCCCTTATTGCTCTCCCCGTTCATATGGATTGCAAGGCTGGGTATCAGCACCAGGTCACGGTCTATATTAACAAGCCGTGTTTCTATTCCATGCTCTGTAGCAACAACAACTCGCCCCGCCACAGACAGAGGTCTGTCAAGCCAGGTGGAATAAATCATTCCGCCATACCGCTCAACATTCAGCTTTACGTAAAAACCATCCTCCATCTCTCCCTTTGGCTTTATCTTAAAGCACGGTGAATCGGAATGGCTCGCCGTTATCATAAACCCGCTGTATTCTCTTTTGGGGACGGCAAACGCAATAACAGATGACATGTTGCGGAGCACAAAATACTTGCCGCCGGGGGTTATATCCCACTCCCTCTCCTCGGATAGCTCAACATAACCGTTGTCCCTGAGGACTTTTGAAATATTGGCTACCCCGTGATAGCAGGTCGGAGTTTCTTCTATAAATTTAATCAGTCTTTTTGTATCGTCAGCAAACATAGTTTCTCCTTGGTTCACAAGAAATTTTTGTACTACCAATATAGCATATCTTTTCCCAAAAGTAAAGAACTTAAATATCCGAACCCGAAACGAAGATTTTAATTATTCTCCGCCACGCAAGGCGAACTCTTCCGTCTTCCGCATCTCACATTCTTTTCCTTGTACATCTGCTTATCGGCAACCGCTACAAGCGTATTCAAATCCTGTCCGTCATCCGGATAGGACGCACTTCCCATACTGAAACCCTTAAACGGTACTCCGTCGTAGACACGCATATCAAAACGCTCTATTTTTTGATGAACCAGCTGGTCAAACTTTCCGTTAATATGAAGAAAAACAAATTCATCCCCCGATATTCTGTAAAAAGTTCCAAACGCTGAAAAAACGGTAGAGAAGCTTTTAGAAAATCTCTTTAAGTATAAATCGCCCATAACATGACCGTAATCGTCATTTACAGATTTAAAATTATCTAAATCTATGAAAAATATGGTAAACGGCTTGCCGCCGGCAATTAAATCCCGGGCGTCTTCAAAAAAGGCCGTACGATTTTTCAGTCCGGTCAGAGCATCCAGCCTGAGCGTCCTCTCAAATTCCAGAGCATTTCTGCTCTCACGGCGAAACGAATAAAAAATTTGATATGTCATAAACGCGTTCGCCGCCGACACACAAAGTATAAGTATTTTTGTAGCGCTGTTGGCAAGAATCGGCATATTAAAGACGAGCAAGTAGTTCATAAGAATAAAAAACAGACACCAAGATACCCCAAACCAGAATAAAAGATTTTTGCTCTTTCGGTCTGCATTTTCCGTAATATACATAAACTTCTCAGCAACAAACCTGAAAAAAGGACGTATTGTAAATGCATATAGCGCAGTCTGTACCGCAAATAAGTACGATTCCTTTCCCTGGGAAATAATTTCCGCAATCTGGATAGACAAGGCATAGACCAGTATTGTATATATCCAAGATGAGCACATAATAGCGATGCTGTATCGAACAGACTGACGGTATAAAATCATCAGCGGAATCAGGTATGCAACTCCGCAGAACAAGAAAATCCCATTGCCCGGAAGTATCATTTTCCCTATGAGCAAATCCAGACTCCAAATAAACAGCGCCGTAAAAACACCCAGTACAAATACAATCATAAAAGTTGAGAATCTTTTTTCAGAGCACTTGTGAAAAGTATACATATTAACGCAAAGCATCTCCAACATAACAAGTGCTAAAAATATCTTTTCCAATTTCTATCACCCATTTGTCCAAATTATTCGTCTGTTTATCATACTATATTCTATGGAAAATTTCAAGTAAAATTTTATAAAAAATACGATTTTTTAAAAAAATACCGAAGTTTCTCCTATATTTTAAGTACCTTCTATACAAGTATTAGCTCTTTAAAACAGAGCAAAGCTACTCTTTTCTGCAAGGAGCGGACTCGATATATACTGTGCCCGACGCAGAGCAACACACTTAGATTATACCGCAACCAAAACCCAATATGGGGAATTGTGTAAAATTTATGTTGATTTGCGTAAATTTAGAAATATCGAAAAAATCTTGCTGAACACTTTGCCTTTAAAACTCCCGTCAAACCCATATTGTGATGACGAAGCAAAGCAAACTTTGCAAATTTAAGAACAGGGTTCCCAAAAAGTCGTAAGACTTTTTGGGAATAAGGAGGAACAACGAAGCGGGTGACTGATTTTTGTGCAAACAAAAATCGGAACGGAGCGAAGTCCGTTCCGACGCAGCGGCAGCCTGTAAAGCGCAGCCGTGTTTTCTGTAAAGAAAACGCGAAATAAAAGCGCCGTAGGCGCACACTCGTGAAAAATCGTGAGATTTTTCACGAAAGAGGAGAAGCAAGGGAGCAGGTGCAGACGTTCTTTGAAAAAAGAACGTCGAAGCAAAGCGAACTTTGTATAATTAAAAACAGGGCTCCCGAAAAGTCGCAAGACTTTTTGGGATAGAGGAGCGGCAGCCTGTAAAGCGCAGCCGTGTTTTCTGTAAAGAAAACGCGGCAAGCCATAAAGGCTTGCCGCGACGTGGTGCGAGTGTTCTTACAGGACTTGCCCGCAAATGCAGTAAAATCAAGGGTTTCCGATAGTCAATACACAGTATTAACTCTAAAATTAAATATTTTTCTTCTCTCAAAATGCTTTGATTATAAAAAA
>CATWQA010000025.1 GCA_958352815.1 uncultured Eubacteriales bacterium
CATGCCCGTAAAGGCGTAGGCTTGGCGAACAGACAAGCCGAGCTATGAGGGCATAGTGCGACGATGCGGCGGCAATGTCGCCAAAGCCTTTATCAAAATTTTGTCGGGGTTTGGGGCGAAGCCCCAATCGGTTTCCCCGAAGGGGAAAACCGACTGCGCTCGGGGCGGAGGCGGCGAGCGCAATGGGGCGGGCGAACAAAAGCCAAAGTCTTTTGCAAAAGGCGAACAATACAATTTTCAGCCAAAAAAGTTCGGAGCAAAGTTGACTTTGCTCCGACAAAACACTTATCTATTCAATTTTAAATTCAGTCTCATCAATATACGGAATAAGCACATCATTTTTCCACACAAAGACCTTGCCGCTGACGGCTCCCGTTCCGCCGTATTCCACGCCCTCAACGGAATACTCCCCGTTTTCGTCAAACTCCGGAACGTAGGGCGCAAACTTCACCAGCATGCCCGCGTTATCATACAAGCCGATCATAAGCACGCTGTCGTCACAGGTTATATCCGCCCGTTTAATCGAAACACTTACAGTCTGCGCCGAGCTGTCTACGGTCACAACAGGAACGCCGAACGCAGAGTCCAGCGGACTGAACCTAATTCCGTTCTCCGCCGCATAAGTCTCCGCCGCCGAGTTTCTATAGCCGTATATTATCAGGTTCGGGGCGCAGCCCGTTACAGCCTCCTCCCCTATGGTTGTCACCGTAGCGGGTATTGTTATTGCCTCCAAATTGGTGCAGCTGTCAAAGGCTCCTCTTGCGATTGCAGAAACTCCGTCGGGAACGGTGTACTCACTTTGAGTGTTTGCGGGCAGGTATCTTACAATATCCGTATGGTTCTTGTTAAAGATTATGCCCTCAGATATGTCAAAGTTCTCGTTCTCCGGGGAAATTACAACCTCTTTAAGAGAGGTGCAGCCCTTAAACAGCGGATACCCAATCTGCGTAACTCCGCTGCCTATGTTTACCGAAGTAAGACCTGTGCAGCCCGTGAACGCTTCTGCGCCGACGGTTCTTACGCTGTCGGGAATTGTTATCTCCACAGGGATTGTGCAGTCCTTAAACGCCTCTTCTCCTATACCGACCACCACATATGTTTTGCCTTCGCTTTCAAAGGCGGGCGGGATTTCTATTGTCTCAACATTGGTCTCGCACTTGGCAATGGTCGCTTCCAAAACCCCTTCCACAGCCTCAACACTAAGCTGATATGATGTAGTATTGGGCTTTAGGGTCGCTGTCGGTGTAGACGTAGGTGCCGCCGTAGGCGTGGGGGTCGGTGTCGCCGTAGGCGTGGGTGACGGGGTTGCCGTGGGTGTAGGCGATGGTGTTGCCGTAGGTGTAGGCGACGGGGTCGCTGTAGGCGCAGGCGATGGAGTTGCAGTTGCCCCGGGGGTTGCCGTAGGACTTCCGTTTACGTCATTTGTATACGCACCGATACACCAGTTGACATTTCCATCTTCACATATGTCGCTCCAGCTGAGAACCACATCATCCGCCCGAAAACTTGACGGAGAATAGGATACCCCCGCCGTATGCGCCTGATACTGGGAAAGAGAAGCTCCTCCTGTTGTCGCCAAACTGTATCTGTCGCTTGACAACTTGTTGCTGTCGCTGACCCTGATATAAATATCGTACTTGCCCGAAACGGTTATCGGCGTGCTCAGCTCCAAAACCTTATAGCCGGTTGTGCTGAACTTAATACTGTCGCTCGCCTCTCCGTTTTCCGGATTTATGAGCTTAATTTTATTTTTTTCAAATTCCTTTTTTGAAAGCTTTTCAAGGTCTTCGACCGGCTTGGTATCAATCATAACACTGTAGGTATCCGCCGTATCCAGCACGTAAAGACCGATTGAGGTAAGACTCTCCTCCGCACCTTTCTCCTTTACGTCATAACGGTTCACCATGTACATATATCCCATCACATTGGGGATGCCGCTGCTTCCGCCCACGCCCAGAGGTGAATATGTATAAACGTTGTCGTTTACGCTGTTGTCAAACTTATAGCCCGTAACGTTAAATCCGATTGTAGGATCCATATACGAAATATATTCGTAGCCGCCGTTGCCCCATCTGTCGCCCCAGCTGTTTCTCACAATCCACGCACCGTTTTCGTATGTATATTTTTCACCGTCGAAGGATCTGGGGGTGTACTCAAAGTTGGTGTATGAATAATTATCGTCCCAGCCCACAATTGTTATGGCGTGGTTTGTGGAAGTAGCAAATTCGTACCTTGTCTCCCCGTCCTCAACATAGAAACGGGACACTCCGTTTCCGTCGGGAGTGTTTTTGGAAATCATATCGTTCCAGCTTCCGCAGTAGGCTCCCGTTGTTCTGTTGTAATACTTGCTGCTGCTCTCGTAAGCGTAGTAGTCCGACGTAACCGCTCCGTACTCCATTATCGCCTCTTTAATCAGGCTGATACTTTCCTCGTTCCTGCCGTATCGATAGGATGTCATCACTCCGTCTGCATAGTCACAGTCAAAATAAGAGCTTCCCTCATAGGTAGAGGTTACGTACTCCGCCTCTTTAAGCGTCATGGTTCTGGATTTATTCATGAGCTTTGTATAATCATCTCTTGCGGCAGAGTATTCGTCATACATAGCGGAATTAAAATCTGTGAGCTTAACGGGGCCTGCCGCGCCGCCTCTTGCCATGTAAGCAGTCGCCATTCCCCTGTTGCCGCCGGTGGTAAAGCCGGTAGTAAATCCCCTGTATTCCTCATCATTGGTAAGATTCATGGACGCCGCCATGTGGTACTCGGACAAGAGCTTATCCTCGCTGCCGTAGTCCCTGTCATTATACTTAAGGGATGAGTATTCGCTCGCCGCCGTTGCCGCAAACGCCCAGCAGTCACCGTCTATTACCTGGTCTCTGACAGCAGGGAATTTCTCGCCGGAAATGCCTCCGTCTGTTTCGGAGTTATAGCTCTCCGGATAAGCATTGGCAAGACTTACCTCTCCCCCGTCTCTTTTGTACTCAACCGCCTCCGGAATAACAGTGTACCCGGAAGGATTTTGAAGATACTCGGTGAACTCCTCGGTTTGGTTAAACGAGGACTCTAAATATAAAACCTCGTCGCTGCCCGCCGCAAAAATGCTAACCTGTGCCAAAAGCGCGATAACAACCACAATTACTATACTTTTTTTCATAAACCTCATCGGCTCTAGCCTCCCCAAATTAATATACTGTATTGTAACATAAATTTATTTAAAATGCAATATATAATATGCCTAATTTCGTAAATAATATGATTGGATTTTTACGGCAAAAAAGCAATTAAGGTTTATTCTCTCGCTCCGGCGCATATGCGCGGCGCACCCACCGCCTTTTGCCAAAGGCGGCAAAATCTTGATAACGGCTCTCTTAAAGGGGTTTTAGGGGACAACGTCCCCTAACTCGTTTCTCCCGGAGGGAGAACGGACTGCGCTCGGGGCGGAGGCGGCTGTGACCCAACTTCTTTGAAGTTGGACGACTCACGGTATTCCGATTTGTACAAAGTATGCAATGTCAATAATAAACCTCAGTTGTCGCCGGCAGAGCGCAATGGGGTGGGCGAATAGTTTCAAAGGCAAAGCCTTTATCAAAATACTATCAAATATAATTTCTATGTTTTTCTTTAATAAAGAAAAACACGCAAAGAACAAGTTTTTGCCAAAAGCAAAAAAATTTAAAAATACCCCTTGACATTCTATAATAATTATGGTAAAATATCAAAGTTGAATTTAGGGGTATAGCTCAGTTGGTAGAGCAGCGGTCTCCAAAACCGCGTGCCGTGAGTTCGAATCTTACTACCCCTGCCAACCAAAAAGCGGTCGGAAATCCCGACCGCTTTTGCTTTGCAACTCAGTTTGTTATTGCCAAAACAGCATTCGCCGCCTTGCACACTATCAGGGAATTAAGCTGCTCCCGCTCCTTTTCCGCCAGGTCGCCCTTTTCGATTTTTTCAAGCGACTCTTTGGCATTGGCAATCTGCTCGCCGCTGGTGACAAGAGAATTTTCAAGAATAGTCTTGAGATTTTCATACAACTCGTTTGACTTTTTATCAACAAAGTTTATAATTTTATCCTCTATTTCCCCAAAAACCGTTTTCTGGAACTCTTTAAATTCTTCCTTTCTATCGGCATTGTCGTATATTTCAAGTATTTCAACACACTCGTCATCATCTAAGGATACCCGCCTGTCATAGTGCCGAGTAATCCTGTCGGTTATCTCTTGGGAAGTGCTTGCAATTTGAGCTTTAAAATCTGTCAAATCGATTTTGTACTTTTCAAGCAAATCTCCCTTCTCAAGAAGCTCCACAATTTCATTAAAGCAATTCTCAAATGCCTCTCTCGGCTCCGCTGTAAACTTGGTTAAAGACCTTCTTGTCATTTTGCGCAGCTTTGTCAGGTTATTCTCAATATCAATACTATCTTCTACGCTTCCGTCCTCATCATAGCGTCCAAATAAAAAATCTTTAATTTTCCCAATTATTTTTTTTATACCTTTCCCAAGTTCCATATATTTATCACCTTTCTTTTAAATCTGTCCATTTAAACTATTAATAATTCTAAACAAAGTAAATATACATCAGTTTTATATGTCTTTATAAAGCCACTTCACACGTTCATTAAGTGTTTTGAACAACAACGAATTTGACATATTCCTATTCCTACTACTTTGTGTTCGGGCTATTCTTCCAAGCTGCTTGCTTATATATTTTCCCAGCTCGTCTATATTTTGTTCAAGCTCGCCCAAATCATGTTCAAGCTGCTCTTTGTCCTCTATCAGTTCTTTTATCTCGCTTTTCTTATCTTCTATTGCTCTTTTTATCTGCTTTATGTTATTAACATTTGTGTTTGCAACGACCTTGCTCTCTTTATCTATCTTTTCAACCTCGCTCTTAATATCCGCAATAATGCTGTTATATTTCATTCTCAGGTTCTTAATCAAGAGAGCTCTGTAATTTCGCGTCAGGAAGCTGTTAAGCTCTCTCAGCAAAGTATTAATTCCCGTATAGCTCTCAATTTCGGCGATTTTTTCATTAAACATATTCTCCTGAATGCGGTACTTCATAAGCGCAATCCGCAGAGCAAAATTTTGGCTTATATCAAAGTTTCCGTCCCTCTTTACGGCATTAATGCAGTTTTGAACATAGGCGCTTGTGCCGAACAGTCGGTTTTGGAGCGTTTTCTTATTTTCGTATAATCCCGAAAGAGTTTCTATATAATGGGCTTTCTGCTTGGGCCAATCCTCCAGAGGTGCATTCAAGGTGTCGGTTTGGGTTGCCACAATAAACAGGTTTTCCAGATCGTCCGCCTTTAGGTTTGCCTTTATACGCCCGAGAAATCTTATATCGCTTGTCTCAATATTTTTGGCGTTAAGGCAGGCAATGACCGCATGAGCCTTGTTTATATATTTTCTTGTAACCTCCGACCTGTATGCAACAGGGTCGTTTAATCCCGGAGTGTCCACCAGCACAACTCCGTCAGGCAGCACGGAGTTTTTAATTCCTATTTCAACCTCGCTTACGTAAAAATGCTCCGGGCTTTCGGAATCCGTCCACCTTTCTAAACCCTTTTTTAATGCCTCACGGTCGTCAAACTCAAAATATGTATACCTTTTGCCCCGTCTGCCTATAAGCTCGCTTTCGGCGGAGACTCCCGCCTTTTCCATCTGCTTCATAAATCCGTTCTCAACGCCCTCTGCCGACCTGGTAAGCTGCGCCCACTCCGCCTTTGTATAAAACTTAACTCTTATATAGTCCTTTTCCTTGGAGTTTCTGAACTTGGACAAAACCGAGGTTTCGGGGGTTATATCCATAGATGCAAGCTCGTCCCCCAGCAGGGCGTTTATCAAGGTGGATTTTCCCGCCTTAACCGTGCCTACTATGGCTACCTGAAACGCCTGCTCCTCGCAGGCTTCAATAAATCCCGTCATTTTTTCTTCCCTCTCCTTTTGCCCGCTCAGCTGCCTCCTGATAACATCCGTGTCCATCAGGTTTTTTATGCGCTGCATTTTATCGGCGTACTCCGTCGCCTGCTCGTTCCACAAAATCTTGGGCTTTAAGTTTTTGTTTGCCTCAATAGCCCTTCGCAAATCTCGGCTTATGTCTATTAAGTACTCCCTGTTGCCGGGCTGCAGCTTGGCTCTTGCAATCGCCTTTTCGTTTATGTTGCCGCAATGCTCGCATATAAAAGAGTTAAAGCCGATAATCTGTCTGCAGCTTGGGCAGCGGGTCAGGGTCTCCTCCTGAACCTCCTCGATTTCATCATGAATATTATCGATAGCGGTGTTCAGCTTTTCCGTAAGCTCATTTATTCTGCTGTTTGTTTTGATTAGGTTGTTGTTCACCTTTAGTATAAGTTGATTTGAACGCTTGTTAAGCTCAACCACAACCCCCATTGTCCGTGAGTTCTGCGCCGCCAGCTTTGACAGGGTGCACTGAGAGGCATACTGGGCGTCGGCAAGATCGCCGGTGATTTTTCTTCTGATTTTTGCGTTCTTCCCCGTAAGACCTCCCCAAAATCTTCTGATAGGTCCCTGGGAGCTGAGAATTTCGCTTTGGGATTGAGCTCCTGATACGCAGCTTGCGCACTCCATTGCCAGCTCGGCTATTTCATCGCTGTCGCTGTTGTACTCCGCCAGCACGCCGTCAATGTACTTGTCAAGAGCCTTAATCTCGCTGTCGGTTAGAGAGGTTTCCCGTCTGTCAAAACTTAATGCAATTGTTGTTTCCTTTTGTGTTGCCATAATTTCCTCCTATATATTTTATTTATTATAGTTTGCTAAACTCCTCATCTTAATCCAAATCACATATTGCTGAGATTAATCCCTCTGTATCTCTTGCCGAGCCTTTCAATATTCTCATCTATCCTGTCCCACAGCTCCTCCAGCTCTAAGGTCTGCTTTGCGTACTCCTTTGCAAAGCTGTCGTTGCTCACCCTGAGCCTTGCTATCGCCTCGTTATAGCTGACGGCAGCCAGGTGCAGTTCATACAAGGGCTTTAAAATCTTTATTGTGTCAACATACCCCATCTTCATAAGTTTTTGGGAATTTTCCGGATTAAACTTTGCCAGCTCTCTAATATCTCCCAAATCCTTTGAGGGATATATCTCAAAAAACTTTGCATCGGGGAACATTTCCTTATCCACAAACCCCTTTATATCTCTCGTACTTAAATAAACCACAATAAACTTTCTGATTCCCTCGTCATACAGCGGCTTAACGGGAACATTGTCCTTAAGTCCGCCGTCCATATAGTACTCTCCGTCAATCACAATATCGCTGTAGATAAACGGCAGAGCAGAGCTTGCCAGCAGACAATCTCTCATTTCCTCATCGTCTCTGCGGGTTATATCAAAATACCTTGCGCCCTCAGTTTCGTATTCAATTAAATTCGCAATATCTTCCGCTTGTCTATGCCCCGCCCACATTGCAAATGCCGCAGCTTTATTTGGGGGTCTGCGAGTGCAGGAGACATAAACGCTTCCGAAGTTTCTCACTCTGTTAAAGTTTATATTATCTTCCATAAGCTCGGTGAGGCCTTTTTGCGAGAAAAGTCCCAATTTTATATTAAAATAAGTTTTTATCCCACCAAATATATCTGCCGCTAAAGCTCTCGGCAGCGGAATGTCCTCTAAATCCGCTTCTGTATTCAGAGTAAATACCTGATCTTTGGAAATGTTTGCCCATACGTCCTCCGCCGTATAAAAATCTCCGTTTGCAAACAGGGCGGCGTTAAGAGCGCCTACCGAGGCTCCCGCAAGGTCTGTTATATTATCGTCAATCCCAAACTCTCTCAGGGCTTTCCACACTCCGATTTGATATGCGCCTCTTGCTCCGCCGCCCGCCAAAACCAAACCGACTCTTTTTTCATTTTCCATAATTATCCCCCTTTAGTTTATATCTAAAATTTTTACGTTTTCACCCTGAGTTTTAAGCCACATAAGTATTCCGTCCCCGTAGGACTCGGCGCTTATGGTATACACCTTGTTTTCATCATCTCTCTTTATAACCTTCGCCGTGGGTATTCTATCCAAAATCGCCTCTAAGGACGGTCCGGAAAACTCAAATTCAATCCGCTTTTTAGGTCCGCTGTACATAAACTGAACATACTTGCGGAAATCTCCGTCCTCAAACCGCTTTGATTCAATAACCTTATAATGCTCCTTGCCCTCTATGTTTTCCATTCTGTCAACCCTGAACGCAATGGGATAATCCCTGTCCTTCTGCTCCGGTACCTTTGCGATTAAGTAAAAATAATACTCCGAAAACATAATCGCATAGGGCTCCACTGTGCGGTTGACCCTTGTTCCGTCCTGCCTTGTATAGTCAAAGCTGATGATCCTTGCATTGTATATGTACCCGCTTATCTCCCATATTAAGTCCAGCAGATATTTCCCATGGCGAGGCGGTACGTAATGATGCTTCTCATTATCAACAATGGCATTTATCTGCTTTTTCGCATCATTCGGCGCAAGAGCCTTCAGCTTTTTCATTATTCCGTCAAGCTCGTTCTTGTTCAAGGCCCTGCTCTCAAGAATAATCTTCGCTATTCCCAAAACTTCCTCTTTTGTAAGCCGATCATCGGAGGAACCAATAAGAGCGTATCCGTTCTGCTTTTTGTTATACACAACATCATATTTATCGCCGAAAGAGTACTTATCGGCAAGATACGCTCTTATGTCGTCAATATCCCTTTGCACCGCCTTGTCGCTTACACCGAACTCGTCCGCATAAGCGCGTTTATTTACCAACTCACCACTGTTTAATCTTTCGTATAGGTTCAGTAATCTTTCCCATTTAGCGCAACGAGCCATTGCTATTACCTCCGATTTTTAATATTTTCAACCGTCACCTACAAACAGTCTTTTTAGTAGTAATACCGCAATAGATGACGGTTTTCAACAAAATTTCTTTTTGCTAAATTTATACTATTCCTTAGTAAGCTCTCCTAAAAATCCGCCTGCCGCCAGCAAGAGGCCTATCAGCCCGCCGCCGACAATGCCCAAAGCTCCATACTTCAGAATTTTGCTGCAAACCTCGTCCGTATCAATATCGTCCAAGGCGTCGCCCAAATCATTCATAATGTCTTCCAAAGGGCTTTCGTCCTCGTCAAGACAATCGTCGCCGTCCTCGTCGTCTATGTCGTCCTCGTCATCTTCAAACAAGTCGAACACCCAGCCGTCATCATCATTGTTTGTCCACGTTTCCCGATTTTCGCCTATCATCTCTCTGTCTTCCCCTATTGCCTGCTCCAGCAAGCACGCCAGCTTTGCCAGGTTGAACGGCTGAATTTCTCCCGCCTTGCTGTCGCCGCCCAGAGTGTAATACAGGGTATGGATAGGCTCCTCCGCTACGGCGCAAAACGCCTCCTCGATTTCGGCAAGGCTCTCCTCCAGCCGCTCCCTCACAATCGCCTCGGGACCCGTCTCGCTGCCCCAGCAATGACCGTGGAGCACGCCTTCCGCCTTGCTCACCGCAACTATAATCGGGCACTGCGCCTTCTCCGCATAAGCTGTAAACTCGCTCTTTGTTCGGTTGACCTCCTCATCGTTCCAGCCCGAGATGAACAGCAACGCATCTGCGCACTCAATTGCTTCCACAGCATTTCGCTCCATATGACTGTTTAAGTCATCGTCGCCGCTTTCATAGTCGGGCAAACTTACGTTCTCAACCACCAAACTCTCGCTGAGGTAAACATCTCCGACCCTTTTACAGTCACTAAACATAGTATCTACCAGCTTCTGCTTTTCTTCCTTGTCGTTCCCTAACAGAACAATTCTCTTTGCATCCTCATTCATAATATATTCCTCCGTAAAAAGATATTTGGATTAAATCCATATCATAATTATATTTGCAGAGATGGACATTATTTGTCCACGAGGAAAAATATAATGTAAATGCGAATAAAAAAAGTGCGCGGACGCAAACAGGGCATCAGCGCACAAAAAACGCACCGCTCGTTTGCTACCACACAAATTCCATATCTTATTACAACAAGCACATGAAAAAGAGGATGCATTTTTATCGTTAGATAATATGCACTCATCATAATAAGACTATTCAAATTTGTGTGGTAACAACATACTAACATATTTCCCTAAAAAATTCAAGTAATATTTTGTAATTCCGCCTCCGATTCAGAGCAGCCAATCGGAAAGGTCGGTCGGACAAAATCAAGGATAATGGGATTTGTACGGTTCGGGTCGATGTGATAAAATTTTCATATGAGGTGATAGTATGAGTCAGTACAACATTGATATGTTTCACAAGGTTTATAAGGAGATAAGCGAAGAACTTGGGATAGAGGCTGCTCTGACTATCCACCAAATGTACAAGGGAACGCAGGTTAGTTTTCCCACGCGCATCCTGGACACTCAAATCGTAAAGGAGATGATAGCAAAGGAATATGACGGAACAAATCTTAAGGCTTTGGCAAAAAAATATGATTACTCTGAAAAATCAGTCAGACGAATGATCAGAGAGTCAACAAATAAAATATGTAAGGAGGGATAACTATGTATTGCCAAAAATGCGGAAACGACGTAGGGGACGCAAAGTTCTGCCAAGAGTGCGGAGCTCCCGTACAGGCTTCTTCCGAGCAAGCCGTGCAGCCCCAACCGCAACCGCAATCACAACCGCAGCAACCGCTGCCTCAAAAAAGCAGTTCAGGCGGTGTTGCTCCGCTGATTCTCGGTATTGTTTCGATAATTGTCGGTCTGTTAATACCCTTGGGCGGATTTATTTGCGGTATTTCGGGAATAATACTCGGCGCTGTGTCAAAGAGTAAAGGCGGAGACGGGAAAGCAATCGCCGGTATTGTTCTATCGGTAATCGGACTTTTGGTGAGTCTTATCAATTGGATAGTTGCGTTCGGTTTATTATTGGGCGCGTAATTTAAAGGAGGTTTATGTTATGCAAAAAACAAAATCAAATACAGCGGCAGCTCTTTTGTCGTTCTTCTTAGGGTCATTCGGTGTGGACAGGTTCTATTTGGGGTATGTAGGCTTGGGAATTCTTAAGCTATTAACATTGGGCGCATTCGGTATATGGTCGATTATAGATTTTATTTTAATCTTAACCGGCAACCTGCAGCCCAAGGACGGCGTTTACGCAGATTAATTTAAAATTTTTCGGAAAGGAAGGTACATATGAAAATCAAATTTTTATCTTTAATGGTTGCGGCAGTGCTTTGCGTATCCGCACTGGCGGGCTGCTCCGTAACAAAACCCGAGTCATCTGACGGCGGCGACAGCTCCGAAACACAGTCGTCAAACTCAGTCGGCAAGAAAAAGTATGCCGACATAACAGCGGATTCTGTTCCCGTAGGTGTAGATGAAATCAAGTTTTCAAACGAAGAAAACTATACCATGTTAACGACCAGAATTTACAAAAACGGCGGAGATATCGAGGAGAGCTATATCACCGTAACCTTTGAACTCTATGACGAAAACGAGGATTATATTTGCAGAAAGGCAATTTCTACAAATAACGAATTGTCCGTCGGGGAGGAAGAACGTTGCCGCGACGACATATTATGGGAGGCAAATGAAAAGTATTCCAAAAATGTTCCCAATGAGACCCTTGCTCAATATACCGCTAAAATCGTTAATATTGAGGAGAAAGATGCAAAGGAAGTTAAGGAAAATCAAGAGATTACACAGCTGACATACGATATTGACTATGAATTGGACAAGCAGAACTACAATCGTGCCAAAATTCTGTTAGATGACGCATTGTCCAAATACCCTGACAACACAGAGCTAAAGCTCCTCCAAGCTGATCTGGAAGACGCTTTGGCAAAGAACGCACAGGGCGGCAACTAAACTACAAAAATCACGGGGCGGCGTAAACCTGCCCCGTGGTTTTTGTTAATATAGTGCTCTGTAATGATTAAAGTTTTCAATAAAGGGCTTTGCCTTTAAAGCTATTCGCCCGCCCCGGCGCTTGGGGAGGAGGGGCAAGCGCGACGGGGCGGGCGACAAATTATATTATCAAATATAAATAAAATTACATGGATATAGTATAAAAGCAAAGTTTAAGCATTACACATCACAAGTCCCTCTTTTTCTATTTACCAAAATCAACATTTTTTCAAAAATGGTAAACAGATATTTCATAATTTATATTTGACTAATTTTTTGAATTGTGATATAATTCCCGTGACATTAAGAAGGAGTTGTACACATGGGATTTACTTACAAAAAGGAAATGCCGTCGGCCGACCACTTAAAGGAGCTTTTACCGGTTCCCAAAAGCTGCGCCGACTTGCGCATTAAAAAAATAAAGGAAATTGAGGATATACTATCGGGCAAGGACCACAGAATACTGCTCATAATCGGTCCCTGTTCTGCGGACAACGAGGACGCTGTCTGCGAATACATTTCTCGCTTGGCGGCGCTTCAGGAAAAGGTTAAGGACAAGATTATGTTCATTCCCCGAATTTACACAAACAAGCCCAGAACCACCGGCGAGGGCTACAAGGGAATGATGCACCAGCCCGACCCCACAGAGGCACCCAACGCCTTTGAGGGAATAAAGGCAATTCGCCACCTGCACATCAGAGCCGTTAAGGAATCGGGCTTTGTGGCGGCGGACGAAATGCTGTACCCCGGGAACCACCCGTATCTTGACGACATTTTGGGTTATGACGCCATAGGCGCCCGCTCTGTTGAGAACCAGCAGCACAGGCTGGTTGCCAGCGGTCTTGACATTCCCGTGGGAATGAAGAACGGCACCGGCGGCGACACAGGCGTTATGTTTAACGCCATATACGCGGCCCAGCACGGTCACGACTTCATATATCAGGCTCACGAGGTGGCAACGGACGGAAACCCCTTCGCCCACGCCATTTTAAGAGGCGGCGTTGACGAGAGAGGGCGCAATATTCCCAACTACCACTACGAGGATCTTCTGCGGATTGCCGAGGAGTACGACAAAAAGGGCTTTAAAAACCCTGCCATAATAGTTGACACCAATCACAACAATTCGGCAAAGCAGCATTGGCAGCAGCCGAGAATCGCCTCGGAGGTTATTCACAGCATGGCGTACGAGCCTCTGCTTCGCCGAATGATAAAGGGCTTTATGGTGGAGAGCTACCTTGAGGAGGGCAATCAGAAAATCGGAGAGAACAGCGTGTACGGCAAGTCAATAACCGACCCGTGCATAGGCTGGGAGACCACCGAAAAAATGGTATATAAAATTGCCGAACAACTTGTATAGTTTTCAAAAGGAGCCGCATTCGGCTCCTTTTAATCTCTCAAAAAGCTGTATTTTAATAAAGGCTCCGCCTTTAAAACGTTCACTGAACCTTATGCCTGTTGCACAGGCTCATTTTGTAAAATGCGGCTAGCAAGCACGGCAGGTCGCTGCAGGCGACACGTGAGGTGCGTAGGCGTCGCCGCTTTAGCGGTATATCTATGTAGAAAATTAACGTAAACATTTGCTTTTCTGCTATATCCATGTAATTTTATATAAATTTGATAGCATAGCCAATCGCCCGCCCCGTTGCGCTTGCCCAACCTCCCCAAGCGCCGGGGCGAGCTTTAAATATGTGAATGGAATATTCATAACAGTAAATCATATAAATTAGGAGTGAGGCTCCGCCCTACTCCCCAAAAAGAACAATACCAAGCTCCTTTTATTTGGGCTTGCATTTACCGCAATTACTGCAGCCGTTACATATGGGCTTGCTGCCGCATTTTTGGCACTGCTCCCCGAAATACGGCAGATACAACTCTGATTTAGGTATTTCCCGTCCGTACTTGTCGGTCAGCTTAAACTCCATAGGCTTTCCCATATAACTCATGCCCGACTTATATGCCATTTCACTTTGAACCGACTTTTTGGGAATGTAATACTTTTTCCCGTCCTTTACAAACATTGTTCCCGTCTCTATAAAGCAAAATGTAACGTTATGTTCTTCGCACTCACGGCGCAGTGTTTTCACCCAGTCAAAATCACAGGGTCTTGCCCCGTCATAATTTTCACCGCCGCAGACAACCTGCTCAATCTGCCCGTACTTCAAATACTTCTCAATCGTTACCGAGCCAATCAGGGGAGCGCACATTATTCCCTTATGCTTAAAGGGCAGGCTTAACAAAATCGGAATACGTTCATCGGCGCGTCTTTGGTTCTCACAGGTCACGTTAAAGAAAATATTATCCCAGCCGTCGCCCCAGTTTTTGGGCAGACATTCCCGAACACGCTGAGGACGCTTGGTCAGCAGAAAAAACTTCACGTCGCTGCGCCGCTTCATTATAGCCCAGGCTTCTTCTCTCCACTCATCGGCTTCCTCCAAAAAGAAGTCTGAGGTCATACATACCCGTATCTGCTCCCCGCTTCGTATCTTAAAATTTCCCTGCCTGTCTCTTTTCAGCGGATAGTCAAACCCTGATTTCGTACGGTAAATCTCCGCCCCGTCTCTGTCGCGAACCCTATCCAGAAAATACATATAGCAGTTTTGGCAGCCCTCGCTGCACTTAATGCAGCCGTGCCATGGATTCCATATATCATGCATCGCTATCTCTCCGTTTGCACATTTCCAATTCAATTAGGTATTGTACATCAGGACGGGACTTTCGTCAAGTTCAAAAACTAAAGCCGACCGGCGTAATTTTGCACGGTCGGCTTTTATGTGACCAAATTCCGTTAGGAAGCAGCCACCACTCACCAAATGCTCCCGAATTTTAGAGCATATATATTATATCACATCCTATCATTTTCGTCAATAGTAAATATATTTACTATAAAGCTTAGTAAATATTATTAATATGATATGATAAGACTAGATAAAACATCTTTATTTGGTTGTAGGGAAGCAATATGAAATACATCAAGATAATCCGAGACCTGAGAGAGGACAACGACTTGACCCAGGCACAGGTCGCCAAGCTTTTGGGAACCTCCCAAACAATGTACGCAAGGTATGAACGGGGAGCCAACGAGCTGCCCATTCACCACCTGATACGGCTGTGCGAAATATACGGCGTGTCGGCGGACTATATTTTGGGGCTGGACAAATAAAATCAGGGCTGCACAAACCGAGTTTGTGCAGCCCTATGTTTTTACTTTTTGTTGCGCGCCTTTGCTCTGAGCTGATTATTCAAAATCTTCTTTCTTATTCTCAGGCTTTCGGGGGTTACCTCTAAGATTTCATCCTCCGCCAAAAATTCCAGGCACGCTTCAAGGCTCATCTGAATGGGCGGCGTCAGCTTTAACGCCTCATCGCTTCCCGAAGCACGGGTGTTTGTCAGCTGCTTCTTCTTGCAAACGTTAACGTTCATATCCTCCGCCTTTGGGTTAACTCCCACAACCATGCCCTCATACACTCTTGTGCCGGGAGAGATGAACAACGAACCTCTGTCCTGAACCTTAAACAGACCGTAGCCCACAGCCTCGCCCGTTTCAAAGGCAATAAGAGAGCCTGTGTGGCGACTGTTTATCTCGCCCTTAAAGGGCTGGTACTCATAGAACACCGAGTTTAAAATACCCTCGCCCTTGGTGTCGGTCAAAAATTCGTTTCTGTATCCCAAAAGGCCTCTTGCGGGAATGAGATATTCCAGCTTCATACGTCCGCCCTGAGGAGTCATCGAAACCATTTCTCCCTTGCGCTGACCCATCTTCTCCATAACCGCTCCCATTGTCTCCTCGGGAACGTCAATCAGCAGTCTTTCAATAGGCTCGCACTTCTGCCCGTCAATCTCCTTATACAATACCTTAGGCGTTCCCACAGAGAACTCGTAGCCCTCACGGCGCATTGTTTCAATCAATATTGAAATGTGCATCTCGCCTCTGCCGGCAACCCTAAAGCTGTCGGTGGTGTCGCCCTCGGTCACTCTTAAAGATACGTCCTTCAAAAGCTCTCTCATCAGTCGGTCGCGGAGCTGGCGCGAGGTAACAAACTTGCCCTCCTGCCCTGCAAAGGGGCTGTCGTTAACAGAGAAGGTCATTTCTATAGTAGGCTCGCTTATCTTTACAAAGGGCAGAGGCGTGGGGTCCTCAAGAGAGGTTATTGTATCGCCGATTGTAATCTCCGGAATACCGGAGAAGCAAATAATGTCTCCCACCTTTGCCTCCTCTACGGGAGTTCTGTTAAGACCGTCAATCTGATACAGATTAACCATTTTGGACTTGTACGGCTCATGGTTCCCGTGGAACTCAGACACCATGACGTCCTGATTTTGCTTAACCGAACCTCTTTCAATCCTGCCTATGCCTATTCTGCCCACATAGTCGTTATAGTCGATAGACGAAACAAGCATCTGAAGCTCCCCGTTTTCGTCTCCCTCCGGGGCGGGAATGTAGTTCTTTATTGTCTCGAACAGAACCTTTAAGTCCTTGCCCTCCTCGTACTGGGAGAGAGAAGCCGTGCCCGCTCTGCCCGAGCAGAACAAAATCGGGCTTTCAAGCTGCTCGTCATTTGCGTCAAGCTCAATCAGCAGGTCAAGGATTTCATCGGGGATTTCGTCAAGCCTTGCATCGGCTCTGTCAATTTTGTTCACCACAACGATAACACGGTGGTTCATCTCCAAGGCCTTTTGCAGAACAAACCTGGTCTGAGGCATGGGACCCTCTGCAGCGTCAACCAGCAGGATTACGCCGTTCACCATTTTGAGTATGCGCTCAACCTCGCCGCTGAAGTCCGCATGTCCCGGGGTGTCGATAATATTCATCTTGATACCCTCGTAGTATACCGAGGTATTCTTTGCAAGAATAGTAATGCCGCGCTCACGCTCCAGGTCGTTGTTATCCATAACGCGTTCTTCCACAACCTGATTTTCCCTGTAAACACCGCCCTGCTTAAGCATTTCGTCAACCAATGTTGTTTTTCCGTGGTCAACGTGGGCTATGATTGCAATATTTCTCAAATCTTCTCTGATCATAAAAAATCTCCCTTCTGCCTCGATATATACACAACAAAACGGACACGGCAACCGTGTCCTTATGTCTCAAAACCCGTCATCTCAGGATAAATTCCATCTTCACGTAGATTATACCACAGCATATTTTATCTGTAAACCTTAAATATATTCAAAATTTGCAGGGAATATTATAAAAATTTCAAACATATGTGAAATATGCAGACTATACGAGCCAAACTCCCTCCGCCTCGGGGTGAGCTTTAACAAACTGCTCATATGCCGCCTTTGCACCCTCGGCGGTTTTGAACATTCCGAACACAGCGCTGCCGCTTCCGCTCATCAGCGAGAAGTCGGCTCCCAGCGCAGCCAAATCCGCCTTATACTCAGCAATTTCCGGGCACTCGGGAACAGAGACGTTTTCCAAAACGTTGCCCATACAGCCGTACATTTCCTCCAAATCACCCTTGCCGATTGCTTCAACAAGACCGTCTATGTTAAGACCTTGCGGCTTTTTGGAAAAATCCAAGTGCTCATACACCCATTTGGTAGACACGCTCCTCTTCGGCTTTGCCACCACGTAATACACCTTTGGCGGCTCCTTAAGCGCAGTCAGCTTTTCGCCTATTCCCTCTGCCAGAACGCAACCGCCGTGTATGCAATAGGGCACGTCGGCGCCCAGCTTAACGCCTATTTCCATTCTGCGCTCAAGAGATAAAGGGCTACCCAAAAGCTCGTTAAGCCCGTTTATTACACCTGCCGCGTCTGTGCTGCCTCCTGCCATGCCTGCGCCCATGGGAATATGCTTCTCTATATATATGTCGCAGCCAAGCTCCGGTCTGCCTACCGCATGAAGGAATTTCTCTGCCGCTCTGTATGCCAGGTTTGTTTCATCAAGGGGCATATTCCTGTCATCACTGCTGAGGGTAATTTCCCCATCACCACGAAGGGTAACCGTAACATAATCCGCAATATCAACCTGCACCATAACCATACGCACCAGGTGATAGCCGTTCTCCAGCTTCCCAACCACGTCAATGGACAGATTGATTTTTGCCCTTGCAGTTTTAGTAACAGTGTTCATAAAGACTCCTTTATTGATTTTCATCTAATGTAGAATGTAGAGTGTAGAGTGTAGAAATAAACCTAAAACTACACTCTTTCTCCAAAACTACATTTAACGCTCTGCTTTTGATGATTTAATTATTGCAACAAGTAATTTTTTTATTTCTTCGCAGTCTGAATTTATGCTTTTAAACGCTTTGGACGAAATATAATCCGACTCTTTTAATAAATCAAGCCAATACTCTGTCTCAGCTGCTTCTTTTAATGCAATATTCATTTTTGAAATAAATTCCCTTTTGCTCATTGCATTATGTGCTTCAACTATATTTGCCCCTATGCTTGTCCCGCATCTCAATAATTGCTTAGATAATACATATTCTTTTTTATCCACACAAAGATATTGGGACAGCTTAATTATTCTCAGAGCAAATTTTCGGCTTTTATCTTTGACTACATTATTCGCCATTTTTCACCATTTCTACATTCTACACTCTACACTCTACACTCTACACTACGCACTACGCACTATGCACTCTACATTAGTCTCATTTGTTTAAGAATTTTCTGATAACGTTTCTCGCAATTGGTGCGGCGTTTTTACCGCCCGAGCCTCCGCCGTGCTCCAAAACAACCGCAACGCAGATCGTAGGATTTTCCGCGGGAGCGTAGCCCACGAACCAAGCGTGGTCGTCTCCCGAGTCTGTCTCTGCAGTTCCCGTCTTTCCCGCAACGGTGATGCCGCTTATCTGTGCCGCCGTACCGGTTCCGTTTTCCACAACGTCTATCATCATGTCCTCAATATAGTCGGAGCAGGCTGCACCGATACATTCATACAGCACCGACGGGCGCGTCTGACCTATCACCGTTCCGTTGTCCGTGGTAACCATTTCCACAAGGTAGGGCTTCATCATCTTGCCGTTGTTTGCCACTGCGCTTGCCATCATCGCCACGTGTAGAGGCGTCATTACAAGCCCGCCCTGACCGATAGATACCAGCGCACCGTCCAAGTCCGTCATTTTCTTATACTGGATTTGGCTCTGAGACACAGGCACATCAAAATCAAAGGACTTGTTCACGCCGAACTTTTCCGCCTCTGCCTTAACGGTTTCCGCTCCCATCTCATAACCCAGAGTACAGAAGGCATAGTTGCTGGAAACTCTGAACGCCTTGGCAACGTCAATACTGCCGTAGGACTCCTTGCCGTAATTGTAAACGGTTACGTCTCCCTTTTTAAACACGCCGTCATCCTCAAAGGTTTCGGTGGTCATGCCGTTGTCATAAACCCCTGCCGCCGTTACAATCTTATAAGTTGATCCCGGAGGGTATAAGCCCTGGGTAGCCCTTGCCAAAAAGGGCGAGTCCTCGTCCTCAATCATGGAGCCCCAGTTGTCCTCAATTGTTTCAGGGTTAAAGTCCGGCAGGCTGACCATTGCCAGAACCTGCCCGGTTGTGGGCTCAATCGCCACAATCGCCCCGTTTCGGCCGTCAAGCTGATCGTAGGCGTATTCTTGGAGCTGGTTGTCTATAGTCAGGTGCAGGTTGTTGCCGTGTTTAATATCGTTTAATGTTATGCCCAGGTTGCCCTTGCCCACCAGCTCGTCATCATAGCTCATTTCAAGCTGGGTCTTGCCGTAAACCTGAGAGCAGTACCCTATAATATGGGAGTACAGTCTGCCCTGAGGGTATTTTCTTATTCTGTTGTCCCCGTCAATTTCTGTTTCGGCAAGGAGCACGCCGTCCTGAGAGTAAATATTCCCCCGCTTAACCTGCTGCTCGCTTTCCCACTGCCTTTTGTTGTAGGGATTGGTGTACACCTCGTCGGCCTTGAACATATTAAACCAGAGCAAATAGGAAATCAGCGCCAGAAACAGAAATGCTATGCCAACCAAAACCCTGATTATTCTCTTATTGGTTTTCATTATATTCCTGTCCTTTCCGCTCGGTCTTTGCCGAAATCGCCTGAATAATGCCCAAAGAAGCAAAGCTGATGATTATAGATGTTCCGCCGTAACTCACAAAGGGCAGGGTTATTCCCGTGAGGGGGATAAGCTTGGTAACGCCGCCGATAATGATAAAGGTCTGGAGGGCGAACATAACCGTAACGCCGAAGCTGACAGCCTTGTCAAAGGGGGCGGGGGTCAAAATCGAAATCTTAAAGCACCTGTACGCAATCAGGAAGAACAGGAGTATAACGGCAACTCCGCCGAAAACGCCCATTTCCTCACAGATAGCCGCAAAGATAAAGTCCGAATGCACCTCGGGAATATAGTAGGGAGAGCCGTTGCCCAGTCCCCTGCCGAAGTACCCACCGGAGGCGATAGCGAACAGAGACTGTGTTATCTGGTAGCCCTTGTTGGATATATCCGCCCAAGGGTCCAGCCAGGTTGAAACACGCACCTGAATGTGGTACAAAAACTTGCATCCCACAACACCTATAACCCCCAACGCCGCCAGATTAATAAAGAGCAGCTTTTTGTCGGGCTCGTACACATACACCATAAACAGGTATATTGAGAACATAACCAGTATTGTTCCCCAGTCTCTTTGCAACACAAGGAAGCCCACAAACACGTAGGTTATAAACATCAAGACCCATTTGGGGTGAACCTTTCCCAAAATCGACTTTATCCATGTTCCGGAATAATGGCATGCAAGGCACATTATAAAGAGTATTTTTGTAATCTCTGAGGGCTGAAACGAAATCGGTCCCAGAATAACCCAGTTTTTGGAGCCGTTAACCGTTCTTCCGAAAACCAGAGTAAACAGGAACAGTCCTACGCCCAGAATAAAATAGAGGTACCAAAACCTGTCCCAGATTTTCACATTATAGTAAATGAAGTACGCCACGAAGAATGCGGCGCCGCCCAGCAGTATCCAAACAATCTGCTTGAAGCCGTAATCCAGATTAATTCTGCACAGCACAAGAACGCCGATGGACATAAGCATAAACACCATCAGCATAATAAACTTGTCCCCCATACGGCAGAGAACCAGTATGGTGTACATAATAACAAACAGCAGGATAACCGCCCCGCAGGTATAGAGCACGCGGGGATTGTAGTCCTTTGACATAAAGAGCAGGGAAAATCCCAGAATATCAAGCAAAATCAAAAGATAAGCAGGCTTGCGGTAGTTAGCCGCCTTAATTTGCTCTCTTATCATAAACACACCACCTTATGTTTCAAAAACAAAGTTGAGCCCGCCCACGGAAACAGTGTCCTCCGTATCCAGGATAACCTCCTGGCGGATACGCTGACCGTTGACGTAGGTTCCGTTGCGGCTGCCCAAATCCTCCAGATACCATTCGCCGTTCTCGAACCAGATTATCAGGTGCTTCTGAGACACGAACTTCTCGTTTATGACTATATCGCAGTCGCGGCTTCTGCCGATAACCGCCTCTCCGTAAATATTATATCTCCGCTTTAAGGGGGAGGTAAGGTTAACCTTGGATTTTATAGGCCGCAGGCTGGCACAAGCCTCGTCCTCGATGCTTGTGTCCTCAAAGCGGCTCATCTTCTTAACGTCAAGATATATAAGCCGAATTACAAATATAATAAATACATATATTATGACCGTAAATACATAGCTGAGTATTGTTGAAATAAAACTGTATATTGTCATATAATTCTCCCTCCGGAACTAATACTCGTTCCAGTAATCATCGTCGCCTCCCGCGTCCTCGGCGTTCTCGTTGACAATCTTGTGCTTCTTCTCCATTATGTAGAGTATTACCGCGAAAATTATTCCCACAGCAAAGCAGCCCAGATACAGGTACACCACCGGCGGCGTTTCAAAGTTCATTGTAGAAAGGGGGTTGTAGAACACGGAGACGGACTTGTACCCATCATCCCCTGTTGCGTCAAACTCCGCAGGCATAACCTCGCACATGCTCTCGAACAGCCTGTATATAAACTCTGCCGCCGACTTTCTGTCAAAGCGGTTCTCGGTGGCACAAAGCGCCATGCCGTCGTTGATTATTCCCTCTCTTGCGCCCAGAGCAAGGGCGGGGAGAGAGGTCTTTCTCATATACTGAACATCGGGATAATTAAGGTACGAGCTTGCGTATGGTCTGTCACTGTCGCCGCCCGTTTCGGGGAAGTAGTACCCCTTGTAATCCACAAGGAGCGCCAGGCTCATTACAAAGCTGTCCTCCAGACCCACTGCGGAATTACCGTTAAAGCGAAGCCCGCCCTGGTCTGTGTACAGCTTAATTCCCGCCTCCTCGATTGAAGCAACGTATACCGACTGGGGGTCGGACTCATCCACGTCGTTATAGTCCACTCTGGCGTCGGTGTCAACCGTAAAGAGTATTCCCGCCACGGCTCTTGCCGCGTCGTAGTTGGAGTACTGCTCGTCGGGCTTGAACCGACCGCCGTTGGCGGTGAAGTAGTCCTTTGAAACAAGCTCCTTTATATGCTCCTGCTCCTCCTCAGAAAGGTCGCCTATATCCGAAATCTCCGGCATACTGTTTTTCACCTTGTAAAGTCCGGAGCTGTTGGTCTTAAACTCAATGGCTCTGTTATGCTCGTCATATATTCCGCCGATGTTAAAATCTCTGCCGTCCTTGGTGTTGTAAACGCTGTCAAACTTACCCTCTGCCGGAAGTGAGAAGTTTACTTTAATCGGCAGCTTGTTAATGGTTTGACCGCCCTCGTCATAAAAGCTTATAACATAACCTCCGCCTATGGCAGAGCCCATTTCTACTGAAAATGCGCCGTACTCATCTATCAGGTAGTTGCAGGTGGGCTTATCCATAATAATGCTGTGGTTGTTATCCCCCAGCATAATGCGCATGGTGGATATGCCCAGGTTATCATCCTTCATGTCGCTTTCAAAGACCACTCGGGGCGCGGAGCCCTCGTTGAGGTTCTTTACGATAAGCTGAATTGGGACAACAATGTCCTTGTTGGGGCTAATGCCTCTCTCGCTTGCCACAGCCCACAGAGCGTCGCTTGCGGAGACCGCCGCCGCTGCCGCGTCCTCAATGTCGTCAAGGGACAAAGTGACCGTATTATTCTCCGCCTCAAATTCGGTTTTGGAATTTCTGAGGCAGGCGGCGGTAATGTACGCCGCAATCTCGTTGACCGCAATTCCGTTGGGAGAGTTGTCCCCCAAGCCGTCCAGAACCTCAATAAGATAATCTCTGTACTCCTCGATTGAGGTAAATTCTCTTGTTCTGTCGTAATCAATCTCTATATTGGAAAGGGTTTTGGTTCCCTTTTGGGCGTCCTCCAAAAATCCCATCTTTATAAACTTGTCGTCTAAGGCGGAAACGGTTCCCAGCTCGGTTGCCACGTAGCCGCAGCTTGTGCCCGCCTCTTTCAGCTTTGCATAGTAAAGGGAGCCGTTATGCATACCGTTTGCCGACTCTAAGTACTCAGGGATATAGTGAACCAGGTACGTTCCGTCCTCCAGGCGGGCAAAATACTGAATTTTGCAGCTCTCAGGGGAGCGGGTCCACATGGTTCCCCTCGGGTCCTGCTGGGGCGGGTGGTAGTTGCCGTCGGTATGATCGATATAGTAATCGTCCGCCACACGTTTGACTGCGTCGGGAGTGGTATCCAAGTCAAAGGTGTTCTTCACGCACAGTCTCAGGGTCTCGGGGGTTACGGTTTTTGTCTGCCCGCTGATAGGGGCGTTGGGGTTTTCCCGATCCCGCTTGCTGTACGCCAAAAACTGCCACCAAATTATTTCGGACATCTTGCGGCTCCAATTTCTTGTGTCCAGAACGATTTTGCCGCCGTTGTCCCCCTCAAAGTCAGTGGTGTAGCACGCGCCGAAGCGGCAGAGATAGTCGCTCAGGGCGGTTCTCTGCTCAAGGCTCATTTGCTGCCCTGCGTCTGTATATTCCTTTTGGATAACATCGTCCTCGGCAAAAGCCCATGTGGGCAAACCGGAGAATATTAATGCTGTCAGAGTTAAAATATAAATGATTTTGTATCTCATTTTAAATCCTCATAATTATATTTATTTAAATCGGAGCATGGCTCCGTCAAGCTCGCTTGAAACGGAGACTACCCCAGTATCTTTGTTTTATTATACCACATATTTCTGAATTTTCAATACAAGAATGGTTTTTTGTGGAAGTTTACCCATACAAATTGTGATTTTGTTCGGGAGCCCTATGCCCGCTTGCGGCGCATATATAAACGGATTGATATATATGTAAATGTTCACGGTGTAGGGGGCGGCTTCCCAGACGCCCCGTATACAAACCAATGTGAGAATATAAATTAACCGGGATAATGATTAAAGAAAATCCCAATTCCGCACAATATGATCTTTTCTGTAAATATTACGGGCGGGGCGTATAGGAATCCGCCCCCTACAGCATGACGGTTACGTCTATCAAAATCCCCTTAAACTTCTGAAAATTGTTGGTTTATCGGCGGGCGCAGCAAGCGGCGCCCCTACGAATTTATGATATGTAGTTATTATATCATTTACATAATTAAAGCCCGCCCCGGCGCTTGGGGAGGTCGCGGCAAGCGCAACGGGGCGGGCGATTTGCCAAATTATCAAATTTAAATAAAATTACATGGGATTTAGATAAAACACAGACGTTTACACTGATTATTAATCCATATAATTCATATCAATACATCGGCGTATCTGAGCCTAGCCCGGTTCCGCCCTGTCGGCGCCAACTTAGGTTTATTATTGACATTGCATACTTTCTGCAAATTAGAATACTTCGAGCCGTCCAACTTCAGAGAAGTTGGGTCACAGCCAGACCCGGGCGGTGTCGGTTTTTCCCCTTCAGGGAAACCGATTAGGGCAGAGCCCCAAAACCCTTTTTGGGGAAACAAGGGTTAAAGCAAAAAAGCGCCCCGAAAGAGAGTATCTTTCGGGGTGCGTAAATATTACTCTGTCTTGCCGACTCTTGACAGGAGGGCTGCCGCCTCGGCTCTGGTTGCCGATGAAGCAGGGTTAAACATATTATTATCGCCTGTGAGCAAGCCCATATCCGTCAGGGCAGATACATAGGGCACGGCATAATCCGAAATACTGCCCGCATCGGTATATTCGAGGGCGGTCTCGGAGGTCGCCTTGAGCTGTCTGCCGATTATGGCAGCCATTTGCTCTCTGGTTACGGTATCGTTGGGCGCAAACTCTGTCTCGGAAACGCCGTTTATAATTCCCGCCGCAACTGCTGCGCCGACATACGGAGCATACCACTCATCGGCAGGAACGTCCGCAAAGGCGGTTTCTCCTGTTGTCACATCAAGGTCAAAGAGGGCAACCGCCTCTTTGGTAAACTCAGCTCTGGTTATGTCCGTATCGGGATAAAAGTTGCCGTCATCACTGCCGTTTACTATGCCCTTAGCATACAAATCCATAACGTACTCAAATGCCCAGTGGGTCGCGGGCAGGTCTGCAAAAACCTGAACCGCAGGTGTCGCTGCCCCGGTGGGCGCAGGGGTCGCTGTTGCCGACGGGGCAGCTGATGCTGTGGGAGCAGCAGTCGCCGTAGGCTTTGCCGTGGCAGTCGGCGTTGTATTGCCGCTTGACGGTCTGTTCGTGGGATCCGCTGTGGGCTCTGCCGTAGGCTCCGCTGTTGGGTCGGGCTCCGGAACAGGCTCCGGAGTAGGCGGAGTATCAGCCGTAATAGTAATTAATATATCATCTGCCGTTACGTCCAATATTTCCAAATCTGATGTTACGACGTCAGATTTAATGTTGTTGCTGTTTCTCGTTATCGTTCTTGCATCTTCAAGAGCAGTAAATCTCAGGCTTGCAAAGGGAACGCCTGCCGTTATTTCTACATTACTTTCAAGAGCTCCGATTCTTATATTTCCTTTTTCGCTGTCAATGTAAATTAAAAAGTCACTGTCACCTTCCTGCTCAACATAAAACGAGCCTATATCAAAAGCCCATTCAAAAGCAGAAAAAATATTAGCTGTTAAATCAGTGTCCGAAACCAAATCCACAACCACGCTCTCGCCCTGCTTTACTACTATGCTTTCAGGCTCAATATGGATTGTACCGTCGCTTCCTGCGGAAACCCAGGTTGCGCCAAAGCATGATAGCACAAGGGACAGGACAAGAATTAACGAGAGCCGTTTAGTAATCCTCATAGTCTTTACTCCTTTTATCAAATAGTTATTAAGAAAGGGGAGATCCGCTTTCGAACCTCCCCTTAATTTCAATTAGTTATATAACTCTGTTCGAGTTTTTGGCTAATTATTCAGCTTCCGGTGAAGCGGTTGCTGTTGCCTCGGGCTCTGCTGTTGCAGTTGCTTCGGGATCAGCTGTTGCTGTTGCCTCCGGAGTTTCTGCAATCTCATTCATAACTCTGTCAATAAGAGTTGCTGCCTCTGCACGTGTTGCGTTAGCCTTGGGCTGGAACGAACCGTCTGTGTAACCATTGAGCAGTTCGCTTGCTGACAGACCTGCAACGTAGGGCTTAGCGTACTCTTCGATAGAGTCAGCGTCTGTGTATGTCAGAGCTGCGTCTGAAGTTGTTCCCAGATATCTGCCGATGATAGCAGCCATCTGCTCACGTGTTACCTGAGCCTCGGGATCAAACTCTGTCTCTGTTACACCTGTTACAATTCCTGCCTCCAGAGCTGCTGAGATAACCTCTGCATACCAAGCGTCAGCTGCAACGTCTGTGAACTGAGTTGTGATTGCTGTAGCCTTGAGACCGAATACTCTAACTGCCATAGCTGTGAACTCTGCACGTGTTACGTTGCTCTCAGGCTCGAAGGTTGTTGCTGATGTTCCGTTTACAACGCCTGCGTTGTAAAGATCCATGATGTAGCTATATGCCCAGTGAGTTGTGGGAACGTCATCGAATACCTGAGTTCCGGGCTCAACTGTGGGAGCGGGTGTTGCAGGAGCGGGTGTTGCCGTAGCACCTGTTGACCAGCCGCTGGAACCGCCGCTGCTTGTTGTATTAGCAGCTGTAGCCGGGAACGCATATGTCAGTGTTACTGTTCCGTCTTCATTAACTCTTACGGTAGCATCCGAACCGTTGATAAGACCGGTAACATCGCTTGCAAATGTGTTGCCGCCGATAGGTGTTGCTGTAACTGTTGCTGTGTAAACAGTCTTGGGAGCAAACTTACCTGTAGATGACGCGGGGCTCCATGTAACCTCTCCCAGTGTGTAGAACGCACCCTCGGGAGCTGTTGCAACTGTGCTCATATCTACGTTCTTAACGGGTCTTGTAACTGTTGCTGAAACCTCGTTCAGAACATATGAAACCGTCAGAATATCTGCTTTGTTGCCGTAGATTACCTGGTAATCCATACCGTTAAGCATGGGCTTAATTGTGATGCCTGACTCCTCGCCGTAAGCGATTTCCTCTGTTGAACCGTCTGTCTTTGTTGCTGTGATAACAAGACCTGTGGGATCAAGAGCTTCGCCTACTTCATAAACCATCTTTGTGGGGTTAGTTGTTATAGCGATTGAAGCAACGTCTGTTGCGTCGATAACAGCAACCTCAACGGTCTTGTCTTCGTCAACCTTGATTTCGGAATCAACCTTAACGATATCAACTTCCTTGCCCTCAATAGTTTCGATTACAACTGTGTATGAGCCAACGGGAACTTCGCCGACAAACTCTGTTCCGTTCTGTGTGAGAACGATTTCATCACCTGTCTCCTTGTCAACCAGCTTAACCGCTGTAACGCCTTCATCAGCCTTATATGTTACTGTGTACTTATCAGCGGGCGCTGCTGTAGGAGTAGCTGTGGGCTGTGTAGGATCTGTTGTGGGAGCCTCTGTGGGAGCTGCCGTAGCTGTTGCTGTGGGAGCCGGTGTAGGTGTAGCGGGAGCTGTGTAAACAACGTCAACCGTTACGTCCTTAGAAGGCATTGTGAAGGTTGCGCCCTCGATTGCAACGCCGTCTACTGTGATTGTCATAGTTGAACCCTCAACAGCAGGTGTTCCCTCAAATGTAACTGTGTCACCCTCTGCAATCTGGTACTTAATATTGCTTACCTCAGCAGCTGTTGCGCCGGGAACATACTTGATACCATAGATACCAATGTTGTTGTTACCGCCGATAACTACCTCTGAACCTGCTGCAACATCTACTGTACCTGAAACGGGCTGACCAACATACTTGTTCTGCTCCGCATCAAACTCTTCTTCTGCCAGCTTCTCATAAATCTTTGTTCCGTTCTGATGAATCTCGCAATATCTTCCGTCATTCTGGCTTGAACCTGATACAAAGTAAACTGTTACAGTACCTGCTGCATCAGGTGTGAATGTGAATACGCGGCTAAGCTTGCCTGCATCAAATGTTGACTTTCCGCCAAGCTTAATTCTGTTAGCAAATGTAATACCATCGCACTCAGCGCCTGCTGCATATGCTGACTTTCCGTCTGTTGTGAATGACAAACCATTGCCAAGATCATGAGTTCCTGCTGTAAATGTTGTTGAAGTATCTTCACCAAATGTCCAGAAAATTTCATCTCCTGTTACGGGAGGCTCTTCGGGCTCTGCTGTTGCTGTTGCTTCAGGCTCTGTTGTAGCTGTAGCTGTAGCTTCGGGCTCTGTTGTAGCCGTTGCTGTAGCTTCAGGCTCTGCCGTTGCTGTAGCTTCAGGCTCTGCCGGAGCTGTTGCTGTTGCCTCAGGCTCAACTACGCCCTCATATGTATAGGACAGACCCATAAGCTCACCTGTGAAGCCTCTTCCATAAAGAATGTACTGGCTGCCTGCTGTAAGCTCAAACTCGTTTTCTACAACAACTCCTTCTGTACCGGTGATATCATTTTCAATCACGGTAAGTTCTCCTGCTGTGTTATCCCAAAGCTGTACCTTTCTGGGTCCCTTTGTAGAAGGTGCTGCGCCGATCCAAACCTTAAGAGTACCGTCCTTAACAGGCTCGATTACCAAAGCTGTCTGATCATCTTCGTTCTTTGTAATAAGCTTTGAGAAGGGTTCCTCCTCGGTCGGTGTGAGAATTTCGCTGAGATCAGATCCGCCGATACGGATTGCCAGCTTCGCCTTCTGCTCAACGCCGTTGATTGTAGCAGTGTAATTAGTTGAGTCTGCAGCTGTTACTGCAAATACAGAGCTTACCTTTATTCCGTCGTTCTCATATACAACGCTGTCTTCTTCTATTGTCTCACCTGCTGTGGGCAGATAGTAAGCTGTAACTTCGCCTGTAACAGGTTCGTTTGTTGCTGTAGCAATAGGCTCAGATGTTGCTGTTGCCTCAGGCTCAGCCGTTGCAGTAGGATCTGCAGGTACCTCTGTAGGCTCTGTGGGATATACATCGCCGCTAGCGTTCTTCAGAACACCGTCACCGCCTGTAACGTTAAGTGTAGCATTGTATGTTGCAGGTGTCTTAACTGTTATATCAAACGAAGGTGCTGTTGCATCAAGATACTGCATTGATGTATTAACAAGGTCACACTTCTGATTTGTGAATGTGTACACGCCGTCAGCAACGCCTTCCTTAGCTGTAATTCTAAGTTCAGCTATAGGCTTTCCTGCCTCAACCTGTGCTGTAAAGGAACCAAGCTTAATTAATCCCTGAGACTCAACACTAACTGCATACGGGGAATCTGTTCCTTCTTGTACTACATCGAACACATTTGTATCAAACACGTATTCTATTGCGGAACCAAATCCTGCAATACCTGAAAAACCTGAGTTAATGCTTACAACGAGCGATTCGCCGGGAGCAATACTCGCCTGATTGGTTTCTGCCGTAAATGTATACTCATCAGCAAAAACATTTACGGTGCAAAGGCTCAATATCATTGAGATAGCAACGAAAAGAGCCGCTGCCTTTTTAAAACTTTTTACCATAGTTTATTTTCTCCTTTCAATTTGTCATAACCACAGTCAAATTATAACTCAAATTAATGAAGTTGAACCACTAAGCTTAGGGCATTTCCGGGAGTTCGGTAATCTGGTTCATATAGAACTTCATAATAGAAATGGCATCCCTGTTATCAACAGAGCCATCAGCTGCATAAGTATCCGAAACTGACATATCAAGCTCCGTCTCATCAGCCATGTTCATATAATATCTCATTACAAGAATAGCATCGCCATTGTCAACTGTGCCATTACCATCAGCATCACCAATTTTACCCTGAGTTGAGCCTGCCAGTGAATATGACTTAGCATCGGGAACTTCAACGCCTGTTCCGCCGATCTTTACAACGATAACGGAATCATCGGTGTAGTTAGCCTTTGAAAGCTTAAACTGGTATGTACCTGTGGTAGCGCCGTCATGCTGGTTAATATAACCAACAGGAGTTGTGCTGCTGAAGCTTGTTGTATTGTTGCCGTCAGCAATCTGTGTGATGTCATAAACAAAGAATGTCATCTGGTTAGGTGCGTTTTCAACCGAAAAGGGAACGCTTACAGTATAGTACTGGTCATTTTCCGTAGCTGAAATATCACCGATTGTGATAACAGAACCTGTTGCAACATCCTCAACTGCAGCGAGAGCTGCCTCAGCGTCCTCAACAGTACCTGTCTCGAGAGGAACCTCAACCTCAACAACATCAGCCTCGTCAGCATCCTCAGCTTCCTCAGCGGGCTCTTCAGTTTCTTCCTCAACAACCGCTTCTTCAACAACCTCTTCAACAACTGTTTCAGGCTCTTCGGGAACAACTTCGTCAGCAAAAGCCAGGCTTGCCGTAGCCGAGAAAACCATCAGAGCAGCCGTCAAAGCAGCGCCGAATTTAAAAACTCTCTTTTTCATTTAACTTTCCTCCTAATTTTGTTTGTTTATAAAATCGTCGATTTCTTCCCAATTAAATCTGCAATTTTAAAATACTCTCAAAATTCGAGGTTATCCTCCTTTCCCAAAAAAATGTGAAGAAATGCGCTCGCCTAAGCTCGGAATGCAGATACGAGCTTGCAGCTTTCGCATTTTATTTATTTTTCAAATTTTGATACGTTTGTATTATACAACGAAACCGCAAAAAATTCAACCCTTTTTTTAAAATTTTCTTAAAATTTTTTACCAATGACAAAATTTATTGACTTTTGGACAAATTTATATATAATAGAACGAGGATGTGACGGGGCTCACGCCCCAAACCCCAAAAAAATTTTGATAAAGGCTTTGGCGTCGTCGCAATATGCCCTTTTTGTGCGCCTTGCCTACTCAGCAAGGCTGCACTTTTACGGGCAATCGCTCCTCTTTCCCAAAAAATCTTCGATTTTTCGGGAGCCCTGCCCGCCCCGGCGCTTGGGGAGG
>CATWQA010000026.1 GCA_958352815.1 uncultured Eubacteriales bacterium
GCGATAATCATATGGCGGTGGGCTTGCAAACCTCGGGCAGGGGCAACATATCCTACGAGGGCAAGGACTACTACTATATCGAGACCACAAAGCCCGGCTGGAGGATCGGCGAAGTGCCCGACGATGTTATAGGTCTGTATTTTTCCCTGCTGCTCCTTTAAATTTAACAATTCTGCTCCCGCAAGGGAGCTTTTATTATTCTATAGGGTTTCAACAAAACGGGCTTAGAAATTTTATGAAAAACCTCCAAAATATGTTAAATTTTTGTCAAATATGTAAAATTATTGCTAAATATGCAGCCTAATCCTTATTAATATTTAATTAAATATTACTAATTGTATTTTGTCGGATAAGATGTTATATTATATTTGGTGGAAGTTGGAGTAAAATAAAATATGGAGGTGTCCTTTATGGATATCGCACTGCAAATCTTGGCACTTTTCGGCGGATTAGGCATGTTCTTATACGGTATGAATACTATGAGTACCGGTCTTGAAAGAGCTGCCGGAGACAAGCTCCGCAACATTATGGAAAAGGTCACGGGAAACATTTTTAAATCGGTAGTTCTCGGCGCTGTTGTAGCGGCGCTGACCCAATCGTCATCTGCCACGACCGTTATGGTTGTCGGCTTCGTAAACGCCGGAATACTTACTCTTAACCAGGCTGTGGGTATTATTATGGGAGCCAATATAGGTACCACCATAACCGCTTGGATTTTGAGCCTTAACGATCTGCCCGGCGACGTTTGGTATCTTGCCGTTATTAAGCCCACCAACCTTGCTCCGGCTGCTATAATCATCGGCGCAGCACTATTATTCTTCTGCAAGAAGAAAAATATTCAGACTATAGGCGAATTTCTCGTAGGTCTCGGCCTTATCTTTATAGGTATGGAATACATGTCCGACTCTATGGAAGTTGTGTTTGAGTCGGTTCCGTCCCTGCAAAATGTTTTTGCGGGTCAGAACAATCCCCTTTTCGGAATTCTTGTGGGAACAGTCATTACTGCGATTATTCAATCCAGCGCAGCGTCTGTGGCAATGCTCCAGGCTGTGGCGTCCAGTACGACGGTTATGTTCTCCTCGGCATTCCCGATTATTATGGGTCAGAACATAGGTACCTGCGTAACCGCCCTGCTTTCGGCAATCGGCGCCAACAAAAACGCAAAGCGTACTGCTATGATTCATCTGTACTTTAACATTATAGGAACGCTGGTGTTCCTGATTATAATTTATGCGATACAGTTTACTATAGGGCTGCCTTTCTGGAACTCGGCAATTTCCGCAACGGATATATCAATCTTCCATTCAATATTCAATGTTGCGGCAACCCTTATGCTTATTCCCTTTTCAAAGGTTCTTGTATTTCTTGTTCAAAAGACCATCAGGGACAAGGACACGGAAGAGGATACGGAAAGCCCCTTTGCATTGCTTGACGACCGCTTCCTTTCCACGCCGTCAATCGCAATTAATAACATACACACGGTTATGTCCAACATGTGCGGAGTGGCAAAGGAGAACGTTATGCTCTGCCGCAAAATGCTGAACAGCAAAGACATGACTCTGTCCGATAAAATAATTGAAAACGAGGAATTGTTGGACGAATACGAGATTAAGCTGACGGCTTACCTGACAAAGGTTTCCGACACCCAGCTTAGCCAGAGCGACAATGAAAAGTCCGCAGCTTATTTCCATCTGGTAAACAACATCGAGCGTATCGGCGATTACTGCGACAATGTTCGCGAGGACGTAGAAAAGCTGATTAACGATAAAATTGATTTCTCCGCTCAGGCAATCGATGGACTCAAGGTTATGTTTGACGCTGTTGAAAACATAATGGAACTGACATTCCAGGCATTCTCCTGGGACGACATATCCCTTGTCAGCAAGATTGAGCCTCTCGAGGAGGTTGTTGACAGTATTCAGGAAAAGCTGGAACGCGCTCACATGAAGCGGCTTAAACAGAAAGAGTGTTCAGTTGAGGCCGGAGTTGTGTTCCTTGAGATAATCAGCAACATGGAAAGAATTTCCGATCACTGTTCAAACATCGGCGTTGCCATACTTCAGGCAAAATCCGACGCCAGAGCTGTTGACAGGCATGAGTATCTCAGACTGCTCCATGCGGAAATGCCCGGCGAATATAAAGAGGATTATGAATTTTATAAACACAAATATGCTTTGTAATTAAGCAAAGGGCTGTCTTTTACGAGACAGCCCTTTTTATATCCCTAAAAACTGTTTAGAATGTCACCAAAGCCTTTATCGAATATGGGCATGGAATGTGTAACAGGTCACGTTGTAGGGGGCGGCTTCCCAGACGCCCCGTAACCCGCCAACAATTTCCGACAACATAAACGGGATTGACATATATGTAACTCTCCAATTCGTAGGGGCGCCGCTTGCTGCGCCCGCCGGTTATATTAACAGTCAATGCCATATTATATGGATCCGGGAATTTATTTAAATCATAATCCCTATATCTTTATATTATCACATTGGTGTGCCTATCGCCCGCCCCGTTGCGCTTGCCCAACCTCCCCAAGCGCCGGGGCGGGCTTAATTGCATAAACGAGTTGTTAATAATAGCAAACCCCAATAAAATTTTGATAAAGTTTTAACTGTTACATCATACTACACCGCAACATCTACATATAGACCAATCCACCTGCAAAATGCGAACCCATGCGCAAGCTTCCGAAAATCAAGCCCCGCTTAGCAAACGGGGCTTTTACTCAACTTTTTTAAAGTTGAACAATTTTATTACTTCTTTTGTTCAAAATACTTTCTTGCATATGCCTTATCCTTTTCAAGCTGGGCTTTTAGGTCATCAAGACTGTTAAACTTCTCTATCGGTCTTAAATAGTGATGGAACTCTATTTCTATTTCCTTGCCGTACACATCCCCATCAAAGTCCAGCATATATGTTTCGATGCAGGGCTTGTTGGTTCCGACCGTAGGCTTTCCTCCCACGTTAGTTATGGCAGGGTGCCACTCTCCGTTGACCTTTGCCCGAGTTACATATACGCCGAACTTGGGAACCACGTGAAAATCCGGCAGCTGTATGTTGGCAGTGGGGAAGCCTATCTTTCTGCCGACCCGCTCTCCATGCTCAATTCTTCTGGTAACGGAAAAGGTTCTCCCCAGATACTTGGCTGCCTCCTCCATCTCTCCCGAGGCGATAAGCTGCCTCAGCAGGGTACTGGAAACAGGTTTATCCAGGCTCTTGCACTCCGCAATGTGAACCTTTATGCCATACTCTCCGCACAGCTGTTTGAGGGCTGCCGTGTCTCCCTTTCCCTTATATCCGAAATGATAGTTAAAGCCTGCGCACACATACTTTGCGTCAAACTTTTCAACCAGGTACTGCTTTACAAACTCGGTATATTCCAGCTTCATATATTCATGAGTAAACCGCTCCGCAATAACTATGTCCACGCCTCTTTCATAGAGAATGTGCAGGCGTTTTTTGAAAAGGTTGACGTTCTTTATGTCCGTATTGGTCAAAACGCTTTTGGGTATATTCCGAAACATGTACACCGCGGATTTGAGTCCGTTCTCCCTTGCGTATTCCACAACATTGTCAATAATTTCCAAATGTCCCAGGTGCATAGCGTCAAACACGCCCAGAGCCACGGCTGTATTTTTCAACCGCAAATTGTCCAGGTCATGGCGATTAAACAACTCGTCCTGAGCATAATATTCCATTTTAACACCTCCCCAATCCTACTCCTGATAAAATGTTTTTAATATATTAAGTCTGCCGTTTTTTACTTGAGAAACGGTCAAAAAACGTCCGTTTTTGTCGTACACTCTGTAGGTTTCCCCCTCAACCGCCTCCGGCGGGGACTTCACCTGCGTTCCGTTGCACATCTTAAATGCCGCCCTGTCGGATAAGGTCAGAGACTTGTACTCCGAAAATACCATATCAATCGGAGTGAAAAACGACAGGTCGCCCTCTCGGTACATCTCCTCTATTTTCTCTAAGGTATAGGATTGCTCAACCCTAAACCTGCCGCTTTTGGTTCTCACCAGTCCGGACATGTGCCCGTGGCAGCCCAGCCTTTCACCCAAATCGTTACACAGGGTTCTTATGTAGGTTCCCTTAGAACAGGCAACCCTCATGGTAAATCTTTCCACTCGGCTTTCAGACGGCTCAAATTCTGAGAGCTCTATCCTCTCAATTCTGACAGGCCTTGGCCTTCTCTCAATTTCAATCCCCTGCCTTGCCAGCTCATACAGCTTTTTGCCGCCCACCTTTACAGCTGAATACATGGGCGGCACCTGCATAATATCACCGACAAACTCCTCTGCGGCAGCTTGAATATCCTCCGCCCTTATACACAGCTTATCCATATCCGCCGAGGCGATAACCGTGCCTGAGCTGTCCTGGGTATCCGTGGCGGCGCCCAAGGTGACCTCCGCCAGGTATTCCTTATCTGCGGCGGTTAGCATATCCGCCGTCTTTGTGGCTCGGCCTATGCACATGGGCAGAACTCCCTCCGCATCCGGGTCGAGAGTTCCCGTGTGCCCAATCTTTTTTATACCCAGCAGCTTACGCAATCTATAAACCACGTCATGAGAAGTTATTCCCTTGGGCTTATATACGTTTACTATACCGTTTAGTCCTGCCATTTTCCATCAAGTTCCTTTATTAAGTCTCCGATTATTTGGTCGACCGTCTTGCCGGTTACGCTGTAGCCGCTTGCCCGAACATGACCGCCTCCGCCCATGCCCGCAGCAATCTCAGCCACGTCAATATATCTGCTGGAGCGCAGGCTGACCTTATATTCATTCTCGCTGCGCTGTCTTATATACACGCCAACCTCAACGCCTGCAATGCTGTTGGGCAGGTTGACAATTCCGTTTGCGCTTGACTCCTTTATATGAGCCGCCTCAAAGTCCTCGTCCGCAAGGTACAACACCGCACCTTTGCCGCCGCATATAAGCTTCAGCTTATCCAGGGCGATTTTCATAAGGTCGTAATACTCCTTGGGCTTTGTGTCAAACAAGACCTTTGCCAGCTCCGCAAAGTCAATTCCGGTATCAATAAGGGCAGCGGCAATCCTTAAAGTATCGCCGCTTATGCCGGAATACTTAAAGTTCCCCGTGTCGGTAACCAGACCGATATAGAGATTATTGGCAATCTCCTTTGTTACGGGTATATTCATCTCCTCAAGAAGCATATATATCAGCTCACAGGTTGAGGAGATCTCACAGAACACCGTGCCGCACTTAGCGTACTCCACATGGGTAATATGGTGGTCTATGGCTATGGAATTACTATGGCTTAAAAACTCCTTTTCGTAGTCCCCCAGCCGCTTTGAGTCCGCACAGTCAAGAGCGATGAGCAAGTCGCACTCACTCACGGAAAAGTCCCGCTCCTCCCCCTTGACAACCAGGCTGTACGCCTGTTCGTCGGGGGAGTCCTTAAAGTAAACTCGGCATAGCTTTCCCGCAGACTCAAGAGCCAGCTTCAGCCCATACGAACTTCCCATAGCGTCGCCGTCGGGACGAATATGGGCAAAAATGCCTATTTTCTCCGCTCCGTTGATAATCGGAATTAATTTTTCAAACATTTTATTCTCCTCACTACAGATTTCTGAGTAGCTGTTCTATATGAGCGCTGTACTCTATGCTGTCATCCTCAATAAAGGTAAACTCAGGAGTTTGGCGCAGGTTCAGCCTGCGGCTTATTTCCTTCCTGATATATCCGTTTGCGCTTTTGAGAGCGGCAAAGGCGTCTTTCTTCGCTTTTTCGTCTCCCATAACGCTTATATTTGCTTTGGCAAACTTTAGGTCCTTTGTTGTCCGCACCGAGACCACCGACACCATCTGCGGAAGTCTGGGGTCTTTTAGCTCCCGTATAACTGCGGCAAGCTCTCTCTTTATCTCCTCTGAAACTCTGTCTGTTCTGCTGTAATTTGCCATTTCCGTCACCCTTTTCCAAGTCTGATGTTATTCAGGCTCTACCTGTGCCATAATGTAAGCCTCAATAACGTCTCCGTCTTTAATATCATTATAGTTGTTAACGCTGAGACCGCACTCGTAGCCCGAGTTGACCTCCTTAACGTCATCCTTAAACCTCTTGAGAGAGGCAAGTTCGCCCTCGTGGATAACAATACCGTCACGCACAACACGAACCAGGCTGTCTCTTCTGATTTTTCCGTCCAGAACATAGGCTCCGCCGATTGTGCCCACGCCTGACACCTTAAAGGTAGTTCTGATTTCAACGTGACCCGTAACCTCTTCGCGGAACGTGGGCTCCAGCATACCCTTCATGGCCTTTTCGATGTCCTCGATGGCGTCGTAGATAACGCGGTACATACGCAGGTCAACATCCGCATCCGCTGCCGCCTCGCTGGCTCCGCCTGTGGGACGAACATTAAAGCCTACGATAATTGCGTTTGAAGCGCTGGCAAGCATAACGTCCGACTCGTTAATCGCGCCTACTGCGCCGTGGATAACCTTAACTCTGACCTCTTCGTTGGTAATTCTTTCAAGAGACTGCTTAACCGCCTCAACGCTTCCCTGCACGTCCGCCTTAACGATTATGTTCAGGTCTTTTGTCTTTCCTGCCTCGATCTGCTCAAACAGATTGTCAAGAGAAATCTTGGTTGCGGCCTTCTGCTTCTCCTGCTTCTCCTTAAACTTCCTGTTTTCAACAACGGCGCGGGCTCTTCTCTCATCGTCTACAACGTAGAACTCATCGCCGCCCTCGGGAACCTCGGACAGACCCAAAATCTCAACCGGGATCGAGGGACCCGCCTTTTTAACCGCCTTGCCCTTGTCGTTGTTCATGGCGCGAACCCTGCCCACGGCTGTTCCTGCCACAACAATGTCGCCCACTCTCAGGGTTCCGTTCTGCACCAGAACCGTTGCCACAGAACCTCTGCCCTTGTCAAGCTGAGACTCGATTACTGTTCCCTTTGCCTTTCTGTCGGGGTTTGCCTTGAGCTCCTTCATCTCGGCAACAAGCAGCACCATTTCCAAAAGCTCGGTAATGTTCTGCTTCTTCTTGGCGGAAACCTCAACGCAGATCGTGTCGCCGCCCCACTCCTCGGGCACCAGACCGTATTCCATAAGCTCCTGCTTTACGCGGTCGGGATTTGCGCCCTCTTTATCTATTTTATTAATGGCAACGATGATTGATACCTCCGCCGCCTTTGCGTGGTTAATCGCCTCAACGGTCTGGGGCATTATGCCGTCGTCCGCCGCCACAACCAGAATGGCTATATCCGTAACCAACGCGCCTCTTGCACGCATTGCCGTAAACGCCTCGTGACCCGGAGTGTCGAGAAATGTTATCTTCTTATCCCCAACACGCACGCGGTGAGCACCTATATGCTGGGTAATTCCTCCGAACTCGCCCTCGGTAACGTTGGTATGCCTTATGGCGTCAAGGAGAGAGGTCTTACCATGGTCAACGTGTCCCATAACAACAACCACGGGAGAACGGGGCTTTAACTGCTCCGGTGTATCCTCGAAGTCATCAAATAGTTTCTCCTCTTCCGTCAAAATTATTTCTTTTTCAAAGGTTCCGCCCAGCTCATCAACAATAAGAGAGGCAGTGTCAAAGTCCAGAGTCTCGTTTACGCTTGCCATAATTCCCAGCAGCATAAGCTTTTTAATAATCTCCGCCGGGGACTTTTTCATTCTTGAAGCAAGCTCTCCCACCGTAATCTCGTTGGGGATAAGAACATGTATCCGCTCCTGCTTCTTCTCCTTCCTCTCGGTCTTTTTAAACACGTTTTCGGGCTTCCGCTTCTGCTTTGTGCCCTTTTGCTGTCTCTGCTGCTGCTTTTTCTTCTGGTTTATCTTCTGCTTCTTGTCTCCCTGCTTAACGTTCTCGGGAATGAGCTCCTCAATCTTTTCGTCGTCAATACGGTCAAGATCCACGTTGTTCACACGGGTGTCCACCGTGCGCAGCTTTCTTCCGATTTCAATTTCCTCAACGGGCTCGTAGCTCTGCTCCTGCTCCGGTGCAGGCTCGGGCTTCTTAGCCTCCTCCGACTTTTTCTCGAAGATCGAAAAGTCCTTTGCCTGATTTTTCTGAGTGAAGTACTCAAAAATAACGTCAAGCTCATACTCGCTCAAGGCGCTCATGTGGTTCTTTGTTGAAACACCGTAGTCATGGAGAACCTTAACAATATCCTTGCTGGGGAACCCAAATATCTTCGACAACTCATAAGCTCGTATTTTTTCCATTATACATCAACCCTTTCTGCTAACTCTATAATCCGTTTGGCAAATCCCTGATCCTCAACCGAGGCGACAACGGCGAACTCTCTGCCGATAACTGCGCCGAATTCCTCCCGATTGTCAAACACATCAAGGATTTTCATGTTTCTGTATGAACACATATCCGCGTATTTCTTCTTTGTGTTATCCGAAGCGTCCTTTGAAATCAAGACCAGGCACGCCTTGCCCTTTCGCACCGACTCGGTTGCCCTGCCGTCTCCCACGGCAAGCTTGCCGGCGCCCATACAGAGACCGATAAACCCCTTTAGTCTTTCATTGCTCATTTTGTATTCTCACCAACCTCCGCCATAATCCTGTCATAAACCGAGGAGTCCACCCTGCACTTATAGGCGCGTTCAAGAACCCGCTTTTTGGCAGCCTTGTCTACGCAGCTGCTGCATATGTACAGCCCCCTGCTTTGAGCCTTGCCCCTCTTGTCCACAACAATCTCTCCGCCGGCGGTCTTGACAATGCGGTTAAGACTGCTCTTGTCAAACCGACCGCGGCACACCGCGCACATTCTTGTTGGCATTTTTACCTCCGAATAACTCTCTTGTCAATCCTACTCAATATCGTTTAAGATGTCGGCAACCTCTTGCTCCATCTCATTCTCATCCATTATGTCATCCGTCTTCCCATCTTCGTCGGGAGCAGAGCTTAAATCGATCTTCCAGCCCGTGAGCCTTGCCGCCAGGCGAACGTTCTGCCCCTCCTTGCCTATTGCAAGGGACAACTGGCTTTCGGGAACAACAACCTTGCACATCTTGCTCTCGGGAAATGCCTCAATAGAAACAACCTCCGCCGGGGACAGGGCGTTTGAAACAAACTCTGCCGGGTCGTCGCTGTACCTGATTATGTCTATTTTCTCTCCTCTGAGCTCGTCGATGACGTTCTGAACCCTCATTCCCTTAGGACCGATACAGGTTCCCACCGGGTCAACATTCTCCATATTGGAAGCAACGGCTATCTTTGAACGAGAGCCCGCCTCTCTGGAAATACCCTTGAACTCAATAATGCCCTGTGCGATCTCGGGAACCTCCAGTTCAAAGAGACATCTTACCAAGCCCGGGTGCGAACGGGAAACCACTAAGTGAACTCCCTTAATGCTGTCCGCAACCTCAACTACGAACACCTTGTAACGCTCGCCAACCTTGTAGTTATCATGCTTAACCTGCTCGTTGGGCATAAGTACGGATTCCGCGCCGTCAATCTCCAGCATAACGTTTCTGCGCTCAATCTTTCTCACAACTGCGCCGGCGATACTGTTTTCACGGTCGCTGTACTCGTCAACCATCTTTTCCCTCTCCGCCTCGCGTATTCTCTGGAACACAATCTGGCGGGCAGTCTGGGCGGCAATTCTGCCGAAGGAGCTCGGAGTTACCTCAAACTCCACAATATCCCCCACTTCGTATCCGCCCTTTATCTTTTTGGCGTCCTCTAAGGAAATCTCTGCCTCTCTGTTTTCAACAACGTCAACAACCGTCTTTCTGGCGAAGATTTTTATATCCCCGTCCTCGGAGAACTTTACGTTTATATCCTCAACCGCCTCAAAATTTTTCTTATATGCGGAAATCAGCGCGCTCTCCAGGGCGTCAAGAATAATGTCCTTGCTGATACCCTTTTCCTCTTCAATTTCGTCCAATAAGTTAAACAGCTCTGAACTCATTTTTCTTACAACATCCTCTCTGTTATATTTAGTATATATTAAAAATCAAAATGCACGTTTATAACCGTTGTCTCTTTCAGGGGGATTTTTACGGTTTCCCCGTCTATAATAAGAACAACGTTTCTGTCCTCGTCCAGCCCCACAAGCTCGCCGGTCAGCTTCTTGCCGCCCTTTACCGCCTTGTACAGCCCAACATCCACAATCTGACCCTTATTCATTTCAAAGTGAAAATCCCTTTTGAGCTTTCTCTCTATTCCGGGAGATGAAACCTCCAGATAATAGTTTTGGGAAATAGGGTCTGCCTTATCCAAAGCCTCGCTGAGCAGCCTTGAAAACTCCTCGCACTCATCAAGACTTATGCCGCCGTTCTTATCCAGAAACACCCTTAAAAAGTGGTTCCCGCCCTCTTTCACAAACTCAACGTCATAAATCGTGAGCTCCGCCTCTTTGGCGATTGGCTCTGACAAGTCATAAACAATCTTTTCTGTTTTAGAAAATGTCACTTCAACACTCCTCTCTTGTCTGCACAGTTCGATAATACAAAAGAGCGAGGTTTCCCTCACTCTTATGCCCGATATTCATTACCTTATTATCATAACACTGTATTTGCCTTTTGTCAAGGGCTTTATACAATTTTTTCAAAAATTTCGGCAGTCAGAGACCGGCTGTTTGCACAATCGAAGTAGAAACACAAAAATCCCCCGACGCCATTCACACACGGCTCGGGGGATAATTTTTTGCAAGTCTTAAAATTAACGACCTAAGTAGCTCTGGAGTCTTGCGTAATATTCCTGAATGAGCGCCTTGTCTGCGTCTGTCAGGTTCTTTGTCAACAGTGCTCTTGCCTGCATTTCGGCATCGTCATACAGACCCTCGGCAATAAGCGCCTCAATACTGTCAAGCTCATTCTGGATTGTAACCTGATCGTTTGCCGCTTCCTCAGCTGTCTGGAGCTCAGGCTCTTCCTCGGTCTCCTCAGGCGTCACGTCGTCAGCCTTTGCCTGAACATCCTCCTCTGCAGCTTCCTCTGTTGCCGCTGTTTCCTCAGCAGGAGCCTCCGTCGCCTCCTCTGCTGTCGCCTCCTCAGTGGGCGCCGCGGTTGTTACGACCTCGGCAGGCTCCGCTTCCTCGTTTTTTTTGTCGCCTCCGCAGGCTGTCAGCATACTAACGGACAAAATTCCCGCCAATGTAATAGCTGCTAACTTCTTCATTTAAAATCTTCCTTTCGTCCTTTATTTATTTAATTATTTATTAACAACCGTCCCAAATCAACTACCCTATAAGAGCATATGACAGCTTACACTTAACGCCGTATCCGGCTTCCCAAACGGCGCAAACCTTGTCTGCCATGGAAACTATATAACTTTCTCTGTGGCGAGGCCATATATTGCCGCAAAGCCACATGTGATTTTTGATTATATCCCTTTCCAGGTCGGTAAGCTCAGTGAGTTTTTCCGCGTTGGCAAGAGCGATTCTTGAATGGAGCAGGGCGTGCTTCACCATTCCCAGACCGGAGCCCTGCCAGTCGTAATAAAACAGGTCGTGGAGCAGCCCGGCTCTTGCAGCGGCTTTATAGTTAAGGTTCAGCTTCCTGCACACCAAAAAGCTGTAATACGCCACGTTTATACAATGCTGCATTCTGCTGACGCCGTAATGATGAGAGCACTCATCCAATTTTCTAAACTCAGGAGTATCAATCAAATCACTAACGACGTCCAAAAACTCATTATAAAGATTGTTATCTGAATTAACCATTCACTTTCCTGCCTTTAAAAATAATTTGTTTTTCAGCATATTCTCGACTATGAACAATTATACATGATTTTATACAAAAAATCAATAAATAAATTTATCCAATATTTTTATTGCAATCCACATAAATATATACATCTTAAACTATCCCTTTATGCGGCTCTTATTGCTCTTTGCCAAAAGTCGTTTTGCGGCGGCGAAAAACGACTGTGTGCCGCCTTTTGCAAAGTCGGCGATTTATCAAAATAAACGGGTTTGGATATGTATAAATCATTACAGTGTAGGGGGCGGATTCCTATACGCCCCGCAAATACACCAATGTGATTATATAATTTTACAGGGATATAAATAAAATTTTATTTATATCACATTGAACGGTTATGTATAACCAAACTCACTCACAAATGAGACCCCGCCGCAGATTTGCGGCGGGGTCTATTTATATTATCGGATTTCAAAGCTCCGTTTACCGATTGTATGCTCCTTAGTCGGGTATCTGCTCACTCAGTACCACCGAGATTGTCTCGGTCTGGCCTGTTGCGTACTTATACACTTCAAGCTTTACCGTATCTCCCGGCGACTTTGTATCCTTATACTCTGTCAGGTCTGAGCCTGAGGTTACCGTTTGGTCGTCAATCTTGGTTACAATATCGCCCTGCTGGAGCCCTGCGCTTCTGGCGTTATCCGTTGTGACGGACATTATCTGTGCGCCCTGAGGCCAGCCGTACTGCTGAGCCATATATATCGTTACGTCACGGGTTGAGACGCCGATAACCGGTCTGCCCTTAACATATCCGTACTCAAGCAAATCAGAGATTATAGGCTTAGCCTCTGAAATAGGGATTGCAAAGCCCATTCCCTCAACGCCTGTGGTGGAAACCTTTACTGTGTTAATTCCTATAACCTCACCCTTGGCGTTAATCAGCGCACCGCCTGAGTTACCCGAGTTGATTGCCGCGTCAGTCTGGATAAGGTTCATGGTTCTGTTATCAACCGACACGGTTCTGTTTACCGCGCTGACAATTCCCTGAGTTACGCTTCCGAAAAACTCAAGACCCATGGGGTTACCTATAGCGATTGCCGTCTCGCCAACTTCAACCGTTGTTGAATCGCCTAAGGTTGCGACAGTGAGCTCTTCCGTGGGCTCTACTTTTATAACAGCCAGGTCTGTCTGCTCATCAGAACCTATAAGTTTTGCGCCGTACTCCGAACCTGTATTAAGCTGAACCGTTATGGAGCTTGCGCCCTCAACAACGTGGTTATTGGTTACGATATATCCGTCTGAGCTAAGTATTATACCCGAACCCTGCGCCTCAGAGGTGCTGCGGCCTCCGAAAAGACTTATCTGCCCCTCAATAGTGCTCTTTATTCCCACAATAGCGGGACCTACGTCCTTGGCAATTTCAGTTGTGTCCATGGTGGTTCCGGTGGAGCTTATGTTTGTTGCTCCGGGAGTCTGGGAACTGCCCTCGTCGTTCTTGAGCTGCTGCGACAAGGTTGTCTTATTGGTCTCGGCGCCGCTCTTTGAACCAAAAGAGTGACCCAAAGCAAAGGCTCCGCCCAGCACAGCAAGGTTAAGAACCGCCGCAGCCAGAAGCGCCGCTACGTACCTCACAGGTTTCTTGCCATTCTTCTTTTTCTTGCCGCCGGTGTGCTGCTCATTATAAGGTACGCTTCCGACAGGATTGCTTCTGTGAGCATAGTTATAACCATTATTATACGCCTGATTACTGTAGGGGGGCGTTTGATAGCTTCCGTCATTCTGCCCTGCAGAGCTTGCCGTAAAAGTCTCACGGGCGTTGCTTCCCAGCGCCGAACCGCTGTAGGTATACGAGGAAGAGCTTTCCGCTTCAGCCGCGCTGCTATGGCTTGCCTCAACCTCAATCTTTGCTTCCGCCTGGCTGGGTATGTTTTCCTGCTGTGCCGGGGTTTCGTTCATCTCAATGGCGGCCGTATGCTGTACGTCGCCGTCTTTCATCTCAGAACTGTTTTCACTTTCCGAGTCATAGTTATTTTTAAATTCGTCCATCATAAATACCTCCGTAAATCTGTTTCAAGGAACGATTTGTTTTATATCTCCTTGGTACAGACTACATTATATACGGAAGATATGAAAAAACTATGACCAAACTGTAAAAGAATTGATTTATTTAATTTAAATTTATGAACTTCCCGCCTAAGACGCGTTTTTAAGCTCAAGTCTCAGTTTGTCCGCTATCATAGCGATAAACTCGGAGTTGGTGGGCTTGCCCTTTATCTGGGACACGGTGTAGCCAAAGACGTTGTTTAAGGTGTCCATATCCCCTCTGTCCCAGGCAAGCTCAATGGCGTGCCTTATGGCTCTTTCCACTCGGCTTGAGGTGGTGCCGAAGTTTTCTGCAATTGTGGGATAAAGCTCCTTTGTCACCGAATTCATAATGTCCAAATCATAAATCGCCATCATAATAGCACATCTTATGTACTGATAGCCCTTTATGTGAGCGGGTATACCTATTTCGTGAATAACATCGGTCACCATAGCCTCCACCTGTCCGTATTCAAACTTTTTCATATTTAAATTTCGGTTTACCACACTCTCCACCCCTGTTGTTATAGGGGAAGCCATCATTGTTATGCGGTCGATCAGGGCGTCAAAATTAACCGGCTTTAGCATACAGTACTCAACTCCGTAAGAATTGGAATATGAGGTCACCGTCTCGTTAAGCACCGAGCTGACTATTAAAATATGAGGACGCTTTTTAAGCTTCATTCTGTTAATTCTCTCTAAAACTCCTATGCCGTCTATGGTGGGAAGCACCAAGTCCATAACCAGAACGTCCACGTCATTGTTTTTAACGAGAGCCGGTACCTCCAGACCGTCATAACAGCACCCAACCACTTCAATCTTTGTTGTTTGACGCATGTAATCGCACAAGCTGTTTACAAACTCCTTATCAAAATCCGCTGCTGCAACTCTTATTTTTTGATTAATCTCCATTTTTATTCCCTTTCTTTTCCCATAATTATTTGCCGCAACCTGATATAGCAATATTGAATTTTAGGCGCCGTTAATCTTCTGTAATATTTTTGCTATATTTTGGTAACAACTTTTAATCAAATTATAATGTCTTTTTAATGGGTTGTCAAGGGGTTTGGCAAAAATAATTGCTAAATTTTACCATTTTGTAAAAAAGGGTGAAAAAATCACCCTTTATAAACTATTCTTGCATATTTTTAATAAAAATCCCGTAGCCCATTGTCGGTTCGTTCACCAGTACATGGGTCACAGAGCCGATTATTTTGTCGTTTTGTATAATAGGACTGCCGCTCATACCGCGGACAACGCCGCCTGTTTTTTGTATGAGTTCATCGTCCCTTACCTTAAAAACTATATCTTTACCCGAGCTATCCGATTGGTTAATCTCGGTAATCTCAATTTTGAACTCCTGTATTTTGGAGCCCTCAACGTTGCTGTATATCACCGCGTCTCCCATCTGCACCTCCTCGCAATCCGCCACGGGCACCGCCTCGTGTACCGATATGAGGTTTTCCGGGTTTGACACGGTTCCTCTTATGCCTGTGGCGTTGCTGGTTAAAATTGAGCCTATTTTCAGCTTGTTTTCGGAATACACCCCTATAAGCTCTCCGGGAACGCCCTGCTCGCCCTTGCGCACACCCACGACCTCAGCCTTGTAAACATCGCCGCTTGCCTGGCTTGAGACGCCGCCCTCGCCTATGCTGTGGCCTATGGCGGTGAACTCGCCCGTTTTTGGATCGTAATAGGTTATGGTTCCCACTCCCGATGCTGCGTCCTTAATCCAAACCCCGATTTTATACTTGCCGTCCTCCGCCGCCTTTGCCGCTGCAACAGTGCAGGTTTCGGTTTCTCCCGAGGGCTTTGTCACGCTTACGGAAACAGACGAGGGATCCTCTATTTCCTCCATCCTCTCTTTGAATTGGTCTACGGTTTTTACTTCACTGCCGTTGACGGCGGTGATTACGTCTCCCTTTGCTATTCCTCCGTTTTTTGCCGGAGAGAGCAGACCGCCCTCCTCTGTTTCAATAGAACCCAGCTCGTCCACATAAACTCCGCTTAAATCAAGAGATACGCCGACGCTCTGTCCGCCCGGCACCACATATCGAACCTGCTCCTCCGCATAAGCGCCAAGCGGAACACACAGAAAAACCGCAAAAAGAATTTGCAGGGTTCTGCAAAGCCAATTATTTTTAAAAGGCAAAACTTTACACCTCCCATTCCTGTCTCACTATGTATTATAGTCGAAATCCGCAGAATTAAAATAAGCAATAAATGAAAATTCGGGGCGGCAATACCTGCCGCCCCTGATTTTTCTGTGGGTTGTTTTAGTTTTGCTCGTTGTTGTTCTGGTTGTTCTTCTGCTTTTTCTGGTTGTTCTGATTATTCTGATTGTTCTGTCTGTTTTGGTTGTTTTGGTTCTGATTATTGTTCTTGCTTGACATAATCGTCCTCCTAAAATTTTAAAATTTTATTTTGCACACATAGTTTTTACAGAAAAATTTTTTATATTCATTTTTTTGTAAACTTTCAGATTTTTAAGAATAGATTATATTGATAACAAAAATACAGGAGGAACTTTAGTTGAACAAAAATAACGTAAACAACCACAGTACGACCCGAAGAAGAGAGAGAAGTCTGCCTTCCGTCAAGGATATGGGGGACATAGTCCTGCCGCCCCCGGTAAACGGCGAAAACCAAAGGCTGTACGACCGAATTATAAAACCCAACGGCATGAACGGAACAGAACGGTTTTTCAGCGTTCCCGAAAACCGCGCAGGCATATCCTCGATGAAGCAATACCTAAAAGGCTTTTGCGGCAAAAACGTTTGTATCTCCTTTTGGGCTCATCCCAAAGGCAGATTTGAGAAGTGCGGAATTTTGTACGAGGTGGGGGACGACTTCCTTTCCCTGAAAGATAAAAAAAGCGGCAGAATAATCATAACGAAAATTGAAAACATTAAATATATCAGTGTTTTTTGCATCTGATTTTTAGTCTAAGCAAGCGCAAATATACAAACCATTAAACACCATTGTGTATATTGCATAAAAACTCGAATATTGTTTTAAGCAATATCAACAAAGTTGGCTATTGCAAAATCGGACGAAATGCTGTATTATATAACCATACCACAACTAAACAATCTTTTTTTCATTTCCCTCTGTCTGAGGAAACTCAGGCAGAACACTCCCGACCGAGATTTATATGTCTCGGTCATTTTTTTGTTTCAATAACTCTAATTTGGCACCAAAACACATGCGCTTCATATTATATATTGAGGTGTTGAACATGAGCAAGTATTCCACTTTTGCATTTATAGGCGGGGACAGACGGCAGATTTACGTAATCAAAGGCTTTGCTGCGGACGGATATACGGTCAACGTGCTGGGGATTGACAGCCCCGAGCTTGCGGGCAGAAAAAACATTACCGTCTGCGACAACGCTCCTCAGGCCGTGAACAACGCAGACTTTATCGTCCTGCCCATCCCCTACTCCTCCATAATAAACAACGAAAACATAAACACTCCTCTTTGCGAAAAAAGCGTAAAGGTCAGCGCGCTGTTCTCAGATGAGACCGACCTTAAAGGCAAGCTGATTTTGGCAGGCAAGGCGGACGAAAGGCTTTGCGCCATGGCAAAGCTCGGAGGCGCAGAGGTTATAGACTACATGAACAGAGAAGAACTTGCGGTTCTCAACGCTATCCCCACGGCGGAGGGAGCGGTTAAAATCGCCATGGATGAGCTGCCTGTTACCCTCCACGGCTCAAAATGCCTTGTAACGGGCTTTGGCAGGGTGAGCAAAATACTCTGCCGCACTCTTGACGGCTTGGGAGCAAGGGTGACGGTTTCCGTCCGAAAGAAAAGCGACCTGGCATACATAACCGCTTACGGTTATAAGGGCGTTGATATAAACAGGCCGCTGCCCCGCTCCGAGAGCTACGATGTGGTGTTCAACACCGTTCCGCAGCTTATAGTAACCGACACCATGCTCCGCTCTCTCCGCAAAGACTGTCTTATAATCGACCTTGCCAGCAAGCCGGGCGGAGTGGATTTTGACGCGGCAAGGCGAATGGGGCGCAATGTTATATGGGCTCTGTCCCTGCCGGGAAAGGTGGCGCCTCTCACTGCGGGAAATATAATTCGCGACACTATCAATAATATAATATCCGAGCAAGGGAGGTGATAATATATGGTTGACACTGTTAAAGACCTTAAAATCGGCTTTGGTATAACCGGCTCATTCTGCACCATAAGCAAGATTATACCAATTATAGCCGAGCTCACCGAAAAGGGAGCTAAAATCACCCCCATACTTTCAGACGCCGTCGCATCCTGCGACACGCGGTTTGGCAAGGCGGCAGACCTGAAAAAGACCCTGACGGACATAACCGGCGGCGCACCCATGACCTCTCTGCCTCAGGTTGAGCCCATCGGCCCCAAAGGTCTGCTGGACGTACTTGTCATCGCCCCCTGCACGGGTAACTCGATTGCCAAAATCGCAAACGGCATTTCCGACACCCCGGTAACGCTGGCGGCAAAATCCCACCTGCGGAATAACCGCCCCGTTGTCCTTGCCGTCTCCACCAACGACGGTCTCGGCGGCAACGCCAAAAACATCGGCAGCCTTCTTTCAAGGAAAAATATCTACCTGGTGCCGTTTAAGCAGGATAACTGCATAGAAAAGGAAAATTCTCTGGTCGCCGACTTCAGCCTGATTGAGCAATCCCTGTACGCCGCTCTGACAGGGCAGCAGCTCCAGCCGGTCTTAATTTAAATATTGCAGGAGCAGTCACCGCCGTGATATGCTCCTTTTTTCAGGATTAAAAATTTACTCTTGAAATTCTGTAACATATGTGTTATAATCCTAGGAGAGGATCGCGAAAATCCGTTTTTGATAAAGGCTTTGGCAACATTGCCGCCCGCGGCTTGGTAGGGCGGAATATGGGCTCGGCAATTGTTTCAAAGGCAAAGCCTTTATCAAAATAGGACTTAAGATAGGTTTATCATCAACCTGCAACACGAAAGTTCATTTCACGTTAAGCCTCCCTGCGGATTGTATAACGTGTGCATGAAAAATCTCTTATCATTCCTTGCTCCGCTGATAAGAGAAATTTAATAATTATGAGTTATGCCGGTGCGGAGCGGCGGAATGGAGATTTTTTTATGAAAAAGATAACAGGATTATTAATCGCCCTTTGCATGGCGCTGTGTTTTACTCAGTCTGCCTTTGCTGCGGCGCAGAGCATTGTTATAAACGGAGTTGAGGCGGAAATCCCCGCCGATATGGGAGAAATTCTGGAGCAGGACGACAGAACCTTCGTCCCCATCAGATTTGTCTCCGAATCCATGAACAAAACAGTTAAGTATGACGACAATTTAAGCGCCGCCATTATCCTTGAGGGAGCGGACATGTATATTGTTCAGGAAGGGTCATACAATATCTATAAGATTTCCGACATGGGCGAGACGGTTGTTACGCCTATGGACACCGCCGCTTTTATTAAGCAGTACGAAGGCGTTGGCGGACGTATGTACATTCCTCTCAGATTTTTATCCGAGGCGTTTGGGTACACTGTCGGCTGGGACGAGGCAACAGAGACAGTTACAATAGACGCTCCCGCAAAATAGTGAGATTGATTTCAGAGCAGTATCACGGATTTGTGATACTGCTCTTTTCTTTACGCAAAAGACATGGCAAATTATTGAAAATACCGATTGATATATCCCACGGATTGTGATATACTGGCAAGGCAAAAAAACAGTAATTCATTTTTAGAAAGGCATAATTATGACATACCAAAACCCTGTTCGCAGAGGATTTTATCCCGACCCATCGGTAATCAGAGTTGGAGAGGACTACTACATGGTCAACTCCTCTTTCCAGTACTTCCCCTGTATTCCCATCTCCCATTCCAAAGATATGGTGCACTGGGAAACCGTGGGACACGCAATAACCGACCCCGATTTTTTGAACCTGAGCCATATTAAGGACTCACACGGAATTTGGGCTCCCGACATTCACTATGACGAGGCGGAAAAGACCTTTTATATTGTGGCAACCCTGCGCCTTAACGACTATAGCAACCCTTACAATCAGGCGCGGGTTCAGCTTTTAATGAAGTCCCAAAATCCCGCAGGCCCCTACTCAAAGCCTGTCGTTTTAAAGATTGACGCAATCGACCCCTCTCTGTTTTTCGACGATGACGGGAGAAAATATATTATAATAGCCAAGGCTGCAACAGCATACGAAATCAGTGCGGACTGCACCGAGATTATAGACGGCCCCCGAATTTTGTGGAAAGGCACGGGAGAGCGGTGCTCCGAGGGGCCTCATGTGCTCAAGCACAACGGGTACTACTACGCCATAGCCGCCGAGGGCGGCACAGGATACGGCCACGGCATTAATGTTGCCCGCTCCAAGGAGCTGTTCGGAGAATACGAGAGCTGCCCCTATAACCCTGTTATGCGGCAGACCGACCCTGAAAAGCTTATTCAGCGGGCAGGGCACGGCAAGCCTGTTGAAGACCAAAAGGGAAACTGGTGGATGTTCTATCTCTGCGGCAGGCGGAACATGGGGAACTACACAACTCTCGGCAGAGAGACCGCCCTTGACCCTATAACTTGGACGGAGGACGGCTGGTTCTTGGTCAATAACGGCAAGGGGCCCGGCGAGGAACAGACCGCCCCCGACCTGCCCCCGTTCAAGGGTGAAAGCAAGGACTTTTTTGACGGCTTTGACGGGGAAAACCTAAACCTTGAATGGGAATTTGTGAGAAACCCCGATTATGATTACATATCATTAAACGGCGAAAAGCCCTCTTGCATGAGATTGTATACCGCACCGGGGCAGATGAATTCCCTAAGCGGCAAGAATATTCTCGTGCACCGTGAAAGCGAATTTTCCTTCACCGCAGAGACAAAGCTTTCCTTTGACCCGCTCGATGGAACTCAGGCAGGGCTCACCTGTTACTACAGCACCGCCACCTATATCCGCTTCAACGTAACAAAGAAGGACGGAAAGCCCCTTGTTGAGCTTGTTATAAACCGAAACTTAGGGGAAGAAACCGTTGCCGAGGCGGAGATACAGCAATCGGAAATATATTTGCGAGTGGTCACTCATATGCAAACCCGACGTTTTTTGTACAGCACAGACGGGGAGAACTATGTTGAATTGGGAGAGATTGAACCCTGTACATTTTTGTGCGACGAGGGAGTTCCCACCGACCGTAAACGCCACACGGGAACATTAACGGGAATTTTCGCCCATTCACAAAGCGGAGCCAAAGTCCCCGCAGACTTTGAGTATTTCTCCATGAAATATTGATTGATAAATGCGCCCGCCCGTGCGTTTGGGGAGGAGGGCTGTGACCCCACTTCTTTGAAGTGGGACGGCTCACATTATTCCAGTTTTCACAAAGTATGCAATGTCAATAACACACCTTAGTTGTTGCGGACAGAGCGCAACAAGGCGGGCGATATGCCAAATTATTAAATTTAATCAAAATTATATGGGTTGAGATAAGACAAAAATTTGTATCGATTATGTATATATATGCCGCTAAAGCGGCGGTGCCTGCGCGCCTCACGAGGCACCTGCGGTGCCCTGCCGTGCTTGCTATCCGCCTTTTGCAAAAGGCGGTAAAGTACCAAACTCCCAAAAATCGGAGATTTTTGGAAAAAAAGAGGAACAAAGCGGCAGACGTAAACCTTACTTGCAAAACAGTCGGAGTAAGCTTTGCTTGCTCCGACTGTTTCTTTTATTCCTCTGTTACATCAATACTTATACAGTCGCCATAGGGTTTCACACTGTTTGACGCTTTTGTTATATATCAACTTTGATATCTCGTAAAGAATTTACACAATTTTCGGGATTATCTCATCCAATTATCGTATAATTTTTACTCTCATAATAATATTATTTTTATTGTGTCAACAATCATATTCTTATTATTAATATGTGCAAATTACAGATAATTTTGTTACTCAAATCTTTTGAAAAAGATATTTTATCATTGTATCTAATATGTCAGTCCCTGCTAGTTGGTCTAACCATAACCACTGCCCATTACAATTATTTTCGATGAAAATATACTCCCCTTTGTTATCAATTACTAAATCCATAGATGAAAATACAAGACCGCTTTTTTTAACAAATTCTAAAGCCATTTTTTCAATTTCTATAGGCAGTTTATGTTTTTTATGTTTAAGTAAATGAGGTGATGCCCCTCTAAAATCCACCTGGGAATAACAATTATCTTGTGATGAGATTTCTACTGCTATTACATCATTTCCAATTATCACAACTCTAATATCACTCTTTTTTTCAATATATTCTTGAAAAAAAGTAGGACATGACGATATTGATTCTTTATTTTCTGCAATTTCATTTATACTCTCAACTTTTCGAGTAAAATACGCGTACATCTTATTATTAATCCAATAGTTTGGCTCATCCAAACTTTTATTACATACTTTCCCAACCCTTTTCATAAAAGCTTCTGCTTCTTTGGGATTATTAGTTACAATTGTTTTTGGGACTCTAAATCCAATATCTTTAGCTAATACTAATTGGGGTAATTTGTGCCTTGCTTTATGTAAAGCGGGAAGAGGATTTATCCAAAAAGCAGAATCATGTAATATAAAATATAAACCACGCATAACGGCTTCAGTTTGCTGTTCAATAAAATTCTTAACACCCTTATCTGAATATCCATTTATTAATAACTTTTGTGGCCTTCTATACCATACAGACATAATTTCATCACTTTTAAATTTACGTTTTGAATCTTTTATTGAAATATTAAAATTATTTATATCAAACATAATATCTGAATTAAAGTGAAATTCTTCCGTATTAAAACGAATAATTCTATCACCCATCCCACATTTATTACATTTAGATATTAACGCATCTGCATGTGCATCATCCTTTTTATTTGTTATAATTAGTACTTTATCTTTTTTCATCATAAATTTCACAGTCTCTTTTTAATGCCCACAAATAAATTTTACTTTCTTCTACTTTGGCAAACATATCATCATTAAACTTATATATATTTTTATCTTTTGTCATATCGAACACAGTAAAACCTAACTTTTGGTGTATTTTATTGCTTAAAAAATTATCTTTCTCTACGTATGTGGTAATTTGCTTTATTGCTCTATTTGTCATTAAATATTTTATACTGTATATATAGAATACAATTCCTAATCCTTGATTCATTTTTTCAGGCATAATTCCTCCGCTAAGAATTACTTCAGTCTCGCTTTCGAATAATAAATTTAAAAAGCCAACACCCTCCTCATCTTTTTCTAAAATATAATACTCACCATCCAATGTATTATATGGAGCAAATGATTGCAAATAGGAATCTACTGTTTTTTGATCTATGTATATGCCATACAATTTTCTCCAATTCTCATTAGTAAAACAAACATTATAAATATATCTATCATTTGGTTTAGCAAATCTAATTTTTAGCATTTTATATTCCTTTTTATAAACATACCATCTATACTGAATACATTTTGTAATAATCAATAATTTGTAATATTAATCTGACCCAGTGTCATCTCTCGATTCATCAGTATCAGTGCTGATAACACCTGTTGAACCAGTATTAGAATAAGTTGTAGGACTTGTGCCACCCCCCATTGCATATACTGGTACAATTTGAGTTATTGGATCATACATCGCATCTTGAGTATCAATTTCATATCCTCTTTCCTTATGTGAAATCAAATCTACAAAGAGCATTGAAAAAGGTAAACTAGTTTTTGTTACTGCATTTACCATTCATATCTCCACCTTTCTTTAACAATATCATTTGTCTTTAATAATAGCTGATAAAACCTAATAATATATTCAGCATAGATTTAGTATGTTTACAAATAGATACCATAAAACGTTTTTAATTGTAGTGCCAACATATCCTAATGCTATAGCGAGTCTATTTCATTAGAAAATTATTAATTCAATCTTCTATAAACTTAATCTCTTATTCGGTTATTTTCCTAAAACCTTTTCTTTTTGGCAGAAATCTCCAGACAAGAGAGTTTTGTTTCTCGTTTGTACCCCTCTCAAATTATAAATATGGATGCGCATAATATATTGCTGTATCAGACAAAAGATTTGTCAGGTATACAAACTCACTCCCGTTATCACCTGTTATACCTTTAAATATTTCAGTAAATATGCTACCATATCTTTCCTTTATTTTTAGTATTCCCTTTTTGGTTACCTCTGCTGTTCGTAATTCTATTTTTACTAAATGTCATTTTCTTGGCATCCCCCATCTGAACTTAAACAATACTTCCCGTGTATCCTCTGTTCCCTCTATGGTATCTATTTCCCAATGTCCGAACTCGTTCCTGTCATTAATTAATTCCAAACGGGTCTCTATGCTGTCGCCTAATATACGCCCTAATACAGCTTTGCCACAAATAGTACAATGTTAGTATTTGCCAGTCAGTATTTGGTTTTCGTCATATTTAATAGACTACGATACGGTCAAAATTTTGTACACGGATTGCGTCTATTATTTCTATATTCTTCATAAACACATTGCCCTACACAGCAAAGTATTTTCTGTAAAACTTCAAAATAGTATCAATTTGAGTTATACCTATCACGCTTTAAACCTTCACAGAGTCTTGAAAAGAAATGCCAACAGCTATTACTCTTTGCGTTTTTGGTATGTTAATATTTAACCAAGCTTCAATTTGAGCACGTTTTCAGAAGTGAGGTATTAAAAATTTCTTTTATTTGTCGCATACTTATTGCTAGACATAGAAACCCCCGTAGCCTAGCAATTTTATCGCTTGTGACAAAACCTATACTTTTTGTCACATATGAAAAATTTAATATAATTGTGATTTTTTTGTTGACATTTAATTAATATTGTGGTAGAATCACTATGGTGATTTATTTAGAATTATCAGAAAAAATTTTGTGACAAAAAGTATAGGTTTTGTCACAAAGAATTTGAACAGCGTAACGTCACAATCCGCCTTGTCTATACGACAATTCTACGCTTTTACAAGCGTTTATTCGCCTTTGCAAAAGGCGGATAGCAAGCACGGCAGGTCGCCACAGGCGACAAGTGAGGCGCGCAGTCCACGCCGCTTTAGCGGCAAATGGTTGTTTCTATCCTTAATTATATTTTTTGTTTTTAACAAAAAAACAGCGAACAGGCGTGGTGCCCATTCGCTGTTTTTCTTAAAATTCAAATTTTTCGAGCAGTTCAAGAGGATTACTGATTATAAGCTCCGCTCCGCTTTCGATTAAAAACTCTCGGCTGCGGAAGCCCCAGTCCACAATGACCGAGTCTATCCCCGCGTTTGCCGCAGTCTTTATATCAACATCGGAGTCCCCCACGTACACGCTTTCGGAAATTTCGGAGCCCAGCTCCTTTAAAATGCTATACAACGAGTCCGGCGCAGGCTTCCGCCTTACGCCCTCTCTCTCTCCCACAGCGATACTGATGTTATCCCCGAAATACTTTTCGGAAAGGCGTTTTACCGCTCCGTCATGCTTATTTGAAACTATCCCTGTCTTTACGCCCTTTTCTCTCAGAGCCTTTAAAAGCTCCGGTATACCCTCATAGGGGCGGGTTTTCACCATACAATGTTCCGAGTAGTAGCTCCTGAACGCGTTAAACACTTGAGCAAAGTTCTCGTCCTCTGCGCCCCCGGGAACGCTGCGCTCTATGAGATTTCTGATGCCGTTCCCTACGAACTCGGTCACTTCCTCCACCGTGTGTTTCGGATAACCGAACTTATCCATGGCATAATTCACACCGTCGGTCAAGTCCTCGATTGTATACAAGAGAGTTCCGTCCAAATCAAATATTACTGTTGTTTTTTTCATAGCCTCCGCACCGCCTTACTGTAATCTAAGTTACATTATAACACATGCTTCGGCTTTTTTCAATCCCAATCTATTGGTTTTTCAGCTCTTCCTCAATTTTGAGAAGCCTGTTGTATTTTGCGACCCTCTCCCCTCTGGAGGGAGCCCCCGCTTTAATATAACCCGCATTGGTGGCAACGGCAATATCCGCAATAGTCGCATCGTCAGTCTCACCGCTGCGGTGGGATATTATTGCCCTGTAGCCGTTATTTTTGGCAAGCTCTATTGTCTCCAGGGTTTCGGTCAGGGTTCCGATTTGGTTGGGCTTTATCAATATTGAGTTTGCCATTCTCAGGTCAAACCCCTTTTTCAGCCTTGCCATGTTGGTAACAAACAGGTCGTCCCCCACCAGCTTTACCTTATCGCCGATTTTGTCCGTGAGAACCTCCCAGCCCTCAAAATCGTCCTCCGCCATACCGTCCTCAATAGAGGCGATGGGGTACTTGCGGCAGTAGTCGCTCCACATTTTTACCATGTCGTCACGGGTGAGCATTCTGTTCTGCTTCCAGAAGTAGTACTGCCCCTCCTCCCCTACGGCTTTCGCCTCGTTGAACATCTCGCTTGCCGCCGCGTCAAGAGCGATTGCAAACTGCTCTCCCGGCTTGAAGCCCGCCTTTGTTATGGCAGAGCCTATAAGCTTTATAGCCTCCTCATCACTGTTCAGGTTCGGAGCAAAGCCGCCCTCGTCGCCGACAGAGGTGCTGAGCCCTCTATCCTTTAAAATATCCTTTAGGGTATGGAAAACCTGGCTGCACCACATGAGTCCATCGGAAAAGCTGCCCGCGCCTATGGGCATTATCATGAACTCCTGTATGCTCAGGTTGTTGTCACTGTGGCGGCCGCCGTTTATTATATTCATCATTGGAACAGGCATACGCCGCCCGTTGACCCCGCCGATATACTGATACAGCCCCACGCCCAAAGCGTTTGCCGCCGCATGAGCCGCCGCCAGAGAAACGCCCAAGATGGCGTTTGCCCCCAGCTTGGACTTGTTGGGCGTTCCGTCAAGGGCTATCATCTTGCGGTCGATTGCCGCCTGGTCAATAACGTTCATACCCGTCAGGTTTTCGCTCAGGTGTTGGTTCACAACCTTTACCGCCTTCAAAACTCCCTTGCCCATGTAACGCCCGCTGTCGCCGTCACGGAGCTCGTGAGCCTCATGCTGACCCGTAGACGCTCCCGAGGGCACGGAAGCCTTGCCCACGCTGCCGTCATCGGTGAAAACCTCAACCTCAATTGTGGGGTTACCTCTTGAATCCAGAATTTCCCGAGCTCTTATGTCCTCAATTCCGATATACGATTTCATAAAATTCCCCTTTCAAAAATTTTAACAGAACACGGATATTATTCCACTAATTAAGAGAACTATGCGCATCCTGCAAAAGCTTTGGAATATGGAAATTCTGGGGACAATGGTTGGTGCACCTGCGGCAGCTTACGCAGCTGTCCGCCTTAACGGATAATTTTTTGTACTCGTCCGCCGCATCGTCCTCCCAGCTGTACTTTAAAGCCTGCTCATTATACAGCTTAAAAATCTTAGGTATGTCTATTCCCTTGGGGCAGGGCATACAGTAGCTGCAGCCTGTGCACTGCACTCTTGCTCCTGCGTTAAAGGCGTGTCCCGCGCTGATTATCGCCTTGCGCTCCTCATCGGTCAGCATACCCGCTTCGGCATTTTTGGCATAGCCTATGTTTTCTTTGAGCTGCTCCATGCTTCCCATACCGCTGAGCACAACCGTGACCTCCGGTCTGTCCCAGAGATAGCTTAGGGCGCACTCCACGGGGGTCTTATCCTTTGGCAGCAGCTCCCCAACGTGCTCCGAGAGGCTTGCCAGCTGCCCGCCCTTGATGGGCTCCATGATTATCACCTTGAGCCCCTGCTCCGCCGCAAATTCCAGACCCTTTATTCCCGCCTGGAACTCTGACGCTGCGTCCGCATAGTTAAGCTGAATTTGGCAGAACTCAAAAATTCCCTTTCCCTCATTGATTATGTCATAAAACGCCTCTAAATCGTCATGGAAGGAAAAGCCCAGGTGCTTTATCTTCCCCTGCTTCTTATATTCAATCAGCTTATCGAGGGCGCCGAGCTTCTTTATGGTGTTGTCCCACAAGTTTTTAGTCATGCTGTGGAGCAGGTAAAAGTCAAAATAATCCGTACCCACCTTTTTCAGCTGCTCCTCAAAGATTTTCTCGGTGTCCTCCGCCTTTAATATATTCCAGGGCGGGAGCTTGTCCGCCACGTACACCTTTTCTCTTATGCCCAGCTTGCCCAAAACCTTACCCAGCATAATCTCGCTTTCCCCGTCGTGGTACATATAGGCGGTATCATAGTAATTAACCCCGCTTTCGTAGGCGTGCTTCACCATGTCCGTAAATCTTTCTTCATCTATTTTTCCGCTCTGCTCAACAGGCAGGCGCATGCAGCCCAGACCCAGCACCGATACTGAGCAGCCGCACATATCTCTGTATTTCATATTTTCATCTCCGTTTCTGAATATTGTTGACTATATCATATCACAAAATTTGTCCCTGCGCAAATATTATTTGAATATTATTCCCGCTGTTGCAAATACTTTATTTGAAACCAAAATCAAGATATACAGGAGGCAAGTTCCATGGGAAATAACAAGGTTGAAATCTGCGGGGTAAACACATCAAAGCTTCCGGTGCTCTCCGCCAAGGAGAAAAAAGAACTTTTTGAAAGGATAAAGCAGGGCGACAAGGACGCCAGGCAAAAATTCATATGCGGAAACCTGAGGCTGGTTCTCAGCATTCTGAAACGTTTTAACAACCGCAGCGAGAATATTGACGACCTGTTTCAGATTGGCTGCATCGGTCTGATTAAGGCGGTGGAAAATTTTGACACGGGGCATAACGTGCAGTTCAGCACCTATGCGGTGCCTATGATTATCGGCGAGATACGCAGGTACCTGAGGGACAACAACAGCATCAGGGTCAGCCGCTCCATACGGGACACCGCCTACAAAGCCCTGACCGTTAAAGAGCGGCTCACCAACGAGAACGGCAAGGAGCCGGGAATACATGAAATTGCCAAAGAGCTTAATCTGACCCCCGAGGAGGTCTCGGTGGCTCTGGACGCAATCGTTGACCCTGTTTCCATGCAGGAGCCCATATATCACGACGGCACAGACGCGGTCTTTATTATGGATCAGATAAAGGACGAGAAAAATGTGGACGAGTCCTGGCTGGAGAGCATATCTCTTAAGGAGGCAATAAGCCGTCTTGGGGAACGGGAGCAGCACATTATCAACCTAAGATTTTTTCAGGGCAAAACCCAGATGGAGGTTGCAAGCGAAATAGGAATATCCCAGGCGCAGGTATCAAGACTGGAGAAAAACGCCCTGGCAAGCATGAAGAAAAATCTGTAATATCAGGAGGAAATCTAATGTTAAAAAGAAGTTTATTTAAGCAGTTGTCCGCCGTAATCGCGGTGATTTTAATTTTTTCAGCCATCCCCGTCTCTGCGGAGGATATAGTAACCCAGGTTGACACGGAGGTCTCCGCACCGCTGGTAAACGGCAAGTCGGGAATACTTATGGAGCCCACCTCGGGAACCGTTCTCTACGAATTTAATCCGGACGAGCGCACCCAAATCGCCAGCGTTACAAAGACCATGACAATGCTTTTGATATTTGACGCTCTGGAAAGCGGGAAAATACACTATGACGATATGGTGAGCACAAGCGAGCACGCCGCCTCCATGGGCGGCTCTCAGGTGTTCCTGGAGGCGGGAGAGCAAATGAGCGTGGACGACATGCTGAAGGCTATTGCCATATCCTCAGGCAACGACGCCGCCGTGGCAATGGCTGAATTTGTAGGCGGCAGCGAGGAAGCCTTTGTTGAAATGATGAACAAGAGGGCGGCGCAGCTGGGCTGCGAGAACACCCACTTCTGCAACTGCAACGGTCTTGACGAGCCTGACGACCACTACAGCTCCGCCCGCGACATTGCCAAAATAAGCTGCGCCCTCATTGCCCACAAGGACGTGTTTAAGTACACCACCACCTGGATGGACACTCTGCGCAACGGCAGCTTTGGGCTTTCAAACACCAACAAGCTCTTAAAAACCTATAACGGCGCCAACGGTCTTAAAACCGGCTCCACAAGCAAGGCGAAGTACTGCCTGGCAGCCTCCGCCGAGCGGGACGGCATGGAGCTTATAGCCGTGGTCTTAGGCGCCCCCTCCACCGCCGAACGTTTCGGAAGCGCAGCCAAGCTCTTAGACTACGGCTTTGCCAACTACTCTGTGGTAAAGGGGGACGAGCTTGTGGGCTCAATCCCAAATCTGCCCGTTCAGAGCGGAACGGCGGACACCGTGCCCGTGGCTCTTGAGGGGAACCCCAATTATATTGTGAAAAAAGGCAACGCCGACAAGGTTGACAAGGAGATAAACACCAACACCATATGTATGGCGCCCATTAAAAAAGGCGATGTGGTAGGGCAGGTGGTTTTCAGGATTGACGGGGAGAAAATCGGTGAAAACAATATTGTCGCCATAGCGGACGTGGACAGAATAGGATTTTTTGACCTGTTTATAAAGAATATGAAGAAGTATTTCAGTATGTAGATTAAAAGAGCTTTATTTTGATAAAGGCTTTGGCGACATTGCCGCCGCGGCTTGGGTGTGACCCAACATCTATGATGTTGGTTGGCACGCAGTATTCCGATTTAGTTATAGTTTGTAATGTCAATAATAAACCTAAGTTGTTGCTGATTAGGGCGGAATACGGGCTCGGCAATGATTCAAAGGCAAAGCCTTTATCAAAATTATTAACATCATAAAGATGTCATATGATGCTTATTCCGCATAATTTGTGTTATTTTATCGGCGTATCTGTCGCCCGCCCCGGCGTCGCAATACGCCCTCATTGCTCGCCTTGCCTGTTCGACAAGTCTACGCTTTTGCGGGCGTTTGCTCCTCTATCCCAAAAAGTCTTGCGACTTTTCGGGAGCCCTGAACACCCTCCTCCCCGAGCGCCGGGGCGGGCATTTTAAATCCCCTTGGCAATTAAGTCAAGGGGATTTCTCTGACTGTTACAAATTTACTTCAACGCTTTCGGTAATCGGTTCCATGGTGTTTTCGTCCCACACAAAGACTTTAAACATTGTGGCTC
>CATWQA010000027.1 GCA_958352815.1 uncultured Eubacteriales bacterium
CACGCCCCGTCGGTATACATTTGAACATTTTTTAATTCCATTTAATGCACCTCTCCAAATTCTTACTTCTTTGCTTCAAATTTTACCATAAAATTTCAAAAAGATAAAGGGGTTAGGTGAAATTTTTTTGCCCGCCCCGCGCTCGGGGAGGGCGGGCGAGCGCAACGGGGCGGGCGATATGTACACCAATGTGAGGACATAAAATAACAGGGGTTATTATTTAAAAGTAAAGTTTTAGTTATTACATGGTAGTAGGGGCGCCGCTTGCTACGCCCGCCGGCTATGTTTTTTGGAGGCGAATTGTTCAATCAATCCATATTGACAAACCGTATAAATTAAGCTAAGATATAGACAGCACAAATCAGGAGGTATAACAATGAAGTTCATGATAGCCAGCGATATACACGGCTCGGAATACTACTGCAAAAAGCTCATTGAGGCTTTTCACAGAGAGCAAGCGGAGAGAATGATTATACTGGGGGATATTCTGTACCACGGCCCCAGAAACGACCTGCCTAAGGACTATAATCCAAAATCGGTTATTGCCCTGATGAATGAGCTCTCAAGCAAGCTCATATGCGTCCGGGGCAACTGTGACACAGAGGTTGACCAGATGGTTCTTGACTTTCCCATTATGGCGGATTACGGAATTTTGCCGGTTGAAAACAAAATCATATACGCTACCCACGGTCATGTTTTCGGTGAGGACAACCCGCCGCCCCTAAAATCCGGAGATATTCTGCTGTGCGGGCACACCCACGTGCCCAAGATTGCCGACAAGGGAGATTATGTATATCTAAACCCCGGCTCGGTTTCCATACCAAAGGAAAACAGTGAGCACTCCTACATGATTTTGGAAGACGGACAGTTTACCTGGAAAAACTTGGAGGGCAGCGAGTACATGAGCTATTCAATAAAATAGTTTCAGTCCGAGAGGTCGGGATTTTTCCCGGCCTCTATAAATCCCGCCTTTATTCTCTCGGCAAGGGGCTTTGCAATGTCCGGGTTTGAAAAAATCATATCAGAATAGCCTTGAATAACTCCCATTGTTCCAAAAACTATAAACCTGCAGTTCATCTCGGTCTGTAAGATATTTTCATACCATGTGGACTTTTTGGCAATAATTGCTTCGGTTATGGACTCGGTCACCTTTGAAATCAGTACATTGCTGTTATCCCTGCTTATCATTATTTTCATAAGCTCGTCCTGCTTAATAATATTAAGAACGTTTACAAATATATCGGGGAATAAATTAACAAATTCCTCGTAATTATACTTTTCGTAAATACTCCTATGCCTTGTGGCAATATCCTGAATAAGATAATCATAATACTCATAAATATCCCTGTAATGAAGATAAAACGTACTTTTGTTCACCCCTGCCAAGCGGCAAAGCTCCACCACTGTAATTTCGTTTATGTTCTTTGTTCTGAGCAGCTCAGTTATTGCCGACTTAAGCGCTGCCTCCGTCTTGTCAAATCTCTTGTCCTTCAAATTTATCATCTCCCAAATAATATACACTTCAGCTATAATTGTCGGTTGAAAAACCATATAAAATACTATATAATAGATAATAGTCTATTAACTCTAAAAAGTCAATACCCAAAATATAACTTTTGAAAGGAGACTGAGCTATGGCTGATTTGCAGTTTAACATGAACGATTTTTACAGAGGGAAATCCTTTGCGGACTATAAATATTTCGGCGCTCACCTTGAGGGGGAGACCTGCACCTTTCGCGTGTATGCCCCCGGGGCAGCACACGTTTCTGTTACGGGCGAGTTTAACAATTGGGATGAATACCAGCTTGAGAGGAACCCCTCTGCCAACGTTTTTGAGGGGAGCTTTAGCGGCATTGCCGAAAATATGCTGTATAAATACAGAATATATTCCGATGATGCGCACTATGTTGAGCACTGTGATCCCTACGGCTTCGGTATGGAGCTGCGCCCGGGTACGGCTTCAATTATCCGCAGGATAGACAGCTTTAATTTTACCGACCGAGAGTGGATGGAAAACCGAGACACCGGCTACAACCGCCCCGTTAATATATATGAGCTGCACGTGGGCTCCTGGCGGCGCAAGGAGGACGGCTCGTGGTATACATACACCGAAATCGGAGAGATGCTCGCCCCGTACCTGAACGAGAACGGGTACACCCACGTTGAGCTTATGCCCATAACCGAGCACCCTGCCGACGAAAGCTGGGGCTACCAGAACACCAGCTTTTTCAGCCCCACCTCACGGTACGGCTCACCCCGTGAGCTTATGGAAATGATTAATCATCTCCACAACCACAATATAGGAGTTATACTGGATTTTGTTCCTATTCACTTCGCCGTTGACGGATACGCCCTGTGCAAGTTCGACGGAGCAGAACTGTACGAATACCCAAATGATACGGGGCACAGCGAATGGGGAAGCTACAACTTCAATTTTGGCAGAGGCGAGGTATGCAGCTTTCTCCAGTCCGCCGCCAACTATTGGCTGACCGAGTACCACTTTGACGGTCTGCGAATGGACGCAATTTCCAGAGCCATTTTCTATCTGGGAGACCCGAAGCGCGGAGTAAATGAACGCGCCATTGAATTCATACGCACCATGAACTTGGGACTGAATAAATTACACAAGGGAATAATGCTTATAGCAGAGGACAGCACGGATTATCTAAAGGTTACCGCCCCTGTTGAGTATGACGGCCTAGGCTTTAACTACAAATGGGATATGGGCTGGATGAACGACACTCTGGAATTTTTCAAGCTGCCTCCCGTTCACAGAGCCAATAATATTAACAAGCTGGGATTTTCCATGATGTACTTCTACAACGAGCTTTACATCCTCCCCCTCTCCCATGACGAGGTTGTTCATGGGAAAGCCACGATTATCCAAAAAATGTGGGGAGACTATGAGGACAAGTTCCCCCAGGCACGGCTGCTCTACATGTATATGTACGCTCACCCCGGGAAAAAGCTGAACTTCATGGGCAACGAAATAGGTCAGTTCAGAGAATGGGACGAGAAACGGGAGCAGGACTGGTTTTTAACCAAGTACCCTCTCCATGACTCTTTCCTGCGATATATACGCGACCTTAACCGTGTGTATATATACAACGAGGCTCTGTCCGACGGGGAGTACAACAGCGAGTTTTTCACCTGGTATGATGTGGACGCTCCTGCGACAATAGTTTTCAGCCGAGGCAAATACGAGAGCAAAAAGTGCCTGGTGTGCCTTAACTTTACTGACGTGCCCATAGAAAATTCAACCTTTGAGATTGAGGGAGAATATGACTTGGAGCTTATTATAAATTCCGATGCGGAGATTTACAGTGGCAGCAGCGAAACGGACACAACAAATATTACCGCCCGTTCCAACAAAGGCAAAACCAAAATCGCCTTAAATCTTCCTCCCTTCTCGGGTCAGATTTTGAAATTAGTAGAAAAAAAATCCAAATCTCTCTGATTTTGTGAAACTTTTTTTGCACATAGCCGTCTAATAAAATAGAACAACAAATTCAAGGAGGTAGTGTTATGAAAAAACTGATTTCATCTATAGTTTGTCTAGGTCTGTCAGCTTCTTTAATCGGGACGGCAGCCTTTGCTTCCCCCTACTATGACGGCGAGCAGGCAAGCGAGGCTATAAGCTCAATCAACAGTATCACAACGGTTATGCAGGGCGACCCTGACGGCAGTATGCGCGAGGACGAGCCTTTGACCCGCGCCGAGATGTCGGCAATTATTTGCAGGCTTGCCTCATATGACAGTCTCGACGCCGCCGATGCAGTTAAGATTTCTTTCAGCGATATTAGCGGCAGCTTTGCCAAAGACAACATTCTAAGCCTGGCACAGAGAGGAATAGTAAACGGCTATGAGGACGGCGCTTTCAGACCGGAGAATAACATTACATTGGTTGAGTATTTAACCGTTCTTTACAGGGTTTATGCCTATGAAAAACAAGCTGAAACGCAAGAAACTGACACGAGAATTTGGGATAACGGCGAATTTATTCCTGAGGAATACATCACAAGGGGAGACGCGGCAGTTCTCACATCTAAATTGCTGACCCTTGAACTTAGCAACGGCGAGACCCTAAAGGATGTTTTCGCAAAAAGAGTCGGCGGAGCCCCGACAGTAACCTCCGAGCCTGCGCCAACAATTGATCCAAACAGCCAAAACGCTTTTGCTTTCAAAATGAACGCTGAAATTACAAAAAATGAGAATTATATGTTCTCTCCCCTGTCGATCAAGACCGCTCTTGCAATGACGGCAAACGGCGCAGACGGCGCAACCCGTTCGGAAATATTGTCCGCCCTGGGAATTTCGGATTTGGATAAGTTCAACAGCGACACAAAGGCCCTTATGGAAAAATATAACGGCGATTTCGATATGGACAGGTACACCGAGCTTTCGGAAAAGCTCATGAACGGCGAGCTTACAGATGCCGAATACGAAGAATATTCGGAACTTATGCGGGAATACAACTCCGGCAAGAGCGCTCAATTGAATATTGCAAATTCAATCTGGCTCAATGAGGACTATTATCCAAACTCGGACGTTAAATTCAGCAGCGGCTTTGAAAGCACGATTAAGGACTTCTACGGCGGAGAAAGCCAAATAGTAAACAACAAAAACGCCGTTAAGACAATTAACGATTGGGTTTCAAACAAGACAAATAACAAGATCACCTCAATTGTGGACGACCCTAACTTTCTCGCCTATCTTGTAAACGCAGTGTATTTTAAGGCGGCTTGGCAGAATGAATTTAATGAATACGCCACCGAAAAGGCTGTATTCAACAACTATGACGGAAGCACTGCGGAAACCGACTTTATGAATAAGACTGCATATTACGGTCTCTATGAGGATGATAGCGTCAAGATGATTTCCATTCCCTATAAGGGCAGTGCGTCTATGTACATCTCTATAGATGACGGCGGCAATATTGACTATGACAGTTATTTTGACAGGTTGGAAACCGGCTATGTTAATCTTTTCCTGCCCAAGTTTAAGATTGAATATGAAAACAATATAGGCAAAAGCGCAGATGACTGTATGCTGAAACGCTTGGGTATTAACACCGCATTTAATCCAAGTCTTGCCGACTTCGGAAAGATGATTGAGAATGTTCCCGGCGGTGAAAACGTATATATAGATATTGTTAAGCACAAAACATATATAAGCGTTGACGAACAGGGAACCGAGGCGGCGGCCGTCACCGGCGTCGGTATGGCAGGAGCCAGCGCAATAATACCGGAGCCTGTGGATTTCATCGTTGATAAGTCCTTTACCTTTATGATAAGGGATGATGAGAGCGGAGACATTCTGTTTATGGGAAGATATTCAAAAGTGGATTAAGGTATATATGAGAGCGTACTTAAAAAAGTGCGCTCTCATACTCTTGAAAAGTGATTTTCTGCAAAATTTCGATAAAGGCTTTGCCTTTGAAACCATTGCCGAACCCATATTCCGCCATACCAAACCGCGGCGGCAATGTTGCCAAAGCCTTTATCAAAATTTTATTGGGATTTGGGGCAGAGCCCCAATCGGTTTCCCCGAAGGGGAAAACCGACTGCGCTCGGGGCGGAGGCGGCTGTGACCCAACATCTTTGATGTTGGACGGCACTTTTTATTCCGATTTATACAAAGTGTGCAATGTCAATAACAGCCCTAAGTTAGTGCCGACAGAGCGCAACGGGGTGGGCGAATAATATGTGTTTTTAAAAATATACAACTTCACAAATTGAACAACCCGCAAATTTCGTCTAAACGCCAAAATAAATTAAATTCTCGTTTTCGCTCTGTACATATCTTAAATATTGTTGTATAGTAGTAGCTGTGGTATTACACTTGCGGAAGGAGAATTTTTTTGATTGAAAATATATTGATGGTGGGAAATCAGGTTATAATCTTGTTCGTGCTTATCGCCGTTGGATTTGTCTGCAACAAAACAAAAATCCTAAACGGCAAATCCGTAAAGGGCATAACCGAATTTGTATTGTACATCGTTTCCCCCTGCGTTATTATAAATTCCTATCAACGGGACTTTGACCACTCTATGCTAAAGGGGCTTATTATCACTCTGGCAGCCTCTGTTATATCATATATTGTGGATATTATCGTCGTCCACCTTATTGTCCGTAACAAGGACAAAAGGCGGGAAAAGGTTCTGCGGTTCGGGGCAGTATTTTCAAACTGCGGCTACATGTCCCTGCCTCTGCAGAACGCGTTGCTTGGTGCTGACGGAGTGTTCTACGGCGCAACGTACATCGCCGTGTTCAACATTATGCTCTGGACATACGGCGTTATATTAATGGACGGAGGAACAAAAAATCTTTCACCGAGGAAGATTATTCTAAACCCCGGTATTATAGGTACGGCGCTGGGCTTTATTGTATTCCTGTTCTCGATTAAGCTACCATCTGTTTTAAGCGAGCCTATAGGCTATCTTGCGGCTCTAAACACCCCGCTGCCCATGGTTATTATAGGGTTCCATCTTGCCGATGCAAGCCTTAAAATCAGCGGGAAATCAACAATAATATCAATGGTATTCCGCCTGATTATATCACCTCTGCTTATGCTTGTCGGACTGTATCTCTGCGGCATCAGAGGCACGATTTTGGTAGCGTGCGTTATTGCCGCCTCCGCCCCCTATGCCGCCGCAACAACCATGTTTTCCGAAAAATTCGGAGCGGACACTTCTCTGTCCGCTGCCTGTGTTTCAATCACAACTTTGATTTCGGTTATAACAATGCCTTTAATCGTAGGCATTTCTGCTATGCTTTAACATTTGCGTCCCCCGTTGCCGGGTTGTCTATCAGCTTGCCCTCCGGCTCAAACCGCGAACCGTGGCAAGGGCAATCCCAGGTATGCTCCGCCTTGTTCCACTTCAGGGCGCAGCCCAAGTGAGGACAACGCTTTGTTGTGGGGGTCAGCAAATTCACTGTTGCCTCAAAGCCGTTTACCAACAGCTGAGGCTTTAATATGCTTCTGTGGGGAGAGAAAACCTGTGCGAACTCGTTTTCTCTCCCCATTACCATATCTGCCAGAATTTTTGCCGCAGCCATTGACCCCGTCATTCCCCACTTGTTAAAGCCTGACGCCACATATAAGTCGGGCGTCCTCTTTGAATATCTGCCGATATAAGGAATTCCGTCAAGGCTCATGCAATCCTGCGCCGCCCAGCGATAGCTTATTTCCGACCTTGGATAGTACTCCTCCCTGAACATTTCAAGCTGCTCCCAGCCTCCCTTTTTCCCGGTGCGATGCGCTCCGCCGCCGACTATAAGCAGATTCTTATAATTCCGAAAGGACAACCCCTTTCCCGATTGATCGATGTACATTCCGTCAAAATTCGGCGCTCCCTTAAAAGCCGACACATAGGAACGATTTTGATACAGCTTCAAAAAGTAACTCCCGTGCTTATTAATAAAAGGGAAGTGGGTTGCGGAAATTATTTTTTCCGCTCTGATTTTGCCATTTTCAGAAATTGCAAAGAACCGCCCTATATCCCTGATAAATGTGTTTTCATAAATATTTAAGTCCCTTGAAATTGCGGCAATGAACTTTAAAGGGTTAAACTGCGCCTGTCTGTCAAAGCAGACCGCGCCGCCTGTTTTAAAGGGCAGGGGCAAGTTCTCAACAAATTCCGCTTTGTAACCGAGCCTTACTGCCGCCTCCGCCTCCCTCTCCACATTGTTTGGGTCGGTCAGGGTATAAGTATACGCCTTTTTATGCTCAAAGTCGCAGTCAATTCCCCTGCACAGCCTTTCATATTCATGCAGCGCCCAAAGGTTTGCCAAAAGATACTGCCCTGCCTTTTCAATTCCAACTTTTCTAATCAGCTTATCATATATAAGCCCATGCTGCACCGTAATCTTCCCGGTAGTGTTTTTGGTTATGCCTCCGCCTATTCGGTTTCCCTCAACCAGAACATAATCAACCCCTGCCTTGTCTAAGAAGTACGCGCATAGTATTCCGCACAGCCCGCCTCCGATAATCAGCACATCGGTTTTAACCTCACCTTTCAGGCTCTCAAATCGGGGCAGCTTTGTTTCAGCCGTCCATACTGATTTTGACTTCATTTTATCACCTCAGTCATATTGTATCCACGGCTTAAAATAATAAACAAAAACGGACTGCCGCAGCAGTCCGTAACTCGTCCCTATTCCTTGCCGTTCCAGCAGTATGTGCACAGCTTTGATTGGTCAATTCCCACCGACTTTAACATATCGTCAAGGCGGTGGTACCTAAGAGTGGTAAAGTTCAGCTTTTCGCGGATTTTTTCCACCATTGTTTGGTATTTCTCGCTGTCAGGGTCTGCGTATTCCGCCAATATGGCGTCGTCCGGGTCTTTTCCCTCAAGCTCTTTTATAACCCGCCTTGTTATAAGCTCCATTTCAGAATTTGAGCGGGAGAAGTTAAGGTACTTACAGCCGTACATCAGCGGCGGGCAGCCTGTCCTGATATGAACCTCCTTGGCTCCGCTGTTATAGAGAAACTCTGTGGTCTCTCTGAGTTGAGTTCCCCTTACTATAGAGTCGTCAATCAGCAGCAGACTTTTTCCCTCAATCAAGTCATGAACGGGAATAAGCTTCATTTTCGCGATCAGGTTACGCTTGCTCTGATGAGTCGGCATAAAGGAGCGCGGCCACGTGGGGGTGTACTTAATAAAGGGGCGGGAGAACTGCAAACCCGACTGATTTGCGTAGCCAATAGCATGGGCAATTCCCGAGTCGGGAACCCCTGCCACAATATCGGGATGCACGCTGCCCTCGTCGCGCATTGCCAGATACTTTCCGCAGTTATACCGCATTTTTTCAACGCTTATACCCTCGTATGACGATGAGGGATAACCGTAATAAACCCACAGGAACGTACAGATTTTCATATCATTTCCCGGCTGCACAAGTGTCTTAACATCATCGGCAGTCATAACAACAATCTCTCCGGGACCCAGCTCTCTGTACTCGCTGTACCCCAAGTTCAAGTATGCAAAGCTCTCAAAGCTGGCGCAGAACCCGTCCTCCTTTTTACCGAGAACAATAGGCGTCCGACCCATTTTGTCTCTTGCAGCATAGATACCTTTCGGGGTCAAAATCAGCATACTCAGCGACCCTTCAATTATCTCCAGGGCGTACTTAATGCCCTCTATAAAGTTTTCCTTGCGGTTTATGATTGCGGTGACCAGCTCGGTCTGGTTAATCTCCCCGTTCTGCATCTCGAAGAAATGGGTCTTGTCCTTTATTATCTCCTCCGCAATCTCGTTTGCATTGTTAATCTTGCCCACTGTTGTCACGGCAAAGGTGCCGTGATGAGAGCGCACAAGAATAGGCTGCGCCTCGTAGTCGGATATACAGCCTATGCCCATGCCTCCGTGCATGGTCTTTGATTCGTCCGTGAACTTTGTCCTAAACGGGGCGTTTTCTATATTATGGATCGCCCTGTCAAACCCGCTTTCCTCATCATAGACAGCCATACCCGCACGTCTTGTGCCCAGATGGGAATGATAATCTACACCGTAAAACAAATCAAAAACACAGTCGCCCTTTGAAGCCGCGCCAAAAAATCCCCCCATATGTCATTAACTCCTTTTCAAAATATTCTCTGCACAATAATTTAAATCAACTATTTAACGGTTGCCGTTATCTCCTCGCCGTCCGTGTCAATGACTGCCGTACTGCCGTTCGTCAGCCTGCCGTCAATAAGCATATGCGCCAGCTTATCCTCTATGTGCTTCTCTATATATCTGCGCATAGGTCTTGCACCGTACTGCCTGTTATATGACTTTTCAAGCACCAAATTTTTGGCGCTGTCGGAAACTGTCAGGGAAATATCCTTTTCACGAAGCCCATCCTCCAAATCCTTTAGCATCAAATCAATAATTTGGATAAGCTCCTCCTTTTTCAGCTCCTTAAAGATAATAATCTCGTCAACTCTGTTCAGGAACTCAGGTCTGAACATCTCCTTTAAGGCTCTGTCAACCTTAATCTGGATGGCTTCTTCCTCCTCGTTAAAGCCCATAACGTTGGATCTTCTGTCGCTTCCCGCATTGGAGGTCATGATTATAATCGTGTTTTCAAAGGACACAACCTTACCGTGGCTGTCCGTAATCCTGCCGTCATCCAGAATTTGGAGCAAGAGATTAAACACGTCCTCATGCGCTTTCTCGATTTCATCAAACAAAATAACGCTGTAAGGCTTTCTTCTGATTTTCTCGGTGAGCTGTCCCGCTTCGTCATAGCCCACATATCCCGGAGGAGAGCCTATGATTTTTGAAACCGAATGCTTCTCCATGTACTCCGACATATCGAGCCTGATTAAGGACTCCTCGCCGTCAAACACCTCTCTTGCAATCTGCTTTGCAAGCTCTGTTTTACCAACGCCTGTGGGACCTACGAATATAAAGGACACAGGTCTGCGCTTAAGGCTGATTCCGGCTCTCTTTCTGCGGATTGCTCCCGAAACGCCGCTGACAGCCTCGTTCTGACCAATTAACCCCTTATGAATTCTGTTTTCCAAATCCACAAGCCGCTCGGACTCGTATTCCGTAATATGCCGGACGGGAATTTTCGTCCAAGTCTCGATAACTCCCGCAACATCCTCAGGCTTTAAGTATTTTACGGAGCTCGCTTCTATCTCCTCTATTTCTTCTTCCAGCCTCAGCTCCCGAACCCTTAAATCGGCAGCTCTTTGATAGTCGTTATCCTCTGCCGCCTCGTCCTTTTCTTTCTGAATTTCACATAGCCTTCCGCGCATTTCGTCAAGCTGAATAAGCTCGGTGTTGTTAAGATTAACTCTGGACGCAGCCTCGTCAATTACGTCAATCGCCTTGTCGGGGAGGTATCTGTCTTGAATGTACCGCTCAGCCAGAACGGTGGCAGTCCTGATTATATCATCGGTTATCTTAACCCTGTGGTAGCTTTCATAGTAGCCCTTTATTCCCTTGAGAATTTCGATTGTCTCCTCAACAGAGGGCTCGTCAACCATAACAGTCTGGAAGCGCCGCTCCAAAGCCGAGTCCTTTTCAATATACTTGCGGTACTCATCTATGGTGGTGGCTCCGATAACCTGAATTTCTCCCTTTGACAGAGCGGGCTTTAATATATTTCCCGCATTCATACCGCCCTCGGCGTCGCCCGCAGAGGCTATGGTATGAATTTCGTCAATCACCAGGATTATATTTCCTGCTTTCTTAACCTCCTCAATAATGTTCCTTAGTCGGGACTCAAACTGACCTCTGAACTGTGTTCCCGCCACGACCGAAGTCATGTCGAGGAGATATATCTCATAGTTCAGCAGCTTTTGCGGAACCTCTTTATTTACGATTTTAAGAGCTAACCCCTCGGCAATGGCGGTTTTGCCAACGCCCGGCTCACCAATCAAACAGGGGTTGTTTTTCGTCCGCCTGTTTAAAATCTGCATTGTTCTTTCGATTTCGGAATTGCGCCCGATAACCGCATCAATCTCGCCGTTTTGGGCTTTTGCGGTGAGATTAATTCCATAGGTGTCAAGCATTTTCTTCTTGGAACTCTTTTTATTCTTGGTGCGCGGTGCGCTGTCGGCGGCGCTGTCCGAATTGTTGGCGTTCATAAATTTGCTGAACAGGTTAAAAGGATTTCTCTGCATACTGCGGCTCATCTTTTCCTCTGCCACATCATTCTTGTTATCCTCTTCTTTTGCGCCGTCATCGGGCTCATCTTCGGACTTTTCCTCGACTCCGTCCATGGACACAATGTCCGCGCTTCCGCCCAGCTCCTGCCGCAGCAGGTCAATACTCTCGCCCAAATCAAAGTCGTCGCCCAGCTCATCTAAAACACCGGACATTTCCTTATTAAGCCTATCCATTTCCTCAGGCTCAACACCCATCTTCTCCAAAATGGAGTCAACAGGCCCCAAATTCAATTCCTTTGCGCAGGACAGACAATATCCCTCGTTGCTTTGGGTTCCGTCGGGATTTAACTTTGAAATATATACAACTGCAAGATTTTCTTTACATCTGCAACAAAGCATTCTATTCCTCCTATTACTTAAAGAAAGCATAGCCTGCCGCCCTATCGGCAGAGACAGCTTGCTCCTAGTTGAATTATTATAACACACATTTTTCTATTTAGCAACAGTTTTTAATAAATATTGTTTTACACCGATGTAAACTCTGCGGCAAACTGAAAAACCGCCTGGTTTATTGCTAAACCAAACGGTTTTCCCACGCCATAATATCATCTTTATTTCTTGCTTTTTAAGTATTCCTCAATCTCCGCTTTCCAATCTGCCGAAATAGTCGCATTTGACCTCATGCAGCTTACCGCCGAGCACAATGCATTAAAATTTTTTCTCGTTCCGACTCCATCGGCGCGATAGGTCACTGCGCGGTCGACATGTATTCCCAAATTCCCTGCGGTTTCAACCGCATCAATATTTGCCCCTAAAAACAGGAACTCCCAGCCGTACTTTTTCTTCTGCCGCTCAATCATCTTCTTAACGGTCGAATAATTATATTTTGTGCTTGCGTTCTCCATTCCATCTGTGGTGATTACAAACATTGTGTGCTGCGGAACATCCTCGGGGCGGGCATATTTATGAATATTTCCGATGTGATGAATAGCTCCGCCGATAGTGTCCAACAGCGCCGTACATCCACCGACCAAATAATCATCCTCAGTCATCGGCTTCACCTCTGATAACTTCACTCTGTCATGAAGAACCGTAATAACATCATCAAACAAAACCGTTGAAACATATACCAAACCCTCCTGCTTCTTTTGCTTTTCAATCATTCCGTTAAAGCCGCCGATTGTGTCGGCTTCCAAGCCGCTCATTGAGCCGCTCTGATCAAGAATAAATACCAGCTCCGTAATATTGTTTTTCATAACAAATACCTCCGTAAAAATAATGTGATTGCTCGGTTTTAGGCCTTGCAATCACATTATAGAGGATCTTATTAGGTCAAAGGTCGCATATCAGGCGACAATTTAGTTAAACTCCCAGCAAGCATTGGTCAAAGGCAAACAACGCCTCATTTATTTCAAATATGTTGTAGTTCCCGCTTCTTATAAAATACTCGATGATAATATCGAATTTATTGCTATGTGAAAGAGCAAACCCGGCTTTCATTAGCATATCCTTTGTTTCATCTAATGACAGCTCCAGCGCAATCGCAAAGGCAATCACTGTTACTTTGCTCGGTTTGTAATTAACATTACTGCGGATTTTGGAAAACAGCTTTCGGTCTATATTAGCCTTTTTATATACCTCGGAATCCTTTAAGTTTTTCTCATCAATCAGCCGCAAAAGCATTTGCGAAAAGGATTCGTCTATGTGCTCCAGCAAGTCCTCCAGTTTCCTGCTCGACTTAGGTATCCCATACATCCAACGTCTATCGGAGGCATAAGGCGCAGTAGGCGCTGACATAATTTCTTTTTTCAACAAACGCCGCGGCACATTCTGCGGAACAACAAGGTTTTCATCAATATAGCTTTGAATATCCGAAAACATCGCCCTGCTGATTACAAAGGAGTCCTTATCATAGATGACAAGATACACATCCATTTCGTGCTCCTGCAAAAAGTCAGAAATTGCATCTCTCGCAACTTTTAACGCCTCAGATTTGGGATAACCGTAAATACCCGAGGAAATCAGCGGGAACGCAACGGACTTCAAAAGCTTTTTACATGCCAAATTCAGAGAATTGAAATAACAATTGTATAGCTGCCTCTCCTGCTCCGTATCTCCGTCTTGAAAAATTGGTCCCGCCGTATGTATAACATATTTTGCAGGCAAACCAAAACCGGGAGTTATGACTGCCTCTCCCGTATTGCAGTAACCAATCTCATCACAAGCCTTTTGCAGCTTATCTTTTCCCGCAGCTGCAAAAATCGCGCCGCAAACACCGCCGCCTGCCCGCAATCGGCAGTTAGCGGCATTTACAATGGCATCCACTTTCATTTTAGTTATATCTTGTCTGATTATTTGTAACGGCATTTTATTTCTCCCTTAATTATCTTTCCGTGTTTCTCCCTCAATCTGCAGCGTGACGAGGGCTTCTGGGTCGTTCACCTCGATATATTCTTTAATAGCCCTGTCAACTGCTTCAACCTCATCTTTAAGCTCCTGTGCCGACATTCTCAAAGCTCCGCTGCCCAGGATTATAAGCTGCTCCATAAAGTCCGAGGTGGCGACGCGCACGTTATTATTCTTGCTCAATCTATGGGTCGCCTTTTCAATATACGTATCCGCCGTTTCTTTCTCTTTGGTATACACAACGGTTATATTGTTGTACTTCTCCACCTCTCCCGGATTGTTCTTTACCTTATATGCATCAAAGACCACAATTATTTCACACTGTTTAAACCCTTGGTAGTTACAGAGTATATTTTGCAGGGTTACTCTCGCCATGTCAAGATTTTCCTCGGCTTGCTCCCTCAGGTTGTCCCAGGCGAATATTATATTGTACCCGTCAACCAGAAGGTATTCGGGTCGGTCTGTCTTAGCCTTTGCCACCCCTCTCGACTTCGCCGCTGCGGGAGCAGAAGATTTTTTAGTGTACATTGCATTATAGGGCTCTCGCTTTATCTTGCCGTAGGTTCGCTCAAAAATCTGCATTAACTCCTTGTCGCTCGACAGCCTGCCCATGTATTCCCTGACGCTTGACTGCCGCACAGGCACAGGCTCCGATTTAAGCTCGCTCTCTAAATGCATATGCTCCTCAACCTCGTTCCACTTAACAATAAACCCCGAACCATGGGAGCAGAACACCGAGTCCGCCGTGTTTTCAACATCGGCGTCGCAGTCGTAGCCTATTTCTTCGATTACCTTTTCAGGGTCGGCGCACGGACGGTATCCTGACGGGATACAGGACAGTTTTCCTCTGCCGCTTGTGTACGCCGTCACCTCTGCCTGGTAATCAATTATCGCCGACACGGGTACGGCACCGCTTATAACCGTCTTATTATTGTTGTCGGTTTTGGGCTGACCTATGTCGCCGCCCATTTTCTGTATATCGGTCATTGCCCTGCTGGTAAACTCTGCAGGAACCTCCAGCCGTATTTCAAACCAGGGCTCCAGAAGAACGCTTTCAGCCGACCTTAGCCCCTGTCTTACGGCACGGTAAGTTGCCTGGCGAAAATCTCCGCCCTCGGTGTGCTTTTTGTGAGCCCGCCCCGAAACCAAAGTTATTTTTATATCCGTTATGGGGGAGCCCGTAAGCACGCCAATGTGGTTCTTCTCCCGCAGGTGGGTCAGGATAAGTCTCTGCCAGTTTTTATCCAGCTTATCCTCACTGCACTTAGCGGCAATCTTAATGCCGCTCCCGGGCTTTCCGGGCTCCAAAAGCAAATGAACCTCCGCATAGTGGCGCAAGGGCTCGTAATGCCCAACTCCCTCTACAGTATTTTTAATCGTCTCTTTATAGGCAACGCTGCCCCTTTCAAATTCAATCTCCATGTTAAATCTGTCATGGACTACCCGTTTCAGAACCTCAAGCTGAATTTCTCCCATAAGCTGCATATTTATTTCCCGAAGCTGTTCGTTCCAAACTATGCAAAACCGAGGCTCCTCCTCTTCAAGTATGCGCAGCTTTGTCAGAGCGGTGTGGACATCGGTATTATCCAAAATCCGAACCCTGTAGGACAGCACCGGGTTTAAGACTGTCTTTTTCCCGTCGCTCTCCGCTCCCAAGCCCTGCCCGGGATAGGTTCCGCTGAGCCCCAGAACCTGGCACACCGTGCCCGCCTCAGCCTTGTCTGCAGTCTCGTACTTTTCACCGGAATAAATCCTGATTTGGTTGACCTTTTCCGACCATTGGTTTTGGTTTCTGTCTGTGCCCGAAATCAGAGACTTTACCTTTAGAGCTCCGCCTGTTATCTTCATATGAGTCATTCTGCCCCCTCGGCTGTCCTCGGAAATCTTAAACACTCTCGCCCCGAAGTCACTGCCGTAATCAGGCGTTGCCGTATATCTGCCAAACGCCCTTAACAGTTCGTCAACTCCTTCAAGCTTTAATGCGGAGCCGAAAAAGCAGGGAAAAATCTTTCGCCCTGCAATTGCCGAAATAATATCCCCCTCCTCGATCTTGCCTGTTTCAAGGAACTTATCCAGAATATCATCGTCGCACACCGCTATGCTTTCCATAAGTTCTTGAGACATAGGGCTTTCCATTCGAACGCAATTGTCGCTGAGCTCGCTCTTTATTTCATTGAGTAAGCTCTCCCAATCTGCGCCTATCAGATCCATTTTGTTCACAAAGATAAACGTGGGAATATTATATTTTTCAAGAAGTCTCCAGAGGGTTTCCGTGTGGCTCTGTACTCCGTCGCTGCCGCTCACAACCAAAATGGCATAGTCAAGAACCTGCAGGGTTCGCTCCGTCTCCATTGAGAAGTCAACATGCCCCGGTGTGTCAAGTAAGGTGTATTCCCTATCCCCCAGATTAAAGCGGGCTTGCTTGGAAAATATGGTTATACCTCTGTCCCGCTCTATGCTGTGAGTGTCCAGATAAGCGTCGCCGTGGTCAACCCGCCCGGGGCGTCTCAAAACTCCGCTCTTGTACAGTATAGCCTCAGAGAGCGTTGTCTTCCCCGAGTCCACATGCGCCAATATTCCAAAAACAATTCTATCCATTCAGTATTTCACCCTCAACATTCTGTTTGTGTCTCTTAAGTATCCTGTTATATTCTTTTCCGCAGCCGCAAATCACGTGAAAGGCAAAGGCTCTGCATCTTCTCTCGTCCACGTAAAACAATTCCTCGGAACATCTCCTGCATGATACAATTCCGTCTTTAATATCCGCATAATACTTGTCGTCTGTTTTGGCGCCGTCATAATCATTTAGATAAACAACTTCCGCCCCGCAGTTACACATGAATACAAAATATATGTATTTATAATCCTTGCTCTTTATATAGGCAAGTCTGCTGCCGCAGCAATCACAATACAGGTTCCCAAACGAGTACCCTGACAATTTGGCATTTAGCTTGTAATACTTCTTTTCCATAAGTTCAGCTATATCAGATCGCTCCATTCCGCCTCTTTAAAACCCACAACAACCTTGCTGTCGGTTACCGCAATCGGCCTCTTAACCAACATGCCGTCTGTCGCCAAAAGCTGCAGCTGCTCGGTCTCGGACATATCCTTCAGCTTGTCCTTTATTCCCATAGAGCGGTACAGCATTCCGCTTGTGTTGAAGAATCGCTTTAATGGCAAACCGCTCCTTTCGTACCAGAGCTTAAGCTCCTCATAAGTCGGGTTATCCTCCTTAATATCCCTCACTGTATATTCAAGTCCCTTTTCCTTAAGCCAGTTCTCCGCCTTTTTACAGGTGGTGCACTTGGGATAGCAAACAAAATTAATCACGATTTTTCCTCCTAAAATTCTAAATTTCATAATTTGATTATAACATAGCATAAGCATAAAATCAACTTGCAATTTTCAACTCGTTGGTAAAAATGGAACAGCAAGCACGGCAGGCGGTCTGTAACCCAACTTCCTTGAATCAGTATTATGTAATAACTAAAACTTTACTTTTATACTATACCCATGTAATTTTATTTGTATTTGATAATATAACCTATCGCCCACCCCATTGCGCTCGCCGCCTTCGCCCCAAGCCCCTGTATATGCAATTACGCCACATTATAATTTTGATAAAGGCTTTAGCTCTTATTTGTCCGCCCTGCGCTCGGGGCGGAAGTGGCTGTGACCCCACTTCTTTGAAGTGGAACGGCTCGAAATATTTCAATATATATATAAAGTAAGCAATGTCAATAATAATCCTTAATTATTGCCTATGGAGCGCAACAGGGCGGGCTTTGTTTTTGTAAATGGGATTAAACATATGTAAGTGACCAAGGTGTAGGGGGCGGATTCCTATACGCCCCGCAAGCATTCCTGCGGTTTCCGCCAATATAAACTTTTACCGGCAACAAACCTTGTATCATTATTGACAATTTGATTATAAAAAAACAAGAGTTGGCTATTTAAAACAAAAACAAAAGAACCCGAATTTGCACAATACAAATTCGAGTTCCGCTCTAAAACTTATATTTCTTGATTATACCAATTGCATCTTTCAACATATCCAGTTGATTTTGGCTCATATTCTCAACATCATCTTTAATGTTTTGCAGAAAAATATTTATATTCTCTTCGGAAAAATCACTGACAAGCCCGTCAAGAGGAATATTCAAAACCTTTGCAACCTGCAAAATCGTATAAAAGTGAGGGTCGTGCTTGCCTTGTTCCAGACGGGACACATGGTTTTGAGATATTCCGGCGCGTTCCGCCACCTGCTCTTGAGAAAGTCCTATACGCTGCCTATATTCCTGTATTCTCTTTCCTATACTGCGCAAAATAATTTCCTTTTGTTCGTCCCTTGTATAACTCATAAAGCCTAACCTCACACAATACTTTAACAGTGGTATCACTGCTCCCGCTTTAAAATATCTTCAGCTTTTTTAACTTGTTCCTTTGTAGGTGTAGGAACGTCCTTTAGCGGATAAGCCAAATTCAGCTTTTTCCACTTAAAAAGACCCAAGGTGTGATAGGGCAAAACCTCAACCTTTTCCACGGTTCTAAGACCCGAAATAAAATCAGCCGTCCTTTTCAGATCGTCCTCATGGTCGGTAACACCCGGAACCAAAACATATCTAACCCACAGGGGAACGCCCTTGTCCGACAGGTAACTTGCCATGCCCAGAATATTCTCGTTGCCGTGACCGGTCAGTTCTTTATGCTTTTCACTGTCGATTTCTTTGATGTCCAGCAAAAACAAATCGGTGTATTTAAGCAGCTCATCAAATTTTGCTAAAAACTCTTTGTCCCGGCAAAAGGGCTGCCCCGCCGTATCCATGGCGGTATGCACTCCCTTTTCCTTGGCAAGCCTGAATAACTCGGTTACAAATTCAAGCTGCAGCAACGGCTCTCCGCCACTGACCGTAATTCCGCCTTGTTTCATGCCTTTGCCCCAATAGTTCTTATAGCGAAACGCTTGCTTAAACAGGTCGGAGGCAGCCCACTCCTCGCCGCCGCTGCCCCATGTTTCAGGATTGTGGCAGTACTTGCAGCGCATATTGCAGCCCTGCATAAATATTACATAGCGTACTCCGGGTCCGTCAACCGAACCGAAGCTCTCCAATGAGTGGACGCGGCCTAGAATATTACATTCTTTCATGGCAGGTACGTGAGATAACGTCAAGCTGCTGTTCACGGGTCAGGTCGATAAACTTAACGGCATATCCGGAAACGCGGATAGTGAAGTTAGCATACTCCTCCTTTTCCGGATGTTCCATTGCGTCAATAAGCTTCTCCTTGCCGAAAACGTTTACATTCAAGTGATGCGCACCTTGGTCAAAATATCCATCCATAATCTGAACAAGGTTGTCGGACTGCTCGTCCTCGGTGTGACCCAATGCGTCAGGGTTAATCGTCTGGGTGTTGGAAATGCCGTCCAGCGCCCAGTGATAAGGCAGCTTTGCCACCGAATTCAATGACGCCAAAAGTCCGTTCTGCTCCGCACCGTAGCTGGGGTTTGCACCGGGTGATAAGGGCGCTCCAGCTCTGCGGCCGTCGGGCATGTTGCCTGTAGCCTTTCCGTATACCACGTTAGAAGTGATAGTGAGAATCGATGTGGTTATCTCAGAATCACGGTAAGAGTGACGGCGCTTAATCATGTCAAGGAATGTTTTAAGCAGCCAGAGAGCAATGTCGTCCGCGCGGTCATCGTCATTACCGTACTTGGGGAAGTCGCCCTCGGTTTCAAAGTCAACGGCAATTCCGGTTTCGTCACGGATAACCTTAACCTTTGCGTATTTTATCGCACTAAGGGAGTCAACTACATGAGAGAAGCCTGCAATTCCCGTAGCAAATGTTCTGCGAACGTCCGTGTCAATCAGCGCCATTTCCGCAGCCTCGTAGTAATACTTATCGTGCATATACTGGATGAGGTTGAGCACGTTGACATACAATCCCGCAAGCCAATCCATCATGTCAAGATACCTGTCTACAACCTCGTCATAATCCAAATACTCCGAAGTAATCGGTCTGTAGGCAGGACCAACCTGCTCTCTTGTTTTCATGTCAACTCCGCCGTTGACTGCGTACAACAGGCATTTTGCCAGGTTGGCGCGAGCTCCGAAGAACTGCATTTCCTTACCGGTCTGGGTTGCGGAAACGCAGCAGCAGATTGAATAATCGTCTCCCCAAACAGGCTTCATAACATCGTCGTTTTCGTACTGAACAGAGCTTGTGCGAACCGAGATCTCCGCAGCGTATTTCTTAAAGTTCTCCGGCAGAGAGCTTGAATACAGAACCGTCAGATTAGGCTCCGGCGAGGGACCCATGTTCTCAAGGGTGCGCAGGAAGCGGAAGTCTGTTTTTGTAACCATTGAACGGCCGTCAAGACCTGTGCCCGCAACCTCCAGAGTTGCCCAGACGGGGTCGCCGCTGAACAGCTGGTTGTAGGACGGCACGCGTGCAAACTTCACCATGCGGAACTTCATGACAAGGTGGTCAATCAGCTCCTGCGCCTGACTCTCGGTGAGTATTCCCCGTTTCATGTCGCGCTGAATATAAATATCCAGGAATGTGGAAATACGTCCCACGCTCATTGCCGCGCCGTTCTGGGTCTTAATTGCGGCAAGGTATCCGAAGTAGAGCCACTGCACCGCCTCATGAGCATTTGCCGCGGGCTTTGAAATGTCATATCCGTAAACCTCCGCCATCTTCTTCATTTCTCGGAGGGCTCTGATCTGCTTGGCAATCTCCTCCCGCAGACGGATAACATCTTCTGTCATCACGCCGTCGCCGCAGTTATCAAAATCCTTTTGCTTTTCGGAAATCAAAAAATCTATTCCGTAAAGAGCAACACGGCGGTAGTCCCCTACAATTCTTCCTCTGCCGTATGTATCGGGCAGACCGGTAATAATCTTGTTATGCCGCGCCAGCTTCATCTCCGGAGTGTACGCATCAAACACGCCCTGGTTATGGGTTGTGCAGTACTCCGTAAATATCTTGTGATACTTCGGGTTTGGCGTATAGCCATAGGTTTCGCAAGCCTGCTCCGCCATCTTAATGCCGCCGAAAGGCATGAAAGCACGCTTTAAAGGCTTATCTGTCTGCAAGCCGACGACCTTTTCCAAGTCCTTATTCTCCTCGCTGATATAGCCCGGGCCGTAAGCCGTCAGGGTCGATACAACCTCGGTCTCCATATCAAGAACGCCGCCCTTCTCGCGCTCCTGCTTTTGCAAGCCCTGCAGTATTCCCCAGAGCTTGTCCGTAGCCGCTGTCGGCCCCTCTAAAAATGATGAGTTTCCGTCATAAGGCTCGTAATTATTCTGGATGAAGTCTCTCGTGTTAATTTCCTCTTTCCAGATACGTCCCTCAAAACCTTCCCACTGATCAAAATCAGCGCGATTAAATTCGTTCATACCATAGCCTCCTTATATTAAATCACAAATATGCCATTCAGATATTTGTAATTCAGAAAATAATAAAATTCTAAACTTCGGTTAGCTTACGCTAACCCAACTGCATAATAACATACTTCTATACAAATTGCAACAGTTTTTTTCAAAATTTTATATTTTGGGAAATCTATCAAATTATATGTGTTGCAATTGTAAAATTTATGTGCTATATTTAAATCAGAGTAAGACAGTGAAGGAGATTAGCTATGATAAGAATTATGTTTGTGTGCCACGGCAACATCTGCCGTTCTCCCATGGCGGAGTTTGTTTTAAAGGATATGGTTAAGAAAAGCGGGCAGGCGGATTTATTCCGTATTGAGTCCTCGGCAACCAGCTATGAAGAAATAGGAAACCCTGTCCACAGCGGAACCAAGCGGAAGCTGAGCGAGTTCGGCATATCCGTAAAGGGCAAGTATGCGAAAAAGCTGGTAAAGTCCGACTATGACGACTTTGACTGCTTTATAGGAATGGACAGCGCCAACATCAGAAACATGCACAGGATTTTCGGCTCCGACCCTAAAAACAAAATACATAAGATGCTGGAATTTGCCGGGCAGGACAGGGACGTTGCCGACCCATGGTACACGGGAGATTTTGACAAGACCTACGAAGATATATACGCAGGCTGCACAGGGCTTTTAAGGCAGCTGACAGAAAAGTGATAATGCAACGAGGAACTGCCATGCATATGCAGATTGCTTTAAGTGTGACCTAAACCATAAAATAAAAAACAAGGGAGCCTGCGTATTAAATGCAGACTCCCCTTGCTTTTAGTTGTTATGTAGTTGTTGCCAACGCTCTTTAGTCAGTCGGCTTATGTGCTCGGTTCTTATATCCCCTGTAAGCTCTATGGGCACGTCATAATTTGTATGGTCATATTCAAAGCCGCACTTTTCCTGGACGCGTTTTGACTTCTCGTTGCCGTCAAAATACCCGCACCAGACCGTCTCCAATTTTAAGTCCTCAAAGGCTCTCTTTATCAGTATTTTCGCCGCCTCGGGTATCAAGCCCCTGCCCCAGTAGGGAACACCTATCCAGTAGCCCAGCTCTCCCTGATTTTCGGGCAGGTCAAAATTACTGTCCTTGCCGAACATAATACCAATGCTTCCTATAGGTTCCCCTGTCTCCTTGAGCACAACCGCATAGGTTTCATCGAGAGACAGCACTGTCTTTATTACCTCACGGCTATGTTCAACGCTTGTGTGAACAGGCCAGCCCGCAATAGGTCCCACCATTGGCTCCTTTGCGTATTTATACAGGCTCTCACTGTCGCTCTCCTGCCACGGGCGAAGAATTAAACGCTCTGTTTCCAAAACCATAAGAGCTCACCTCCTAATATTTTTAGGAGTATTGTAGCAAACTCACTCTGATATGTCAAGACCAAAGCTATCCATGGACTTAATTTTGGTTTTATAAATATTCCTCATAAATATAGCGCCGATTATTGCGGACAGTGTTTCCGCAATTGAGAACGTGAGCCATTCAACAAAAGTTTTGGTCAATTCTAAAAAACTACGACTCGTTCACAAGCTTCCCCGTCATATGGTCGATTGTCAGCTCCAGCATTGTCACCCTATGAAAATCCTTAGCAACCTCAGCTTCCGCTTCCTCCTTTGAGGGATAATACTTATAACCCAGCTTCCGAACAGCATTAACAGCCTCCGACGGGTCATCGATTTTCTTAATCCGCCCGAAAATAATTACGCTCTTAATGTTCAGCGCCCAGTCACCGTCTTTTCTGTAGCCCTTATCCATAACGCAGAACGACACCCTGTTGTCCGCCTTTAATGCGTCCAGCTTGTGCCCCTCTTTGGCGCAGTGGAAATACAGTTTTCCGTCCATGTATATATAGTTCATGGGAAAGGCATAGGGGTATCCGTCCTCGCCGTGAACCGCCATAACTCCTCTGGGCTCCCGCTCTAATATTTCAACACATTCCTGTTCCGACAACTGTTGCTTAAATCTTCTCATCTTCCTGAACATAGCCAAGCTCCTTCAAAAATCAATTTTGGAACATCATACCACAATCACGAGTAAAAAGCAATATGAACTAATAATTTTCGGCGTGAACCTCAAAGTAGCTCTGAGGATGAGCGCATACCGGGCAAATATCCGGAGCCGCTGTGCCCACAACAATATGACCGCAGTTACGGCACTCCCAAACCTTAACCTCGCTCTTTTTGAACACCTCTGCCGTCTCAACGTTTTTCAGCAGGGCGCGATAACGCTCCTCATGGTGCTTCTCTATCTCTGCCACCATGCGGAACTTTGCGGCAAGCTCAGTGAAGCCCTCTGCCTCTGCCGTCTTGGCAAAGCCGTCATACATATCTGTCCACTCATAGTTCTCCCCCTCAGCGGCAGACAACAGGTTGGCAGCCGTGTCGCCTATACCCATAAGCTCCTTGAACCACATTTTTGCGTGCTCTTTTTCGTTATCGGCAGTCTTCTGGAACAGTGCCGCTATCTGCTCGTAACCCTCTTTTTTAGCTACAGACGCGAAGTATGTATACTTGTTCCTCGCCTCCGACTCTCCCGCAAATGCGGTGTGGAGGTTCTTCTCTGTCTGCGTTCCCGCATACGGATTTGCAGGAGCGTCCTCAATCAGCTCCAGATTGTCGCCCTTAGCCTTGCATACCGGGCAAATCGGCTCAACGCCCTCCTCAACTTCAAAAATATGACCGCATACCTTGCACTTGTACTTTTTCATAATAATTCTCTCCTTTTCTGATAATTTTGTTTCATTACACGGAATAAGCTTTAAAAGCTGTTCCGCCACCTCTTTCGGGAAGTCCTCCGTGGGCGGATTTTTAATCAAGTCCTCAAGCAGCTCTCGGGTGTTTGCGCTCTGGGGAAGCATATAGCCGCCTTCGCGGATTAAGTCCTCCGCCACCAGCCTTGTCTCCCAATTCGTTTTCGGTTACCTGCGGAGTAAAAGACGCAAAGTAGTCCGCCAGCTCATAGTAAAGCTCCGACTCCTTTTGCATGTACTGCTTCTCACAGCCTCTGCCCAGATTGGAGCACTGGGCGGATAACTGACCTATTGTAAGCTCCCGCATATCCTCGTCAACGGTAACGGGGACTTTGGGCCTCTCACGTTTCTCGCTTTCTCCATGAGGAGCAAAGCTGCTCTTTTGTGCGCCGCACAGAGGACAGACCCAATCCTTCGGCAACCGGTCAAAGGGCGTCTTTTCCTTAGCCTCGTCATAAATATATCCGCATATTTTACAAACATATTTCATACCCATACCTCCTCTAAATAGATTTCATACCCATATTTTACAGGATTTCCCAAAATAAATCCGTGACTCGGTCACATTCAGACTAAAAAAACGGCTCAAAACCCGTTATAGGTTTCGCAGCCGTTCCGTGTCAATCAGCTTAATTGTCCCTCTCTTAAATGTAACCAGCCCCTCAGAGGCAAAACGCTTTAACATTCTCGCCACCACCTCACGGGCGGAATTAGTATATCTTGCAATCTGCTCATGAGTCATTTTGATTTCAGCAGAGCCTGTTCTGTCATGTTCACTCACAAGGAAGTCCGCTAAACGTCTGTCATATCCCTTAAACAAAATCATCTGCATCGTCCAAACCGCAGACGAAAAACGCTTGCACAACGCCTCGTAAATAAAGCAGCGCACATATATGTTGTTCTCCATAAGCTCCTTAAAAATCGCTGTCGGTATAACAAGCAGGCGGCAGTCCTCTGTTGCGCTCATCTCCGAGTCAAAGGTAATCTCCTCCACCACGCAGGCGGCAGACAGAATACAGCATTCCCCCTCCGTTAAACGGTACAGTGTGATTTCCCTCCCCTCCTCAGAGAGAATATAAACCCGTATTCCGCCGCTGACCACCAAAACCATACCCAGGCAGTTGCAGTCGGTCGGCTGTATCATCTCGCCCTTTTTGTACGGTCTTATAACCGCCCGACTTTTCACCAGTTGTTTTTCCTTTTCCGAAAGGCTGTCCCAAAAAGGCAGCATTTCAACTATTGATTTCTCCTCCATTTATGTCCCCTCTTTCTCATCCCGAACAGTCGTTGTATGTCCTCGCTGTACTTACCATTTTGTTTTCGGCATAAGATGATAAAAGTATAGCACAAGGATTTCCAAATTGCAAGAAATTTTTGAAAAATCAGTTTACAACATGTGATTTATATGGTATAATTTACTCGTCACACCAATTTAATAAAATGCCGATATTGTATGTATTTTTGTCAATACTGATAAAAATGCTTACTCTGTTTTTTTGCGTGCAATATTGGCTTATTGTAATTAAAAAATTGGTGTGACAACTGTAGGAGTAAAGCGTTTTTTGTGCGTTACTCGTGCAGTGGCGCACTTTTTTATTTGTTTTTCGGACAAAATGCGACCATGGACAATTATTGTCCATATGACTATATATACTTAATCCGGGAGGAGGTGATAATATGTCAAGCAGACCGATCATTAAAATTTGCGCAAAATGCAAAAAGCCATATTCCTATAATCCCTCAACAGAAGTTCCGACATTATTGAAGAAAAACCTGTGCCCAACCTGCAGACTTAAAGCGCTGTTCGGTAAAAAATAAAAAATTTTAACATATGAAAGGAAGATTAAAATGAACGAAAAGGACAACAAAACACTGGATGAATTAAGCGAGCTTTTTCAAGATCTCGACATGCCTGATGAGACAAGGAAAAAAATCTATCACAACATCTTAAAAATGAGAGATCAGAACCTGAACGTTCTGATTACCGGAGCAACAGGCAGCGGAAAGAGCTCAACAATAAACGCTCTTTTCGGCAGCACTGTTGCAAAGGTAGGCTGCACCCCCGACCCGGAAACAAAAATCATTGATAAATACTACTGCTATAACATGACTTTGTGGGATACCCCGGGCTTGGGAGACGGAGTTGAGGAGGATATTAAACACGCAAAAATAATTATTGACAAGCTGAACGAGGTTGACGAAAACGGCGATCCTCTAATTGACCTGGTTCTGGTTATTCTTGACGGCAGCTCTCGGGATATGGGAACGTCGTACCAGCTTATAAACGAGGTTATCGCTCCCAATTTGGGAAAAGAGAAGGACAAACGGCTGCTGGTTGCCATCAATCAGGCAGACGTTGCAATGAAAGGCAGAAACTGGGACTACGAGCTCAACAAGCCCAATGACGCGCTTATCAATTTTCTTGACGAAAAAGCGGACTCGGTAAAAAAGAGAGTAAAGGAAGGTTCCGGTCTGGATATTGAACCAATATATTATTCCGCCGGTTATACCGAAAATGGAATACAGCAGCAGCCCTACAATTTATCAAAGCTCCTGTATTATATTATTAAGAACATTCCCATGAAAAAACGTTTAATTCTTGCCGGTAATACGAACCAAGAAGAGCAAGTCTGGAGCACCAATGATGACATTGAGGACTACAATGAGAAAATACAAAAAAGCTTTATCGAGTCTATTGTAGACGGCGTAGAAGAAGGCGCAGATATAGGCGGCAGAATTGGCGAAGCTTTTGGCGGCAGCGTAGGTGAAAAAGTAGGTAAGGTTGTAGGCGGCGTTGTCGGAGGAGTAGTTGGCTTTTTTAAGTCAATCTTTAGCTAATCCCATGATTAAATACAACGAATACCGACTTGAACATGTTAAGCAAAGGGTGGACAGACTGTCAGTCCACCCTTTGGACATAATGATTACCGGGGTGACCGGAGCAGGAAAATCAACCACCATAAACGCGCTGTTCAAAAAATCTGTTGCCAAAGAGGGATTGGGAACCGATCCGGAAACCATGGAGGTTAGCAACTATGACCTGAACGAGTACATCCGCTTTTGGGACACGCCGGGTTTGGGCGACAGCATAAAAAACGATAAAATCCATTCTAAGAAGATAGTTGACCTGCTAAAATGGACATATACCTACTCTGATAAGGAATATGGATTTATTGACCTGGCAGTTGTTATTTTAGACGGCTCTGTGAGGGATATGGGCACGGCATTTCATCTTCTCAACGATGTGATAGTTCCCAATATCCAAAGCAGCAGAATACTTGTTGCAGTCAATCAGGCGGACATGGCAATGAAAGGTCGGAACTGGCTTAAATCCTACTGCCGTCCCGACGGTCCCTTGTTCGACTTTTTGGAAAGCCAGACAGACTCTGTTCAAAAGCGGGTACGGCAGTCAACCGGGGTCAGGATATTAAAGCCTGTGTACTACTCTGCGCTACACGGCTATAACATTGATAAATTTTTGGATATGATATATGACAATATCCCTGTCCGCCGCCGACCGATTTAGTTTAAACCCGTATTAGAAATTTTTCAATTTTTTTCAAAAAACTCTTGCATTGCAAAATTTATTGTGTTATAATGTATCGCTGTGTGGGCTATCCACATAATCAAAATACACACGCTTTGTGATTTTGTCGGGCGTGCCGCAGTCCCATGTCGGTTCCGGCGAAAGATGACCAGAGCGGAGGTATAACTTTTGGAGGTGTAAAATCATGGGAGTAGTTCAAATGAAACAGTTATTGGAGGCCGGTGTTCATTTCGGACACCAGACTCGCCGTTGGAACCCGAAAATGGCTGAGTACATTTTCACAGAGAGAAATGGTATCTACATCATTGATCTTCAGAAGACGGTTAAGAAAATCGAGGAGGCTTATTACTTCACTCGTGACATCGCAGCCGAGGGCGGCACAGTTTTGTTCGTTGGAACAAAGAAGCAGGCTCAGGAAGCGATTAAGGAAGAAGCCGAAAGAACAGGTATGTATTACGTAAATGCCAGATGGTTGGGCGGAATGCTTACCAACTTCAAGACAATCAAGAAGAGAATCGGCAGACTGTATCAGCTCAACAAGATGGCTGAGGACGGCACTATGGATCTTCTTCCCAAGAAAGAGGTTATCAAGCTCAACCTGGAAAAGGAAAGACTTGAGAAGTTCTTGGGCGGTATTAAGGAAATGCAGGATCTGCCTTCGGCAATGTTCGTTGTTGACCCCAGAAAGGAAAAGAACGCTATTGCAGAGGCTCACAAGCTGGGCATTCCTGTTATCGCAATCGTTGATACAAACTGTGACCCTGAAGAAGCTGACTATCCTATCCCCGGTAATGATGACGCTATCCGTGCGGTAAAGCTTATCGTTTCTACAATCGGTAACGCTATCCTTGAGGGTAAGCAGGGCGAGCAGACAGAGGACACAGCTCAGGAAGAAGTTTCACTGGATATGCTGGACGAGTAATCCACTTGATAAAATAACAGATTTACGAAAGGAAGTATATAAAATGGCATTTACAGCACAAGACGTAAAGGCATTGAGAGAAATGACAGGCTGCGGAATGATGGACTGTAAAAAGGCTCTCACAGAGACAGACGGCGATCAGGAAAAGGCCGTTGAATATCTGAGAGAAAAGGGTCTTTCAAAGGCAGCTAAGAAGGCAGGCAGAATTGCTGCTGAGGGTATTGTTAAGTCATACATCGATAACGGCGTTGGCGTTGTTGTTGAGGTAAACTCCGAGACAGACTTTGTTGCAAAGAACGTTGACTTCCAGAATTTTGTTGCAGACATTGCAAAGACTATTGCAGATAATGCACCTGCCGATGTTGAAGAGCTTAAGACAATGACAATCAGCGGCGGAAGCCAGACTGTCGGCGATGCTCTCACAGAGAAGATTGCTACAATCGGCGAGAACATGAACATCAGACGCTTTGAGAGAATTGCAACAAGCGGCGTTGTTGTAGACTACATTCACGCAGCAGGCAAAATCGGCGTTCTGGTTGAGGCTGAGGCTGAGAGCAGTGACGCTGTTAAGGAGTGCTTGAAGAACGTTGCAATGCAGATTGCAGCCCTTAACCCCAAGTACCTGTCAAGCGCAGAGGTTCCCGAGGAATATAAGGAGCACGAGAAGGAAATCCTTATGGCTCAGGCAAAGAACGATCCTAAGAACGCAAGCAAGCCCGATAATATTATCGAGAAGATGATTACAGGCCGTCTTGCAAAGGAGCTTAAAGAGGTTTGCCTCCTTGAGCAGGAATATGTTAAGGCAACAAATAAAGAAACTGTTGCAAAGTATATTGAGCAGATTGCAAAGGAAACCGGCTCAGCTATTACACTCAAGAGCTTTGTTCGTTTTGAGACAGGCGAAGGTCTTGAGAAGAAGCAAGACGATTTTGCTGCAGAAGTAGCATCAATGATGAAATAATTCATCTGATTTAAATTAGAAATAATAAAATAAACTCAACAACTAACAGCTCCCGCAGGAATTAATCCCACGGGAGCTTTTCTTTTGCCTGTTTTGATACCCGATAAATCTTACCTTTAATTATTGCCAAGTTTTATCTCCGTTTTCTGCGGCATAAACGGCAGCAGAGCATTTGCAACGTTGGCAAGAGGCATTGTCTGGAGCCAAACCTTGCCGGGACCTGTAACCGTTGTGATAAACAGTCCCTCACCGCCTAAGAATATATTCTTTAACCCTTTCACTCTCTGAATATCCATAGTACAGCTTGCAGTCATTGCCGCAAGATGACCTGTATCCACCAAAATCTGTTGTCCCGCACCCAGCTCGTACTCTATAACGTGTCCGTCAAACTCAGCAAAAACAATTCCGCTGCCGCTGGCCTTTTGCAAAATAAATCCCTCTCCGCCAAACAGTCCGCTGCCAAGCTTCTTGTTGAAAAATACCGAGAGATTAATGCCGCTCTCTCCTGCAAGGAAAGATGACTTCTGAAAGATCATCTCGTTGGAGGGTGAAATTTCAAAGGCTCTAACCGAACCCGGGAAGCTGGAAGCAAAGGCAATCATGCCGCTTCCTCCCTCTGCGGTAAACCTGTTCTGAAACATTTTTTCGCCCGAAAACATTCTGCCTATTGCCTTTCCGATACCTCCGTTTGAAGTGGTTTCCATTTTCATGTTGGGCGACATCCACGCCATGGAACCACCCTCGGAAATCATTGTCTCTCCCTTGTCCAGGTCGCATATTACAACCGGCAGGGTCTCTCCCTCAATTTTGTACTTCATAGTAAATCCTCCTATTTATTTAGTATTTTTTTATCAAATTCCGTTGCCACTCTGTCAAACTGCGCCGCATAATGTATTCTCCAAAATTACTTTCATATAGATTGTACCATAAAATCTCCAATATCACAATGTATAAATTAAAATTTTTGCAATTAATTCGTTGTATAGCACGTTTAAAAGTAACGACACGCGTGCACCTGAGCTTATGGAAAATAAAGGATAACTATGAATTATC
>CATWQA010000028.1 GCA_958352815.1 uncultured Eubacteriales bacterium
GATGAGGGCGGAATATGGGCTCGGCAATGGTTTCAAAGGCAAAGCCTTTATCAAATAGGTTGCAATAATTATGTACAAATATACTATTGCAAAATTTGGAATTTAGAGTTACAATATATGCTCAGCATGAATTAGATATGAAATTTTAACTTGGAGGTATCTTTAATGGGAATTGGCATTAAAGGCATGATAGAAAAGGTTATCGGAACATACAGCGACAGAGAGCTGAAAAAGATTTATCCCATTGCGGATAAGGTAACCGCACTTGAGGATGAAATGGCTCAAAAGAGCGAGGCGGAGCTCAAGGGCATGACCGGGAAGCTTAAAGAGCGTCTGGCGGCAGGGGAAACTCTGGACGATATTTTGCCCGAGGCATTTGCCGTGTGCCGTGAGGCGGCGTGGAGAGTTCTGGGTATGAAGCACTTTCCCGTTCAGATTGTGGGCGGTATTGTTCTTCACCAGGGCAGAATCGCAGAGATGAAAACCGGTGAGGGTAAAACCCTTGTGGCAACTCTGCCTGCCTATCTTAACGCCTTGTCCGGCAAGGGTGTTCACATTGTAACGGTGAACGATTATCTTGCAAAGCGTGACAGTGAGTGGATGGGAAAGCTGTACAACTATTTAGGTCTCTCCGTGGGCTTGATTATTCACGATATGGACAACGCTCAGAGGAAAAAGGCGTACGACGCGGATATTACCTACGGAACCAATAACGAGATGGGCTTTGACTACCTGCGTGACAACATGGTTATATATAAGGAAAATAAGGTTCAGAGAGGTCACAACTACGCCATTGTGGACGAGGTGGACAGTATTCTCATAGATGAGGCGAGAACCCCTCTTATTATCTCGGGTATGGGCGACAAGTCAACCGACCTCTATATGCAGGCTGACAGGTTCGCAAAGACCTTGAAGTTCAAAAAGGTTGTTGAGACCGATTCAAAGGTCGAGGTGGAGGATGAGGACGAGCTCAATCAATACGACTACATTGTGGACGAAAAGGCAAAGACCGCAATGCTCACTCCCAGAGGAGTGAAAAAGGCGGAGGAGGCCTTCCATGTTGACAACCTGACCGACCCTGCCAACATGACCCTGTCCCACCACATCAATCAGGCGATTAAGGCAATCGGCGTTATGAAAAAGGATAAGGACTACGTTGTAAAGGACGGCGAGGTTATTATTGTTGATGAATTTACGGGACGTATGATGTTCGGCAGACGGTATAACGACGGTCTCCACCAGGCGATTGAGGCAAAAGAGGGCGTTAAGGTTGAGAACGAGTCCAAAACCCTTGCCACAATAACCTTCCAGAATTATTTTAGACTGTACACAAAGCTGTCCGGTATGACAGGTACGGCACAGACCGAGGAGGACGAGTTCCAGGAAATTTATAAGCTGGACGTTATAGTTATCCCCACAAACAAGCCTTTGGTTAGACAGGATGAGCCTGACAGCGTGTTTAAAACCGAGGACGCCAAGTTTAATGCGGTTATAGAGGACGCCGTTGCGGCTCATGAAAAGGGGCAGCCTGTTCTGATTGGTACGGTGTCAATCGAGAAGTCAGAGAAGCTCAGCAAAATGCTCAGGCGCAGAGGTATTAAGCACAACGTGCTGAACGCCAAGTTCCATGACAAAGAGGCGGAAATCGTTGCTCAGGCAGGAAAGAAGGGCGCTGTGACTATCGCCACGAATATGGCGGGTCGTGGTACCGATATTGTGCTGGGCGGAAATGCGGAGTTTATGGCAAGGCACGAAATGGAGAAGCAGGGCTTTTCTGAGGAACTTATCAATCAGGCAACAGGCTTTGCGGAAACGGACGATCAGGAGATTTTGGATGCCCGCAAGACCTTTAAGGAGCTGAACGACAAGTTTAAGGCGGAGATTGAGCCGGAGCAGCAAGAGGTTCTGGCGGCAGGCGGACTTAATATAATGGGTACTGAGCGCCACGAGAGCAGACGTATCGACAACCAGCTTCGCGGACGTGCCGGACGTCAGGGCGACATCGGTAAGTCTAAGTTCTACATTTCCCTTGAGGACGACCTTATGCGTCTGTTTGCGCCGGAGCGTATCTCAAAGGTTATGAACACCCTCGGCATGGACGACAGCGAGGCAATAGAGAGCAAAATGCTCAGCGGAGCTATTGAAACCGCCCAGGAGCGCGTTGAGGGCAAGAACTTTGATATAAGAAAGAACGTGCTCCAGTTTGACGACGTGAATAACCAGCAGAGAGAGATAATATACAAGCAGCGCGACCAGGTTCTGGACGGCGGCGACCTTAGGGATAACATTATGAAGATGATAAGGGATGTTATCTACGGGGTTGTGGGTCTTTATATCGGCGACAAGGGCAACGTTCCCGAGGAATGGGATTGGGAAGGTATGCGTGAGCACCTTGAAACAATCTTCGGCGAAATGCCTGAGGGCTTCATGAAGTTCACCGATGTTGAGGTTGATAAGATGACCAGAGACCGCCTGACCGAGTATATTTTAGAGGACGCGGAAAAGAAGTATGCCGAGAAGGAAGCCGAGTTCGGCGAGGCTATGCGTGAGGTTGAACGCATAATCATGCTCAGAGTGGTTGACCAGAAGTGGATGGATCACATCGACAATATGGAGCAGCTGCGCCAGGGTATTTACCTCCGTGCATATGCACAGCACGACCCGGTTGTGGAGTATAAATTCGAGGCAATGGATATGTTTGAGGAAATGACCGATGCCATAAAGGAGGACACGGTTAAGCACCTGTTCCACGTTGTTCCTCAGACAAAGATTGAGAGGCAGCAGGTTGCAAAGCCTACGGCTGAAAACGCCGGCGGTGACGGCACTGTTAAGAAAAAGCCTGTGAGACGGGTTGTTAAAATCGGCAGAAACGACCCCTGCCCCTGCGGCTCGGGAAAGAAGTACAAGAACTGCTGCCTTGAAAAGGATCAGCAAAACGGCAATGCCTAACATTTAGGGAATAAAATATATGATATTCGAGGTGATAAAGTGATAGCGTTTGACGAGTACAAGATTGGTCTTGAAAATATGGAAAAGGATATTACTGAATTGAGGGATTCACTTTAACTTAGCCCAGGTTGAGAGTGAGATAAAGAAGCTGGAGGCGCAGACCTTTGAAAATGACTTCTACGGCGACATGGACAAGGCGGGAAAGGTTCTGCAAAAAATCAAATCCCTAAAGGATAAGGTTCAGGGTTTTAACGAGATTAAAGATATGTGGGAGGACTTAACCACCCTGGTTCAGCTGGGCATGGAGGAAGATGATGAAAGCGTTTTAGACGAGGTAAAGTCAGGATACGAAACTCTGTCCGACAGCATAGATAATATGAAGCTTGACGCCCTTCTGTCGGGAAAGTACGACAGGTTGGGGGCGATTATGACCCTCCATTCGGGAGCGGGAGGCACAGAGGCTCAGGACTGGTGCGAAATGCTCTATCGAATGTACACTATGTGGGCGGAGCGCAGAGGCTTTAAGACCAAGGTGATTGACTACTTAGACGGCGAGGAAGCCGGAATAAAAAGCGTGACCTTCTCAATTGAGGGGCTCAACGCTTATGGATACGCCAAGTCCGAAATGGGGATTCACCGTCTGGTGAGGATTTCTCCCTTTGACTCGGCGGCAAGACGGCATACTTCCTTTGCCTCCTGTGAGGTTATTCCCGAGCTTGACGAGGAGCTGGACGTTGAGATAAACCCGGAGGACTTGAAGATTGACACCTATCGCGCCAGCGGTGCGGGAGGTCAGCATATTAACAAGACCGAGTCTGCAATCCGCATAACCCATATTCCCACGGGAATTGTGGTGACCTGCCAGAACGAGAGGAGCCAGCACAAGAACAAGGCGTCCGCTATGAACGTCTTAAAGTCTAAGCTGGTGGAGCTTGCGGAGAGGGAGCACAAGGATAAGATTGACGACCTTAAGGGCGTGCAGACAGAGATAGGCTGGGGTAACCAAATCCGTTCCTATGTTTTCCATCCCTACAACATGGTCAAGGATCACAGAACGGGCTATGAGACGGGCAACGTGAACGCCGTTATGAACGGAGAGATTGACGGGTTCATCAACGCCTATCTGAAAGCCAAATCAAAGGGCGAGATTTAAGGTATTTAGCGTAATTGAAGGAGAATTAAATGTTTGAAAAGCTATCATTTTTGGAAGAACAGTTTGAAGAGCTGGCAAAGAAAATAAGCGACCCGGAGGTTATTGCCGACCAAGACACGTGGCGGAAGCTGTGCAAGGAGCATTCGGACTTAACACCCATCGTTGAAAAGTACAGAGAGTATAAAAAGAACATGGAGACAATTGAGGACGCCAAGGCGCTTATGGACGACCCGGAGACAGACAAGGAGTTTAAGGAGCTTCTGGTTGAGGAGTCCAAGGAGGCAAAGGCGAATATTGAGAAAATTGAGGAGGAGCTTAAAATACTTCTCCTCCCCAAGGACCCCAATGACGACAAGAACGTTATGGTTGAAATCAGAGGCGGCGCAGGCGGTGACGAAGCGGCACTGTTCGCAGGAGACCTGTTTAGAATGTACTCCATGTATGCCGACAGCAAAAGGTGGAAAACCGAGGTGCTCAGCTTAAACGAGATTGGTATCGGCGGCATAAAAGAGGTTACCTTTATGATAAACGGCGAGGGAGCATACAGCAGGCTCAAGTTTGAGAGCGGCGTTCACCGCGTGCAAAGGGTTCCCGAGACCGAGTCAAGCGGAAGAATACACACCTCAACCGTTACGGTTGCGGTGCTGCCCGAGGTTGACGACGTTGAGGTTGAAATCAATCCCGATGATTTGGAGATTGACACCTATCGTTCAAGCGGCGCAGGCGGTCAGCATATTAATAAGACCGAGTCCGCCATAAGAATTACCCATAAGCCTACGGGCATTGTTGTAACCTGTCAGGATGAGCGAAGCCAGCACAAGAACAGGGAGGCGGCAATGAGAATGCTGCGTTCCAGACTTTATGATAAGATGGAGCAGGAGCGAAACGCTGCCATAGCAGCCGACAGAAAGAGCCAGGTCGGCACAGGCGACAGAAGCGAGCGTATCAGAACCTATAACTTCCCTCAGGGCAGAATGACAGACCACAGAATAGGTCTGACCCTGTACAAGCTGGAGCAGATTATGAACGGCGACTTGGACGAGATAATCGACGCTCTGATTACCACCGATCAAAGCGAAAAGCTGAAGGCTCAGGCGGAAGGAAATATTTAAAGCTCAGGTGATATAGATGAAAACGGAATTACTGTCAAACAGTAAAGATGATATAAAAAGAGCAGCGAGCATAATTCGGTCGGGAGGAACTGTTGTTTTCCCGACCGAAACAGTATACGGCCTTGGTGCAAACGCCCTTGACGGCACGGCGGTGAGCAAGATTTTCAAGGCAAAGGGCAGACCCGGCGACAACCCTCTTATTGTCCATATTCATAATATAGCTCAAGCCGATGAGGTGGGGGCGGACATTTCCGAGGATGCGAAAAAGCTGATGGAAAGGTTCTGGCCGGGGCCGCTGACGGTTATAGTAAAGCGCAAGCCCTGCGTTCCCGATCAGGTTACGGCGGGGCTTGACACGGTGGGCATTCGAATGCCCTCAAACGAGACGGCGGCGGAGCTGCTGAAAGAGGCGGGCTGCCCCGTGGCTGCGCCCAGCGCCAACCTTTCGGGAAAACCCAGTCCCACAAGGTTCAGCCATTGTGTTGACGATATGAACGGACGGGTGGACGCTATAATTGACGGCGGCCCCTGCAAGGTTGGAGTTGAGTCCACGGTTATCGATATGTCGGGAGAACCTGTTATTTACCGCCCGGGAGATATTACGGCGGCGCAGATTGAGGAGGTTCTCGGCAAAAAGGTTAAGGTTGCTGCAGAGGCAGGCGCGGACAAGCCCAAATCCCCCGGTCTGAAATATAAGCATTACTCCCCTGAGGCGCAGGTTATTGTGCTTCATGGGACTGTTGACGAAGCAGCGGAGCGGATTAACAGTGATAACAGAAAGCGGGGAGTTATTCTCTTTGATGAGATGATTGAGGCCCTAAAGGATAAGCTTAACGGAGAGGTTAAGATAATCTCTCTGGGCGGCATGAGTTCCCCGAAGAGTGCGGCGGCAAATTTGTTCGCTGCTCTGCGGGAAATGGACGGCGCGGGAGTTCAGGTTATATTTGCTCCTGAAATCCCCGACACGGACAGCTGGGCGGCTGTGCGCAACAGGCTGTATCGGGCGGCGGGCAAGAGCAGCGGCGGAGGCAAGGGCTTCCTGTTCGTCTGCACAGGAAACACCTGCAGAAGCCCCATGGCGGAGGGTCTGTTTAACCACCTCTGCGCAAAGGCGGGGCTTGAGGCAAGGGCAAGCTCTGCAGGGCTTTTCGTTATGCCGGGCTCGGCGGTTTCAAAAAATTCCGTTCGGGCAATGGCGGAGGAGGGCGTTGACATAAGCGGTCATGTTCCAAATCCTCTGACAAAAGAGGATGCGGAGAGGTTTGACGTGATTTTAACCATGTCCGAAAGCCATAAAATGTCAATAATACAGGGGGTTCCCGCTCTGGCGGACAGGGTATACACTTTGGGAGAGTACAGCGGGACAAATTCGGACATTCTCGACCCCTACGGCGGAACTTATGAGCAGTACAAAAAATGTATGGCTTCAATAAAAAAGTGTGTTGAATTGATTATTGAGAAGTTAAAAGCGGATGATTAAGTTTGAATTACTAAAGGAAGCTCATATTGACAGTATCTGCCGACTGGAAAGTCTCTGCTTTGCGGGCGAGGCGTGGACAAGGCAGATGTTTGAAAGCGAGCTTGAAAACAGAATTTCTCTGTTTATTGTGGGAATTGACGAGGAAAGCGGCGAGGTTGCGTGCTACGGCGGGGCTTGGCTTATTGCGGACGTAGGGGAGATTACAAATATTGCCGTCTCCCCCGAGCTCCGCAGGCAGGGGCTGGGTGCAAAGCTGCTGGAGCTGCTTATTCAAGTATGCGAGGAGCGGAGAATGACAAGTATAAATCTTGAGGTCAAGGAGTTTAACAGTCCCGCCGTAAACCTGTATGAAAAATACGGATTTCAGGTTGTGGGCAGGCGCGAGGGCTATTACAGAGACGGCTCAGACGCACTGCTTATGACAAAATCTATTTAAAGGTGAGTTATTATGAAAATTTTAGCGATTGAGAGTTCCTGCGACGAGACAGCCGCAGCGGTTGTGGAGGACGGCACAAGGGTGTTGTCAAGCGTGATTAACACCCAGATTGAGCTGCATAAGGTCTACGGCGGCGTTGTGCCCGAGATTGCTTCAAGAAAGCATATTGAGAATATCAGCGCGGTTGTGGACAAGGCTGTTGAGGACAGCGGTTTGGGCTTTGATGATATAGACGCTGTAGCCGTGACCTACGGCCCCGGTCTTGTGGGGGCGCTCCTGGTTGGTGTGTCTTACGCAAAGGGCTTAAGCTTTGCTTTAAATAAGCCTCTTATACCCGTGCACCACATAAAGGGGCATATTTGCGCCAACTATATTGAGGATCCGAGCTTTAAGCCGCCCTTTATATGCCTTGTGGCTTCGGGAGGGCACAGCAATATTGTCCACGTGAAATCCTACACAGAGTATAAGGTTATAGCCAAAACCAACGATGACGCGGCAGGCGAAGCCTTTGACAAGGTGGCGCGGGTTCTGGGGCTGGGCTATCCCGGAGGGCCTCAGATACAAAAGGCGGCGGAGCAGGGCAATAAATACGCCATAAGCTTTCCCAGAGTTAGTATGGGCAAGGACGGCTTTGATTTCAGCTTCAGCGGGGTTAAAACCTCGGTTCTGAACTACATTCACAATGCGGAGCAGAGGAACATGGAAATAAACGTAAATGACGTTGCCGCCTCGTTTCAGCAGGCGGTGATTGACGTGCTCTCCGACCATCTTATAGACGCCGCTGTCAGATACGGCGCGGGGCAAGTGGCTCTGGCGGGAGGCGTTGCCTCCAACCTGCCTTTGCGTGAGCTGGTCAAGGAAAAGGCGGAGGAAAAGGGCTTTCGTTTTGCTTATCCGAAGCCTGTTCTGTGCACCGACAACGCCGCTATGATAGGCTGCGCCGCATACTATGAATATCAAAAGGGTGTTGTGGCGGATATGAGCCTTAACGCCTATGCCAACCTGGAGCTATAGGAGCCGAAATGGAAAAGGAATATTCTGAAATTATTGTATCGCACCAAAGGCTTAGTGAAATAAACCCCAATATGATAGGCCTGTTCTTTGAGGATTTGAGCAACAGTGCAGACGGCGGTCTGTATGCGGAGCTGGTAAAGAACCGCTCTTTCGGGCAGCTTATGCCCACTTTCGAGTATACCATAAACGAGGAGGGCAAGAGGAAGGAGCGGCTTGTCAGAGTGGAAAACGCGCCCGACTACGGTTGGAGTGTACTCTCGGGCAAGGCGGAATTTAAAACCGAGCCCCGAAACTGCGTGAGCCTTATAGGAGGCACAGGGGGAGCCACTGTTTCCAACAAGGGATACGATGGAATATATGTTGAGCGGGGCAAGAGCTACCGCTGCTTAGTTTTGGCGGACTTAAAAGGGTATAGCGGAGAGATTGTCGTCTCAATCGGTGGGGACAGAAAAAATATTGTTTCCCGCAGAGCCACAGATGAGGACGGTTTTTCCCGTCTTTCGGCGGTTTTGACCGCTTCCGAGACTGTAAAAGACGGGGAGCTGGTTATCTCCTTTCCCGAGCTTGGGGCTGAGGAGCAGGTTATTGTGGGCATGGTCTCTCTTATGCCGAAGGACGCTGTACTGGGAATTTTCCGCAGGGACATGGCGGAGGCAATGAAGGAGATTAAGCCGGGATTTTTGCGGTTCCCAGGGGGCTGCGTGGTTGAGGGGTATAATCTTGACAACCGTTACCGCTGGAAGGACACGGTAGGCCCCATAGAGCACAGAAAGCAGAACTGGAACAGATGGGCGTTTAAGCAAAACGATTATAACCAGACCTTTGGTATTGGATTTTATGAATATTTTTTGCTTTGTGAATATTTGGAGTGCGAGCCGCTGCCTGTTCTGAATGCGGGTATGGCGTGCCAGTTTAACACCTGTGAGACAGTTCCTGTCTTTAAGGAGGACGGGGAGACCTACACAGAGGAGTTTAGGGAGTACATAGATGACGCTCTTGACTTAATTGAATTTGCCAATGGCAGTGTTTCTACGTACTGGGGAGCCCTGAGAGCCGAGATGGGGCATTCGGAGCCCTTTAATCTGAAACTCCTCGGCGTCGGCAATGAGCAGTGGGTCAAGGACGGCAATATGTGGCATGAGAGATATGAAGCGTTTGAAAGTGCAATCCATGAAAAATATCCCCATATAGGGCTTATAAACTCGGCGGGCCCCGATGTGACCTCCGAGAGATATGTCGAGGCGTACGATTGGATAAGGGGGCGCATGGCGAAAAACAAGAATTTTACCTGTGCCGTGGATGAGCATAACTACAACACAAAGGAATGGCTTTTTGAAAATACCGACTTTTATAAGGAGCGGAGGGGCGATATTCCCGTGTACGTAGGTGAGTACGCTGCAAAGGCGTATACGGACGAGGAGGGAGTATGCCGTTTTAACGACATGATTTCCGCCTTGAGCGAGGGAGCTTATCTCATGGGAATGGAGCGCAGCGCAAACGTGGTGGAAATGGCGTCTTATGCGCCCTTGTTTTCCAAAGAGGAACCATACAGCCACTGGAAACCAAACATGATTTGGTTTAACAAGTTCGGGCTCTGCAAGACCCCGAACTACTATGTGCAGAAGCTTTTCGGAAATAACATGGGCAGCCATGTCTTAAAATCAAGGGCGAGCTTTCTTATGGGCAAGCCCCTCCATTACAGCGCGTCCTTTGATGAAAGCAGCGGCGATATTATAGTAAAGGTTATAAATTCGGGCGCAAAAGAGGAAAGGCTCAAAATCTCTTATGAGGGTTTTGAGGTTCGGGACGGGGAGAAGCAGGTTCTGGCAGCCCCCTCGGCAGAGGAAAAAAACACCTTTGACAACCCGAATAATATAAGAGTAGCAGCAGAGCCTATGGAACGGGATAATATTTTTGAAGCACTGTTGCCCTATTCCCTGACGGTTTTCAGACTGCATACGAAGTAATATTTAATTGGTGTGAAACATGAAAAATACAGACAAACCTAAAAATTACAGATACATTTTTAAATATGCGAAAAGATATTTTATATGGGCTGTTGCCGCAGTTGCGGCAACGGTCTTGTTTTCGATTTTGGAAGTTGAGAAAGCCGACCTTTTAAGGCAGATTGTGGATTTGGCTCAAATGGGAAGCATAGACGGCATTTTCGGCATGTTTATCAAGGCGGCCGTTGTCATTTTGCTTATTATGCTGTGCGTGTTCATAAGCGATTTTGCGGCGGGTCGGTTTTCGGCAGGGTTTATCCGTGACATAAAAAGCGACAGCGCCCGCAAGGTTGGGAAAATCCCTATGGACGCTATGACGGCGGAGCGAAGCGGAGAAATTCTGTCCAAAATGAGCGCCGATGCCGACAGTGTTCAGGACTTTATGGAGCATGATTTTATAAACATTATGCAGTTCCCGTTTATGATTGTGTTTTATTCGGTGTTTATGCTCAGGCTGAATCCGCTGTTGTTCGGGGCGTGCTTTATTCTTGTGCCCGTTTTGGTGGTGCTGGGAATGAGCTTTGCTCTGCCCTTTAAGGAGGGCTCCCGAAAATATATGGCGTATCTGGGCAAGGTCAGCAATACAGTGGCGGACATGGCCGGAGGTATATCCATGGTAAAGTCCTATAATATGGAGGATAATCTGAACACAAGATACGGCAGAGGAATAAAAAAGGCGACGGATATGGCGCTCAGCAACGACAGAATGCTGTACAAGGGTAGGATGTTTTTCAACCTTGCGCGGCACATTCCCATATATGTGTGCCTGATTTTCGGCGGCTTTCTCTGCTTTAGAGGCAGCTTGACGTTGGGTGCTCTTGTGGCGTTTTTCACTCTGATTAACCAAATTTTGGGGCCGCTTGTGAGCTCATATCAGATGTTTTTCAGCGTGCGCGCCGCCTCAGCTTCGGCGGAGCGGCTGTTCTCCCTGCTTAATGAGCCGAGCGAAAGGGAGGGCGGCGTTAAGACGGCAGAACTCAGAGAGGACGTCCCCGCCATAGAGTTTAGAAACGTGTCCTTTGGTTATGAAAAGGGCAAGCCTGTTTTGCAGGATTTAAGCCTGAAAGTGTTTAAGGGAGAGCAGTTGGGCTTTGCAGGGCACAGCGGCTGCGGAAAGAGCACTATTCTCGGTCTATTATGCGGGTTTTACAAGCCTGACGCAGGAAAGATATTGGTGGGCGGAACGGACATTGAGGAAAGAGAACTTGCCTCCCTCAGAAGTCTTATCTCATACGTTTCCCAGGAGGCGTATCTGTTCCCCTTTTCGATTTATGACAACATTGCCATGGGTAAGCCGGGGGCGTCAAGGGAAGAGGTTTTTGCGGCGGCAAAGGCTGCCTGCGCCCACGATTTTATCATGGAGACGGAGCACGGTTATGAGACAACCGTGGGAGAGCGGGGCTGCCGCTTGTCAGGCGGGCAGGTGCAGCGGATTTCAATTGCCAGAGCCATTCTCAAAGATGCGCCTATACTTCTTCTGGACGAGGCGACCAGCGCCCTTGACGTAAAGGCGGAAGCGGAGGTTCAGCAGGCAATAGACAACCTGAGCCGAGGCAGAACCGTTCTGGTTGTGGCGCACAGGCTTTCCACAATCAAGGAAGCGGACAGGATTGCGGTTATTGACGGGGGAGCCGTTGCCGAGCTCGGCAGTCATGAGGAGCTGATGGAGCTGGGCGGAGTGTACTCGGCGTTAAATAGGGGAGGTGCTGAGGAATGAAGCTGCTTGACGGAATAAAAAGCAGCCTGTCACTGATTGGCGGGCACAAGGCGATGTATTTTTCAACCATGGCGGCAGAGCAGATTTTGTCCTACGGCGGAAATATGCTGTTCGCCCTGATGAACAAGGGTGTTGTTAATTCGGTGACGGCTATGGATTTTGAGGGCTTTAAGGCAGCGGCAGTCGTTGGCGTAGCCGCCCTTGGGGTATACATGGTATCCGTTCTTGTATCGTACCTCAACATGAAGTCCATTCGCCTGATTATGTACGACATGAGAATAAGGCTGTTCAGGCACATGGAGTTACTGCCTGTGGAATATTTTGAGAAAAACCACAGCGCCGACAGCATATACAGGCTGAACAGCAACGTGGAGAACATGAAACGGGCGTATACCAACTACTTCCCAAATGTTGTTTTTGCAATGGGCGGGGGCTTGGTGTACTGTATATTTATTCTCTTTCTGGATATAAGGCTGGGTCTTATATCTCTGGTGATTTGCAGTCTGTCCTTTTTGCTGAACATTGTGTTTGCGGAGCCTTTGCGAAAAATCGGCGGGAAAATTCAGCGGAGCAAGTCGGAGCTTTTAAGCCGCCTGTCGGACACTCTGGCAGGGTTCAGAATAATCAAGCTGTACGACGTTGAAGGCTCTGTTGCGGACAGGTATGACAAGACAAACAACAGGGTAATGCGCCTGTGCATAAAGAGAGTTGCCCAAATGGGAGCTGTTGACAGCTTGGGACAGCTTCTGAATTTTTTAAATAACTTTGTGCTGATCGCAATCGGCGCGGTTATGGCGGCAAAGGGCGTTTGCGACTTCGGTTCGGTCTTTGCCATTTTAAGCCTGCAGGGAAACCTGAGCAATATGCTAACCAGGTTCGGCGGCAATTGGGGTCAGATGCAGGAGTGCGTTGCTGCCTCTGAAATGATTAACGAGGTGTTTGCACAAGAGCGCGAAAGAGCAGGGGCGGAAAATACAGAGGATAGAGACGCAGGCTCCGACTATATTGAGTTTAAGGAAGTTTGCTTTTCATACGACAGGGGCAAGGCTCTTGACGGATTAAGCCTTACCGTGGGCAAGGGTCAGGTTGCCGCCCTGGTAGGCCCCAGCGGCGGAGGAAAGAGCACGATCATCAGGCTTATTCCCGAGCTGTATCAAACAGAGACGGGCAGGATTTACGTAGACGGCAGAAGCATTAAGTCCTACACCCTAAAGGAGCTTAGGGATATGATCGGCTATGTTCCCCAGGACGCCTATCTCTTTGACGCGACCATAAGGGAGAACATAAGCTGCGCCAAGGTAGGCGCATCGGAGGAGGAAATTATTCGGGCGGCAAAGGCGGCAAACGCCCATGAATTTATTATGAACCTGCCAAATGGCTACGACACTATGACAGGCGAGCGGGGAGAAACCCTGTCGGGCGGACAGAGGCAGAGAATAGCCATAGCCAGAGCCTTCCTTAAAAATGCGCCCATACTTCTTCTTGATGAAGCAACCTCCGCCCTGGACAATGAAAACGAGCAGATTGTGCAGGCGAGCATTGAGGCTCTTATGGAGAACAGAACGGTCATAGTTGTTGCCCACAGACTGTCCACAATCGAGAATGCCGACCTTATATACGTTATAGAAAACGGCAGAGTGACCCAAAAGGGCAGCCACGAGAGCTTAAAGTCAGTTCCGGGAACCTATGCAAGCCTTGTAAAGCTGGCGAAGAGCTGATTTTAGGTGATTGTTAAAACTTTAACAAATATATATTAATCAGGGTCTGATTTTTTGTAATATATTAACCCCCTAAATGGATTGACAAATATTTAACAAACGTGTATAATGTTTAACGTCATAAGGGTTTTGGTTTTTAATCCTGAAATTTAACGGGGATTATACATAAAAACCAAGATAACTTAACAGATTATGAATATGATTTAATTATTATATACTGAGAGGAGATTGACTTATGGTAAGTACAGTTCAGGAACTTGAACAGGAAATCAAAAAGGTGAGAAAAGCGCAGCAGGAGTTTGCCAAGTTCTCCCAAAGTCAGGTTGACAAAATTTTTAAGGCAGCTGCCATAGCCGCAAACAAGCAGAGAATACCTCTTGCGAAAATGGCTGTCAGTGAGACCGGCATGGGTGTTGTTGAGGATAAGGTTATCAAGAACAACTATGCGGCAGAGCATATATACAATAAGTATAAAAACGTTAAGACCTGCGGCGTTATAGAGGAAAACACCGCTCTGGGAACAAAGAGGATTGCGGAGCCTATCGGCGTTATCGCAGCGGTTATTCCCACAACAAACCCCACTTCAACGGCGATTTTTAAGGTGCTTATTTCTCTTAAAACAAGAAACGGAATTATTATCAGCCCCCACCCCAGAGCTAAGGAATGTACGATTGAAGCAACACGTATAGTATATGAGGCGGCAGTTGCAGCAGGAGCCCCCGAGGGATTGGTATCCTGGATTGACGTGCCCTCTCTTGAGCTCACAAACACTCTGATGAAAGAGGCGGACACAATTCTGGCAACAGGCGGCCCCGGCATGGTTAAGGCGGCATATTCTTCAGGAAAGCCCGCTCTGGGTGTCGGTGCAGGAAACACTCCCGCCATTATTGACGACAGTGCGGATATTCTCCTTGCCGTAAGCTCGATTATTCACTCAAAGACCTTTGACAACGGTATGATTTGTGCGTCGGAGCAGTCGGTTATTATTCTTGACTCGGTGTATGACAAGGTTAAGCAGGAGTTTATCGACAGAGGCTGCTACGTGCTGAAGGACGATGAGATTGACAAGGTAAGAAAGACGATAATCATTAACGGCGCCCTCAACTCAAAGATTGTGGGACAGTCGGCGCACACAATTGCGCAGCTTTCGGGAGTTGAGGTTCCCGAGACAACCAAAATTCTTATCGGTGAGGTAGAGAGCGTTGACATCAGCGAGGAGTTTGCTCACGAGAAGCTGTCTCCCGTTCTGGCAATGTACAGAGCAAAGGATTTTGACGAAGCTATCGCAAAGGCGGAGCAGCTTATAGCCGACGGCGGTTACGGTCACACTTCAAGCGTGTACCTGAACACCGTTACAGAGCAGGAGAAGCTCAACAAGTTCCAGGCTGCAATGAAAACTTGCCGTATTTTGGTAAACACTCCCTCGTCCCACGGCGGTATCGGCGACCTTTATAATTTTGACCTGGCTCCGTCTCTGACCTTGGGCTGCGGCTCATGGGGCGGAAACTCGGTGTCCGAGAACGTTGGTGTTAAGCACCTTATCAATATTAAGACTGTTGCTGAGAGGAGAGAGAATATGCTTTGGTTCAGAGCCCCCGAAAAGGTTTATTTCAAGAAAGGCTGTCTGCCCATTGCTCTTGCCGAGCTGGGTGAAATGGGCAAGAAAAAGGTGTTTATCGTAACCGATACCTTCCTGTATGAAAACGGCTATACAGAGCCCGTTACAAGAAAGCTTGAGGAAATGGGCATTAAGTACAGCGTATTTTCAGACGTTGCTCCCGACCCGACACTTGCATGCGCTCAGGAGGGTGCAAAGGCTATGACGGCGTTCGCTCCCGACTGCATTATCGCCATCGGCGGAGGAAGCGCAATGGACGCTGCAAAGATTATGTGGGTTCTCTACGAGCATCCGGACGCTGACTTTATGGATATGGCAATGAGATTTATCGATATACGCAAGAGGGTTTACACCTTCCCCAAGATGGGTGAAAAGGCAATGTACGTGGCTGTCCCCACCTCGGCAGGTACGGGCAGTGAGGTTACTCCCTTTGCCGTTATCACAGACGGAGAGACAGGCGTAAAGTATCCTCTGGCAGATTACGAGCTCATGCCCAACATGGCTATTGTGGACGCAGACATGATGATGAACGCTCCAAAGGGTCTTACAAGTGCATCGGGTATTGACGCAGTGTCCCACGCTCTTGAAGCATATGCTTCGGTTATGGCAACGGATTACACAGACGGTCTTGCTCTGCGCAGCCTTAAAATGATATTTGAGTACCTTCCCAGAGCCTACGACAATGGCGCAAATGACCCTGTTGCCCGTGAGAAGATGGGTAATGCGGCAACAATGGCAGGTATGGCGTTTGCTAATGCGTTCCTGGGAGTTTGCCACTCAATGGCTCACAAGCTGGGTGCGTTCCACCACCTGCCCCACGGCGTTGCAAACGCGCTGATGCTTGAGGAGGTAATCAGATTTAACTCAAGCGAGGTTCCGGCGAAGATGGGAACATTCTCTCAGTATGATCACCCCCACACAATGGCAAGATATGCAGAGGTTGCGGACTATCTGAACCTGGGCGGCAAGACCGATGAGGAAAAGGTTGAAAACCTTATTAAGGCGGTAAACGACCTGAAAGATAAGGTTGGAATAAAGAAGACGATTAAGGATTACGATATTGACGAAAAGGTATTCCTTGACACTCTGGACGATATGGTTGAGCAGGCATTTGACGACCAGTGCACAGGCGCTAACCCCAGATACCCGCTGATGAGCGAGATTAAGGATATGTATATGAGAGCTTATTACGGCAAAGAAAATCTGGACTAATATTTAATGTGAAAGGAGCAAATAAAATGAAGTACGAAAAAATTCTTGCGGAAAGACCGGATAAGGTTATATATAAAGACGGCGACAATGTGCTCAAGGTTTTTAACTCGAACTACTCAAAGGCGGACATTCTCAACGAGGCGTTAAACCAGGCAAGAGTTGAGGAGACAGGGCTGAATATTCCCGCCCTCACCGAGGTTAAGAAGATAGACGACCAATGGGCAATTTCAACTAAGTATATCCCCGGCAAGACCCTGGCGCAGCTCATGGAGGAAAATCCCGACAAGATGGACGAATACCTTGAGATGTTTGTGGACTTGCAGATTGAGATGAACAAGGAGACTGTGCCCCTGCTTAACAAGCTCAAGGATAAGATGAACAGAAAAATCAGCGAGTCAAGCTTTGACGCCACAGTCAGATATGAGCTTCACACCAGACTGGAGAGTATGCCCAAGCATACTAAGCTGTGCCATGGCGACTTTAACCCCAGTAATATTATAATCACGGAGGACGGCGCTCCCTATATTATTGACTGGTCTCACGCTACCCAGGGTAACGCCAGCGCAGACGTAGCGAGAACATATTTGCTGTTCTGCCTGTCGGGCAAGGAGGAGCTTGCAGATAAGTACCTGAACCTTTTCTGCAAGAAGAGCGACACCGCAAAGCAGTATGTTCAGAAGTGGATGCCTATCGTTGCCGCTTCCCAGTCGGTAAAGGGAAAGCCCGAGGAGAGAGAGTTCCTCGAAAGATGGGTCAACGTTGTTGAATACGAATAAGAAATAAGCGCGGAGGGAAATGCCCTCCGCGCATTTTTGCGATTATAACAGGACTTTTCGCCTATCAAATACCTAAATTTTATGTATTTCCCGCTTACCCGACCAACCTATCAGGCAGCCTTGCGTAAGTTCGTTATGATATGTGCCCTTTCTAATTTTAGTTCCTTTGAAAATTGATTTTGGTATAAACTACCGCAATTACCGCAGCTGCAGCTTCGGCAGCAACAATAGCAATCCAAACGCCGACAACATTGAAAAGCAATGGCAATGTGTACAGCAGGATTGCCGGTGCAACAATTCCTCTTGTCAGAGAGATAATGGTGGCCTTCTGTGCTTCCATTACCGATTGCAGATACATAGAGATATACACAGCAATTCCCATACCGAGGAAGGAGAAACCATAGATGCGTGTGATTAACGGTGTGGCTTCCAAAACTTCCGATGTTGCATCTACAAACAGCTTTGTAACCTGTATCGGGAACAACTCGCAAACACCGGTGAACAGAACAGCACAAATCAATGTGGTAAGCGTACCAAGCCCAAAAACTTCCTTGCAACGGTCTTTGAAATCTGCACCAAAGTTGGTGGTGGCAATCGGCTGAACAGCCTGTCCAATGCCGGTAAAGATACCCACAAACAGCTGCGACAGTACCAGCATAATGCCAAAAACCGCCAGTTCTGTATCTCCTGCGTATTTCATAATCTGTTTGTTGGTAATAAATGTTGTAATAATCAGCGCAAGTTGAGAGAACCCTGCACCGAAACCATTCTTTGTAATTTTAATAATAACAGAAATTATCTTTTTAGGAGCAATCAACTTTAAGGTGCATTTCTTAGTGAAAAAATGAGTCAGCATAATGAAGCACTGCATTGCTGTTCCCATTGATGTTGCCAAAGATGCGCCGAACATTCCCATATTACACGGAAATACGAAGAACCAGTCAAAAAATATATTGATAGCAGCGCCAGCCAAGGTAGAAATCATTACCAACTTCGGTGCATCATCATTCCGCAGAAAACAAGACAAGAACGGCAGCAAAATAAAAAACGGATACGTCCAAAAAGTCAAATTAGCATAGTCATCAATATAGGGAATAAGAGCCTCCGTTCCGCCAAGCAATCTGTAAATGGGGAATTTGAAAATTAAAACCGAAATCCAAACAACGACAATGATTCCCCCTATAAAAACGGTCGAAGCGGTAAACGCTCCGTTTGCCTCTGCTGTATCTCCTTCTCCTTTCGCTCTACTGTATAGCACGGAGCCACCCATTCCGACAAGCAAGCCGAGAAAGGACGCCATTGACACAATCGGAGTAAGAATAGCTGTGGCTGCCGTGCCGTTGACGCCTACGCCCTGTCCTATAGCAATCATGTCAACGAAGCTATATAGTGCAAGAACTACCGCACCTCCGATGGACGGAATCAGAAATTCAATAAATAATCGTTTAATTTTATCTTCTAACAGTCGCATAGGTTAGTTATCCCAAAAAGCAAGGCAGTATTCCGCAAGAGAGGGAACAAGCCGCTTTATTTCCTTTCCGGTGGTATTGATACAAATTGGCGCCGTGCAGGGTCTTTCCGTAAGAGATGGGATAATGGCGTATATGTCTATGTTCGACGATTTCTTGTACATAGGATTCTGCCAATCCGCTTTTAGCGGCAACAGCAGCAATAATTTCAGCATCATAGCAGGCAAACCCCGGCTTTTCTGCAAGACGCTTTCCAAGTTCTCTGCCACCGCTGCCAAACTCTCTGCTAATTGTTATAATTCTCATATTTTTCTCCATATCATAGGTTTTCAATTTCTGCTTCAAGGGTAGTGAGATACTTATTATACAAGGTCAAAAGCTGTTCGATTTCTGTCTCCGTCATTGCCGAAAAGGTACGCTCCTCGGCTTCTAAAATCCGATCTGCTGTCTGACGAGCAAGTTCTTCACCCGTTTCCGTCAGTGTGACGATTTTGTTTTTTCGATTGGTATCCAAAAACGATAAGGTTATATAACCTTCCGACTCAAGTTTTTTGATGGCACTGTTTACGGTCTGTCTTGGCTGAAAGGATACATTACACAAATCCCTTTGCGTATGAACTCCATCATATCTGAGGAAATATAAAATCCACAAGGTTGTCTCCGACAAGTTGACAGCAACTGCCATATTTCGGCACAGTTCGTTATTCCGCTTATATAGCTTGTTCAATTCTGCTATTCTATCTTTATACCTCATAGCTTCTCCTTTTATGTCCGTTTTCGGACAATTATATCAGAATATAAGTTTTCTGTCAACCTGTCTTAATTATGAAAATCCAAAAAGCTAATAATTTCTTCACGGTAAATTCACAATTGGGTGATACAATTTATCCGGTGATTAAACATGAAAAATATATTAATTGTAGAGGATGAGCCGGATATTCAAGAGCTGCTGTGCGCGTACATTCGCAGCGCGGGATATATACCTACCGCAGCAGACGACGGCGTGTCGGCTTTGGCTGCCTTTCAATCCCGACGGTTTGACCTTGTCCTCCTTGATATTATGCTTCCGAAAATTGACGGCTTTGGCGTATGCGAGGTAATACGCAGACAATCACGGGTTCACATACTTATGCTTACGGCTTTGGACGGTGAAGAAAATCAGCTGCGGGGATTTAAGCTCAATATTGACGACTATATAACAAAACCCTTTTCTATGGCGGTTCTTTTGGAAAAAATCCGTGTAAATCTTAACAGGAGTTCGGAGAACCATACGGAAAACCGTTTGTGCTATCGGAAACTGATAATCGACCTTGACGCGAGAGAAGTTTTTTCAGACGGCAGGTTGCTTGATTTAACTGCCAAAGAATTTGAGTTATTATATACTTTTATAAAGTCGCCGGGGCGCGTGTTTACAAGAGAAATGCTTTTGTCCCGACTGTGGGGATACGATTTTTTCGGTGATGAGCGTGTTGTAGACAGCCACATTAAAAACCTGCGCCGTAAATTAAAGGGTGACTATATAGAGACGGTGAGAGGGGTGGGATACCGTGCTGCGAAAGAAGCTAAGTGAAAGCCTTACCGCCCGAATTTTTTTTATTACGGCTGTTGTTTTGTTTTTTGCCGTCGCTGTTACCTTTGCTTTTGTTGCGTGGACAACACCGACCGCCTACTTTGCGGTAATTAATGAGGACTTGCAAAAACAGACAGAAGCTTTGGCGGAACGGTTAAAGGAAATTGAATTTGAAAAAAGCGGTCGGATTTTTGATGATTTTGTTCGCGCCTGCCAAGCGGACATTTTATTATTAACCTCAAGGGGTGATATTGCGGAAACAGACTCTGAATTGATGCTTAAGTCATCTGAAAATAAAAATATCACAGTATCCGTGGATAATGCTGTAGATGTCGGCAATAATAGCGTTTCTACCTCATGGGAGCTTGAAAGTTCAGATAAAGTGGAGAGTGAGACGGCTGTTGCGACCCTGCGGCAAAAGGCAATTGTTGCCGATATATCCTTTGCCAATCAGGCCGAGACCTACTATCTCTATGTAATTCCCCGCACAGAAGAAAAAAATTTGGCTGTTCGAGCCCTGGAACAGATGGCGCCGCAGGTTTTATTTGTGCTTTTGATAATTTCAATATTCTGCGCCTTTATATATTCCCGATATATTACAAAGCCTATTGTCCGCCTCAGCGACATTGCGGAGCAAATGGCGGCGCTTGATTTTAATTGGAGCTGCAGCGAAAAAAGACGTGATGAAATCGGTAGCTTGGGACGCAGCCTCAACCAAATGTCCAAGCGGCTGTCCGCAGCTCTTGAAGAATTGGAAAGCGCAAATTCTTCCCTGCGCGGAGAGGTGGAGCGTGAAAGAGAATCGGAGCGTCAGCGTACGGCATTTTTTTCGGCAGCTTCCCATGAGCTCAAAACTCCGGTTACAATTCTAAAAGGCCAGCTGTGCGGGATGATAGAGGGGGTAGACGTTTATCGTGACAGAGATAAATATTTGCTGCGCTCTCTTCAAGTAACTGAGCGAATGGAAAACCTAATTCGGGAAATGCTGTCCATTACCCGAATTGAAGCCGATGTAAATATCGGTCAACAAGTTTTTTTGGATTTGTCTGAATTGATTAAGCAACAGCTCGGGCTTGATAAGGATCTGTTAACTCAACGGAGGCAGCGTTTAAAAATACAGCTTACGCAAAACACTTTTATTTCAGGCAATGCCTCCCTGTTATGCAAAGTCATAGACTGTCTCTTTTCAAATGCCGTCCTGTATTCTCCCGAAAAAGCTGAAATCCGCATTTGCTGCGGCGTATGGAAAGATTGTCCGACCTTTACGGTTGAAAATACAGACGTTCATATTAAGGACAGCGCGCTCCCGCATTTGTTCGAAGCCTTTTACAGGGAAGAGGGGTCAAGAAACAGAAGAAGCGGCGGAAGCGGTCTGGGGCTGTATTTGGTGCAGACGATTTTGGCGCGGCACCGTGCCGTATGTAAAATCGAAAATACGGCAGACGGGGTTAAAGCAACCGTTATATTCCCAAAATCGGAACAACAAAGGATCGCCCCAAATTAGGGCGGTTCTTTAATTTGCCCTGAAAATTCTTCACCAAAAACACATGTGGTTTTCAAAGCAACTCCATATAAGTCCATTAAAATTCTGTTGGAAATTAAACAGAAAGGACGTTGATAACATGGAAATTCAAATTCAAAATGTCAGCATGACTTATCCAAACGGAAAACAGGCGCTGAGCGAACTGTCCCTTAACTTAAGCTCTCCCGGCATGATAGGGCTGCTCGGTCCCAACGGAGCTGGGAAATCCACTTTAATGAAGCTGTTGGTAACGGCGCTTGTGCCAACCTGCGGCACAATCAAAATAGACGGCCGTGACCTTACGAAAGCCGAGCGGCTGTTAAAGGAAAATTTGGGTTATTTGCCTCAGGACTTCGGACTTTTTGACGAGCTTACCGTTACGCAGTTTTTGGATTATATGGCAGCTTTGAAAGGACTGCCTCACAGGAAAGCAGCGGTTAACCAAGCAATAGAAACCGTAAACCTGCAAGAGAAGAAAAGAACAAAGATACGCGCCTTATCGGGAGGTCAAAGGCAGCGTGTGGGAATTGCCCAAGCCTTGCTGGGAAATCCGCAGCTTTTAATTTTTGATGAGCCTACGGTCGGTCTTGACCCGGAGGAGCGTATTCACTTTCGCAATTTATTTTCTCGGGCGGCGCAAAACCGTATTGTTTTGTTGTCCACCCATATCATTGAGGATGTGCAGTCGGCTTGCAGTCAACTTGTGGTTATCGATAACGGAAAGATTTTGTTTGCAGGTACGCCCGAACAGTTAATTCAATCCGCTGTCGGTCATGTAGGAGTCTTTTGGGCAAAGGACGCAAAGCAAAAACAAGGGCTGCATATTACCGCCGAAATCAATACGGGAAGCGGTATTCGCTGCCGTGCGGTGGCAAACCGTCTGCCCGATTTTATAACTCGGGAGGAGCCCACATTAGAGGATGCATACTTGTATTTGATTTCCAAGGAGGCGCGCTGATGAAAATCTCAAGATTATTTTCCCTTGAGCTGAAGCGGCTGCTGTGTTCCCGTGTAACTTGGTTGGTTATGCTGCTCAGCATTGCTTCACCAATTATCGGGCTGACGCTGTATAAGCACGCAACTGCGGAGACTATGCTCTCCATGTATCTTGCAAATCCCGCCGTTGCGGGAGGAGCTGCGGGAGGTATTCTGTTTGGCTTACTCACAATATATGAGCTTAGCCGTTTTGGGCGAAGCCGCATAAATATTTTAATCAATGCGGTTATTTCGCCCTTGCACAATGCCGTTATACAGCTTCTTGCTTTAATATGTACCGCCATGCTTACACTTGCCTTTACAATGGTGATATGGTTTCCTGTGATAAATGCGCAGGTTGGCTCTGTGATGGATATAACAAATTATACCCTTGCTTTTGTTATCTTTACGGGGCTTGTCTTGCCTGCTGCGGTTTTGGCAGCCGCCTCTGTCTACAATTTTACCCAAAGGGCGGATTTGTCTGTCGTTGTATTTGCAGCGTTTTGCGGATTAAGTCTGACGGTATGGTCGGACAATTGGCAGCTCTGCTGGCTAAATCCGTGCGTATGGGCGTTGTCGGATGATTTCAGTAACTTCCGCATTTTTCGTTCAGTAGCCTATATGCGTTTAACTTGGCTTGTCGGTCTTACAGGCGTATGGGCAGTGTCGTGGCTGTGCATCAGGCAATACGGTAAGAACATATTTGCCTCTGTGTACCGTAACGGCAGGCGCATCTACCGCCCTATAGCCGCTGTGGTTTTAATTTCCTGCTCTTGTGCGGCATACGGGGCGCAGCCTTTTATAGATCGCAGCAATCCTGATTTAAGTGTTATGACTTTTGAGGAAATTCCGTACATTGAAAATGTTGTCTGCTCAGGGCGGGGAGCCAATGTATATCCGGATACTGACGACGGAACTTTATACGGCACGGCAAGCTACAGCCTCATAAATTCTTCCGGACAGCCTCAGACGGCAGCCTTCGGTATTAATCCCGGCTACAAGATTTTGTCCGTGAGGGCAAACGGCGAAGACGTTAATTTTTCTGTGGGAGATTATCAGGAATACAACGAGGCGTTGCTAAAGGCGGATATTACTGCGGCGGAGAGCACGGAATTGATAATAGAATACAGCGGATTTCCTCAGGAGAGCCGGGGATTATCTACTCACCAAGGCTCTCTTGAAATCAGTGATACCTATATATGCCTCCAAAATGCCGTACTGGCGCCGCGTCTTATTAATGTATTGCCTGACGAGGGGATGTATCCCGCCACAATAGAAATCAATCTGCTCCGAGGTATGACGGTAATCCCCTTTTGCGTAGGCAATGCTGAAATTACAGCGGAACATGATAACGGCAATGTTACCTGGCGTTATGAAGACAACGGAACGGGCGGAATTATTTATGCAGGAGACTATTTGTGCAAAGAAATAAACGCCGGAGACGTTAATATTGAATTTTACTATGGCAGCAAGCACGAGAATATTATGGAAGAAGCGGAGGCAGCAGAAGCAATACGTACAGTTGTGGATTACTGCACGGAGCATTACGGTGCATTATCTTTCGGTATGGGTCGTACTCTCAAGCTTATTCAAAGCCGCGTGACAGGAGGCGGATACGCGACAGACGGAGCAAGTCTGTTAGATGAGGTGGATTTTACCGCTGCTAACCTGAGGGATGAAAGCAAAGGCGCTATAGCCGGTGAGGTAATGCTTCACGAGCTGGCGCATCAATGGTGGGGGCTTGCCAATATGTTTGATAATTCAGATGAAACAAGCTCCTGGTCTGCGGAGGGGCTTACGGTATATACGACTTACAGAATTGTAAAAGAGCTATACGGAGAAGATTACGCAAGGGAGAATTATGTTGAAAAATGGCAGATAGAAGCTGAAGATTACTATTTGAATTTTTACGTTCGTAATCCTGAATACTTAGAAATGCTGCCGGAAGATAAAAGACTTCGGGTGTTGGGTAATCTTACGCATGTACGGCAATACTGTGAAATGCCGCTGAAAATTTTAAAGGCGGAGAAACTGGTAGGCGGTGAGGAGGTTATGGATGAGATATTAAGCGGGTTATTCAACAGACAGCTTGATCCCGAAAATCCATATCTGACATATCAAGATTTTCTAAACGCTTGTGGATTGAGAGAGGAGGACTTAAACCTTGTATAAAATATATTTGTATGAATGTAAACGGCTGTTGCTGAATAAGTTTTTCTTTGGAATTTTGCTCGTTATATTGTTCTACGGTTGGCAAGTGCTGAGTAACATAACAATTTTCGGAGTGTGCCGCACGGCGCCCTTTTCAGCTTGGAGTTTTGGCGATTATATCAGCCGTATGCTGCCTGTTTTGTGGATAGGGTCATTGTTTTTTCTGACCTTCTTTATGTCTGCTAAGGCTAAACGTGTATCTGTTCTGATCGATGCAACTCCAATAAATCCGCAGCGGTATGCAATTGCGCGATGTGCCGCCGCATTAACGGGAACCTGCCTCTTGGTGTTTGCCTGCCTTGCCGAGGCGGCAGTATTTTACGGCAGCTATTTTAAGCAGTATGACCCGGGAGATATGTTGTTACCGGCTTTAATAACCTTAGTACCGATGCTTGTATTTGCTTTAGGCAGCGGTTGGTTTTTTGGGAAAAAAACGTGGTTGATATATTTTTGGATGGTTGTTCCGCTTGTACTCCGTGTTCTCCCGCAGCCAAATGCTTTGGGATTTTTAGACGGAAGCTTTTTTATCCAATATCCATTAACAACAGGAGAATTGGATCCGGTATTTAGGATACCGGCGTCAGCCGCGTGGGTCCAGAGTCTTTTGTTTGTTGTGGGCGTTATCCTGCTGATATATGCGCCCGACCGTAAAGATAACCTGAATAAAAATGCATTCCGCCTCTGAGACGCAGATCAATGTTTTCAACAATACATAAAACCCCGGAGGGTATGTCCCTCCGAGGTTTTATTATTTAGATTGCAACATTCATCAGCGTTATCAGAAAGATAATTACCAAAGCCGAAACATAGAGCTTTGCTTCCTTGCGTATGGCTTTAAGGTTCGCGTCGTTTTCGTAGTCGGTGTTAAACATTGTCTGCAGGCCTATAAAAATCGGGCGCTTAATCTCTTTCTTTCCGGTTACCAGAACGTTATAGTATCTGTCATACAGATCGTGGTGATAGGCTTTTATGTACTTGTCGCCCTTTTTTGCAATGTCAAAGTAGGCTATTACCATAACTATAAGAGACCAGAAGAAATACAGTCCCTTAACCCAGCCCTGAATGTAGGCCGCGCTGAGCCCCCCCTTGATAGAGGAAAATACCACATAGAGCACGCCGCATATAATCAAGTAAATGTACAAATGTGATTTGTATTTAGTATTCATAATATATCTCCTGTTTAAAACCTGAAAATTTTGTATAGGTACAATTCTAACACCTAACTCGCCTTTTGTCAACAAATATATGTAACCTACAGATTATTTTCCTGTTCCTTGCGGATTTTGTCCAGCTTGATTTTGGCCTCCCGCAGACTTTCGGGAATATCCTTGATTTGGATTTCGTTGTGTATTGCCGTCGTCCCCGCTTCCTTTGCCTTTTCATAGTACCAGCATTTGTAGTTCAGCGTGTCGAGTGTCTCCTGCAATTCCTTCATCTGCTCCAGAACTCGTTCCCGCTGCTCCTTGAATAATTGGAGCCGTTCTTCTATAGTCTCATCGCCCTTGAGGGACATATCGATATATCTCTTTATATCCTTTATGGGCAGCCCTGATTTTTTCAGGCATTCAATAATAAACAGACCGTCAAAATCCTCCTGACGGAACATTCTTATGCCCCCACCGGAACGCTCAACAGAGGGCAGCAAGCCCTCCTTGTCGTAGTACCGAATTGTTGACGGCGCTACGCCCAAAATTTTTGCCACTTCTCCCACAGTGTAAACCATTTTTTGTTCTCCTTAAAATTTTTTGAAAAAACTCTTGACTTAAAGCTTGCTTTAACTTGTATAATATACAAGAGCTTTAATAGTATTATATAATTAAACGGGAAAATTGTCAAGACAAATTGCGGAAGGGGTGAGAGTAGAACAGCGTTTGTCGACAAAAATAAACTAATAGGAGATGTGAAATATGTTAGGAAATTTTGAATACAGCAATCCCACAAAATTATACTTTGGTGAGAATGCAATTGGCAATCTGAAAGCAGAGCTTGAAAATTACGGGCAGAATATTATGCTTGTGTACGGCGGCGGTTCCATTAAGGAAAACGGTATTTATGACGAGGTTATAGCTGTTCTGAGCGAGTGCGGGAAAAATGTGTTTGAGGACAGCGGCGTTATGCCGAACCCCACAGTTGATAAGCTGTACGAAGGCTGCAAAATCGCAAAGGAGAATAATGTAGACTTAATTCTCGCGGTAGGCGGAGGTTCTGTGTGCGACTATTCCAAGGCGGTATCCGTATCAACCTATTGTGAGGAGGATCCGTGGGATAAGTATTACCTGAGAATGGAGGATGTAGATAACAAAATAATTCCTGTGGGCTGTGTGTTGACAATGGTAGGCACAGGCAGCGAGATGAACGGCGGCGCTGTTATAACCGACCCTAAATCAAAGCTGAAGATAGGTCATGTGTTCGGGGATAACGTATTCCCCAAGTTCTCGATTTTAAATCCCAAGTATACATATACTCTGCCCGAGTACCAAATGGTGGCAGGATTTTATGATATTTTTAACCATATATGCGAGCAGTATTTTTCGGGAACCGATGACAACACCTCCGACTATATTATGGAGGGGTTGATGAAGTCGTTAATCCACAGCTCACGGATTGCCATTGAAAATCCGCAGGATTATGAGGCAAGGAGTAATATTATGTGGACGGCGACTTGGGCGCTTAACACTCTGGTTGCAAAAGGAAAGACCACAGACTGGATGGTTCATATGCTGGGTCAGTCTGTGGGCGGTCATACGGACGCAACCCACGGAATGACTCTTGCGGCAGTGTCTCTCCCGTATTACAGATATATTTGTCCCTACGGTCTTGAAAAGTTCAAGAGATTCGCTATAAATGTTTGGGATGTTCGCCCGGAGGGCAAGACTGATGAAGAAGTGGCGGCAGAGGGGCTTGCCGCTATGGAGAGCTGGATGAAGGAAATCGGTCTTGTGATGAATATATCTGAGCTGGGCGTAACCGAGGATATGATAGACGGCATCGCTGACGGCGTATTTATTATGGAGGGCGGCTATAAGGTTCTCACAAAAGACGAGATTGTGAATATATTAAAAGAGAGTATGTAATAACTTATCTCGGCGGTGGCGACAAACCACCGCCGAGAATTATGTCCTAAAATTTGTTATATATATTCAAAAAAGTACTTGACAAATAAATATAGAGATAGTATAATAGTCTTGTTAAGTTAAATATTCCTCTATAGCTCAGTTGGTAGAGCATGCGGCTGTTAACCGCAGGGTCGTTGGTTCGAGTCCAACTGGAGGAGCCACGTCGCGGCAAGCCTTTTGGCTTGCCGCGTTTTCTATGCAGAAAACACGCCTGCGCTTGACAGACTGCCGCTCCTTTTTCCCAAAAGGTCGCGCTTGCTGCGTTTATGTCCTTGTAGACGCGGACATAGCGTCTCCGCTGCGCTACCAACCTTTTGGGAGCCCTGAAAGTTCGCTTTGCTCCGTTTTTCTTTGTTAAGAAAAAGATTCGCCTGCTCCCTTGCTCCCCGTCCCGTGCGTTTGGGGAGGAGGGCGGCAAACGCAACAGGGCGGGAGATGGATAACCCAATGTGAGAGTAAAATTTATGCGGAATAATAATCTATGTAACCTCTTATGGTTTATCCTTAAACCACGCAATTTTGAGTAATTAAATAATTTTGTAAATTGATTTCCTCGATCGCCCATCGCTTTGCTATGTTCTGATTTTTGTTTGTACAAAAATCAGTCACCTCTGCGTCTTCTCTCTTTTCTAAAAGAGCGCACACCCTATTACATTGGCTAAACTATGTAATATGAATTTTATTTCTCGGATGTTTGGTTCTTAAGATTTCTTTTTGTTTGGACGATGTTACATGAGTATAAATCTGTGTTGTAGTTATTGAACTATGACCCAATATACGCTGTATATAGCGTATATCCACATCTTCTTCAAGCAGCATGGTTGCCATAGAATGTCTAAACATATGAGGAGTGATATGTAGTTGTGAGTTAATTATCTTTTCCAACTTTTTTATCATGAACCTTACCGATTGTTCCGAAAGACGATTTTTCCTATTGTTTAAAAAGAAAAAGTCGCTGGATTTTATATCTTCTTGATAAATAGTATAATACCGTTTTAAGGTAGATAGGACGTCATAATTTTCTATTTCAATAATGCGTTCTTTCGAGCCTTTTCCGAGAATGCGTACTGTCTGCGCATCCAAATCAATGTTTGAGGGTTTTAATGAGCAGATCTCTGAAATGCGCGCTCCTGTTGCGAACAGTAGCTCTAAAATCGCTGTGTCGCGTATAGCTACCGATTTTGCCAAATGTGTTTTGGCTGTTTTTATTTTTTCATAGGAAGCAGATAACATTTTTTGAATAATGTATGCCGGAATTGTCCGCGGCAACAGTAACGGTTCTTTAAAGCTTGTATTAATTTTGTCGAATGGATTGTTTGAAATGACATCTTGATAATATAAGTGGTGGATAAACGCCTTTAGCGAAGCAATTTTGCGGCGAATGGTTTTAGGTTTGTAATTTTCATGTAAATGACGAATGTAAAGCACCAAATCTTCCTTTGAAATACTAATATTATTTTTAAATGAGTAATATTGTGATAAGTCTATTTTGTATGCTTTTAATGTATGCTCGCTTAAGTGTTTTTCCTTTTCGCAATGTAAAAGATATGACTTAATTAAACTCTCTAAATTTTCCATTTTAGTAATTCTCCTTTGTGTAATAATTTTAACGTACAAAATTATATATTAATTGCAAATCATTGTCGATGTATATCGGACAATGATGTTCTACATCGAATGTTTCAGGTTCTGTCTATTATTTTAGTAAGAAATGATATCTATCCTCATAATTTATAGGGATTTGCAATGGCTGCATTTGTTTGCCAGCTTCGCTCCGAATAAGTTGCTAAAAGTTATATAAAGATATAAGATTAAACAGAGAAATATGTAAAAAATTATTAAATTATAGTTGACATTTGGTTGATTTGTATGCTACAATAAGCTCATAGAAAATAAAGGATAACTATGAATTATC
>CATWQA010000029.1 GCA_958352815.1 uncultured Eubacteriales bacterium
TTCGCTTTTTCTCTCTTTTATGCACTTTGCTTAAATACATTATCTTTTTTTGCCTCTGCCTTAGGTGAACTTTGGTATATTAATCCATTTATCAGCCCCACGGCGAGGGGCGGAAGGGCAATCGCAACAACATATTAAAACAATATTTTGATAAAGGCTTTGCCTTTGAATCTATTCGCCTAGCCCTGTTCCGCCCGCCAGACCCGGGCGGGGTCGGTTTTCCCCTTCGGGGAAACCGATTGGGGCTTCGCCCCAAACCCCAAGATAATGGACACGAGGCTCCCGAAAAGTCGACAGACTTTTTGGGACAGAGGAGCAAATGCCCGCAAAGGCGTAGGCTTGCCGAACAGGCAAGCCGAGCTATGAGGGCATATTGCGACGATGCGCCGCAGGCACAGATCTTCTTTGCTATAGGAAACGCTATTCGCCGATGCAGAGCTAAAATTCATTATTATTTTATTCCATAAATTGGTCTAACTCTGTTAGCAAATCCGGGCTGCTTTGATAAGCAAAATCATCTGCATTTACTCCTATCACTTCCCCGGGTATTTTCACATTAGTCAAATAATCCGAGCACCTTTTAAAATCTTCAAATACATCCAGTGTTGCGCTTAAATGAACCGGGTGACGGTTCTCATTAATTCTGTTCATATATCTTTCATGCAAAATCTTAACATTTCCATAAAGCGAAATTGTAAGCACCTCATAATTATTATTCCGTGCAATTTCATGCAGTCCCTCTAATTCTTCTGTATGAAAATTTGACTCTAATATTAGGTCTTTCCCTAACTCAGCAAATTCCGAAAAAATGAAAAACATCAATTTCATTGAGGCATTGGAAAGCTTTTTGTTTTCTTCTCTATTCTTAAATCCTATTGTATCTCCTAAAACCTCTTTAATAGAATCTTTGCAAAACACATTGACTTTATATCTCCGAGAAAGTATATTGGAAAATGTTGATTTCCCGGTTGCCAAATCTCCTGTAATTAATAAAAGTTTCCTCATTATTCTTTAACACCTCTTAGTTAATTTTTCGGGTTTGCCTCAAGGGCGTCCTCCATGGTGCAATAGAGTATTCCGTCAGCCAATCCTACATATCCGTAATTTGTATACATAATAATATACCTCCTGAATAAATTTTATCTTTATCTTTAGGTACATTATATTTGATTTGGTGTCCTATAAACAGGACTATAAGGCAGAATGCTCTCTTTTGATTGGCGAAATAACCGCTGTCCTCCCGTTTCCGCGGATCAAAAGCAAGGGTTCACCCTGTTATATATCTCTCAGTACTTGAGCACAAACATTTTTATTACTGCCGCAAGCTCTCTTATGTAGGTTGAGAAAGTCCAATACCAGGGGATTGTGGCGTGGCAGTGGGCAACCTCCAATCCGTTCATTTTTGCAAGTCTGACCGCTCGGAAAATATGGAAGTTGTTTGTAATAACAGCCGTCTTATAATTTCCCTCTCCGAAACGGTTGTCAAGCAATGCTTTCGAAAACCTAAAATTTTCCGTTGTGCTTGACGCCTTGTCCTCCATAACTATACGCTCTGCGGCAACGCCCTTTTCGATTAAATAATTTTTCATAGCAAGGGCTTCTGTTATATCCTCCTGGGGGCCTCTTCCTCCGCTGACTACAATCACAGCCTCAGGGTTTTTCTCGGCATATTCCGCTCCTGTATCCAGCCTGAGTTTTAGGATTAAGGAGGGCTCATCGCCGTGTATTCCCGCTCCCAGAATGATTAACGCATCCTCGTCATAGGCGGCGGTGTCATGTATTCCGTAAAAATGAATTGCGCACGCTGCTGCGACACATACACAAAAGACCGCAACAACCAAAATCCTTAATACTTTGACTACCCTGCTCTTTGAGCCGATAATCTTAGGATAAAACACACCGCACAGAACTATCCCCAGCCCGATTATGGGTGTTAGGACTGTTCCGAAGTCGGCGTTTACAACAAAGAGAGATACAACGCCGAAGATGAGCAGCGCCGCTCCCACTGCTATAAGCAGAACCTGAATAACCTTTTTCATAATTAACCCTCCGAGTTACCTGCCGTAGTGGCGATTGTTGCGCCGTACACCTTGTCGGCTCCCGCCGCTCTCAAGGCTCTGGCACATTCGTTAATGGTGGCTCCTGTTGTAGTAACATCATCTATTACCAAAACCGTTTTGTTTCTGACCAAATCCGTGGATTTCACAAACTCAAAAGCTCCGGCAAGGTTTTGTTGCCGCAAATGCTGATTGAGGCTTGTCTGCTTTTCGGTTTTGCGAACTCTTTTCAAGCCCTTACGCACATATTTCACATTCATGCGCTTTGCGGTTCTCTTTGCCAAATAGTGGCTTTGGTCAAATCCAATCTCTTTCATTCTGTCAGCCCTGGGCGGCACAGCCACAACCAAGTCGAACTCAACGCCGTCGAAATTGCTCAAGACCGTACCTTGAATTAGTGCGGCGTATGTGTTCATCACAGCGGGAATCCCGCTTTTCTTATACCGCAAAATCCCCGGCTTGCTGTTTTCGTTGTATTCGCACACGGAAGCAATACGCTCATAGTATATGGGGATTTTGTTTCTCAGCTTGTTATAACATCCATCGCACCTGTTATACCGCTCATTATTAAGAGGAGTGCCGCAAATTCTGCAGCACTCCTTGTTAGCACAAAAATCAACCTTTTCCATACATTCACTGCATATGTACAATCCCGCCTTGTTAAACTCCATAACCTCTCCGCAGAAAGCGCAGACATTGGGATATATTATATGCATTAATCTTTCAAGGATTTTCAACCTATACCACCCTTAGTTACTCTGTTGCATCCAAAGCTCTTGCTTCTACAATCTCACCCTCGGTGGTCGCAAACTTAGTTTTGGCGTTTAAGGTCTGACCTGCTCCGATATACTTATTTTCATTGGTATAAAGACCCAGGCTGTTATACTTTCCGTCCACCTGAATTGTAACGTATACGTCATAGTTATTGGGCACCGTAACCGTCTTATATGTTCCGTCAACAAGGCTGATTGATTGCACAGACTCCTCTTCCCTCACGCCGACAACCTCACCGGCATATTCCTTGGTATCGCTGTCATACACGGGACCGCCCTTTTTAAGGGCTTCAACAGTATAGTTTCTCACGCCCTGAACCTTATAGACGTACTCTATCTTTGTCTTTTCCGCAGTGGCAACAGCATCGCTGTCTGATGTATACTTGGCATAAATTCCCAAAGCGAGAACAATAATACAAACAACAACGAGTATATCAATTATGCTTATTACTCCGAAAACTTTTCCGTCTTTCTTAAACGAACTCTTTTTACTCATAATTATCTTTCCTTTCGTAATTTAAGCTGTTATTCGGTAACATCCAACTTGGTTACATAGCCGTAACCCGCCCAGCCCTGCGAACGAACCGCATTGGGGTCGCCTACTCTTATGGGGCTGTTGTTGATATTGATTGCGTCGCCGTCGTCCACCGCGTTTGCTTCCAAGGTTACGTATATATCATACTTATCGGGAATTTCAGCCCAGCCTGCAGAACCGTTTTCCAGATCGTAGCTTACCACCTTTGCGGGCTCGGCTCTCACTCCCACAACCGTTGCGGGCATTTTTTCCTTTGCGCCGATTGTAACCTTATCGCCGACCTGAGGCAGCTCGGTCATATACAAATCCTTTTTAATAAACTCGACTTCGATTGTCGCGGTTACGTCCTTGCTGCCCGATCCGCCGCTGCCTGTGCTTGCCCCGGTTGATGATACAAAGAAGTATCCCGCTGCGGCAACAACCAGAACAACAACCAGTATAATCACAAAATCCATTGTGTTAAACTTTGCTTTCTTCATGTCTTATTCCTCCAAAATTATTTATTCATTAGATCATAATATACATTTTCAATGCTGCGGGTATTAACCTCCGCTGTAAAACGCTCTCGGTATATCTCAATGGCGGCGCTTTCCATTTTGCAGTACAGCTCGCTGTCTGTCATAAGCCTTTCAAGACAATCCGCCATAGCCTTCGGGTTCTTTATGGGAACCAGATACCCGTTCCGTCCGTTTCGGATAACTCCGGGATTGCCGCCGAATTCTGTAACCACGGCAGGTTTTCCCAGACTCATTCCCTGGAGCAGGGAAAGGCTTGTCGCCTCTGTTCCGAAAGAGCAGTTGGCCTGAATATCCATGGCGTTCATTAACGGCTCCACATCGTTCAGAAATCCCAACATCTTAACCGTGTCGGACAGATTTTCTCTTTCAATCTGTTGTTTAACTTCCTCTGCCGTATCTCCCGTTCCGGCAATAAGGAATTTTGCCTTAATTCCTCTCTCCTTGAGTATCTTTGCGGCTTCCACAAAATACTTATGCCCCTTAACCTCGGTTAATCTGGCGATTATGGCAACAGCCTTTTCATCAGAGGCAATTCCGAAGTCCGCTCTGATTTTGTCCCTGTCGGGCAGCGGCCTTAGGGGCTCAACACCGTTTAATATAACCTCTATCTTATCCGCGCTGACCCCTGTGGCGGTCAGGTTATCCTTTGCCGCCTCCGCAACAGCTATTATCCTATCGGCAGTGTGGTTATTGACAAAGCCGTTCACCACCTTGCCTAAGCCCTGAGACAACCTCTTTGACGGCTCAAACACACTGTGCCTGGTATACACCGTCTTAATCCCTCGCAGCTTTGCCGCAAACCTTGCGGACATGCTGGCGTGAGTGTGAACTATATCCGGCTTCAGCTCTCCGAAAAGCTTCCTAAGCCCCATTACGGCTCCCGCGTCCAGAGACTTTTCGGCCAGCCTGTCCAGCTCATAGGTCTTGATTCCGAGGGCCTTAATTTCAGGAAGCAGCAGTGAATTTTTCGGAAGCACCACCGACACGTCAAACTTATCACGGTCAAAATACTTCAAAAAGGTTATGATACATTTCCCGGCGCCGCCGATATTGGAGTCGGAGGACACCTCAACAACCTTTATCACTTTCTCTTCACCGCCTTTTCACCGTTGCGCCCCTCACTCTTTGCAATATGCACAGCGGCAACGCCCAGAGCGATCACATACCAGAAAATCAGGAACACTCTGTAGTTATAGAAGCAGTTGTCAAACATGCCTTGAACCGCAAAGCCGACTACGCCTGCGGCGATGGCGACAATCATTGCGCCCAGCTTGCTGCCCTTTCCGCTCGTTGCCTGATAACCTGTAACCATTTTCTTCATGAACATAAACAAAACTGCCAGGAAAACGCCTATACCCACAATTCCCGACTCAACAAAAATTTGCAGGAACATATTGTGAGAGTGAGGCGCGACAATTCCGCTGTAGGAATAGAACGGATAAACCGACTTGAACGCCTCTGTGCCCGGTCCTATTCCCGAAGCCCAGAAGTCCTTTATCATTGCCAGGGTTCCGAACCAAATATAAACCCTGTAGGAGGTAGACGAGTCTTTCATATCTCCCACGCTGGCAAACCTGTTGATAATGCTCTCCGGAATAACCATGGGGATAAAGGGCAGAGCAATCAGCGCCAGTCCCCACAGCTTTCCGCATACAAACGTAACAAAAATACCTGCCGTTATCATAACGCCTATCCAGCAGCCTCTGGAGAAGGTGAGAATAAGGGTGGCGAACATAACCACCGCCATGGCTATATAGACCAGCTTGGGCAGAGCCTTGGACTTTTGCCATATAAGCGCCACGCAAACCGGAAGCACGAGCAGAATATACTCGCCCAAAACGTTGGGGTTCTCAAGAGTGGAGTACACCCTCATTTTAATATCGGTGAACATCTCCTCGTCAACCCATGCCGAAGCGGTATCCCAGCCAAATACGTACTGGGCAATGCCATACAGGCAGACAAGCGCCCCCGATACAGCAAACAGGCTCAGCACGTCAAACAACTGTTTCCGAGTTTTTATGGTGTTTATAACCACAAAGTAAAACAGCATAAACGCAATGTACACCGCAAGTATGCTAAGGCTGTTCACCATGGCAAAGGAATTAATCGAAGCGAACAGGTACACCGCCAAAAATCCCAAAATCAAAAATCCAACACCCTCAAAACGCCACTTAAACTCCTTGGCAATAAGAGAATTGATTATCAGCGAGAATAGGCACAGCAGGGTCAGAGCAACCATTACCATTGTGGGCATAAGCGGCGCCAGAAATACAGTCATGTAAACGCCCGCACGCACCGACTTCATAATCAGGAAGAACGCGAACAATCCGCCGATTACAACGGCGGCATATATGGGGCCCGCAAATCCGCCTGCAAAGCCTGCCGCGATACCTATAATTGTGGCAAAGGTCAATCTTGAAAAGGGTCTTGTGTAGCTCTCCTTAAAAAAGTGATAGGTCATATCTATTCCGAATAAGTAAGAAAACAGCTTCATAAATCCGGAGCCTTTGAGATAGGAGGTAAGATTTAAATTGGGTATGGACACCATTCCTCCAAACACAAGCAGCACTACGCAAATCACAGGCGGAGTGACGCCGTTTATCTCAAGAGAAATCGCAAGCCCCACGGAGACGCCTACTGCCAGCATACCGATAAATCGAGTATTCAGGGCAAGCAGGTTGTGAAGATAGACATTGGCAAGATTAACCAAGCGGCTCGTCTCCGCCTTAGCTTTCAGCCCGGGGCCGCATTTTAGCTTAAGCCACCCGAAAAACGTAAAGGGCGACCTTAAAACCCTGCCCACAATACTGCTGCCCAAAACTTCCTCCGAGAAGTGCTCCCGCCTGAAAAATTCGGTTATGCAGCTGCGCTTCCACGCGCCGGAAATGCCGTCATATATCTTCCTCAGGAACTTATACACAAAGCTCTGCTTTATAATTCCCCAAAGAAACATCCAAAAGGATTGAAAATATCCCATTTCATTCATTTCCTTTATCATTCCTTTCCTAAATATATTAAGTGTCTTATTTTCTCTTTAAAAATCCCAGAGCGTTCATAAGCTCATTAATTCGCAAAATCCATGCCAAGCCCAGATATACTACACATGCGGGCAGCGCACCGATGCACAGCTTAACCAAGGTCAAAATCATTCCGCCGCCCATAAAACCATCGACAAGCATATACACAAACTTTGCTACAAAGAACGCCGCCAAGCCGCAAATCAAGGTTTTCAGAATATTTATCAGAAACTCGGCGGTAACAACGCCCTTTCTCCGCTTGTTAATCATAACCAGCAGCGAAACAGCTATAGCCGTGGAGCTGACTGCGCTTGCCAGAGCCAGACCGTTAATTCCCATATCCAGCGCCGGCACAAACAATGCGGCGCAGCCTATATTAACAACAACTCCGAAAATCGAGGTGTACATGGGGGTCTTTCCGTCACGGATTGCATAAAAGCTCTTGTTCAGCACCTCGCATATTGAGTACCCCACCATACCAAAGGAATAGAAAAACAATGCCGAGGCGGTGATTGCCGTCGATTCCGCCGTAAACGCACCCCTCTCAAACACCACCTTGATAATCGGGTTTGACAGAGCCAAAAACAGTGCGGAAATAATCGTTATTATAAAAATTATCCAACCCACCGAGGTTCTCGTGGTCGAAGCAAACGCCTCGTCGTTGTCTCCCGCGCTGAGCCTGGACAGCTTTGGGAAGATGAAATTGGTTATGGCATAAGCAAAAACGCCTACCATAATTATGTATATCTTATTGGCCCAGTTGAGAGCGGAAACCGCTCCGTCTCCCAGCCCGGAACCAAAGGACATATTTATAATGTTGCACAGAGGCTGAACCCAGGAGCTTATAAGCACCGGCAGAGCCAGCAGGGCAACCTCCTTCATGGTTCCGTCACTGAAATTCCAGCGGGGCTTGTACCTGTACCCGGTCTTAATCAGCCACGGAATTTGGAACAAAAGCTGCATCGCCCAAGCTATGAGCATTGACACGGCAACTCCCGTAAGACCCATCTTATCCCCGAAAATCAGCAGGTATGCAATCATCACGCCGTTTGACACAACGCTGATGAGGGACGGGATCGTAAACTCACCATGGGACTGCAAAATGCCCACAACCACATAGGCAACAGCCGTAAAAGCAATTGACGGGAACAGGATTTTCAGCAGCCTTGCCGTCTCCTCAACCTTGCCGGGAATTTCTGCATAGCCGGGAGCTATAATCCGAACTATGGGCTCCGAAAAAACAGAACCCAAAATGGCCGCAAGCACAGCCACAGCGCCGACAATAGTTATAAAATTGTTGGCAAATGCGTCTGCCGCCTTACGGCCCTGTTTTTCAAGATTTTTGTTGTAAATCGGCACAAAGGTGGATAAAATCGCAACCCCCAGCACCATATCAAAAAACAGGAGGGGTATCTGGGTTGCACTGTTTATAACATCGCTGGCATAACCCTGCCCGTAGATGCCCGCAACCAGCATCTCCCGAAACAGACCCATAAACTTTGCAAGCAAAATAAGCACCGCCATGATGCTTATCGACTTAACCGCCTTGCCTCCGCTTTTGTTTTCGTTCATATTAAAATCTCCGTTCCGCTGTATCCTTAACTTAAACGGGAGCTGCGCTCCCTAACTCTCCGCCCCAAAGCGGAGAATACTCGTATTTAGATTATATACCAAAACACCCCCAAAGTCAACATAGGAATTGGAGAACATATATGTCATATCATTTTTCTATGTAAACGCACCTTATTCTTCCGTCCCAGCTCACTTCTGCGCCTACAGATTCCGCAAGAGCACGAAGCGGCAGCATGGTCTTGTCATTTATAAGCTTTGCAGGCACGTCTATCTGTTTTTCTTCCCCGTTTATTTTCATAATGTCGGACTCAATTTCAAGCTCGACAACATTGCCATCTATCTCGGAATACACCTTTTTGTTTTCGCCGTCCCACTCCACGGTTCCGCCCAGACTTTCAACAATCTCTCGCATGGGAACCAAGGTTCGGTCATTAACAATAACTCCGTCGTACTCCAAATATTCCCCGTTTAATTTTATCACGGCAAAATCTCTGTTTACCTGAACCGGAGTAAACTCCTCGGACGTAACATACGACGCAACGCCGAACTCTCCGTTTTCATAGGAAACCTTTGCGTAAGTCTCACCGGTCAGATTATGCTCTGCGCAATTTACTATTTCTGAAACATATTTCCTGTACCCGTCCGTATAAACCGAATTATGTTTTATAAATATTCCCGGTTCCACCATAACGCCCTTGAAATCGGTAACCTCAACCCCTCTCTCAACATCATAGTACCCAGACACCTCCCGAATGTCTGAACCTTCTGCATTCTCAATCCGCGTATATTCAAAAAGACCGCTGTTATCTTCGCCAAATCCTAAGTAGCTATAATCAAACGGAATAATCACGTTTTGACTGTAGTCAATAAGCCCTATCTTCTCCTCTCTCGCCGCATGAATGTAGCTTTGGTTCATACTTCCAAATGTCATGTCATCTCGAAAGGGAATTAGGTACTCCCCGGTATCCATGTTGTAAACCGCGTGTCTGTTGCCGCTCTCCAACCAATAATAATTCATATAAAAGTCTGCGCCGTCCAAATCGCGCATTCTTCCGCAATTCGTAATAAACGGATCCCCGCTGTCATTGCCCAAGTCTATTTCGTTTAAAACCCAATCAATATATTTTTCCTCTCCGTCCTGAATAACAATCGCATATGCCTTTGGAAACGGAAAGTAGTCCGGATTGAATCGCTTTACCAAACCCTCGTAAATAAAATCCGTCAGGTAGTTCCCATACTTATCAATCAGAGCGTACTTGCCGTCCTTTTCCACAAACATTTTGTCAGACTGTTGCTCAAGATAGAATGGGAAAAACACGTCCGAAACAAAAAGCCGCTCCTTTGTTTCGTAGTCGTACACCGCAAATTCGGTAACCAATTCGGTATTTGTGTTATCGGCAACAGCATAAATGCCGTTTTTCGGATAATATATTTCGCAACTGCCGTCAACCTCCGCAAGAACAGTTCCGTCACTGTCATACAAAACCTTTGAACCGTCATAATTCAAGGCATACGGATAATCTCCATAATCACTCACCGAGGAAAAAGGTCCGCCGTAAATATTGTTTTCCACATCTGTTACGTACCATTCGCCCTCTGTTTTGCATACGGCGTATAAATCACCTATTTGATTTTTATAAAGTACGCCCTCATCAGATAAATTTTCACCGTAAACTGCCAAATTCAAAAACAATATACCGATAACAGCAGTACACAGTAATCTTTTAAAAAATTCCATAATCCATGCCCCCTTGTGTTCGCACTTAGATTATACCACCTATCGCAATTTAGGACAACTAAATTTTTGCTTTTATGGCATATTATATAAACTCCATTACAAATCAGCCTCCAAAATCAGCAAATTAGTAAATTTGAAAATTTTTTCAAAAATCTCTTGACAAACAATGTAAAACTTGATATACTTAGAAAGTCGCAAATGCGGGTGTAGTTCAATGGTAGAATCTCAGCCTTCCAAGCTGATTGCGTGGGTTCGATTCCCATCACCCGCTCCACTTGTTATAACCGACCGAATGTCGGCGGTTATAACTTTTCTTATGTCGGTGTGCGCCTGTAGCTCAGCTGGATAGAGCAACTGCCTTCTAAGCAGTGGGCCAGGGGTTCAAGTCCCTTCAGGCGCGCCATTTTTTTATTTTATCTTACTACATGGTGGGTATAGCTCAGTTGGCTAGAGCGCCAGATTGTGGCTCTGGAGGCCAAGGGTTCAATTCCCTTTACCCACCCCACAAGATATACTGGGCCGTCGTCAAGCGGTAAGACACAGCACTTTGACTGCTGCATTCGTAGGTTCGAATCCTGCCGGCCCAGCCAAAGTGATTTTTGTATTTGACCCATTAGCTCAGTTGGCAGAGCACTTGACTTTTAATCAAGGTGTCCGGGGTTCGACTCCCCGATGGGTCACCAAACAAATCATATCCGAACTTTTCTCCAATTGGGGAGGGGTTCGGATTTTTGTTTTTGTTATTATAATCAAAACGCCTGATTTTAATATTTAATAGTATTATAAAATTATCAAGGTGCTATCAAGATAGACCCTGAAAAATTATTTAAACTTCACAATAAAAAAGCGTGCAATAATAACCGACACAATTAAGGAGATTTAAAAATGCCATTGACAGCGCAAACAAAAAGGTAAAACAATATGCAAACCAAAAACAAGCAAATAAGATATATCTGTGAAAGCTAAAATCTGTGAAAAATCAACCTTAACAGAATATGGGGCCGTTCAATATTTTTGAAATATTAGCTCTATTATATTCTCTTTCATCATTGATGATATTAACAAGTTTATTTAACATCTCGTCTAACTTAAAAGATAATTTATAATACTTTTTCTCTTTAGTGTTTATAAATTCTATTAATAACATAAAAACTAAATATCTATAATGTTTAACAACATATTCAATGTTACTTATTTCCGTTGTAATTTTTAATTGTCCATTTATACTATCAATTTGAGGTAGAACGTCCAAAAAGCAAACATCAATAATCCATTTCATATGTATGATATTTATATAATCACTTACGTAGATCATTTCCGAAAAATCAAGAGTTATTATTTTTTCTATATATTTTTGCAATAATTTTGTATTTTTAATAGCATACGACTTTTTTATATGTAAAACGTAAGGTGCTATATTGCACAACGTAAACTTTCTTATTACAAATATCCAATTTTCATAAAATCCCTCTGACTTTCCGCTCTATTTTTCAAAGACATTATATAGCTCCTCAATATTTTTGTATGGCTTCAAATCAGTGCTAGTATTAATGTTTTGCTGCTTTGATTTTTTAAATTCTTTTTTAATTGCCCTTACTTTTTTATTTGTATAATCATTACGCTGATACATGGTGAGAATATCCGCTAAAATACTATGATTTTTTTATCTAAAAGTACGTTGAATTGAAAGACTTAATAATAGTTTTTTCGTCGGAGTATAACATATTAAAAGTTTGTGTCATTTTTATTTTTATGTTATAATTATTTCTTAAGATTGGAAATTATTGTTGCGAGGAGATGGAAAACCATGTATAGGAAAATTCTTATACTTTTATCTAAATTTGTATCTGCTATCATAGTATCTATACTTCTATTCAATTTTATAAAATTTTCGTTCGGACTACTATTAACGATTTCAGCGCTGATTATTACATACTGTTTTCTTTCTTTCCAAAAAAACGGCATAGATTTTATATGTGAAATTGTTTTATTGCTTATTGCGATTATAGGTGGATATATTATTGCAACAGAAATATCGTATCCTATGGAGACAGTAGACTTATTGGCCATATTAACACTAATGGGATGTTATCTGTACGCTATATTATTTAGAGAGAAAAGCGTAAAACATGCAGAGAATGTAAATTTATTTGACCAGCAAAAATACGATATATCTCGCTTAGAACGCTTTGTTAATTCTTATAATTCTATAGGTTTGAATGGCGAATGGGGTACCGGAAAAACTTTTATAACTGATCATTTTATTGAGAAAAACAAAGACAAATATATTCACATTGTCATAAGTCTTTTAACTTGCGATATTGATAATATTACTGAAATCCTTATGGAGAGATTATCTTCCACAATGAAAAATAATTTAATATATTCAAAATATGCAAATCAAATTATAAATGCTTTTAAGAATACCGGAATTATACAAAGCATTTTGTCTTTTTTTTGGAAAAATGAATATTCTTATGGTGATATTTTTGAAGAATTTAAAAAGGAGTGTGAAAACCTTGATAAGCCTATTTTGATTGTTTTTGAAGATATTGACAGAATAAAGAGTAAAGAAAATCTTACAAATTTATTTTCTGTGGCAGAGAAATTAGCCTGTAACAATATTAAAATTATTTATCAATACGATGAAACTCATATGCAGGAAATCGGTTATGATAGAATATATCTTGAAAAATATATTCCATATCAAATAGAAGTTACGCGAATTGATATGTTTGATATTATTAGATTTTTTCTGCCAGACTATGAAAATATACAAGAAAAAGATTTTGAAATGCTCATATATAGAATTTCAACAGGGTTTGATATTAAAATCGGTGATATATATTTAAATGCTTGTTTTACAAAAATAAGTTTCAGCATACGGAAAATCAAAATTTTTCTTGATGAATTAAACAATTGTTTCAACAAGGATAAAAATATTTTTAACAATAAGGAAAGGCGTAATCTTGCAGTTTCATTTTTCTTTGTAAAACATTGCTTAAGCGATATATATAAAGAAATTAAAGATGGAGCTCAGATTTTAGATCATCTTGATATTATGAAAATTTTATTGATTGAAGACCATGAAAACTGTTATTCTGCACAAGAATTCATGGATAAAATAAATTCCTCAGAAGATGTCGAAGATTATGCTAATAGAATTCTCAACAATAACGATAACAAATATAGGCTTGGAGCTCTGTTGATTTTAGGTTTTGATTTAAACGACGAATTACCCGAATTTAGAAAATCAGACGATATATATATGATTGCACATAATAATCAATATGAAAAACGCAACAGGCTAATATGGTATCTTATATATAGCGGAGAATCAGAGTATACCGATTATGAAATGACAGCAAAACAATTTATTGATAAAGTAATTTCACGTCCTTATGATGAACAAAGGGAAGCTTTTCGCAACATGTGGAATAACTTTTTTCACGGTAAAATATATAAAAATAATTCTACTATTCAAAAGTTTGGTCAAAGGCAGGATAATTGTATTTTTAAAGCGCTCAATGTATCAAATGAATTTGTTTCGGTAGATAATTGGATGGGATGGCTCCGCCTGTACTTCGACATGAATAATATAAAAAATATTGATTATAATTTTATAGATGACATATATTTTTGTGCTTTAAATGATAGGCGAGTATATTTTACAATATTAGAAAAGTTTAATGATTTAGAAGTTATAGGAAATATGAGCGATGATAAAATCTATATAAATTTTCTTGTAAAATATATTAGAGCTTTATCTACTCTAAAATACATAAATACGCATGAGGTTGATTGTATAATTAAAAATAAAGAATTAACATTAAAAATTCTGCATGATTTTGAAAGAAAACTAAACAAATTAAAAGGTGATACAAGAATAGTTCCTCAAATTAGTAACGAAATAAATACAATTATACGTTTTATTGCGAAAAATGAAGAAATCATACAACACACCACTCCATTAATACGAAATAATGAACCTCATATATCTACTAGTTTTTCAACAAAATATCCACATCAAGATGAATTTAATAGGTTATTAACTATAAAAGATCCGATTGAATTTGAAAAACAAATAAATGAAAGTTATTCTTTGAACAAAATAAGCGTTTATGAAGTTCAAGTTCTAATAAAAAAGTATAAAACTAATAGAGAAAATTAAATAAAAATATGTAATACGTCCATTGGTTGAACTGTCCCAAATTGCGTGAATCATAATTTGGGACAGTTAGCTAACAAGTATTATTATATATATATTCTCCAAATGTACACCTCCAAAAGTGTCTAACTTTTGGAGGTGCATATCAAAGCTTGCTATGAATTTTTTCCCTTTTTTATCCACTTTATTAACACCGTTTAATTTGTGATCAACATCATTATTTGTCGGTGTGACTTTTATTTTATGGGCAGGAATTGTTTTGGATTTAACAAATAAATTGCATAAAATATATCATTTAATGATGTAAATTTCTTGATTTTTTCCGGAAGATATTATATAATGAAGTTGGTGAAATTTAACTTAATTGTTTCAGACCGATTCAGAGGGGGGCGCAGCGTATGAAGCGATGTCTCAGAGGCTTTACAAATATTTTTATTATCCCATTAATCCTTCTTTTTCTTATGCAGGGCATTCTCTGCGTGGACGGCTTTGCCTATGAGAGAAAGGTGGTTTTATTCATCAGTTCTTATTCCTACGACTGGGGTTCGGTTCCTCATCAGATGGAGGGCGTTTACGAGACCTTCGGCGATGATTATGAAATCAAGTACAGATTTATGAACACAAAAAACATGGACGATGAGTTGGCTGAGCGTGTTCTTTCGGAAAGCCTGCATAACGAAATCGAGCACGGCTTTAGTTACGATGCAGTTATTTTGGGCGACGACGCCGCGCTGAATTTCGCCATGAATTACCATAATGATTTTTTTGCAAATATTCCCGTAGTATACTTTGGCATTAACGCCATGGAAAACGCCTACTATGCCACAGCGACTTACGGCTACACCGGTGTTATTGAGCAGTTCTCGGTTTCGAACACGGTTCGCGCGGGGCTTGCTATCTATCCCGACGCCACCAATGTGGTGGGAATAGTGGACGATACCGTTTCAGGAAAGGGCTGCGAGCAACAATTTATAGAGGCCTCTCATGAATTTGAGAATATGACCTTTACTCCCTTCAGAACCAGCGACATGACCGAGGATGAAATCAAAAATGCTCTGTCACAATTAAAAGACGACACCATACTTATATACTTAATCTTCAACATGGACGGGCAGGGCAACTCATATTCAAGCACTGCTTCCACAAAGCTGATCACCGAGAGCGCCAACATACCCGTGCTCAGAACGGACGACTTAGGTTTAGGCGACGGCATTTTGGGCGGCGACATGATTTGCCAGAAATCAATGGCTGAGGAAGCCTCAAAAATGGTGCTTGAAGTGTTCGGCGGCAAGGATATTTCGGAAATTCAGCCCATCCTTACAACTTCAATCAAGCAGTTTGACAAAAATGTTATGGACAGGTTTAACATAAAGGAATCTCAGCTTCCCGAGGGCTCGGTTGTTATAAACCGCACCCCCTCTGTTTTTGAAAGGAACGCCGAGGCTTTGAGAATAGGGATACCCATCCTGCTGATGCTTCTTATTCTCCTTATCTTTTTCATTTTTGAAAATATTAAGATTAAACGGCTTAACAACAGTATCAGCGAAAAGGATGAAGTCCTTGACAGCTTGATTGACACCACCATATTCAGAATTTTCAACGATAAAATGGATATTATATACTACAGCCGCGGCGTTCCTCTTCTTTCGGGACGAACCGCGGCCCAATACGAGGAATGGGTTCAAAGCGGCTGTTCTCTTGAAGAGTCTGTGCATCCAAGCGACATACAGAGATTTCAAAAAGAGATGGGAAGGCTGCTTTCGGGAGAGGCAAAGCAAATCAACATTAACTACCGTCTCAAAAAAATCAACAACGACTACAAATGGGTTACGTTTTTCGCCACACAAATCAGAGTTGACGAGGACGGAGCGCCTGTTTACGCCGGACTTTTCACCGGCATGTCGGACGAGGCCAAAATGTACCGCAAAATCCTGAAGGACTCCTACACAGGCGTTTTTGTTGTGGACGACGACTCCTATACCCTTTTATACATCAACGATGCTATGCACAGCCTTGGAATTGTCAGAGATGATGAAGCAATCGGCAAAAAATGCTATGAAGTGTTCTACGGCAAGGACAAGCCCTGTGAGCACTGCCGCAAGAAGGACATGGTATACAGCAGCTATATATCCTTTGACCGCATTGACGAAACAAAGCACAGGCACTTTGTCCACAAAGGCAGACTTATTGATTGGAACGGTATTCCCGCTCACATAGAATACATCACAGATGACAGCGAAAACTATTTTGCACACCTGAAGACTGAAATCAGCCAAAGAACCTTAAATGAGGCCGTTAAACATTCCGGAATGGGCTACTGGGAATACTATCCCGCCGAAAACAAGGCCGTCTGGGGCTCAAAGAACGCTCTCGGCGCATCGGACGGCGAACCTTACATGGATAACTTTCCCGAATCTTGGTTTGCCAAAAATATTACCGCTCCGGAAAGCGTTGAAACTCTGAGAAAGTTCTACGAGGCGGCGAAAAACGGGGAGTCTGAGGGTTCCTGCGATGTTCTGAGTATCACGAAAGGCAAAAGACTTTGGGAACGGCTTCGTTTTTCATCAATGAAAAATGACGCAGGAGAGACCATAAAGGTTATAATTACCTCTATCGATATTTCAAAAGAGAAAAAAACGGAGGAGAACTTCCAAAAAGAACTGGCGGGAAAGTCCGCATTGGAGGCGGGATACTCTCTCAGCGTTGAATACAACGTTACTCGGGATTTAGTGGTTAAGGCCACCGGAGATGACAGTTACGTCTTAAAAACAAAATGCACAATAGACGCCTCAATCAAAGAGCTTGTTGACAAGTACGTAATGGTTCGCACCAGGGAATTTGTTAAAAAAGAACTAAGCCGGAGAGAACTGCTCAGACGCTATGACAACAACGAAAGACGCTATGAAATAGAAATGTTTGTCAAGCGTGACGACAAACAAATCAGGTGCTACTCCGTCAGTATCAATATGATTAAGAAAACCCAAACAGATGATATATACGCATTCATTTACGCATTGGACATCACTGATGAATGGGTAAAGAAAATGGTAACCCAGAGCGTTGTTGAGAGAAAAGTGGACTCTGTTTCATATCTTAACGTTCACTCCGGCGTTATTCGCATGGTGAGACATAAGCACGGCGCTCCCGCTCTTCCCAGCGACGATCCGCGGCTATATACCGACAGTATAAAAGAGTACATATCCAAAAACGTTCCGCCCGAGGAACGCGAACATTGCTTTAAAGCCTATGATACCAAGAATATCATAGAGAGGCTTGAAAGCTTCGGCGAGTACACAATAATTCACTCACTCTACAGCGATCCGAAGCAAACAGAAAAAAGACGTGTTAAGATAAGCCTCTACTATCTGGACAGAGCAAAGCTGACAATTGTGTTTGTGCGTACGGATATCACTGATATATATGAGCAGGAACGGGAAAAGAACAGGCAATTGGAAGCAGCTCTTAACGAAGCAAAGCTTGCCAACCGTGCAAAAAGTGATTTCCTATCCCGTATGAGTCACGAAATCAGAACTCCTATGAACGCCGTTTTGGGAATGGCGGATATCGGAGCAAAGGAAATTGAAAACGAAAAAGCAACGGACTACTTCAGAAAGATTTCCTTCTCCGGAAAGTATCTCCTGGGTCTTATTAACGACATCTTAGATATGTCAAAAATCGAAAGTCAAAAGGTGGAGCTGCGGCCGGAGATTGTTAACATAAACTCCTTTATTGACTCGGTTATAGCCATAGTTGCGCCTCTCTGTGACAAGAAATCCATTAAGCTTAACGTGGTTCGCAGCAAGCTTTCGACGGAATATTCAATGCTGGACGCTATGCGGATGCAGCAGATACTGATTAACCTGCTGGGCAATGCGATTAAATTCTCCGAGGAAAACTCTGAAATTGACTTTGAAATTTCATGCCAAAGAGAAAACAGTCAGGAGTTCTACGTATTTGTAATACGCGACTACGGCGTTGGCATGAGCAAGGAATTTTTATCTCGCGCATTTGTTCCCTTTGAGCAGGAGAGAAACAAATTCTCATCAGGTCAAAACGGAACAGGTCTGGGTCTTGCAATTTCCAAAAACTTGGTCGGCTTGATGAACGGTTCCATATCTGTTGAAAGTTCACTCGGAGAGGGCAGCGCTTTCACCGTCAAAATACCCATTGTTCCGCCTGACGACAAGCAGCTGGAAAAGCAATGCGAAGGGGAAAAAGGCATTAAGGAAACGACAAACTTTGAGGGTAAGCGGTTTTTGCTTGTTGAAGACAACATGATTAACGCTGAGATTGCCATAACCGTGCTTGAGGCGGCGGGTGCAACAGTGGAACACGCTCGGGACGGAGCAATCGCCGTGGATATGTTCCGAAAATCAGAGCCGTCTTACTATGACATAATTCTTATGGACATACGAATGCCGCACATGGACGGCATTGAGGCGACCCGAATTATCAGGTCAACAGAGCGCAGCGACGCCGAAACCATTCCTATTATAGCCATGACGGCAAATGTGTACGATGATGACGTTAAACAGACGGCAAACGCAGGCATGAACGCTCATATCTCAAAACCTATAGATGTTGACGCTATGCTTGAAACACTGAAAAGGTTTATCTGATAATAAAATAACAGGGTTTTAGGGGACGAAGGTTCCTTAAAACCCTGTAAACACCTAAAGCTTTGTATGTCTAAATCCGTCTATTTTGATAAAGGCTTTACCTTTGAAGCCATTGCCGAGCCCTCGTCGGAGCAAAGTACGCTAAGCTACGTTTTTCTTAATAAAGAAAAACATTCGCCCGCTGCCTTGCCCCTCCTTCTTCCCAAAAATCAGAGATTTTTGGGAAATGAGGAGCACATGCCCGTAAAGGCGTAGGCTTGGCGAACAGGCAAGCCGAGCTATGAGGGCATATTGCGACGATGCGGCGGCAATGTCGCCAAAGCCTTTATCAAAATCGTGAGGTGCCAAAACCACCTTATATGATTTGCTATTGTAAACATCCTATTTTATGTGCTTAAAGCCCGCCCCGGCGCTTGGGGAGGTCGGGCAAGCGCAACGGGGCGGGCGATTGCCTCACCGATGTGAGAATAGAACTAACAGGAATTATATTTAAACAAATTTTCAAATTCACCGAAGCTTTAAATTCGGCTCTTGCCATTAAAAAATAATCAAAATAAACACAAAATGTTAAAAAACAGTTTACTTATTGTTAATAAAATTTTGGTAGAATTAAACTCGGAGGATTACCTCCCGTGAGGATATAAATACTTAATTGTTGTGACAGAAGGCAAACGGGTGATAATATTATGAACAAAGTATACGGATGCTGCGGAATTGAATGTTCCGAGTGCAAATACTATAAGAATAAATGCGGCGGCTGTTTTGCGAATAAAGGAAAGGTTTTTTGGGCAAAATTTACTGAAAACGGTATGTGCGAATCCTATCATTGCTGTGTTGAAAGACACGGATACGCCAACTGCGGAAAGTGCCCCGAGGCGCCGTGCAAGGTCATCACTCTGTACGACCCATCAATGTCGGTAGAGCAAAACCAAAAGGCACGGGAAGCGCAGCTTATCAATCTAAAAGATATGTCAAACGAGCCTTGAGGCTGATTTTGGAGGTGAATGACATACATGGGAAACAACTCCCGATTTGACGCCGATATATACGACAGTCCCGAAAGCGGTCTGAACACCGCCCAGGTGGAGGAACGCCGCAGAAACGGACAGGTTAATACTGCCGTAAGCTCCTCAACCAGAACTTACAGCGAAATCGTGAAGAGTAACGTCTTTACATATTTTAACTTGATATTTGTAGTTTTGGCGACCTTGCTTATACTGGTGGGCGCGTTCAGAGATTTAACCTTTCTCGGTGTAATCTTTTTTAACACACTGATAGGAATAATTCAGGAAATCCGCTCCAAGAGAGCGCTGGACAAGCTGAAAATTATCAGCGACCCCAAGGCGGCGGTTATCAGAAACGGAACTGAACAGATCATACCCGTTGAGGAGCTTGTCCTTGACGATGTTGTTGTGTTTTCAGCAGGAAGCCAGATACCTGCCGACGCCATAGTGATTTCCGGCTCCGCCCAGGTGAATGAATCCCTTATTACCGGCGAGTCGGACGAGGTCGCAAAAAAGCCGGGGTATGAGCTGCTGTCCGGCAGTTTTGTTGTGTCCGGAAAGTGCAGGGCGAGACTGGTTAAGGTCGGCGAAGATTCCTATGTTTCAAAGCTGACCCAAAAAGCAACCCGGGACAAGCATGAGGAAGAGTCCGAAATGATCAGGTCTCTTGACAAGCTTGTTAAAATCGTGGGCGTTATTATTATTCCAATCGGACTGGTGCTGTTTATACAGCAGATGTTTTTTGTTCATGCCGGGTTCAGAGACAGCATTACCGGTATGGTTGCCGCGGTTATCGGCATGATCCCCGAGGGACTGTACCTCCTTGCCAGCGTGGCTATGGTGGTCAGCATTATGCGCCTGGCGCGGAAGCAGGTTCTTGTCCGCAGCATGAAGTGTATCGAAACCCTTGCAAGGGTAGACGTTCTCTGCGTGGACAAAACGGGAACCATAACCGAAAACACAATGAAGGTCAGCTCCTTAAAAGTTGCGAAAAACAAGGACTACGACAGCGTCAAGTGCCTGCTGAGCAACATGGTTGCCGCCATGGACAAGGACAACATCACCATGGAGGCAATGAAGGAGTTCTTCACAAGCGGAACCGGGGCAAAGCCGGAAAAGGTGTTTTCCTTTTCATCTCAGTTTAAATACAGCGGCTGCGTCCTCGGAGGGCAGAGTTATGTTTTAGGTGCTCCCGAGCTGGTGCTGCGGGAACAGTTTAAGGATTATGAAGAAGATGTCACATCCTACTCCTCTCAGGGTTACCGAGTAGTTGCCTTTGTTAAATACAAGGGTGAGCTAAACGGAAAAGCGCTGACCGAGAGAGTGGAGCTTTTGGGCTTCGTTCTTCTGGAAAATCCCATCCGCGCTACTGCCAAGGAGACCTTTGAATACTTTGCGGAGCAGGGGGTTGAAATAAAAGTTATTTCCGGCGATAACCCGGTGACTGTTTCCAGAGTTGCCAAGGAAGCGGGGATTAAAAATGCCGATAAGTATATTGACGCAACCACTCTCACATCGGACAGAGCTATATACGACGCTTGTCTTGAATACAACGTTTTCGGCAGGGTTGTGCCCGAGCAGAAACGCATGTTTGTAAAGGCTCTGAAGGCACAAGGCAAAACCGTGGGCATGACGGGAGACGGCGTGAACGATGTGCTCGCCCTAAAAGAGGCAAATTGCAGCATCGCCATGGCGTCGGGCAGCGAGGCTGCGTCCCAGGTATCTCAGCTTGTGCTGGTGGACTCAGACTTTTCGAAAATGCCGTCGGTTGTGGGCGAGGGCAGACGGGTTGTAAACAACATTGAGCGTTCGGCAAGCCTGTTTTTGGTTAAAAACATATTCTCGCTGCTGCTATCTCTGTTCTCTATGATTTCTGTGAACGGGTACCCTCTGGAGCCGTCTCAGGTTTCCCTTATCGGCTTGTTCACAATCGGTACGCCTGCATTCTTCCTCTCTCTTGAACCCAACAGGGAACTGATTAAAGGGCGCTTTTTGACCAACGTCTTTAAAAAGGCTTTGCCTGCAGGACTGACGGACTTTTTGGTGGTCGCCGGGCTGGTTATATTCTGCGAGGTATTCGGTGTTGACGGGGAAAGCGTTTCCACTGCCGGCACGTTTCTGGTATCTCTCGTGGGATTTATGATTTTATACCGAATTTCAAAGCCCATGAATACCTTCCATTGGATTTTGCTGGGGGCTATGATTGCGGGCTGGCTGGGCTGCATAATCTTTATGCGAGACTTGTTTGCCATAAGCTCAATGACGGGTAGATGCGTAATGCTGCTTATTGTGTTCGCAATTGCTGCCGACCCCATACTGAGGTTCCTAAGCGCGGTTTTTGAAAAGGACTATACAAACACAAAAATTGTTCGAATGTTTAAAAAATTAAAGAAAAGCTAAAGGTATTGCCGAGTCGGGCAATACCTTTTCGTTTAGGTTTTGGCAATAACGCCGCAGGCGATTTTCTCTCCCGAGTTTCCGCTGGGCTGAGAATGAAAATCGTCCGGGTGAAGATGAATTATAACCGTTCTGCCTATAATCTCTCTTGCCGTAAATCTGTCGGACAAAACGGACATATAGGCATATCCGTTGTTCCCGATTAGGGGCGGAAGATCCCCCGCATGGTAGGGGTGAGGGCAGTTGTTGGGATTGTAGTGCCCCTTGGCGTTGGCAAACAGGTCGCTGCCGCTTCCGCTGCACTCCCCTCCCTCGTGAATATGAAAGGCGAATATGCCGCCGTCACAATTTTTCTCATCGACGGGCAGCCCGAAAATTTCAGCGGTTATAAGCACTCCGTTTTTCTGCTGTCTGAACAGCACCCTCCCGTTAATATCAGGATAATGCTCGCTTCCTTTTATAACAGCAACAGCATTTGACTTAAAGTTATTGTATCTCATAAACATACCTCCGGTTTTTACATATCTTAATATATTCAATATAACCCGAAAGTAGACCGAGAATATTTAAATCATATGCCATTGCCTCTAATGCCATGTAAATGTTAAAACTTTATGTTTATACTATACCCATATAATTTTATTTATACTTGATAGTATAACCGTTCGCCTAGCCCGGTTCCGCCTTGTCGCACCAACTTAGGGCTGTTATTGACATTAGTCACTGTATCTAAATGGGAACAATGCGTGCCAACCAACATCAAAGATGTTGGGTCACAGCCAGACCCGGGCGGTATCGATTTTCCCCTTCGGGGAAACCGATTTGGGTGTTGCCCCAAACCCCAACAAAATTTTAATGAAGGCTTTGCCTTTTTGTTTGCCCGCCCTGTGCGTTTGGGGAGGAGGGGGCAAACACACAGGGCGGGCGACAGACACACCAATGTGAGTATATAAAATAACAGGGATTGCAATTTAAGTATAATTACAAATCTGCATAATATGGTGTAAACTATTGGTATATCTGCGGGCGCAGCTGTGACCCCACTTCTTTGAAGTGGGACGGCACTCATTATTCCGAAATATTGCTGAACATAATGCCGCCAAAGCCCTTTGCCTGCTCCGCATTGGCAAATACTATTTTAATCTCCCCGTTAACAGTGCAATTATCCGACACAATCAAAATGTGTCTTTGTGAAAAGTCATAATTAAAGGTAACCTTTGGGGCAACGAAAAGATTACCGTCAACATATATATTTGTTTGATTTTCTCCGCTTTCATATGTGTAATCAATACCCATTATTCCTGAAATGCTTGTCTTTATGGTATATGTAACCTCATCAACCTTTTCAAACTCATCCGCGGCATAAAATTTAAATGTGTCGAATTTTGTAACATCGGTGTTTATCGGAGCTACTTCCGTCGGATTATACGAAGCATATTCGGAGGCACATTTATCAACTATATTCTTAACAGTCTCAAAATATATTACCTTTCCCTCATCATTCGGGTGAACGTTATCGGAACAAAGCTCCGAGTATTCCTTTCCGCTATTGGCAAAAGCGGCTATCGTATCCGCAACAGGTATATTATAATGCTCGCATATTTTTTGAATTGTTGTCATCTTATTGGTGTAGGTTCTCTGAGAACTTTCCAGTATCGAAATAACCGAGCACTTGCTGAACTTGGAACGCAAAGCCCTGATAATACTTTCATAGTACAATGAAAAATCTTGTTCTCTGTCGTTCTGACCGTAGCATATAACAGCCAGGTCATAGTCCACGCCGTCGTCCAACATCAATGTGCGGGCATAACCGGCATAGCTTGAGTTTCCGCCCATTGAAACATTCGTAAGATTAACCTTGCACTTATATGTTGTCTGCAAATATGATGCAAGAAGTCCTGCCCACGAAGTTTCATTAATTCCTACGCCGATTGAATCACCGACAATAAGAACATTAACGTCAAACCCATCAACAAGCTTCTGATAAAAGCTGTCATTATTTTTCTTTTCTTCCATTGCTTGCTTTTCGGCAAGCAATTCTATTTTTCGCTGTTCAACCATCGCGGTAATTTCTGCTTCTCTCTTTCTGTCATAAATTTCCGAGAACATCATTATGATGACTAAAACTACAGCTAAAACAACAGCAGTAATTTTTAAGGATAATGGTTCTCCCCTGCTGCTTCTGCGCTTGCTATCTTTACGATTCAGCATACTAAAAATCCTCCCAAATCAATTTTTTATATTCTATCACATCTATTTATAAATTGCAATACATTTGTTATGCAGAAATATATAAAACTATATTATATATTTTCAGTATAGACAAAGATTATTCAAAAAGGAGAACCATATGAAAAAATTTAAAATACCTAATATTCCACCCACCACAAACAAGTGTATACGTTTTCCCAACGATGTGATTGAGCAAGTCGAACAGGAAATAAAAGGTAAGAATTGCACTTTTACCGCTTTTGTTGTGGAAGCCGTAAGAATTGCTTTGGAAAACCTTGAGGAAGAGCGAAGATTAAATAAATAAAACCTCTTTCCAATATATGTTTTATATGTAATTTATTGTCGGGATTTGTTATTTTTGTAACATGATTGTAACCCTCGATTAATTGATATTAAATATTATAATGCTATAATTAAGGATGCAATAGGACAAAAACAGACAAATTCAGGAGGATTAATATGGAAAATTTTAAACTGACAAAAAGACTTATTTGCAGTGTTGTTTCAGCTTCTATGATTTTTGCTTCCGCCGGAGTTGTTTCAGCGATGGGAAATAACTCAACGGGTTCGGATACATCGGCGGTCTTAGCGGAAGCAACGGCAACCCCTGCTCCCACAGAGGAGCCGGCGGCAACAGATACCCCTGCCTCTACCGACGAACCTGAGGCAACGGCCACAGCCACCCCGCCGCAGCAGCAGGAGCTTTCCCTGCGGCTTAACGTTACGGTGTACTCCACTTCAAACACGAACGAATACAAGATTGTGTTCGGAACAGGTTCCGGCCTGCCTGAAATAAAGGGCTTTAAGTTCACCGCTGATTTTGGCGACGGAGTTATTGAAAGCGCAGATTTCGGCGATAGTTTTACAGACAACGGCGTTTCCTCAAAGTCGATTACCGATGACCACGCCGTAACCTATATTTGGAAGGACGGAGAAACCTCGGTCAGCGGTTCGGTTACTCTTGCAAACGCGACCGTGACCTCTTCGGAATCAATTACAGCTTCCACTCTTTCTGTAACTGACTTCACCGCCACTCTTGCAAACGGCGAGGAGGTAATTGTAAAACCCGGTCTGAATATTACAGACGGCGTTGAAATGCCTGACTTTTCAGAGAAAGAACAGGAAGTGTTTGATGAACTTATGGCTCTTCCGAGCGCGGCGGAGCTGACATTCTACAGAAACCAAGGTACAGGAGATATTTACAACATATCCACCTATTATTGCGCCCCCATAGACGCGGCAATTGAAAACTACGAGGCTCTGAGCAGCCCAAGTCAATCCAAAATCAACACTGCACTTTCGGCAAACGGACTGACATATACCTCGTTCACCTCCCTCCAGAGGGCGGCAAACGCCATGAACCAGGTGGCTCCCATTATGCAGATGGCTGAGGCGTACAACGGGATCGAGAATAACAGCGACGCAATCAACTTTGAATATCTCAAGACCGCATTTGAGTCTGTTTCCACAGAGCAGCCCAGCGCTTTAAAGAGAGCTCCCAAAGCTGCAGAGGAATACAGCGCGGCAATTTCCAAAATCGAAGTTGCCAACGGCTATGTTGAGTCGGCTCTAAGCTCAATTTCTGAGGCTACGGCGGAGAATTACAACTCCAAAATCGCTTCTCTGTCCGTTCAGCTCTCAAACGCCAACAAGTACACGGATCATGGACTGTACTCAACATATATCGCCTCGATAAGAGGTAACGCAGAAGCTCTTTATGAAGATGTAAATGAAAATTACAGCGGTACCTACAAAGAATATATGCTGGCTTCCATACAGAGCGTGATTGACAGCACCGAGGTGGACGATACTATCACCTCAAATTTGCCTACCTTCAAGCTGTCCGGCGGTATTAACATCGGAAACAGCTTTTCCGCCACAATTACCAGGAATAATAAGTTAAAGGAACAGGAAGCGTCTGCATTTCTCAGAACGTACAATGAGGCGGGAGAGGTTATACAAACCAGTTCAGAGAAGGAATTTGAGCCGGGAGATACCGGCGTATCCGTATCAGTTTACCCCACTTCAAGCGACTATTCGATTGGAGATACCGTTACCGTTAAGTGCTACTACAAATATAACGGCATCGTATACGATTTAGGGGAACAACAGGTTACCGTTTATAAGAGCACATCAAACACAGGCTCGTCAGGCAGCAATTTCAATACAGGCGGAACCTCAGGCGGCAACACAGGAACCGTTTACCCCACCGCCGCTCCCGACAGCACTCCCAACCCCACAAAGGCTCCCAGTTATGCCGATGAAAACCCCTACACTGACATTGACAATTACGACTGGGCTCTGGAGGCAATAATCGGGCTAACCAATGCAGGAATTGTAAACGGTATGGGAGACGGCGAGTTTAACCCTGCCGGCAACGTGACCCGAGAGCAGTTCTGCAAAATGGTTGTTCAGTTATTCGGAATTAATGCCACAGACCCAAGCTCCGATTTTGTTGACGTGGACGAATCAAAATGGTATGCCCCATACGTAAACGCCGCTGTCAGTGCAGGCTTTGTTCAGGGACAGTCAGACGAATACTTCGGAATCGGAGAGTCAATCATGCGTCAGGATATGGCAACCATTCTCTACAGAGCAATGGGCAAGACCGGCGATGAGATAGCCCTTGAATTTTCAGACGCTGACAACATCGCAGCCTATGCCACAAACGCTGTTGCCGAGCTTTGCGGCTTGGGAATTATGAACGGCTATGAGGACGGAAGCTTTAAGCCCAGAGGTTCTGCCACAAGGGCGGAGGCCTCAAAGGTTGTTTGGGAAGTATACAAAGTAATGAATTAATACAAAAATTACGGTCGGCAGGTTTCAGCCGACCGAATTTTTTTGTCCGTGCTTAAATTGAATGTGTGATAAACCTGTTCCCGTAATTCGTAGGGGCGCCATTTATTGCGCCCGTATACAAACCAATGTGATTATATAAATTAACAGGGATTATGATTTTAAATGTAATTCCAAATCCGTAAAATATGGTGTTTAATGTTAATATTGCAGCGGGCGCAGCAAGCGGCGCCCCTACGAAATTGGTGGGTTGTATATACCTCAATCCCGTTTATGTTGATGTAAATCGTTAGTGTGATGGGCACGCGGTTGCCATGTGGTATACCATACATTTACACTGTGGTTGCCATGTGGTATACCAACGGTAAACATTTGGTATACCATATATTTTAAAACATAGCATATTTTGCTTTAAAATCATATGTGTGGAATTAATGTATACAGAAACTCGGCTTAGCGGGGTTTATGTTTACAATAACTTAATTAATGCGTGCAGAAACTCAATTAATGATGACCGTAATCCCCAAAGTAAAGTAAAGTAAAAGAAATTAAAGTATAGTATAGTAAAAGAAATTAAATTAAATAAAAATATATTACATCAAAATAAAAAATATTAAAATAAATATATAGAAAAAGAAAGAATAGCTTTAGGGCAGTTCAAGTCAGAATAGGGGAGGGGAGGTTAGGGCAATGTCAGGCGGGTCTTACGAAAAAGCATAAACGCTTTTTCTCCCCCTCTCATTATTATTGAAAATTTATTTTATATTATGATCCAAAGCATTTGTTTTCAATATAAACCATATATTTTGATTAAATGAATTAATTTGGCAATCGCCCGCCCCGTTGCGCTCTAATCAGCAACAACTTAGGGCTGTTATTGACATTGCATACTTTATACAAATCGAAGTAATGAGTGCCGTCCAACTTCAAAGAAGTTGGGTCACACCCGACCTCCCCAAGCGCCGGGGCGGGCAGGGCTCCCGAAAAATCGAAGATTTTTTGGGA